>DBBQ01000038.1 GCA_002292265.1 Flavobacteriaceae bacterium UBA980 | reverse complement strand
ATCTGGTGTGACAGTAGGGCAGTTGCTATTGGAGACCAAGCGGCGGACGCTATTGGTGTTCAAAAATACGGCACCCATCTTCTCAACGCTCCAGGAAACTTTACCGCATCAAAACTTAAATGGGTGAAAGAAAATGAGCCTGAAGTTTATGAACAAGCAGCGCACTACATGCTTCCTGGAGACTACATTGCCTATAAATTAACAGATGAGGTTGCCACCACAAAAAACGGTTTGTCTGAAGGGATGCTTTGGGATTACAAAGAGAAAAAAGTAGCAGACTGGTTGTTGGATCATTACGGCATTGCAACAACCCTGACCCCTCCTTTGGTAGAGAACTTTGAAAACCAAGGGAGCGTAACTGAAAAAGCAGCTTTAGCAACAGGCTTACCCGTAGGAATTCCCATTCGCTACCGCGCGGGAGATCAGCCTAATAATGCGTTATCCCTCAATGTTTTGCGTCCCGGTGAAGTCGCTGCAACGGGAGGTACCTCCGGCGTACTCTTCGCGGTAACAGACCGAAATACTTCCCAAGAGTTTTCTCGAGTCAATCACTTTGCCCATGTCAATTACACAGAAGAAAAGCCTAGCATTGGAACACTTTTATGTATCAACGGGGCAGGAATTCAATACAGTTGGTTGAAGAATCTCACGCAAAGTAAAGATTTCAATACTATGAATCATTTGGCTGCTGATGTCGCAGTTGGAAGCGAAGGATTGGTAAATCTTTCCTTTGGAAATGGGAGTGAACGGATGCTGAACAACCGCAATTTGGGAACCCATTTTAGCAACTTAAATTTAAACCTTCATAAAAACGCACACTTGTTCCGCGCCGCTTTGGAAGGCATCGCTTTTTCCTTTGCCTATGGTATGGAGATCATGAAGGCAGACGGTTTGGATGCACAGGTTATCCGTGCCGGAAACGACAATCTTTTCCGATCTGAAATTTTTTCGACTACCCTCGCTACTTTAATTCAACAACCCATATCAATTTACAATACCACAGGAGCTGTAGGAGCTGCCCGGGCTGCAGGTTTGGAAAAAGGGGAGCTAGATCGTATGAATGAACACGTCAATCAGCATGATAAAGTGGCTGAGATAGAACCAAAAAAAACAGTTTCAATCTATCAAGAGGCCTATCAAAAATGGAAAAACGAATTAGAACATCAACTAAATAAAAAACAATGATTTTAACCGGAGACCAAGAATTTTACAAAGGGATTGGAGCCATTCCCTTTGAAGGGAAAGAATCGGACAATCCTTTCGCCTTTAAGTACTATAATCCAGAACAAGTTGTAATGGGAAAACCGATGCGGGACCATTTTAAATTTGCGATAGCCTATTGGCACAGCTTCTGTGGCCAAGGAGGCGATCCTTTTGGGCCGGGAACCCAACAGTTTCCTTGGAATCAATCAAACGACCCAATGCAGCGCGCTCGTGATAAAGCGGATGCTGCTTTTGAATTAATAACCAAATTAGGATTTGATTATTTCTGCTTTCACGATGTGGATTTAGTGGACGAGGCAGATAGTTTAGCAGAAACAGAAAAGCGTTTGCATCAAATCGCCGACTATATCAGCCAAAAGAAAAAAGCCTCAGGAGTAAAAGTTTTGTGGGGTACGGCCAACTGTTTTTCAAACCCGGTGTTCATGAACGGAGCAGCGACCAATCCAGATTTTAATGTGGTGGCTCGTGCAGGGGCGCAAATCAAAATGGCACTAGACTTGACCCTTTCCCTAGGAGGAGAAAATTATGTCTTTTGGGGAGGAAGAGAAGGGTATATGTCTTTGCTCAATACGGATATGGGCAGAGAACTAGACCATATGGCACAACTGCTTTCCATGGCAAGAGATTATGCTAGGGGACAAGGATTTACGGGAACCTTTTTCATTGAACCCAAACCCATGGAACCCATGAAGCATCAATACGATTTTGACGCAGCCACAGCGATCGGTTTTTTGAAAACCTACGGATTGGAAAAAGATTTTAAATTGAATATTGAAGTCAATCACGCTACTTTAGCACAGCACTCTTTTGAGCACGAACTCGCCGTAGCTGCCCATGCTGGGATGCTGGGAAGTATTGATGCCAACCGAGGAGACAACCAAAACGGATGGGATACAGATCAATTTCCTGTCAACCTATACGAAGTGACCGAAGCCATGTTGGTCTTCCTACAAGCGGGAGGTCTGCAGGGAGGCGGAATCAATTTTGATGCTAAAATTAGAAGGAATTCTACCGATTTAGAAGATGTTTTTCATGCCCATATTGGTGGAGCTGATACCTTTGCTAGAGCCTTGTTGACCGCTGAGAAAATTTTAACCCACTCCTCCTTTAGTGCCTTGCGAAAAGAACGTTATGCTTCTTTTGATACTGGATCAGGAGCCGCTTTTGAAAAGGGAACACTTAGTTTAGAAGCTTTAGCTGAAATTGCTTTTAACGGTAACCCTCCAAAACGAATCAGTGGTAAACAAGAACGGTTTGAAAACATCATCAATCAATTTATTTAGTTTTATAATATGCGTTTTACCTTTTTGATTAGCTCTTTTTTGGTCTTGTGTCTCCTAAGTTGTAAAGAAGTAGCCACCCAATATGAACCTATAGTAAAAGACGGAATGGCTTGGATTCCTTCGGGTGCCTATCAAATGGGAAGTGAAAACAGTCAATCCAGGCGAGACGAGTCGCCACAACATCCCGTTCAGGTGGATGGGTTTTGGATGGATCAAACCGAAGTCACTAACGCTGAATTTACAGCATTTGTGGAAGCAACAGGCTATCTGACAACCGCGGAAATAGTACCAGATTGGGAGGAAATAAAAAAAGAACTTCCTCCGGGAACTCCGAAACCTCACGACTCACTTTTACAGGCAGCCTCTCTTGTTTTTCAAGCTACAAAAGGACCTGTAGATCTCAATGCCTACGACAGTTGGTGGAGATGGCAACCCAATACGAGTTGGAAACACCCCAAAGGTCCTGGCAGCACCCTGGAAGGAAAAGAAAATCATCCTGTCGTCCATATTTCTTGGTACGATGCCCAAGCGTACGCAAACTGGGCAGGAAAACGGCTTCCTACGGAAGCGGAATGGGAATGGGCAGCTAGCGGGGGAAAGCAAGAAGTGCTTTACCCATGGGGGAATGAACCCGTAAACGAGGGAGCTCCAAAAGCCAACTCCTGGGAAGGGGATTTTCCTTATCAGAATAACGTAAGAGATTTATTTTTTTATACCGCACCCGTTGCCTCTTTCGAACCCAATCCCTTTGGACTGTATGATATGGCTGGGAATGTATGGGAATGGTGTTCCGATTGGTATGCCTTTGATTATTACGCCAACCTCAAAGGGAGTGAAGTTGCCAATCCTCAGGGACCTGAAAAATCCTATGATCCTTACCAGCCTTATCTTAAGCAAAAGGTTATGCGTGGAGGGTCTTTTTTGTGTAACGAAGCCTATTGTTCTGGTTATCGCGTGAGCGCGCGAATGAAATCTTCTCCCGATACGGGTTTGCAGCATACGGGTTTTCGTTTGGTAAAAGACGCTGCTTCTGTAGCATTAAAATAAGTAATTTAAAAAAAATGACACGGTGTCATTTTTTTGTTTATTTTCGTATTAAATAAACTACTATGAACATTTTAGTTTGCATTAGCAATGTACCAGATACCACTTCAAAAATCAATTTTAAAGAGGAAAACACAGCCTTTGAAACACAGGGAGTTCAGTTCATAATCAACCCTAATGATGAATTTGGACTGACCCGCGCTGTTTGGTTTCAACAAAAAGTTGGCGCCAAAGTCACGGTAGTCAACGTTGGAGACGCCTCTTGTGAACCCATTTTAAGAAAATGCTTAGCCATCGGTGCGGATCAAGCCCTTCGGGTAGACCTGCAACCAAAGGACGGTTTTGAAGTCGCTACTCAGCTGGCTGCAATTTGTAAAAAAGAATCCTATGATCTCATTATCACAGGACGAGAATCCATCGATTATAACGGCGGAATGGTAGGTGGCATGCTAGCAACACTTTTGGAGATTCCCTATGTTGCCAATTGTATCCAAATGGACATTGCATCTGATGAAGTCAGTGTCCAAAGAGAAATTGACGGAGGTAAAGAAAGTTTAAGCGCTACTCTTCCTCTGGTAATCGGAGCGCAGAAAGGATTGGTAGAAGAAAAGGATTTAATCATCCCCAATATGCGCGGGATTATGCAGGCGCGTCAAAAACCTCTGGAGGTAGTTCCTCCTGAAGCGGCAGCTCCAGCCAGCAAAGTACAGGCTTTTGAAAAACCTGCAGAAAAAGGCCCTGTAAAACTAGTCGATGCAGAAGACATTGACGGATTGATTGATTTATTAGAAAATGAGGCGAAAGTCCTTTAAAACAAGATAGAATGGCAGTAGTAGTATATATAGAATCGGAAAACGGAACACCAAAAAAAGCAGGACTAGAAGTGGCTTCTTACGGTCGCGCTCTTGCTGATGCACACGGGGTTTCTCTAGTTGCAGTTGGTTTTAATCTAACGGACCACGAGCGATTAAATGTCTTTGGAGTGGATAAATTGTACAACATTGATACCCAGGGAGGGGTTCATTTTGATGTTGAACGCTATAGTGAAGCTCTTGCTCAGGTCGCAACAAAGGTAAGTGCCTCGTTGATGGTGGTAAGTAGTTCTGCAGATGGACGCTATATAGGACCTATTGTCGCCATCAAAACGGATGCAGCCTATATGTCTAATGTGGTGGGGTTACCATCTCAATACGGGCCTCTGCAAGTAAAACGTACCTGCTTTACAAACAAGGCGTTCAATGAAACACAAAGTACAAAAGAGCGGGTTGTCTTGTCGCTTTCTTCAAATTCTTATGGACTTCACGAAAAACCAGGAACTGCAGAAGTGTTAAGCGGCGATTATCCAGTTTCCTCAAATAGTTTAAAAGTCGAATCTGTAGAAAAAGCAACGGACAAGGTTAGTATTGCAGACGCTGACATCGTAGTTTCAGGGGGAAGAGGACTAAAAGGTCCAGAAAACTGGCATTTAATTGAAGATTTAGCAGACGTATTAGGAGCTGCCACAGCCTGTTCAAAGCCCGTATCTGATATGGGATGGAGATCGCATAGCGAACATGTAGGACAAACGGGGAAACCTGTGGCTTCAAATTTGTATATTGCTATTGGTGTTTCGGGTGCGATTCAGCATTTAGCGGGGATCAATGCATCTAAAGTTAAGGTAGTAATTAATTCAGATCCGGAAGCTCCCTTTTTTAAAGCAGCGGATTACGGTATTGTAGGAGATGCTTTTGAAGTAGTTCCCGTACTCACCGAAAAACTGAAAGCCCGGATGCAATAGAAATGTAACCTTATGATTCGAAAAAAAGTGGATACGGTCGCCGAAGCTCTTGAAGGAATTCAAAGCGGAATGACCTTGATGCTGGGGGGTTTCGGATTGTGTGGTATTCCTGAAAACTTAATCAAAGCCTTGGCGGCTTCTTCATACAAAAACTTTTGTTGTATTTCTGCCAATGTAGGAGTGGATGATTTTGGTCTTGGACTCTTATTTGGAACCCAAAAGGTGAAAAAAATGATCGGTTCCTATGTAGGAGAAAATCAGGAATTTGAACGACAAATGCTCTCTGCTGAAATCGAGGTAATTTTAACCCCTATGGGTACCCTTGCGGAAAAATGTCGTGCGGCACAAATGGGGATTCCTGCATTTTATACCCCGGCAGGTTATGGTACGGAAGTGGCCCAAACGAAAGAAATCCGAGAATTTAATGGCAAAAACCACCTACTGGAAACCGCCTTCGCGTCTGATTTTTCTCTAGTAAAAGCTTGGAAAGGGGACGAAGCGGGAAATTTGATTTTCAAAGGGACTGCAAGAAACTTCAATCCCCTGATGTGTGGTGCTTCAAAGATCACAGTTGCTGAAGTAGAGGAATTGGTCCCCGTGGGCAGCTTAGACCCGAATCAAATCCATACTCCAGGGATTTTTGTAGACCGTATTTTTCAGGGAGACCATTACGAAAAACGCATTGAACGCAGGACTGTACAAAACACCTAGACCATGGCACTGACCAAAAATCAAATAGCAAAGCGAATTGCTCAAGAGCTGAAATCTGGAGATTACGTGAATCTGGGTATTGGGATTCCTACTTTGGTGGCAAACTATGTGCCTGAAGGAATTGAGGTGGAGTTTCAAAGTGAAAATGGAATTTTGGGTATGGGGCCTTTTCCCAAAGCAGGTGAAGAAGATCCTGATCTTATTAATGCAGGAAAACAAACTATAACGCCACTTCCAGGGGCCAGTTATTTTGACACGGCCTTGAGTTTTGGAATGATTCGTGGAAAACATATTGATTTAACCGTTCTTGGTGCTATGGAGGTTTCCGATCAGGGGGATATTGCCAACTGGAAAATTCCTGGAAAACTAGTCAAGGGAATGGGTGGCGCCATGGACCTGGTGGCGTCCTCTGAAAACATTATCGTCGCTATGATGCATACCAATCCCAAAGGGGAATCCAAACTGCGATCTGCCTGTAGTTTACCCTTAACAGGAGTCCGCTGTGTCAAACGTATTGTAACTAATCTGGCTGTACTTGATATCACATCAGATGGATTTTTAGTCAAGGAAAAAGCCCCAGCGACTGAAATTAGTCAGATTGTAAAAGCGACAGAAGGATCATTGATTGTTCCTGATTATGTTCCAGTGATGAAATTGGATTGATTATTGAAAACTTATTAAGTTCTTATTTTTCCATGTTCTTGTCCTAATTTTTTATTTGGATACCAAAATAAATTGAAAAGAAAAAAGTAAACAATACTGTTATGGAACAATTAAATGATTTTAAAGGTCGCACGGCGCAATTTACCATAGAATTTTTATGTCATTAAAGAAAAATTTTAAACCATAAAAATGTATATTTACATTAAATATTATTCAAGTTTTTACATTTTTTATAAAACATAAATATTAAATAAGTGGTGTATTTGTCAAATGAAACAAGCTTCTTTTTGAATAAAGCACTGGCTTATGCCTTACTTTTATTTTTTATAGTACCTCCTGTACTCAAGACAATACATTCTAATCAACATCACTCAGTCTTTATAGAATGCGAGAACAGTTCAACCCATCTCCACTCCAAATCAAATCATAATGATGCGCTTGATCACTTATATTTACCTCTGGTAAATTACAAAAAAAATGAGATAGAGATATTTCAAAATAAAATCTTTAAAAAAGTAATTAGCAAATACCATTTTTTTTTAATTAATAAATCATTTTTTAATTTTAGATTAAGGGGCCCCCCAGCTTTTTGATAAGTCTTATCAGACACATTGAAGTGTGTGTCAAAAACTCAAAAAGTAAATTTACTAACCTTAATTATTATAAAATGAAAAAATATATATTACTACTATTTGTCTTTAGTTCATTAGCAATTGTTTCATGCGAAAAAGAGGATGATCATGATGATCATGATGGTCATGATCATGCTTCGGCAATTATTGAAACCAATAATAATATTGCTTAAAACAGAAAGATTTACAGCATAATATAATAGCCAAAAGGGTCATGCTCAATTTTTAATTTTGCATGACCCTTTGGTTTTTAGTATCGAAATATTTAAATAATTCTTTAAAAAAAATCTAATGAGTATTATTAAAAATCTATTCAGGATTAAAATTATCTTTTTTGTATTGATCTTAGTCTACTCCTGTAGTAAAGATGATCCAGATGCAGTTAATCAACAAGAGTATATCTCTAACGTTGTTGTTGAAATTCAATCATCTGACGGATCAATTCAAACTGTCGATTGGGATATAAGTGAGCAAAACTCTCAATCAATAAATCTAACAAACAATAATGATTATGATGTTGAGATTTCATTTTTAAATAAAAGTAATCCCAGCGATATTGAAAATGTAACTTTGGAAGTGATTGAAGAAGCCTCAGAACATCAAGTTTTTTATGAATTTGCTGAGGTTTCTGTTAATGTTACTTCAGCGGGTAATGATACCAAAGACGGTAGTAGAGGTGTCCTTATCAAAAGCATATGGAATACGAGAACTAGCGGATCTGGTGTTGTCCGAGTTTATTTAATTCACCAACCTACGAATTTTGAGGCTAATACTCGAGAAACGTTTGGCGGATTCAATGATGTGGCAATTGATATACCAATCACTATCATAAATTAATGAATCGATTTTTTTTTTTATTAATTATAGTTTGGATTAATTTGATTTACAGTCAGAAATGTGATTTATCCATTAGTGGTAGTATTTTAGATTTACATGATAGATCTCAAATTATTGGTGCTCTAATAAAAATAGAGAGCACCAATATTTTCTCTCAAACTAACTTAAATGGTAATTATAGAATAGAAGGACTGTGCGCTGGAACATACCAAATAACTATTCAACATCCGCAATGTCGGTCAGTCAAAAAAATGATTAACCTCCAAAGCAGCCAGAGAATTAATTTTGATTTGGAACATCATATCAACGAATTGGAGGAAATCATACTCTTTGATAATAAGATCTCCAAACTGAGAAATTCAGTTCAAGAAGTTAGTCTTGACATAAACGAAATAAATACTTACGGGAGTAATACGATGGTTGAAGCTTTGAACTTTATTACAGGTGCTTCAGTAATAAAAACAGGGAATGGGATAAACAAGCCCGCAATACATGGAATGTCAGGAAGTAGAGTTGGAATTGTCACAGATAATTTTAGACAATATGATCAAGAATGGGGTTCAGATCATGCTCCTAATATCGATTTTAATTCTTTCGAGAAAATTCAACTAATTAAAGGGGCTGCGGCATTAAAATACGGAGGAGACACTTCGGGAGGATTGATCATTTTAAGTTCGAGCAGAAAAGAACTTAAAGATTCTCTTTTTGGCAATTTGAGTTTGAATCTAGAATCTAATGGAAGAGGTGCAAAAATTATATCCAAATTAGAAAGAACCTATTCAAATGGTTTTTTTATAAGCGGACAAATAACAGGAAAACGTTATGGTGATTATCATGCTCCGAATTATTTGCTTTCAAATACAGGATTAAAAGAAGCAGATTTTTCAATTAAGTTGGGTAAAGATAAAATCGTAAAAGGATGGAATTTTAACTACTCTAGTTATAGTATTGAAACGGGAATACTTAAAGGTGCTCATATAGGTAATGTTGAAGATTTATTTTATTCATTAAATTCAAGTATCCCAAGGTTGCTTGGAGAGTTTAGTTATGCTATTGATGCCCCCAAACAAAAAGGGAGACATCGAAAATTATCATTTAATTATTTCAAGGTATTTGAAAAACAAACTAAATTAGAATGGGGGTATAATTTTCAAGTAAATGAAAGAAAAGAGTTTGATGTTCGCCGGGGTGGTAGAACCGAAATTCCAGCCATTGACTTACAACTTAAAACACATACCCTAATCGGTAGTCTATCTGGAATAAATTATAAAAACTGGAGTTTTGAACTGGGGTTAAACGGATTAGTTCAGGATAATTTTTCAGATCCCAAAACGGGAATTAAAAGACTCATACCAGACTATTTTAAATACGAAGCTGGCTTGTATATTCTAGGAATTCTCAAAAGGAATAATTATTTTATTTGGGAGTGGGGTTTTCGCGTAGATCAGATTTTTATTGATGCAAAAAAGTACTACGATGTGCCAGTTTGGAATGAACGTAATTACTCTACTTTATTCAGTGATTTTGAAATGCAAAATATTGGTAATCAAATCTTGACAAATCCCAAATTGAATTATTTGAATTATTCTGCACAAACGGGCATCAGCTCAAAAATTGGAGAAGCGTTTCAAATCAATGCCTCATATATTTTATCACAGAGGGCACCAAATACCTCTGAACTATTTAGTGACGGGTTACACCACAGTATAGCCGCTATTGAATACGGAAGCCTATCCCTTGAAAAAGAAATTAATCATAAGATACTCTTTAGTTTTTCAAAAGAAACAGGAAAATTTATTTGGAATTTTGAACCTTTTATTTCTAAGTCTTTCGATTATATTTACATAAATCCTACTAAACTGCAGCAAACAATAAGAGGTGCATTTCCTGTATGGGAGTACAACGCGACTGATGTTTTTTTGACAGGGGCAGATGTGAATTCTTCATTTTATATTGATAGCCGTTTCAAACTTGATTTGGGAGTTTCCTATACATTTGCTCAAGATGTATTGAAGAAACAGCCTTTGATATTAATGCCTCCTCTCAATACTTTTCAAAAATTTAAATTTAAACCGAGAAAGGGCTCCTGGGATTTAGAGCTTGTAAATCATTTTAGTTCAAAACAAAATAGATATCCAAATACAAATTTTCCTGTAAGTTTAATACAAGAAGGTAAATTGATTAGTGAAATTGTAGATATAAGTACCCCACCTGCAGGTTTTCAAAAGTTAGATCTATATTTTTCAATAAACTTAGAAAGCAAAACCAAATTGAAAAGCCAAATCCGAATTAGTGCTCAAAATCTAACAAATGTAGATTATAGAAATTATCTAAATAGAATGCGCTTCTATGCTTCAGAAGTTGGAAGAAATTTTCAAATTCAGTTTACTTTAAATTATTAAGCTCAGAAGAGTGACATTTAAAAAGAGTGCTATATCACTCTAAAACACTGTTTTAGTGAATCTTACGAGTGTTAACTTGTCTCTATTTTCGTATCTTTGAAGTAATGATCATAATAATAAGGTATATTCGATTATGGAGTTGTTAAGACAGTATACTAACGCAAAGGCACTTTTGACCTTAGGACTTCTGATTTTTTCTGTTCGGGATGTGTTTATAACTTACAATAAAAGTAACTTTGAGTAAGATGTGTTTACCTGTCCCATACCTATTTCGCACGCTTTAGGATTTTTTATGATTTTGAAAAGTTTTATGTGGTTGGAAGAAATTAACAAGGAAAATTTAAATAGTAATTCTGATGCACTGGAATAGATACTTTGCTTTTAGTCTAATTTTTTTGTTGTACCTCACAGGTGTTCAGGCTCAAGAGGGTCTTCAGATAGAAGGGCGTTATGCCGATCCTTCCTTAATCACACAAAAAGCTTTTGTTGAAGAAATTTTGTATACAGCTGGATATGTGCCCGAACAGATTCAAGTATATCAATCACTACCCAATCACGCACATGTATATCGTGTCATTCTGGATTCTGTAAACGGGGGTTTTCTATTTATACGCTGGGATAAAAACAAAAATGAACATTTTATTGCAAATAAAATGATTGACCCTGGTCTTTACTACAACCTAAAAGCAGCTCGTGAGATCATGCGTAAACAAACGCAAAAGGGAAGTTTTGGTGTAGAGGATGCTTCACTTCAAGCGGCAGATCAAGAGCAGATTGGGAAGGCTGATCTTGAAGAATTGCGACAAGCCTATGACGAAAAGGAAGATGAAAAAAATGAAGCCTTACGAGCAGTAGAAGAGAAAGATGTGCAAAGAGAGCAGCGCAAAATTGAAAGAAAAGCTTCCAAAAAGAAAAATTAATTTAAAGTAAAGGGTAGTTTTTTTTAAACTAAACTTTTTTAAAGTTTACACTAAGTACGTAATTACCTTGACTTGTTTGGCGGGTTACTTTTTCATCCTCACGTTTCTTATTGAACACTACGATATAAAGAAAGAGGATGTGCTGTATAAAAAGAGTTAACTATTATTAATCGAATGTGATGGTGAGGGTATTCTCGCTTAGCGAAGTTGTATAACATTTGAGTGATCCACTACAACTGTCTGAGTAGGAATTGTTGTGATATCCACAGGTAAACTGACTTCCATTATAAGTCCAACTGTCTCTATTTCCCTGGTGAGGACATTTGTTGTCAAAGACACGAATCACTTCCTCGCTAATGCGGACAAGTAAGAGGTTTTCCCCCGTATAATTTAACCAGCCCCCAACCTCTTGAAGACCTGTAAAGTCTCCACTTGAAATGTTGACAGTCAAGGGGGCTCTCTCCGTAGCACCAGAATTTGAGTTAACAGTAGAGTCTGTGGTAGAAAGTTCTTCTGAACTACATGCTTCCAAAAGAGGTATTCCTAAAGTCGCAAGCACAACAGGCTTGCAAGCTGTTTTTAAAAAGTCTCTTCTGTTTTTCATAACGAAATTTTTGTCTAAAGATAATAAAAAATAAATAAACAAAAATGACATAACTTTCCTGTTTTAGGCTATTTTTGCACATGCACAAAAAAATCACATTTCTTCTTTTTTTATCAAGTTGTTTTGCTATTTCTCAAAATACGGGAGGGCTAAGCGGACGCATTTTAGATATACAAAGTCAACAGCCCCTAGAGGGAGCAACTCTTATCCTAGAAGGAACGAACCTAGGCACAGTAACTGATGCGAATGGTTTTTTCTCGATCAACGATATTCCTTCAAAATCCTATAATGTGGTAGCCAGTTATCTGGGTTATGAAACAGCAACACAATACAATATCATTGTAAAATCGGTTGGAAACATTCCCTTACTTTTTGAACTCGAAGAAGTTGCAGAAAATCTGGATGAGGTTGTTGTGATTCGAAGTCCCTTTAAGACCAAAAGTGAAACACCACTATCCACACAAACGTTTTCTGCGGTAGAGATCGAAACCTATCCCGGAGGGAATAACGACATCACCAAAGTGGTACAAAGTATGCCTGGGATTTCTCCCTCTATTGGTGGTTTTCGAAACGACATCATTATCCGAGGGGGTGCGCCCAACGAAACGGTTTATTATTTAGATGGAATTGAAATCCCAAACATCAATCACTTTAGCACCCAGGGAAGTGCTGGGGGGCCTGTGGGGATGATCAATGTGTCTTTCATTAGAGAGGTAACCCTTTCTAGTTCCTCCTTTGGTGCCGAATACGACAATCCCCTTTCGGGTGTACTTTCTTTTGAACAACGCGAAGGAGACCCCAACGGTTTTGGTGGGAATTTTCGTTTTGGTGCCAGTGAAGCGGGACTTACTTTAGAAGGGCCCTTATTTCGAAAGGACAAGTCGGAACCCGCAAAAACCACCTTTTTGTTTTCTGCCCGAAGAAGTTATTTGCAATTCCTTTTCGAGTTAATCGGACTTCCTATTCGACCTGATTATTGGGATTATCAGTGGAAAATTAAACATGAAATCGATCGGTACAATACACTTACATTTATCGGCATTGGTTCTATTGATGATTTTTCAGTAAAACCCCCGGATGACTTTGACGCAGAACAGCAAGCCACTTTGGAACAAGTTGCAATCATCGATCAACGCAGTACTACGGTAGGACTGGCTTGGAAAAGGAATTACAAGAACGGAAAAGGATTCATCAATACGGCCGTGAGCTCCAACCGTTTGCAAAACGTCTTTTCCCGATATCAAGACAATACAAACAAAACAGGGATTTTATTTCAAAACGATTCCTTTGAATGGGAAACGAAACTCCGCTTCCAAGCCGTTCAATACATCAACGAGTGGAAGTGGTCTACAGGGTTTAACGTCCAAAATTCAAGTTACCAAAACGATACCCGTTTTTTAAGAGAAAATTTAACCTATACAACCGATCTGAACTTTGCCAAATACGGCTTTTTTGTCAAGGGATCTAGGAAATTTTGGAACGATCGATTGAATCTTTCATTAGGATTGCGAACCGATGCCGATTCTTTTTCTACAGGATCAAACTTAATCGATAATCTGTCTCCCAGAGCTTCCTTCTCCTACGCCTTGACCGAAGACCAAAAATGGAAGTTAAATGGGTCCTTGGGGAGGTATTTTAAAATACCGACGTATACCATGCTGGGCTATCAAAACCAAAGCGCTGTTTTTGTCAATCAAAACGCGCGGTACACAAGAAGTGATCATGTAGTAGCGGGTCTAGAATACAATTTAACTCCCGTATCTCGATTTACAATAGAAGGCTTTGTAAAGAATTATGCAGACTACCCCATCTCTGTAGCAGAGGGCGTTTCTCTGGCCAATAAAGGAGGGGGATTTGAAGTCTTGGGAAATGAGGCTATTCTCACAGAGGGGGAAGGACAGAGCTCGGGAGCAGAACTTTTATTCCAGCAAAAACTATCTAGAAACTTTTACGGTGTTTTTGCTTACACTTACTTTTTTAGTGACTTTACAGGATTGGATGGAATCTCAAGACCCTCGGTATGGGACAGTCGTCATTTGATTTCTTTTTCGGGCGGGTATAAACTCAAACGGAATTGGGAAATCAGCGCCCGATGGAGGTATGCAGGAAAAAATCCTTATGTACCCGTTGATATTGAAGCGAGTACGACTTCTTATCCTGAAATAATTCTAGATTATGACCGATTAGGAGAAGTAAAACTCAACGCTTTTAACCTAGCGGATATTCGATTTGATAAAAAGTGGAATTTTAAAGACCTTTCCTTCAATTTGTACTTTGAAGTTCAAAATTTCTTGGCACAACCCAATCCCACCCCCGAAGAATACGGATTGAACAGAAGTGAAGACGGTACCGTGATTTTGCCTAAAAGTTTAGTCCCCGTATCGACCAATGAGGGGAACAATACCCCGCTGCCTTCTTTTGGATTTGTATTGTTCTTTTGAGTTTGGTGAGAGCTGTTAACTTTGAAGGTCCAATAGCCCTTCGGGGAGCTCTACGCGAATCGTTTTTTTACTTCGATCCACTTCGAGGATAAAATCATCGTGAATTGGAACTAAAGCCAGAGTTCCATCTTTCTTTTTTATTTCAAACAACGCCTGAAGCCCCTGGTCCTGAATACGCGCTATGGTTCCGATTATTTGTTCGTCTTCTACAACCGTAAATTCGATTACTTCGTGATAGTAAAATTTATTGCCTTCTAAAGGAGGAAGAAAGCTTAGCGGCAGATACAAATCTTTTTTTAAAAGTCCCGTTGCTGCGGCTTCATCGGTTACATTTTCAAATTGTATTCTGAGTAAGGCGGATTTGTGAAGTTGGCATTTTTGAATAAAAAAAGGAACCAATCCCGTGTTGAGTTCCACAAAGATTGATTCCAGTTCTGTGTAGGTTTCTGGAGTGTCACTGTCTGTTTTGATCAGTAATTCTCCTTTAAAACTATATTTTCCAACGATGGTTCCTACATAGAAGCAATCCTCCTTTTTCATCGTTGAAAGTATACTTACTCCGCTTCCTTTTCTTCAGCGTCTGTTTTACCTTCCTCTGCAGGGGTATCTTCAGCAGCTGCTTCTGCAGCGGGAGCCTCTTCAGCTTTTACTTCTGCAGCGGGAGCCTCTTCTTCAGCTGGAGTTTCTTCTTTTGCTTCTTCAGTAGTAGCGGCGGCTTCTTCTTTTACTTCTTCTGGAGCAGCTTCTGTTTCTGCTGGAGCTTCTTCTGCAGCAGGTTCCTGCTCAGCAACAGCCTCAGCCTCTTCAGCCGCGGCAGCAGCGAGTCGTTTTTCACTGGCTTCTTTTTCTGCAGCGAGTCTTTTTGCCGCAGCTTCTGCTTCAGATTTTGTTAATCCTTCTTTTTTGGCTTGGATTTTAGCCTCTTTTTCTTTTAACCATTCCGCTAGCTTTTGATCTGCTGCTTCCTGGGTTAATGCTCCTTTGCGAACACCTCCATTGAGGTGGTACTTAAGCATGGCACCTTTGTAAGACAACAAGTTTCTAGCTGTGTCTGTGGGTTGTGCCCCTTTTTCCATCCAATTTACAGCACGATCAATGTCAATGATTACTGTAGCGGGATTGGTGTTGGGATTGTACGTTCCTAGTTTTTCGAGATAACGTCCGTCTCTTTTTGCACGAGAGTCAGCGGCGACTAACCAATAAAAGGGTTTTCCTTTTTTTCCGTGTCTTTGAAGTCTCAGTTTTACTGGCATATCATATTAATTTGTGAGGATGCCCGATCCTCTGGTTATTAATTCTGGGGTGCAAATATAGTAGAATTTATTTTTTATAATTCAAAAACAGCTAAAAATATTAGGGTGGCTTGGCTTATAAAAATTGGTCGACGAGAGAAAAAAGTGTATTTTTGCGCACTAAATTTCAATGATAATGAACATTAGCAAAACCGATATTGACGCTTTAAATTCTGTAATTCAGATTACGGTAGATCGCAAAGACTACGATGGTAAAGTAAGTTCAGTTTTAAATGATTACAGAAAAAATGCAAATGTCCCTGGATTCAGAAAAGGACATGTCCCCATGGGTATGATTAAAAAGCAATATGAGCAAGCGGTTATTGCCGATGAAGTAAATAAATTACTCAGAGAGAATTTGGATAAATTTATTCAAGAGGAAAAACTTGAATTATTGGGAAACCCAATTCCCAAAGCATCTGAAGAGGCTTTAGATTGGAAAGCAGATCAAATGGACTTCGAATTTGAATTGGGACTTGCACCCAAGTTTGAGGTCAAATTGGAGGTGCTGAAAAAGGTCATTCGCTACGAGATAGAACCCGAAGCTAAAATGATTGAGGAACAACTTTCCTATATTCAAAAACAGTATGGTAAATTAGTTTCCCAAAAGGAAGTTCAGAAAGGGTTTGAAATCACCGCTCAATTTAGAAATGAAGAAGCAGAGCTCGAAACAATAGTCAACTTTACCTTAGAAGACCTCAAATCTAAAAAAGCGATAAAAGCACTGAAAGAGGCCACTACAGGGGCCGTTTTAAATCTTACAGGGAAAGGACTTTTTAGTGATGAGGCTACTGGAAAACGACTGTTGAATGTGGACGATAAGAAAATTGAAGAGCTCGCTTCAAAGGAAATTACCGTAGAACTTAAAGAAATCAATGAACGTATTCCTGCTGAATTAAACCAAGAACTTTTCGATAAATTGTACGAACCGGGAACGGTAACCACAGAACAAGAACTAAAAGATAAAATCAAAGCCAGTTTACAAGCCCAGTTTGAGCCTCAAGCCAATCAAAAACTGATGAATGATATTTCAGAAGCCCTTGTTGAAAAAACAAAATTTAAACTCCCTGGGGATTTCTTAAAAAAATGGATTCAGACTTCTGGAAAAGAACCGATGACCGAGGAAGAAGCTGTGGAAGAATACAACAAATCAGAAAAGGGAATTCGCTATCAACTCATTGAAGGAAAAATTATTAATGAGAACGAACTCTCTTTGACTTTTGAAGAGCTCAAAGCCTATGCTGCAACTTTGGTAAAAAATCAAATGATGCAATACGGCCAAATCCCAGAACAAGAACAATTGGATGGAATCGTTTCTAACGTTTTATCAAATCAGGAGGAGACAAAAAAACTTTCAGAACAGTTGATGGGAGAAAAGATGCTTACTTTTTTCAAAGAAAAAGCACCGTTAAAAATCAAGAAAGTAGGTTTTGACACCTTTGTTAAAGAAGCCTACGGCAAAGCGTAATAATTTCATTAATTTTATACCAAATATGCGAGATATGGACTACGGAAAAGAATTTAAAAAATATGCAACCAAGCATCACGGAATCAATGCAATGTATTACGATAAAATCGTAAGTAGTATGACCCCTTACATTATAGAGGAACGCCAATTGAATGTTGCACAAATGGATGTTTTTTCTCGCTTGATGATGGATCGTATCATGTTTTTAGGTACTGCTATTGATGACCAAGTTGCCAATATCATTCAAGCCCAATTACTTTTTTTACAAAGTACAGACTCCAATCGGGACATTCAGATGTACATCAACTCTCCTGGCGGAGGGGTTTATGCAGGTCTCGGGATTTACGATACGATGCAGTTCATCACACCAAATGTCGCGACCATCTGTACTGGAATTGCAGCTTCTATGGGTGCTGTATTGCTCTGTGCGGGTCATGAAGGAAAGCGTTCTGCGTTACCCCATGCACGGGTAATGATTCACCAACCTTTAGGAGGTGCGCAGGGACAAGCATCAGATATTGAAATTACAGCTAGAGAAATTCTGAAACTAAAAGATGAGCTTTATCAAATTATCTCCAAACATTCTGGACAATCTATGGAAAAAGTCACAGAAAATAGTGATCGGGATTATTGGATGAAAGCAGAAGAAGCGAAAGCCTACGGAATGGTGGATGAAGTCCTCCAAAACGCATCAAAATAAAACCCCCCTTACCATGAGTAAACCAGATCTAAACTGTTCTTTTTGTGGAAGACCAAAGCCAGAAACCCAATTGCTGATCGCCGGTTTGGACGCTCATATTTGTAACCAGTGTATTGTTCAAGCCCACGGGATTGTGCTTGAAGAAACCACAGAAGAGATTTCGGGAACCTCATCCCTAGAGCTAAAACCTCCAAAAGAAATCAAAGCTTTTTTAGATGAGTACATAATTGGTCAAGAAGCCTCCAAAAGAGTCTTGTCTGTGGCAGTTTACAATCATTACAAACGGTTGCTTCAAGATAAAACCAAAGGCGATGAAGTAGAAATTCAAAAAAGCAACATCCTTTTAGTCGGTCCCACAGGAACAGGAAAAACACTCCTGGCACAAACCATTTCTCGTTTTTTAAAAGTTCCTCTGGCCATTGTAGATGCTACGGTATTGACTGAGGCAGGCTATGTAGGAGAAGATGTTGAAAGTATTTTAACCCGTTTACTACAAGCTGCAGATTACGATGTGGAACGCGCTGAAAGAGGCATTGTCTTTATCGATGAAATTGATAAAATTGCACGAAAAGGTGACAATCCCTCTATCACCAGAGATGTTTCTGGGGAAGGTGTCCAACAAGCCTTATTAAAATTATTGGAAGGAACTGTAGTCAATGTTCCTCCAAAAGGGGGACGGAAGCATCCGGACCAGAAGTTTATTGAGGTCGATACATCAAATATTTTATTCGTCGCTGGAGGGGCTTTTGACGGAATTGAAGCACACATCAACAAACGATTGAACCTTCAAGCCATTGGGTATAAAACGGCTTTGGAACAACGTGAGGTAGATAAGGAAAATATTTTACAGTACATCACTCCAAGAGATGTGCGTTCTTTCGGTTTGATTCCCGAGATTATAGGAAGGTTGCCCGTACTGACCCATATGACGCCCTTAGATGAAACCACACTCCGCATGATTTTGACCACACCTAAAAATGCTTTGGTAAAGCAATACATTCAGTTGTTTCAAATGGACGGGATTGAACTCCAATTTACTCCTGGAGCGTTGGATTATATCGTAGAAAAAGCATTGCAATACAAGCTGGGTGCACGTGGGTTACGTTCCCTATGTGAAGCGGTATTAAACGACGCCATGTTTGAACTCCCGGATAGTGATGTTAAAAAACTTAAAATAACCAAGCAATACGCCGATCAAAAGTTGTCCAAAATTGAACTTCCCAAATTAAAAGTCGTTTCCTAGTTATTTAAGTTTAGAAGTTCCTCTAGAATTGTTCTTGAATTGGAAAGTCGAGGGACTTTGTGTTGACCACCCAATTTTCCTTTTTTAGAAAGCCATTTATAAAATAATCCTGGGCGCGCTTTGTGAATTTTTAAGGGATGCAATGTCATGTTTTTATAGCGCTTGGCCTCATAATCGGAATTTTCTTCTTGGAGTGCCTCGTCTAGGAGATGACCAAAGTAATTTAAATCCTCAGGTTCTTTTTCAAATTCGATAATCCATTCATGGGCTCCTTTACGGTCTTTTTCCATAAAGATTGGAGCAGCGGTATAATTAGACAGGGTACTCTGGGTTAGCTTACTTACCTTGGCAAGTGCTTTTTCTGCATCGTCAATAATCAATTCCTCACCAAATACATTGATAAAATGCTTCGTTCTTCCCGTAACCTGAATGCGATAGGGAGAGAGACTGGTGAACCTTATGGTATCTCCGATTTTATATCGCCAGAGCCCACCATTGGTGGTAATAACCATAGCATAGTTCCGATTTAACTCAACATCAGAAAGGGGAATGATGTTCCTTTCGTCTTCTTCTTCACCTTGAAAAGGAATGAATTCATAAAAAATACCATAGTCCAGCATAAGCAGCAATTCATCCGAATCGTTCTGGTCTTGAATTCCAAAGAAACCTTCTGAGGCATTGTAAATTTCGTAATAATGAAAATCAGACTTTGGAAATAATTTTTTGTAAAGCGTACTATAAGGCTTGAAGCTCACGCCTCCGTGAAAATACACTTCTGCATCTGGCCAGACTTCAGTGATGTTTTCCTTTCCTGTTTCTTTTAATACATTTTGCAACAAAACTAACATCCACGAGGGCACACCCGCCAAGCTGGTCACTTTTTCGGGTATGGATTCAGCCACAATGGCTTTCATTTTTGTCTCCCATTCAGGGAGGAGTGACGTCTTATTGCTAGGGGTACTGCTCAGTTCGGCCCAAAAAGGAAGATTTTGTATGATGATCGAAGAAAGATCTCCAAAATAACTGTTGTTTTTATTGTACAATTCATTGCTTCCACCTAGACGCAGCGATTTTCCTGTGAGCAATTGGGAATCTTCGTTATTGTTAAAATACAAGGAGAGCATATCCTTACCGGCCTTGTAATGACAATCCTCAAGGGCTTCCGTACTCACAGGGATAAATTTACTTTTCGCATTGGTGGTGCCGCTGGACTTTGCAAACCACTTGATGCTGCTAGGCCAAAAAATATTTTGGACTCCTTGGCGACAGCGTTCAATGTCTGATTCTATAGATTCATACGTACATACAGGGACTCGTTCTTTGAATACGTTATAACTTTTTACCGTTTCAAACTCATATTTTTTACCAATTTCCGTTTGAGCAGCAGTTTTGACCAAGTTGTGAAGTAATTCATTTTGAACCTCAATTGGGTACCTTACAAAAAGCTCTATTTGGTGTATTCTCTTTTTGAGAATCCAGGAAGCTATAGAATTAAATAGGGGTATGGGCATAAAATAATTAGTATCTTACTTTCGTAAAAGTAATTAATTCTAAGCGAGTATATGTTTAAGGGAACTTTAAAAAAAATGATCACGGAGTTAAACAGTCCCATCCATTATTTTTTAGAAATGGAGAGCGGTTATGTACATGTCAACCAATGTATTGGAAAGCATATCACGCTAAGCCATATAGGTTCTCAGTGTTTAAACTGTTCTCAAGAACTCCCCATTTTTAGACAAGGTTTTTGCAAATCTTGTTTTTTTGAAACCCCCGTAGCTGGAGATTGGATCATGCGACCCGAGCTGAGTAAGGCACATTTGGGTGAAGCGGACCGCGATCTGGAATATGAAAAAAAAATGCAACTCCAGCCTCATATTCTCTACCTAGCGCTGAGCAGTCATCTTAAAGTGGGTGTCACTAGAAAAAGCCAAGTACCTACGCGTTGGATCGATCAGGGTGCACATGAGGCCCTGGTGCTTTTAGAAGTTCCCAATCGCTATCTGGCAGGAGTGGGAGAAGTGGCGCTTAAGGAACATTTTTCGGATAAAACCAATTGGAGAAAAATGCTTCAAAATGAATCAGAACCCATCGTTTGGGAGGAAGCGTTTCACAAGGCTTTAGATCAGTTACCCAAGGACTTGAAACCCTATATGAAAACTACTGCAGCGCTTGAAAAATTTGAATTTCCTGTACAGTCGTATCCGACAAAAGTTGCTAGTTTAAATTTGACTAAAACACTGCTTTATGAAGGGAAACTCATGGGAATTCGAGGGCAATACTTACTCTTTGAAGATCAAACGGTTTTTAATGTACGGTCCAATGAAGGGCAACGCGTCAAGTTGCGTTTTCAGTCCTAAATATGTTTGCTAGAATCGGCTAGAAGCTTGCGCAATTCCGTCATTTCTTTTTTGGTCAAGTCTCTGTAGCGCCCCACTTTAGTATCCAACTTGAGGTTCATAATACGAACTCGTTTTAGCTCAACTACCCGATACTCTAAAAACTCGCACATTCTTCGAATCTGGCGATTGAGGCCTTGGGTCAAAATAATTCGAAATTGTTTTTTGTGGATTTGTTCTACAAAACAGGGTTTGGTAACCGTATCTAAAATGGGGACTCCACTTCCCATTTTTTCAACAAATTCTTCTGTTACAGGCTTGTTTACTGTTACGATATATTCCTTTTCGTGATTGTTCCGAGCGCGTAAAATTTTATTGACAATATCCCCATCATTGGTCAGTAAGATCAGCCCTTCACTCATTTTATCCAAACGACCAATGGGAAAGACGCGACTTGGATAATTGATGTAGTCGATAATGTTGTCTTTTTCTACTCGAGTATCTGTTGTACAAACGATACCCTTTGGTTTGTTAAAGGCGATATAAACTGATCCTTCCTGGTGGTTTTCAACCAAAATTCCATCGACTTCAATACGATCCTGGGGACTTACTTTTTGTCCCATTACGACGGCTTTTCCATTGACTTGGATGCGGCCTTGATCGATCAATTTGTCTGCTGCTCTTCGTGAACAGTGTCCAATTTCGCTGAGGTATTTATTCAGTCGTGTCCCTTCGGATGCTTCGCTCATAGTTTAAATTTCAATTTCATCTGTAGGCTTTAAATCAAAGGTTTTTCTAAATAAACCTACAAAAAGATAAAGTAGGGGTGTGTCTAGAGCTGCTACAAAAACTTTAAAAAGAAAACTAGAAAGGACCAGTCCCCAAAAAAGACTCCAATCCAATACACCAAAAGCACTCAATAACCCAACTACGAGAACCGAATCAATTAGCTGTGAGCTAAACGTTGAAAAGTTATTTCGCAACCAAAGCATTTTACCCTGAGTCAGTTTTTTCCAAAAGTGATAAATACGAATGTCCACAAATTGAGCCAGTAAATACGCAATCATGGAGGCCAGAACAGCGATGGGGGAGAGCGCAAAAACCTTGTTAAAAGTGGAATCGTCTATGGGCGAGTTGGCTAGGGCAGGAACTGCATTGGCGAGCAACAGAATTCCCATAGAAAAAAAAGAAGCGAAAATACCCGTTACTACAACTTGATTGGCTTTCTTTTTGCCGTAAATTTCTGAAATCAAGTCCGTAATTAAAAAGGTAAGGGGGTAGGGTAAGACCCCTACGGAGAGTTCAAAAAGAGAATTGCCAAAAAGCCTAAAATCAAAGGGATACCAATAAAAGAACTTTTGGAAAATCAAATTGGATACCACCAAAGAAGTAATAAATAATCCTGCGAGTAACAGGTAGATATTTTTAGCAAGTTCTTTTTTTTGAGCTGTCATTTAGTGGATTTTTAATTCAAAAGGCATAAGGGTTTGGATGTAGGGAGAGGGAGTTTTAGTTTTGAAATTTTTAAATGATAGCAATATGTCCTTGGGGATACAATTTTCAATTGGGTTTTGTAGTTCAATAGAGGGGCTGATTCCTTTCAACATGCTTTCTAAACTTTCTTCAAATTTGGGGTATTCCAAGGTGTTGTAGGTTTCAATTCCTGCACGTACTGCAGCCTCTGCGATGGCATCTTCCAAGCCTCCCAAACGGTCTACTAGACCTAATTCTAAGGCTTGTTTTCCTGTCCAGACTCTACCTTGGGCAAGATTTTCAACCACTTCCGGATCTAAAGAACGCCCTTGTTCCACCCGTTGTTTAAATTGGGTATAGGTCTTTTCAATACCTTTCTCCAACTGCTTTTTAAAGGCTAGGGTTAGCGGTTGGTAGGGACTGTAGCCCAATGCATTGGGATGGGTTTCTACCGTTTGCGCTTGTATCCCAATGTCCTCTAAAAAATCGGTTGCGTTGGGCAAGGTGGCAAATACCCCTATGGATCCTGTAATACTCATTGGGTCTGCAAAAATAGCATCGGCTCCCGACGCGATATAATACCCTCCTGAGGCTGCTGTATTTCCGATTGACACTATCACAGGTTTGGATTCTTTTACTTTTTCAATGGCACGCCATAGCAGTTCTGAAATCAAGGCACTTCCCCCTGGGGAATTAATTCTTAAAACTACCGCTTTGATCCAATCGTCTTGAGCAAAATCTTCTAGCGTTTCAACGAAAACACCCTGGGCAATGATGGACTCGGTACCTTCACCATACAAGATGGGTCCATTGGCAAAAACAACCCCTATGCGATCCTTAATAGCACTGTCATAGGAAGCGTTACTTGCATTGACACGGTTTTGGGAGACCAACTTCAGTTCGTCTTCGAGATCCATTTCCAATCGAAGCTTAATTTTTTCGTCAAATGTATCCTCGTAGTAAAGTCCATCAACGAGTTTGGCTTCTAGAGCTTCTTCTGGAAGACTTGGTGTGTTGTCATTGATCAAAGCATCCAAAGCCTCTTCGGTAAACCCTCTGTCAGAGGAAACTTCTTCTCGTACCGTTGACCAAAGATCATTGAGGAGACTGCTAATTTGGTATTCATTTTCTGCACTCATTTCGTTTTCTAAAAAGGGCTCCACGGCACTCTTGTACTTTCCGTGTCGTACCACTTCCATTTTAAAACCATAGGTGTCTTGAAAATCTTTGTAATAAAGTACTTCAGAGGCCAAACCCTTAAATTCAAAAGCTCCTGCTGGATTTAAAAAAATAGAATCTGCTACAGAAGCAACAAAATATCCTTTTTGAGTAAAAAAATCTCCATAGGCATAAATGAATTTTCCTGCGGATTTGAATTTTTTTAGGGCTTTTCTAATGCTGTGCGCCTGTGACCACCCCGCTGTTACAAAATCGGAACGCAATCGGATTCCTTCAACGTTAGGATCTGTACTGGCGGTTCGAATGGCAGAGAGTACATCGGGTAGCGCAATGACTTCTTCATCAATTCCCAAGAATTGTTGAATTTCATCAAAGACAGGAGGACGCTCTACAAGTGGTAGTTTCAAATCTAGGGACAGTATGCTGCTTGATTTTAAGGGCCGGTTAGCAGACGGAGCGTTGAGTAGGCTTGCTGTTGCTGAAAAAATAAAAAGAAGAATTGCAAAAGCGAATCCAATAGCAGTTAACGTACCCAAAACTGAGGCAAAAAAACTTCGTAGAAAATTCATGTAAAATGTTTTGGTGCTACAAATATAAGGTTTTGTAGATTTACAATTATTTTAGAATTTCGTTTTGAAAGATCAAATTATTATTTCCCTTGGGAGTAATTTAGGAGACCGTATGGAGTTCCTTCACAAAGCACTTGCTTTGCTGGAAGCCTATCCCATTTCGGTAAAGCAATTGTCTCAAGTTTACGAGACGCCTGCATGGGGATTTGAGAGCACTCCTTTTTACAACGCCTGTGCAAGCCTCGATACAACCCTGGACCCTCAGGCTCTTTTGGAGGTTTTTTTGGAAATCGAACAACAACTGGGCCGTTATAGAGAACCTGATTCAGGTTATGCTGCAAGAACCATTGACTTAGACCTTTTGTTTTATAAAAATGAAATTATTTGTACCAGTGATCTTAAGGTTCCCCATCCCAAATTGCACCAGCGAAATTTTGTTTTAAAGCCTTTGAGCGAGATTGCTCCAAGCCTTACCCACCCTATTTTATTTCAAACGGTAGAACAATTAGTAGCGCAAAGTCCAGACCCTGCTGAAGTTATTCCTCTGAAATACAATTTGGGTCTTCCCCCCATTCTTAAAGTATTTCCTTATATCGCAATCGAGGGGAATATTGGTGTAGGTAAGACAACTTTAGCTAGTCTGATTGCAAAGTACTATCAGGTTGTATTACATACAGAAGCGTTTGCTGAAAATCCACATTTGGAAGATTTTTATCAAAACCCGGAGGCCCATGCCTTGCAAGTAGAGACCTATTTTTTGAACGATCGATTTGAAAAAGACACACTTTTTTGGGAAAAAGAGCCCGAGGCTGTAATTGCAGATTTTTGTTTGCATAAGTGTTTGATCTTTGCAGCAGAAAATTTGAGCTCAGACGAGTTTGAAACGTATAGAGAAAAGTTTGATTTAGAAATTGAACAGAAAAAAAAGCCGAGTTTATTACTCTTTCTAAAGGCATCGGTAGTTCATTTAAAAAAGCAAATTCAGACCAGAGGGCGCTCTTTTGAACAAGGTATTGAGGAGTCCTACCTAGAACAGATCGAAGCGGGATACCGCAGACTGTTGAATAGCAACCTTCCTTTTCCCGTTCTAGAAATCGATGTGGATCGGATTGATTTTGAAAAAAACGAATACGCTTTTCAAAAAATTTTAAGAGCGGTATTTAGAGCTTCTTTTTCGTAAAAAAATCCCAGACAATAATTCCTGTAGCCACACTGATGTTTAAAGAATGTTTCGTTCCGAATTGCGGAATTTCAAGCGCTTGCCCACACCTGGTGACTACTTCTTGCGCGACCCCATGAACTTCATTGCCCAATACAAACGCATGGGCTTGATTTGGGTTGGGTTGAAATTGGTCAAGTGGTGTTGCGGCTTCTGTTTGTTCGATCGCCCATACCGAGGTTCCCTCCTTTTGTAGCTTTTTTACAACGTTAAGTGCAGATTCAGCATATTCCCAATGGACATTTTCTGTAGCTCCAAGGGCTGTTTTATGAATGTCCTTATGTGGCGGACAAGCGGTAATACCACAGAGGTATATTTTTTTGACTAAAAACGCATCTGAAGTACGGAAAACCGAACCGATATTATTTAAACTTCGGATATTATCCAAGATTAATATCAAGGGCAGTTTTTCAGCAGCTTTAAATTCCGCCACCGATTTTCGGATCAATTCTTCGTTTTTGAGTTTGCGCATAACTTGTTAGAAAAAACAAAAATACACAGTCTGATTTTTATGAAGGGATTTGCATCTTTGTTTTTGGGGAAACCTTCAAATTTTAAATACATTCGTAAAAACCAATTTTCGTGCCCAAAGCCGCTAAGGAGACACCTCTAATGAAACAATACAACCGCATCAAGGCGAAATACCCTGATGCGCTCTTGCTGTTTCGTGTGGGGGACTTTTACGAAACCTTTGGTCAAGATGCGGTAAAGGCCGCAGGAATCTTGGGTATTATCCTGACCAAACGCGGCGCTGGGAGTACAAGTGAAACCGAATTGGCTGGGTTTCCACATCATTCGATTAACACCTATTTGCCCAAACTAGTAAAGGCAGGGTGTCGGGTGGCAATTTGCGATCAATTGGAAGATCCCAAGTTGACAAAAAAAATTGTAAAGCGAGGAGTTACCGAGTTGATCACCCCCGGAGTATCGCTCCACGATGATGTTTTGGACCAAAAGAAAAACAACTATCTCGCTGCTGTATTTTTTGAAAAACATTGGGGAATTTCTTTTTTGGATATTTCTACAGGCGACTTTTGGGTAGCGGAGGGAAATGGAGAACAAATCGAGCAGTTGTTGCAAAGCTACGGACCCAGTGAAGTGTTGGTTCCCAAGCCAAAAAAACAATTTTTTAAGGAACAGTTTGGAGAGCAATACCCCTGTTTTTATATTGAGGATTGGGCCTTTGAGAAGAGCACAGCGGAACAAAAACTAGTATCTCATTTTCAAACCCATTCATTGGAAGGCTTTGGAATTCAAAATTATACGGCTGGAATCAGTGCGGCAGGTGCGGTGATGCATTATCTTTCGGATACGCAACACGACAAGCTGCAACACATTACCCATATTACACCTATCCGTCAGGAGGGCTTTGTTTGGTTGGATCGATTTACCCAACGAAACTTAGAACTCTTCTACCCCAACCATCCGGAAGGGGTGCCTTTGATTCAGATTATTGATCAGACACAAACCGCTATGGGCGCCCGTTTGTTGAGACAATGGATGGCTTTTCCGCTTAAAGAATTGAAGCTTATTGAAGAACGTCAAGAGCGCGTTCAGGATTTTTTGGAAGAAACAACACTCTTGGAACATACGGAAGAAGCGCTTTCAAAAATTATTGATATTGAACGGGTCATGGCAAAGGTTGCCACAGAAAAAATTAGTCCTCGTGCCTTAAATCAATTGGCAGATTCTCTGGAGGTTTTAGAAAATTTTAAAAAGGTTTTGATGGAGGGATCGGCGAAACATTTAAAAGTTGAGCTTGAAAAAATTCCCTCCCCCCAGGAAGTACTTTCTTTATTAAAAAAGACCTTGCACCCTGAAGCCCCTGTAGTAGTTTCAAAAGGTAATGTGATCGCAGCAGGGTTTTCGGAACGGTTGGATGAACTCAGAAGTCTAAGAGATACATCGCAATCTCATTTGGACGCCATGCTGGAACGGGAAACAGAACGCACCCAAATTCCGTCCCTTAAAATTGCATTCAACAATGTTTTTGGCTATTACATAGAAGTTCGAAATACCCATAAGAACAAAGTCCCTGAGGAGTGGGTACGAAAACAAACTTTGGTCAATGCCGAGCGTTATATCACGGAAGAATTAAAAACTTTTGAAACAGAAATTCTTCAAGCGGGAGAACGTATTCTCGCATTAGAACAAGAGTTGTTCGCCGCTTTGATCAAAAATTTGCAAAAGAATTTGGAAGTACTAAAGCAAAATGCAGCTGCCGTAGCACGTTGGGATGTAATTTGTGGCTTTGCGAAAATGGCGCAAAAGAATAACTACTGCTGTCCAACGATGACCGCTACTACCCGTTTAGACATTCAAGGAGCACGGCATCCCGTAATTGAAAAACAACTGCCTTTAGGGGTTCCCTACATTGCCAATGACCTCCAGTTGGATCGGGAGAAACAGCAAATCATGATGATCACGGGGCCCAATATGTCGGGTAAATCGGCCTTGCTTCGTCAAACCGCATTAATCTCGTTATTGGCTCAGATGGGAAGTTTTGTTCCTGCTACCAAAGCCACTTTAGGAATTGTGGACAAAATCTTTACTCGAGTAGGGGCTAGTGATAACATATCAATGGGAGCTTCTACCTTTATGGTGGAGATGAATGAAACCGCTTCTATCCTCAATAACATATCCGAAGCAAGTCTGGTGTTATTGGACGAAATTGGGAGAGGGACTAGTACCTATGACGGAATTTCCATCGCTTGGGCGATTGCTGAATATCTTCACGAGCATCCCTTTAGACCTCGTGTCTTATTTGCAACGCATTACCACGAATTGAATGAGATGACCAACGCCCATGAGCGAATCAAAAACTTTAATGTTTCCATTAAAGAAACGCAGGAAGACGTTCTGTTTTTAAGAAAATTAGTTCCGGGAGGGAGTGCCCACAGCTTTGGAATCCACGTAGCTAAAATGGCGGGTATGCCTCAGCATGTTTTAGCAACAGCAAAAGAAAAACTCAAAGTGTTGGAGGCCTCGCACGGATTGAAAAAGAGCCCTTCTAAAAAAGATACAGATACAGAGCTGCAGCTAAGTTTTTTTAATCTAGACGACCCTTTGTTGGAAGCCATTCGTGAGGAAATCACCGCTTTGGACATCGATACCCTAACACCTGTAGAGGCTTTGATGCAGTTGAATCAAATCAAGCGTAGGCTCTCTCAAAAGAAAAATTGAATTACTTTACCCCTCGATCTTTTAATTGATCTGGACCCGGGACCATATTCTTTTTGTGCTCAGTTACAAGACTCTCAATGTTCTTTAACACTTCGGGATGAGTTTCCGCTATATTGAACTGTTCTGAAGGGTCGTGATTCAAGTTGTACAGTAAGGGCGGGTCGTGTGTTTTTTTGTCACCAAACTGACCGTATTCTCCCTGTGTTATAAAGTGGGCTTTGTAGGCTCCTAAGCGCGCAGCATAGAGTTGAGTTCCCCGATAATATAAAAAATGGTCTCTTGAAGCTTTTTGTTTTTCGAACAGGAGCGGACCTAAATCGTGACTGTCCAGAGTACGATCTTTAGGAAGGGGAACCCCAGCGATCGTACTAAAGGTATGGAACAAATCTAGGGTGGAACCGATTTGATTCACAATACCGGGTGCAATTTTTCCCGGTGCCCAGAACACGGTGGGAACTCGCATGCCTCCTTCCCAAGTGGTTCCTTTTCCAGCAAAGAGCGGTCCTGCGCTTCCGCCTTGTTCTTTAAAGACGGTCCAGGGACCATTGTCCGAAGTAAATACGACGAGGGTATTTTTATCCAGACCTTCTTCTTTTAACGCTTTTAAAATAGTACCAATACCCTGGTCAATTTCTTCTACCACATCACCATACAGCCCACGTGCACTTTTACCCAAAGCTTCTTTGGAAGCAAAGAGTGGAACATGAGGCAGGTTGTGTGCCAAATAAATAAAGAAAGGCTGATCCTTATTGTTTTTGATAAACCGAATGGTTTCTTCTGAATAACGGCGTGTAATCGTATGTTGATTTGCGGGCCGTTCGATGACGGTGTTGTTATGAATTAAGGGAACTTGAAAATTTTCAATTTGATTGTTTTTAGGATCGGTAATCAATCCCCAATAACCTCCCTTTTCTTCTAATACAGATTGGGGAGCATCCATATCATTGGAATAGGGAATACCAAAATAATAATCAAAACCATGTTGCAAGGGGAGGTATTCTTTTTGATGTCCCAAATGCCATTTTCCGATACAGGCAGTAGTATAATTTGCTTTTTTAAGTTGTTCGGCTAGGGTAATTTCATTGCTGGGAAGCCCGTGATGTGAATCTGGGAAGAGAACGCGATAGTTGTCGCTGCTCATTCCACTTCGCACAGGGAGACGCCCCGTCAATAATGCGGCTCTACTAGGGGTACATACACTGGCTCCAACATAAAATTGTGTCCATTTTTGTCCTTCTACCACCATTTGATCTAGGTTTGGGGTCTGGATGGTGGGATGCCCAAAGGAACTCAAGTCTCCATAGCCCAAGTCGTCCGCAAAAATGACAATAATATTTAGGGGTTGTTCATCATTTTGAGCTGTGAGACTTTTGGAAATTGAAAAAAAAAGAAAGAGAAAGAAAAATCTTAAGGTGTGCATGTTTTTGATTTTTAAACGGTTCCACCAATTTAAAAAGAATTTTTACTTTTTTTAATTTAAAACAGAGTTCAATATTTAGTAGAAAATAAATTTATTTTACATTTGCATTCCATTATGTAGAAGCAGCTCAAGGTAGCGCATCATCCACCAGAGGCGGATGAGGGTCACTTCAGAGTTTTGAAATAGAATGCGAAAGTAGCTCAGGGGTAGNNGGTCGCGGGTTCAAATCCCGTCTTTCGCTCTGTCGTTTGCTCGGATGGTGGAATTGGTAGACACGTTGGACTTAAAATCCAATGACCATTGCGGTCGTGCGGGTTCAAGTCCCGCTCCGAGTACTTTAAGAATCCGTAACAGATTGTTTTACATGACGTTGCGGGTTTTTTATTTAGGGGATTCTCTTTTCATTTACTTCAGGAACCTTTTTTATTTTCACTTTTAGTAACATTTTCCTAGTACTCAGTTTACATAAAATAACGTTGTATCATTTAATTTTAGAGTATGATTAAATTAAAAGAAGTAATCAATTTCTCACCAAAAAAAAATTCTTTTTGGATCATCACGTTGTTACTAATCCTACCATTTTCAATTGTAACAATTCCACTCTTCACAAAAATATTTAGACGCTTTAAGGAAATATGAGTAAAATTAAAACTCGATTTTATAAACCTCATTTCACTCCAAAAACAATTATCTTTTTTCAGTATAATCTGAGACAATGCAATGGGTTAACAAATAAATTCAATCTAAAGACTTCTCCCTAAACATACGCCTAGTTAGATTACAAAACAGTTTTAAAATACTGGAGAGTTTTTTATCTTTATATTTTATTAACCATAAACCAATTAAAATGAAAAAACTCTTATTATTATTTGTATTTCTATTCACTGCAAATTTGGCGACTGCCCAAAATATTGCTTTTGAACAGGTAGGGATTAAAGTTCAACCAGGTAAAGCCGCTTTTGTTCTAGACCTTTTAGACGATTTTTACGGGAACATTGAAAAGCCTGAAAATGTAAGTATCTCTTTAAACCGAATTTATTTCAAACCTGAAGGAACTGAGGCGACTCACTACTTGTCTTTTGCCGGGTCAGTCGATGCCTTAGCTGCTTTGAGAAAAATTAGAGGGGGAGATACGTATTCAATTTTTAATTCAAATATTTTGCAATTCGCTGAAGTTGTTTCTGTTTCTGGTGGATCCACTTTGATGCGAACGAATATAGAAAAATCAGGAGAGAGAACGTATCAAGTTTGGAAGTGGAATGTGGAAGATGCTCCAGGTTTTGCAGCTGCCTTTATGGATTTAATGAAGGCTTATCCGCAGGAGGGATATCTTTCACTGGGTCAGTTTACACACGGCGTAAGCACAGATGGAGAATCACACTATGTTTATACCACTCATAAAGACTACGCAGCTGCTTTAAATTGGGGCCCTAAAACGCAAGCACAACAAGAAGCCTTTGTCAAGTTTCAAAAGACAACAAATAAGATCTCTAATTATTTGGGTACTATGACACTCTATAGAATGAAATCTTGGTAAAACGAGTCTGCCTAATTTTAAACCCTTCCACCTGGAAGGGTTTTTCTTTTATACCAAGGGATACATTTTATATCCCCTTTAATTTATGGATGTTGTAGAAATTCAGGTCTAAATGGATCTTTAAAATTAGAGTCAAAAAATTATATTAAGTTTATATTTGGACACACTATTATATATATCATCATGAAAAACGCATTACTTGTATCCTTTCTTTTCGTTAATTTTTTGCAAGCCCAATTAGTTCCCATTAAAATTGAGGATTTTATAAATCAACATAACTCATTTGAGCAAAATGATGCAGGAGAGGTTAATGCAATAAATGATAAAGAGATCAATAAACTAATTCGATTTTTTATCCAGAGAAAATATTATGGTTTTGTAGAGCTGACGAGAAGTATAGTTTGGGATTCGTATGAAACCCTTATTAGCCCTACAAATCGAAATCACAACAGTAAATTTATTGTTCAAGTTAAAGTCAAAGGCATAGAAAGGCTAAAATACCTTGAAGTGTTTTACGATCCACATAAAAAAAATGTCAATAGTTATTTTGAATGGGACCCTAGAGACGAGGAATTTAATTTAGTAGATGAGCAAATTATAAATAAAGAAAAGTCATCTAACCTTAAAAAACTTGAAATTGCAAATCAAGAGAACATTCCAGACATAAATGATTTTATTTTACAGCACCAAGGATTTATTGACGAAAGAGAAAGATTAAATCTTAGTGAAAAAGAAATAGTACCCATAAATGCTGCTAAAATAAACGAGCTCATACGTACGTTCAACAAGTCAGAATTTCCAAACGTGGAATATACCCGAAACGTCATCTGGAATTCATACAATACTTTTGTAAGTCCTTTTGACAGGTTTCATTTTCATACCTTTATTGCTCAAGTTAAAGTAGAAGGAATAGATAAGTTGAAATATCTTGAAGTTTTTTATAATCCAGTTAGTGATAAAATAATTACAGATTTTAAATGGATTCCTGAGGAAAATCAATTTAATCGAGTAATTGGTGAAGATCAAAGTTAAATAACCCAATTTTTTTCTCACCAGAGCATACGGTTTAATTCTCCTCTAATCCGCTGATATTATTACCCACACCTATGACCGCCTAGAAGTTGTTTTTGGAACTTTTATTTTGAGTTTTTCGGGGTCTGTGATGCCTATTTCTCTTGAGTAAAGAAGAGCAATATTGATCAATAAAGTTTTATTTTCAGCTTTTTTGATCAAAATAGTAGTTGCGATGTTTGACAACCATGACAAGTCTCTATATATTTAAGCAAAAGACAATCATGAAAAAAACATTTTTAGCAATTGCAGTACTCCTTTTAGGATGTCAAACTTCAACCTCTCCTGAGGTTGTTACCTACGATATCAAGGACTTTTTTGATAACATCAGTATCTATGGCGGATATTTTTCTTCCGATGAAGAAAAATTGATTTACAGCAGTAACGAAAGTGGTATCTATAATGTTTACGAAGTGGCACTAAGCAGTAAGTCAGTTACAAAATTGTCTTCTTCTGAACAGGAGTCCTTTTTTGTTCGGTCTTATGTGCCCAATAGTACTGATTTTATTTATTCCGCAGACCAGGGAGGTAATGAAATCAATCACCTGTATCTTCAAAAAAGAGACGGAATAACAATTGATCTGACCCCTGGCGAAAAAGAAAAAAGTATTTTTTACAAATGGTCTCAAGACAATGCATTTCTTTATTATCTATCCAACAAAAGAGACTCTAGGTATTTTGATCTTTACAAAATGGAGGTGGATGAGTGGGAGCCCATTTTAGTGTATGAAAACAAAGATAATTTTTCACTCTCTGAAATTTCTAATAACGAACAATATCTCTTACTCTCCAAGGCGGTTACCACTAGTGAAAACAATTTTTATCTTTTTGATGTAACCCAAGGACAAAGTATCGAAATAGCCACCCTACCCGGAAGCTATTCGAGTGCTGGATTTTCAAATGACAACAAAAGTTTTTACTATATCACCGATATTGAAAAGGAATTTTCTTATCTCAGAAAATATGATATTCAAACAGGGGAATCTTCCGTTGTATTTGAAACGAACTGGGACGTGATGTACAGCTACGCGAGCAAAAACGAAAAATTCAGAATTATAGGAATCAATGAAGATGGAAAAAACTCCCTTCAAGTCATCGATATGGTTTCGAACAAACCCGTAACCTTTCCTTCTTTTGATGACGCAGATATTACCGGAATAACGATTTCTGAAAGCGAGCAAAAGATCAGGTTGAGCGTGGGCTCCTCTAAAATGCCCAATGATTTATTTGTTTATGATTTGAATGAGACGTCTTTGGTTCAACTGACCACTAGTTTGAATCCTGTAATTGATTCCAAAAATTTGGTTAAAGCAGAAGTGGTTCGTTATGCTTCTTTTGACGGTCTGGAAATTCCAGGCATCTATTACAAACCCTTAAATGCTACAAGTCAAAATAAAGTTCCTGCATTGGTTTGGGTACACGGAGGACCAGGAGGGCAATCGCGAATGAATTTCAATCCACTTATTCAGTATTTAACCAATAACGGCTATGCGATCTTAGCGGTAAATAACAGAGGAAGTAGTGGTTATGGAAAAAGCTTTTACAAAATGGACGATAAAAATCATGGTGAAAAAGACTTACAAGACTGTATTTGGGGTAAAAAGTGGCTACAAGAATTAGAGTATATCGATACAGAGCGTATTGGCATTATTGGTGGGAGCTATGGTGGCTACATGACCATGGCTGCCATGACGTTTACACCTGAGGAGTTTAGCGTGGGGGTCAATATTTTTGGAGTTACCAATTGGATCAGAACGTTGAAGTCAATCCCCTCCTTTTGGGAAGCCAGTAGAAAAGCACTGTATGACGAACTAGGAGACCCATACTCTCAGGACTCCATTCGATTGAAAAAAATATCTCCTTTATTTCATGCAGAACGAGTAAAAAATCCTGTTATGGTTCTTCAGGGAGCCAACGATCCTCGTGTACTTCAGGTAGAATCTGATGAAATTGTAGCTGAATTAGAAAAAAATGAAATCCCCGTAGAGTATGTAGTTTTTGAAGATGAGGGACATGGTTTTCGCAAAAAGGAAAACCAAATAGAAGGGTATCGACAAATCAAAGATTTTTTGGATTACTACTTAAAGTCCCCACCTACGATACCCGCCAATAAAAAAAGAATTGATTAAATATGCGCCCCCAGGAAGTTTTTTATTTTTAAAGTGATACAGAATCAATTCTTTGTAATTAATTCTTTTTAAATTTAGATTAGAAAACACTCTATTTTATGAAACGTTTAAACACCCTTTTGCTCATATTTTTTGTTTTAGTTGGCTCTACTTCACTTCAGGCGCAAAATGACATAAAAGAAAAAATCCTTGAAATAGCCACTCTTGAAGAAAAAGTGATGATGCCTATGCGCGACGGGGTTCGTTTGGCGACAGATATTTATCGTCCTAAAACGGATGAAAAAGTGCCTATTATTTTTTCGAGAACTCCTTATAATTTCAACTCTTGGGGCGATGGGAAAGAGCGTACGCGAACCATGGAACGCGCCTATGAAGCTCTTAAACACGGCTATGCTTATGTGGTTCAAAACGAACGAGGACGTTATTTTTCTGAGGGGGAATGGGATATTTTAGGCGTACCCCTTACAGATGGTTACGATGCGTTTAGTTGGATGGCAGAACAGGAGTGGTCCAATGGAAAAATTGGAACTTTAGGTTGCTCCTCCACCGCGGAATGGCAAATGGCGGTTGCCGCACTAGATCATCCTTCTCATGCTGCGATGGTCCCTCAGGGATATGGAGCTGGAGTAGGGGTGGTAGGTTCTTATTTTGAACAAGGAAATTGGTACAGGGGTGGTGCCGAACAACTGCTTTTCCACGCATGGTTATACGGTGTGGAACAAGATAAGTTCAAACCGAGAATCCCTGCTGGGGCAACACAAGAAGATCTTATTCGCATTTCGAGATTTTACGATCTGGCACCAGAAAATCCACCTGTAAATTGGAAAGAGGCTTTTAGCGACCTCCCACTAAAAGATGTTTTAAAAAACGTAAAGGGTAAAAAAGAAATCTTTGATAAAATGATTATTCGTAAACCCAACGATCCGGAATGGTTTGAAGGTGGCTTGTACCACGACACCATGGATTTTGGGATACCTAGCTTTTGGTTCGTCTCTTGGTACGATGTTTCAGTAGCTCCAAATTTAGAGCTGTTCAACTATGTAAGAGAAAACGGAGCAGATGCGTTTACAAAGGAAAATCAGTATTTGGTCATTGCTCCCACACTGCATTGTGGCTACACTCGAGCCACAGAAAATACGATTGTTGGGGAACGTTCTGTAGGAGATGCCCGACTGAACTATGACGAACAAATTTATTCCTGGTTTGATTTGCATTTAAAAAGGGAAGCAAATGATTTTATAGAAAAAACACCTCGAGTACAGTACTATACAATGGGTAAAAACATATGGCAAGCATCGGATTCGTGGCCCCCAAAAAGCGCAATTCTCAAAACCTTTTACCTGAACAGTGAGGGCAATGCCAATACCAGATTTGGAGACGGTAAATTGACTCCTTACCCAGATCAAAGGGGAAAACGCTCGGATTCCTTTGACTATGATCCTATGAATCCCGTTACTTCTTATGGCGGAGGGGTTTGTTGCACGGGAAATGCCGTGCAAGGAGGAGCCTTTGACCAACGCGAAATGGAGGAACGCGAAGATATTTTGGTCTATACCTCAGATCCCTTAGAAGAGGGTATTGAATTGAGTGGTTTTATTGAAAGCGTACTTTATTTGTCCTCTGATGTAAAAGATACCGATTTGACCATCAAAATTATCGATGTGTTGCCTGATGGTACTGCATACAATCTGGATGAAACCATCCAAAGAATACGTTATCGAGAAGGGTATGACAAGGAGGTATTTATGGGAAAAGATCAGGTGTATAAAGTGGAACTTACCCCAATGGCAACAAGTAACTACTTTAAAAAAGGACACCGCATCCGAGTGGAAGTGTCCAGCAGCAATTTTCCTAGGTTTTCAAGGAATTTGAATACGGGAGGTGACAACTATGATGAGTCGGAAAGTGTTGTGGCACGCAATACCATTCATCACTCTAAGCGCTATCCTTCTCACATCAAACTCCCTTTTATTTCCCGATAAGGAAAATCTGTTTTTTATTGAGAGGCTTTATTTGATATAAAAATTTAGAAACTTTGATAAGAGGAGCCCCCATCCCACGATTAAAAGAAATCCGCCGACGGGAGTCACGGGTCCAAGTACTTTTAAATTGCGTTTAAAAAGAGTTTGAAGTGAAAGAAGGAAAATACTAAAGGAAAAGAGAACAGTTCCCAGAATAAAAAAGCGCTCAATCCATTCGGTTTTAGCTAAAGAAAAAAGGGGTAGTGTTAGCAAGGCAAGACCGTGATACATCATGTACCTTACCCCAACTTCAAAAGACTGTACTGCGGGTTCGGGTATCCGTTTTTTAAGAAAGTGTGCCCCAAAAGCGCCCAAAATTACAGACAATAAGGCGAAAAAGGTTCCAAAAATTTCAGGGATATACAACATAAGTCTAAGGTGTGTTTTTAAAAAATGATTTTAGATTTTTTATACGGAGGGACTTGAAGTCCGTGACAATCCGATCGGCTTGGCTGTACTCTTGACCGCGGGAATGCCCACCATTATAAGCAACACAAAAAAGCCCAGCTGCCTTGGCAGCTAGAATCCCATTGGTAGCATCTTCGATTACAAAACACTCCGTTTTTGAAACCCCTGAAAGGACAACGGCCTTTTCAAAAATTTCGGGATGTGGCTTGGAGGCTTTTAGATCAGCGCCACTTATTTTTGCTTTAAAATAACGGTTTAAATCAAATTTTTCAAAAATCAGGTTGATGTTTACCATAGAAGCCGAAGAAGCTAGAACTAACACAAGGTTCGACTGGTGATAATGTTGGATCAGTTCCAAAACGCCATCTATTAAGTTCAGTTCCTCACTCTTTTCAAACAACTGTTTAAAATACTTTCGTTTTGAAGCCATTAGAATTTGAGGGGTAGTATCCAAATTAAAAACCTCACACAATTTTTGGCAGATAGGCAATGTCGCCATTCCAGTAAAGGAGGCATAGAGCTCCTCAGAAACACTGAGATTAAATTCATCAAACATCATTCGATACGCTTTTTGGTGCATCGGTTCACTGTTGATGATTACCCCGTCCATATCAAAAATTACGGCTTTGATCATTTTATTCTCCTTTTAAAGAAATCTCTATTGAGATTCTTATGGTTTAGGTCAATTTTATACATCATAAAAATTCAGAAGGCGCTCATCCTTTAATTTCACGCAGTACCTTTTCTATGAGTGTTTTGGTTTGAAATGTCCCTTGATTTCTCGAGATATCGTTTCCAAAAAACTCTACCCCTGCGTATACAAATTGAGGTGCTTTTTTGAGTATCGAAAACATTTTTTTATAATCTATGGTAGTTTCCTCACCCTTAGAGTCAAAGTGTTCTGACTTTGCACTGACCGCTCGAATATAAGGGGCGAGCAATTCGATCCCTTTGTACGGATCGGGATAAAAGGTGTCGGGATTGCGTTCCAAAGTCCAGTTGGTGAAATCGCCTAAAATCCCTACGTTTTCTAAATTGACTCCTTCCATTAAGGCAATCATCCATTCAGGGTCTGAGGAATAGCCGTTGTGATTTTCAATGAGCAAGTCCAAGTCTTTTGATGCAGCATAATCCCCTAATTCACCTACTCCTTCAATGGCATAATTTAGTTTTTCTTTATGCGGAACGGTAATGTATTCTCCACACACATTTCGTAAAGCCTTACAATTCAGCGATGCGGCGACATCAATCCAATACCGATAGGTAGCAAAGGCTTCTTTTCGTTTCTTCGGATCTGGGTCTCCAAGGTCTCCTTTTCCACCAGAAAGCATGACTGCGCTTTGTACTCCAGCGGTTTCCATCGCTTCATTCATTTTATCGAGATAGGATTCATTTAAATCTGGTGGGAAATGAAATATTTCGTGATCGATATACTCGAAACCTAGGGATTTGGCGACTCGAGGGTAGTCCAAAAGATCGATATTTAAGGGATCAGAACCGCCATATCCAGTTCGTATTAACGACCACGGAGTCAGGGTAATTTTAATCTGTGAATTATGTATTTCAGGCTTTTTAAAAGAAGAAAGACTGGCAACTCCAAGACCCGCTAGGGCAGTTGTATTGATAAAGTTTCTACGCTTCATTTTCGATTGTTTTATTTTATTGATGAAACCGTTCAGAAATAAAGGCCAAAACGGTGGGTAAGGCGGTACGCCAATAGGTCCAAGTATGTCCTCCATCGCGAATACGAAATTCGTGATCGACTCCTTTTTTTCGCAATTTGATGTGCATCAAACTGTTGGCCTCGTATAGAAAATCGTCGTCTCCACAGTCGATGTACCAACGAACGGAGTTGAGGGTTTCTTTACTCAATTGATCTACAATTCTCAACTGATTATTTCGATTTGAATAAATTTCAAAATCTTTCTTATTATGATTGGCACTTGTGTATCCTAAATAGGCAAACTCATTCATTTCATCCAAACGTTGTGGTCCCAGCGAGGCACTTAAAGGGGCTGCTGAAGAAAAGAGATCGGGCCGATGTAGGGCATACAAAAAACTACCTCCTCCACCCATGGAGAGACCCGCAACAGCACGGAACTGCTTCTTTTTTTTGATACGAAAGCGGTCTTCTACATGAGGCATGAACTCTTCAAAGAAGAAGTCTTCATAGTTCCAATTGCCAGAGAGGGCATTTGTATATCCTGGAAGCCCTGTATCTGCATCGGGCATGATGATAATCATGGGAGTCGCAGTACCTTCATTTATGGCTTTATCCGCAATATGTCGAACCTCTCCAAATTGAACCCAACCCGTTTGGTCATCAGTGTACCCGTGTAATAAATACAAGACGGGATAACTTCGGCTGGAAGTCTCATAATCCGGGGGCAGGTATACGGCAAACTTACGCTCGCCTTTAAGGATTTTACTGTTCAGTTTCAGTTCGTCCATCACTTTTCCAGTTTGAGCAAAACTGGAACACAACGTTCCTAGAACCACAAAGAATAGATAAAGAGGTTTCATACAATAATTTTAATGTTTTATAAAAGCATTCTTGAGCTTCTAGCCCTAGCGGGTTTGTTTTTTGATTTTGAAGAGGAAAAATACAAAAAAAATACTCCCCAAATCCAATTTGATCGATTCAGCAAGCTACATTTTTCTCTATCTTGGGGATTCAAAAATTTAGTATATGTCAACTCGTTTTCTATTGAAGTCCCCTTTTATTCTCCTGTGTATTTGTTTTTTAGGGATGCAGTCCAGTTTGGCTCAGAACAACCTCAGAGTTAATAGTGACCGCCTTGAAGCCAACCTTAAAAAATTGTCCACTTTTGGGATGAACGAAAAGGGTGGGAACGATCGAGTTGCTTTTAGTGATTATGATATTGCAGCCCGTGCGCATTTAACCAGATACTTAAAAAATTTAGGGTTAAAAGTTCATACGGATGCGGCGGGAAACCTCATAGCGCTTCGACAAGGGACTAAAAAAGGAGCCAAACCGATTGCTTTTGGTTCTCATATAGATGCAGTTCCCAATGGCGGACATTTTGATGGGGATGTCGGAGTTATGGGAGCAATAGAGGCTTTGGAAACTTTAATTGAAAATGATATTGAAACCAAACACCCCTTGGAATTTATCATTTTTTCAAATGAAGAAGGTGCTGTTTTCGGATCGAGAGCCCTCGCAGGGAAAATTAAGAAAGAAACCTTAGATGTAGTCACAGCTTCTGGGTATACCAATGGAGAAGGGGTTGCCAGGATAGGGGGAGATCCCAGTAAAATTATGGAAGTGAAACGGACTTCGGAGGAGGTACATGCTTTTTTAGAATTGCACATTGAGCAGGGAAATATTTTATACAAGAATGGACTAGATATTGGCGTGGTAGAAGGGATTGTAGGATTAAAGTGGTGGGATGTAGAGATCACAGGATTTACCAACCATGCCGGAACCACCCCAATGAACGACCGAAAAGATGCCTTGATTGCTGCTTCGAAATTTGTTCTGGCGGTAAATGAGATTGTGACGGGTATCGAAGGGGCTCAAGTAGGGACAGTAGGTAGGATCCAAGCCTTTCCAGGGGCACCCAATGTAATTCCGGGTAAAGTAGTTACCAGTCTCGAAATCCGTGATTTAGATGTAGAAAAGATTCAAAGGATTTATAGTTTAATCGAGCAAAGAGCCAATGAAATTGGTGACGAAACCCAAACAAATTTTAAGTTTTTGCCCATCGATGCAACGGCAGAACCCGCATTGACCAACCCGCGGATTCAAAACGTGATTCGTAAAAATGCTTCAGCCTTGGGCTATTCTCATCAAACCATGCCCAGCGGTGCTGGACACGATGCTCAGGACATGGCTGTGTTCACCCCTACCGGAATGATTTTTGTGCCCAGCGTCAATGGAATCAGTCATGCACCAGATGAATATTCTACTCCCGAAGCAATTGCAAAAGGAGCAAATGTGCTCCTCTTGAGTATTTTGGAATTAGATCAACTCCGTTTTTAATCTGACTCTTGTGCAACTAATTTTTGTTTTCCTCTGTTTTTTAAGTTCGTACCCTCCTACTGAACAAACACCGGACTTGGAGATTCTCTCTTATAATATCCGGTATGACAATCCCGAAGATGGAAAAAACCAATGGAAGTTTCGGAAAGAAACGCTGATGGATTATTTTCTCCAAAATACCCCAGATGTAGTGGGGATGCAAGAAGTGTTGCACAATCAATTGAATGACCTTACTTCAACTTTAGAAGACTATGCTTATGTAGGAGTAGGTCGTGAAGATGGTAAAACAAAAGGAGAATACAGTCCTATTTTTTATCGCAAGTCAGCTTTGAATTTGTTGGAATCCGATACGTTTTGGCTTTCAGAAACTCCAGAACAAATTTCTGTAGGATGGGATGCGGCACTGGAACGTATTTGTACCTATGCCCGTTTTGAGCACCGCCAGACAAAAAAACAACTTTGGGTATTCAATACCCATTTTGACCATGTGGGAGTTAAAGCTAGAGCGGAAGCCGCAAACCTGATCCTCAAAAAAATAAAACAGCTCAACCCACGCGGCTTGCCTACTGTCATTACAGGAGATTTCAATCTGACTCCGGAGACCCTACCCATTCAAATTTTTCAAGCGGCGTTTGAAGATGTACTCCTTGAACTTCCCAAAAGTGATTTCACCTATGGAACCTTTACGGGGTTTGATACAGAAAACAATGAGGAACGCAGAATTGATTACATTTTTCAAAAGGGATTTACGGTTAAAAAAGCAGCACAGCTGTGGATCAAAACACCAGAAGGACGTTGGGCATCAGACCATCACCCCGTTTACCTAGCCTGTTCATTTTAACAGAACTTTTTGTCACTTTCTCTAAACTTATTTTATCTTCGTTTCGAAAAAAAACAACAATATCATGAAAAAATTAATTACACTTTCACTAGTACTACTTGTAGGGGGTATGCTCCAAGCACAAAGCTTTAGAGGATTGGATAAAAGCCCTTTAGATATGATTGAGTACCCGGCGAGCAACAAAGAAACCAACAAGTTGGCTCGTGTTTTGTACAGCAGACCACAACTTAAAGGGAGAGATATCACGACTTTAGTTCCCGAAGGAAAAATTTGGAGAATGGGTGCCAATGAGTCCACAGAACTTACTTTATACACTCCTATGAAAGTAGGAAGTACAAAATTAGCTGCGGGTTCCTATACACTTTACGCAATTCCTAATGGAGAACAGATGACAATTATCATCAACAAAGCGACTCATGTTTGGGGTGCTTACAGTTACAATCAGAATATGGATGTAGCACGGGTCAATGTCCCATTAACCGAAGGAAATGAATCTTTAGAAGCCTTTTCTATGGCTTTTGAAAAAGGAACTTCAGGGGTAGATCTTCATTTGGGTTGGGGGTATTACCGAGCGAAAGTTTCCTTTACAAAATAAGACTTCCTGTTTTCACTCCTAGAGGATTGCTTTCGGAGTGAAAACTTGATAAACCAATTGCTTAAACTCTTTTTCGTAAAAAAGTCCCACTTGTTCTTCATCCACTTGAACCAAGTCGGAATAAGCAGCGCCACCCGCATACACTTCTTTCTCTTTTACCCAGCTTTTTCCGCCATCTAGGCTAAATTTTAAGGTCATTTTTTCTCTTTTATCTGGACTGTTAGGACCTGAATAAATTAATAGGGATTGACTTTTTTGTTCAAATAAAAGAATACTGGATTGACATACAGGGGTGATTAAGGAAGGATCAAAATAGGTTTCTTTCCACGAAGCTCCTCCATCGGAGCTAAGAGCTACTAAGCGCTGTTTGGTTTTTCCATTTTGCTCTCTGATGTTGAGCATCAAATCCCCGTTGGGAAGTTCCACACCAATGGCCTCGTTAGACGAGGGTACGTCTATATCTGGACTTACAGACCAGGTTTTTCCATGATCATCGGAATAAAATCCATAAGCGCGATATTCGTTAAATCCATCTTGCGGTTCCCCTGTGGAATGATTGGCAGGGATATAAATACGTCCTTGATACGTCCCTCTTTTAAATTGCAATGCATGACCAGGCGAACTGGCATGTGTTCGCCAGTCAAGATGCCCCTGGGTGGTAGTTTTATTAAAATGGACTTCTTCGGTAATGTTAGTAGGTTTGGACCAGGTTTTTCCTTGATCCACACTGGTAATATAATGTACTTCCCGTGTTCCTTTTCCCAAACGCATGTCTTGTTCAGAAACATCACCAGTGTTGTAAAATAAAAAGATTCTGCCTTGAGGATAGTCCGGATCAAAATAGTCTACAACAGGTGCAGGATTGCCCGCCTGTAACACTCCAAAATCAGCAACAACTTCCATTTTTGACCAATTTTTTCCTCCGTCTTCACTGCGCCTAAGGAGAATATCAACATTTCCAAAATCACCACAGTTTTCAAGACGTCCCTCTGCAAAGGCGAGAAGACTCCCGTCTGGAGCTTTGACGATTGCAGGAATGCGGTAACAATTGTAGTTCCATGTTCCGTTTTCAAATAAAACTACAGAAGCTTGTTCTTTGGGGGCTTGGCAAGCAAAAAATAGGCATACTCCAGAAAGTAGGAAAAGAATCGAGTGTTTCATTTAATTTAAAACTTTTTGTAGTGCATTTTCAACTAAGGGTTCCATGACCTGATATCCTTCCAGAGTCAAATGAACACCATCAGTAGTGTATTCTTTGATCATGCCGTTGTTTCCATCTTCTAAAGCAGTAAAATAATCTAGGTAATAGGCGCCACTTTCTTCTGCGTACCGTTTGATCATTTTGTTAAGTTTCGGAATTTTGACATTTGGGGCCAACCCAGGACGCCAAGGGTAGTCGAAAGCGGGAAGTACAGAGCACAAAATGACCTTTATATCGTTTGTTTGCGCAATTTCAGTCATCGATTTAATATTGTCTAAAATCATTTCCAAAGTCACGGGGCCTGTATTTCCAGCAATGTCATTGGTCCCTGCAAGTAAGACCACTGCTGCAGCGTCCAAATCCACTACATCTGCACGGAAGCGAACCAACATTTGCGGGGTTGTCTGTCCGCTGATCCCCCGATTTACGTAAGGTTTATTTTTAAAAAAATTAGGATGGGTTTGAAGCCAGCCAATGGTTATCGAGTTTCCCATAAAAACGACTCGCTTCTCGTTTTGCTTTACTTGTAGTAAACGGGCATTGGCTTCTTGAAATTCTTTAAAATTTGGCCAGTCTTGCGCATTCAGGCTATTCATCATAAAAATTACAGTAAGTAAAAGAAAGGGTTTGAGTAGAGTAGACATCGGTTTGATTTTGTTTAAAATTAGGTTTTTTTACTATCTTAACGGAGAATAAAACAATTAATTTAAACAATCAAGTAAATTAATAATTCCCATGAATTTAAGATCTTCCGCTCTTTTTGTGGCAACTTTTTGTTGCTTATTCACAGCCAAAATGAGGGCTCAAAACTACCAGCCCAGCCCAGAAAATATAGAGGCACGTTCCTGGTTTCAAGACGCCCGTTTTGGGCTTTTTGTTCATTGGGGGGTCTACAGCATTCTCGGTGATGGAGAATGGGTGATGAACAACCAAAACATAAGTGTGGAAGAGTACGAAAAATTACCGACTTTCTTCAATCCCATAGATTTTGATCCGGTGGAGTGGGTAACAATGGTCAAAGAGGCAGGGATGAAATACATTACCATTACCAGTCGCCATCACGATGGTTTTTCCATGTTTGATTCGCAAATGACCGACTATGATATTGTGGACAGTACCCCTTATGGTAAAGATGTTTTAAAAGCGCTTGCTGAAGAATGTCGCAAACAGGGAATCAAATTGTTTTTCTATTATTCCCTTCTAGATTGGAATCGAGACGATTACTACCCTAGGGGAAGAACAGGAACTGGTATTCAAGGTCGTGGTGAGGGACAATGGGAAGACTATATCGCCTTTATGAAAGGCCAGCTTAAAGAATTGCTCACTAATTACGGAGAGATTGGAGGGATTTGGTTTGACGGACATTGGGATCAAAAAGAATGGGATGGAAAAACCTTTGGAAAAGTCAAAGTAGATTGGCATTACGATGAAATCTATGGGATGATTCACGAAATACAACCCCAAGCACTGATCGGAAACAACCACCACATCGGAGTTATTGATGGGGAGGATTTTCAGATGTTTGAAAAAGATTTACCGGGAAAGAATACGACGGGTTGGGGAACGCCAGCAGATCAAATTGGCGCTGTACCCCTAGAAGTTTGTGAGACCATCAATGGATCATGGGGTTTCAATCTTCAAGACCGCAAGCACAAAACAGACAAAGAACTCATTCATTATTTAATCAAAGCCGCAGGCTATGGAAGCAACTTGCTTTTAAATGTAGGTCCCATGCCCAACGGAAAAATTCAACCTAAACATCAAACCTCCTTGAAAGCTATGGGAGCCTGGTTAAAGGAGTATGGGAACACTATATATGGAACACGTAAGGGGCCCATCCCAGCAAACGATGATTTTGTTTCTACACAAAAAGGGAAATCCGTTTTTGTACACTTGTTAAACCCCAGTGTTGAGATCATCCATGCCGATGAGGTTCCCGTTCGAATTAAAGGGATTTACGATATGAAAACCAACACAAAACTTCCCTATAGGAACGATTCTTTCGGATTGGCAATTGATGTTTCTAAACTCGCCAAAGATGACATTGATACTGTAATTAAAATTGTACTACGATGAGTTCAGCGAAATTAAATCACCGGTTGGCTTCTTTAGATTTTTTTAGAGGTTTTGTTATGTTTTTACTAATTGCAGAATTTTCACATCTTTTTGAAGTCTTAATGGATTCTGGAAATGAGCAGTTTACTGCAGTAATGGATTTCCTTTTTCATCATGCGAAATGGGAAGGCTTACATTTTTGGGATCTGGTACAACCCTTTTTTATGTTCATAGTTGGGGTCTCCATTCCATTGTCCTATGCCAACAGGAAAAAGAGAGGAGACAGCGAAATCAAAATTCGTCAGCACGCATTTCGAAGGGCTTTTTTACTCTTGCTTTTTGGTTGGGGACTCTATTGTATCGGGCCAGAGAAAATTGTGTTTCAGTTTGATAATGTACTGGCCCAATTATCGTTTACTTATTTGATTTCATTTCTTTTGCTAAAACAAGACTCTTGGGTTCAAATCAGTGCTGGTTTTGGCATTATTTTAATCTCCGATTCACTCTACCGCTTTTTTCCTGTTGTAGGGTTTGATCAAGCTTTTGTGGCAGGCGAGAATTTTGGAGCGTGGTTTAATATTTTGATTAGTGGTTACGAATACGGGGGGCATTGGGCTGCTTTTAATGCTGTTCCAACCACTGCTCACACGCTTTGGGGAGTCGTTGCCGGAAAATGGTTGATGAACAATTCTACGCAGGTAGAAAAACTAAAAAAGTTAATTCTCGCAGGAATTATAACCTTAATTCTTGGTTACCTCTCTACTTTTTTTACTCCAGTTATCAAGCGTATTTCCACAACTTCTTTTGTCTTACTTTCTGCAGGATGGACGTTTCTCGCTTTGGCCTTTTGCTTTTGGTTGATTGATATCAAAGCACTTGTAAAAAAGATTTTAGTATTCCGAGTGGTTGGAGTCAATCCACTCTTTATCTACCTCTTTGCTTCTTTGGGAGGAGGGACCTTGTTTTTAAAAATAATAACCCCTTTTTCCAACAGTTTAATTGGAGGTTTTTCTCCTTGGTTTGCGTCTCTTACCTCAGGATTTTTTGTGTTGTTAGGGCTTTGGTATTTATGCTATTGGCTATATAAAAAACAGATTTTTATAAAAATTTAACTGTGAAAAAAAGTGTACTCATCCTTTTGGGAATTTGTTTTTTTGGATGCAAGAATCCCCAAGCAGTAAAGGCACCAGCCCCAAACATCATTTATATTTTTGCAGATGATTTGGGCTATGGAGAACTCGGGGCCTATGGTCAAGAAAAAATTAAAACGCCCCACTTAGATCGTTTAGCAGCAGGGGGAATGCGGTTTACCCAACATTATACCGGTGCACCTGTTTGCGCGCCGTCTCGTTATATGTTGCTCACAGGAACCCATGCGGGGCATGCTTACATTCGTGGGAATTACGAATTGGGTCAGTTTGCAGATGATAAAGAAGGCGGTCAAATGCCCATTCCTGAAACTACTCCTACTTTAGCGAAAATGCTGAAAAAAGCAGGCTACCAAACGGCTATGGTTGGTAAGTGGGGGTTGGGGATGAACGGAACCACTGGGAGCCCTTTGCTGCAAGGATTTGATTATTACTACGGCTATCTTGATCAAAAACAAGCTCATAACTACTATCCCACCCACCTATGGGAAAATGACAAAGTTGCCTCTTTAGACAACGACTATTTTTTGGTGCACAACCAAATTAAGGAAGGAAGTGATCAAGCGGCTTTTGATCAATTTAAAGGAAACGACTTTGCCCCCGATCGAATGATTGAAAAAGCACTTCACTTTTTGGATACCACCGCTGTGGAAAAGCCTTTTTTCTTGTATTACCCTTCTCCCATACCGCACGTTTCACTTCAAGTTCCAGACAGTTTAGTGTTGCAATACCAAGGACAGTTTGAGGAACAACCCTACTACGGAAACCAAGGCTACACCGCCCACCAATATCCGTTTTCTGCCTATGCTGCGATGATTACCCACTTGGATAGTGAGGTGGGTAAAATTTGGGAAGCCGTCATAGCGCGGGGACAAGAGGAAAACACCTTGATTCTGTTCTCAAGCGACAACGGACCCACCTTTGCGGGAGGTATCGATGCAGACTATTTTAACAGTGCTGCTGGGTTTCGAGGTTTAAAAATGGATGTGTATGAAGGAGGTATTCGAGTGCCTTTTATTGCCTATTGGAAAAATAAAATCAAGCCAGGTCAAACTTCCGATTTGGTTTCCGGACATTGGGACATGTACAATACCTTCGCAGAACTTTCGGGGCAAGAGCCCACTTCACCTGATGGGATTTCCTTACTCCCCGAATTATTAGGAAAAGAAGGACAAAAAAACCATCCGTATCTGTATTTCGAATATCCTGAAAAAAGAGGACAAATTGCAGTGCGAATGGGAGATTGGAAAGGGGTGAAAATTGACATGAAAACCAATCCTATGGCGGCTTGGGAACTTTACAATTTAAAAAACGACCCTCGTGAAACCGAAAATCTTGCCGCAAGACAACCAGAAGTCATTCAAAAAATAGATTCCTTACAGCGGCTTGCCCACCGCCATCCGCATATCCGTGATTGGGAATTTATCGATCCAAAATTTAAAAAATAGAAACGTGAAAATAGTTACCCGTAATAAGTTAGTTGTCACCCTTCTTTTTGTAGGGTTTTTAATGAGTTGTACCAAAAAACGAAGTACCATTGCAGCTGTTGAACCTGTGCCCAACGCCTATCAAATGGCTTGGCAAGAGTTGGAGTACTACGCCTTTATTCATTTTAATATGAATACGTTTACCAACAAGGAATGGGGTTTTGGAGATGAACAGCCCCAGCAATTTAACCCTACTGAATTGGATACTCGTCAATGGGCACGAGTAGCTAAAGAGGCAGGGATGAAGGGCATCATCATTACAGCAAAACACCACGACGGATTTTGTTTGTGGCCGAGTAACTATACAGAACATTCTGTAAAAAATTCTCCTTGGAGGAAGGGGAAGGGAGATTTGATTCGAGAACTCTCAGAGGCGTGTAAAGAATACGGACTCAAGTTTGGAATCTACCTTTCCCCTTGGGATCGAAATCATCCAGATTATGGAAAGCAAGAATACATTACGTATTTCAGAAATCAATTGACCGAGCTCTTAACTGAATACGGTGAAATTTTTGAAGTATGGTTTGACGGAGCTAATGGGGGAGATGGATATTACGGAGGAGCGAATGAAGAGCGACGCGTGGACAAACGCACCTATTATGACTGGCCCAATACCATTGGTTTGGTAAGAGAACTGCAGCCTCAGGCCGTTATTTTTAGCGATGCAGGACCCGACATCCGTTGGGTAGGAAATGAAAAAGGGTATGCCAATGAGACCACGTGGTCTCCCATTTTCCGAGATAGTGTTTACGGGGGAATGCCTGATTTCCAGCGTTTTGCATCCGGTCAAGAAAACGGAACCCACTGGGTGCCCACAGAAACCGATGTGTCCATACGCCCCGGATGGTACTATCATCCTGAACAAGATGACCAAGTAAAGTCGTTATCTAAATTAGTAGATATCTATTATAATTCAGTGGGCTTAAACAGTTCGCTCCTGTTGAATTTACCCGTAGATACACGAGGGTTGGTTCACGAAAATGAAGTTGCTAGTTTAAATGCTATGGCTACTTTTTTAAAAGAAACTTTTTCAAAAAATTACCTGTTAAATCAAAAGGTAACTACTTCTTCTGAAGTAAATGGTTTTCCAAAGAAACAGTTGCTGGATGAGGATTTAAATTCCTATTGGGCAGCAACTTCTGCGGATTCACAACCCACCATAAGCGTTACTCTTGAAAAGCCAATAGCGGCCAATACGTTTATGATACAGGAGTACATTCCCTTAGGACAGCGTATCAAAGCGTTTACTTTTGAGGTAATGACCGAAGGAACTTGGAAGAAAATTTATGAAGGATCTACCGTTGGAAACAAACGCTTGATTCGATTTGAAACCCAAAGTATCGAAGCCGTACGTTTTAAGGTAACCGATACCAAAGCTCAAGTAGTGATCAATACTATAGGACTTTTTAAAGCACCAGAAATCAATGAATAGGATGCGACAAATTCCCACGCTTTTCGTTTTACTCTCTTTATTTTTAATAGGCTGTCAGCTTGAAAAAAAACAAACGTCGCCCCCCAATATTGTTTTGTTTTTTGTGGACGATATGGGTTGGCAAGACACCTCGGTGCCTTTTTGGGATCAGCCTACGAATTTTAACAAGACATACAAAACTCCCAATATGGAACGCTTGGCTAAAAAGGGGGTAAAATTTACCAATGCTTATGCCACTCCGGTTTGCTCTCCTACACGGGTGAGTTTGATGACGGGAATGAATGCAGCCCGCCATCGGGTGACCAACTGGACCTTACAACCGGATAAACTGCAACCAATGGAGTTGAACCACCCTACGTTAGCTTTTCCCGATTGGAATTACAATGGTATTGGCCTGGAGGCAGCGACTCCAAATACTGCTTATGCCAAGCCCCTTCCACAACTGCTATCAGAGAAAGGCTATTTTACCCTTCTCGCTGGGAAAGCACATTTTGGTGCCATCGACTATCCTTCCTCAAACCCCATAAATCTTGGATTTCAGGTCAATATTGCAGGGCATGCTGCGGGAGCTCCAGAAAGTTATTTGGGACGTGAAAACTTTGGAAATGGAAAAGAAGGGAAAGAAGTTTGGGCGGTTCCGGGTTTGGAAAAATACCATGGAGAGGATCTCTTTTTAACGGAAGTACTCTCAAAGGAAGTACGCACAGCATTGGACGAACCTGTAGCTAAAAAACAACCCTTTTTCTTGTATTTTGCGCTGTACGGAATTCATACCCCTTTGATGGCAAATGACCGGTATATAAAACCTTACAGAGTAAAGGGCATGGAAGAGCCTGAAGCCCGATACGCTTCTATGATCGAAAGTATGGACACCGCGCTAGGAGAGGTGTTGGATTATTTAAAAGAGAACCAACTTGAAGACAATACCATTATCTTGTTTATGTCAGACAATGGCGGCTTGAGTGCAGTGGCTCGAGGAGGTGAAAAACACACGCATAATCTCCCCTTAAAAAGCGGGAAGGGATCCATTTATGAAGGAGGAATACGAGTGCCTATGTTGGCGTATTGGCCGGGTAAGACTGCTCCGGCTAGTGAAAACTCGACCCCTTTAATTATTGAAGATTTTTTTCCTTCGATCTTGGAAATGGCAGATGTAGATTCAGCAGAACTACCTCAAACCCTGGATGGAATGAGTTTTGTTTCTTTGTTGGAAGACCATAATAATAAAGTTGAAGAACGTCCCTTGTACTGGCATTACCCAAATGCATGGGGCCCTTCCGGACCAGGAATAGGGAGTTACAGTGCCGTGCGTGAAGGTCCTTGGAAACTGATTTATTTTCATGAGGACCAACGCCTCGAATTGTACCATTTGCCCTCCGATATTCGAGAGGAGAACAATTTGGCTAAAGAAAATAGGGAACAAACCTTTAAATTAGCCCAAACACTTACTGAACATTTGATCAAAGTGGATGCTCAAATGCCAAAATTTAAAGCGACCGGTGAACAAGTTCCTTGGCCAGTTGCAGTTCTACAATAAACCAATATGAGTAAAAAATTACCCTTTATAACTCCTTTGATTATTGCGCTAACTCTTGGTCTGGCCCCTTTTACTCCTGAACCCCACCTCTTGGGAAAAATTCGTTGGATTGCCGGAGGAGGTATTGGTATGGGAGGTATGGATTATTTTGACCTGTTGCTGCACGGTGCTCCGTGGCTTTGGTTATTGATTCGTTTGTTTCAATGGGGATTGACTTTGACAAAAAAAGAGTAACTTTAATACACTAAAAAAAATTATGGCTACATATGAATGTGCATCTTGCGGAATGGCGGTCAACGCCAGCTGTGCCAAATGCGACCAACCGTTAGAAAATGACCACCTGACTTTGGATGATGGAACAGAGGTTCAAATCTCTATTTGCAGAAGTTGCGAAGGAAAAATTAAATCTCCTCAGTGCTGTGGTGCTGATATGAGTTGTTCAGTTTAGGCGCGTACTTGTTCAAGATTTAAAAGCGATTTAATATAATCCAAGAGAATGCGATCTACAACTTCGTAGTTTCTTTGTTCCAGTTCTGCGGGAATTACTTTCGGATTTTCAATCCACTTTTGAATTTGTTTTCTTTGTTTGACAGTAAAACGCTTGAGCACCTTTCCTCCCATTTCGCTTATCATCGCGGCATTGTAAGCTTGTTCAATTTGAGAGGATATAGGTATTGTTAAAAGAGGTTTTTTCAAATACAAAGCCTCGGATAAAGTAGAAAATCCAGCAGCTGTAACCACCCCCTTACAGCTTGCGATACTTTTCAAAAAAGTATTTTCATTTATCGGTTCCCATTGAATGTTGTTTTCTAGCTGTGAGGTTTTAACTTCTGGAGAAAAAACAACCCAATTGGTTTTAGGAAAAGTAACTAAAACGTTTTGGATTGCCTCCTTGCCATAACTGGGAAGATAGACTAAAAAATACCCCAAGTCATTTACGTTCAGTTTTCTAATTTTTTTTCGAATGATAGGAAGAAATATAGTGTCGTCAAACCTTTTAAAGTGCAAACCATAACCATGGGAAACCGGTGCAAAGTAGCGAAGCATTTTTAGGGTTGTATGAAATCGCTTTTTTAATTTCGGACCTTTGTCGGAAAATAAGGCGTACTGATTGCTTAAGGCAACACATTTTTTGTTTTTCAAATAACAAGACCAGGCTGTTACGGGTTCGAAATCATTTATAATCAAGTCATAAGAGGCCACAGGACAATGGAAAATATCAATGAGAAGTTTAAAAAAATTATTTTTAAAAAGGGTCTTGATCCAGTGAATCTTCCCTTTTTTGGTGTAAAAAAAAGTAAGACCTTGATAGTGTTTCTTTACGGGGTGGTTTAGAGAGATTTTGTTGTCATCAGGGCCACTCAGAACAACATCTACTTCAGCTCTTTTTTTTAAAATGGAAATGACCTCTTTGGCACGGGTTAAATGCCCGTTGCCCGTAGTTTGAATGCCGTATAGGATTTTCATCAGTTTTCCATTATTTTAAATTCATTCATCATTTGTTGAAAAAGTTCTTTAGGCGATAAATCTGTATTGTCTTGAACTAGTTCTTCTTCTACCTGATTTAGATCATGTTGATAGATCTTCCATTCTTTGTTGTGGTATTCCAGTGCCGTAAGATTTTCAATCCAATCTCCAGAGTTGAGATAAAGAATGTTTTTATTTTTGTGAGCGTATTTTTTTATTGCCGGCTGGTGAATATGACCACAAACCACATAGTTGTAGTTTCTTTCACGGGCTATTTCCACCGCAATTTCTTCAAACTTATTGATAAATTTTACTGCTCCTTTGACATTGTTTTTCACCTTTTTGGAAAGGGAATATCGTGGGCGTCCTAATTTTGATAAAATAAAATTTAATGCGCTATTGATCAAAATCAAAGCATCGTAACCGATAGCTCCTAGTCGAGCTAACCATTTCGAATACTGCATAGTGACATCGAAAACATCACCGTGAAAAAACCACGCTTTTTTCCCATCCAAATCAAGCACTTTTTTATTCAAAATTTTAAAATTATTGATTTGAAAACCAGCAAATTTTCGAAACATTTCATCGTGGTTTCCTGTCAAATAGTAAATTTCTTTACCCTGTTGGATTTGAGTAAGGATATACTTGACAACTCTCATATGAGATTTTGGCCAGTAGCGTTTGTTGAACTGCCAAATGTCTATAATATCACCGTTGAGAATAATTTTTTTAGGGTCTATGGATTTAAGATACTTGAGGAGAGGTTTTGCTTGACATCCATAAGTGCCCAAGTGAACATCTGAAAGGACTAAAAGATCTATTTTGCGAGTTGTATCCAAATCGTTTTTACACAAATTTAGACCGTAAATTCTTGAATTAGATTAAGTTAATGGTATCTAATTGTTTAAGAAGTGTTACCAACTTTACCTTAAGGTTACACAATAAAGAGAGAGAAGGGTTTACCCCATCAGCGATTGGACTTTCATCGCCAATCCCATGTCTCCACTAATTTTAATTTGTCCGCCCATAACAGCCATCATTGGATTGATGTCCCCGTCGCGAAGTTTTTCTAATACTTCCGCAGTCAGGCTAATTTTACAATCTGCCTCTGAATCGGAAGCTTGAACAGTATTGGTGTCACCAGTACCGTCTATCAAAATACCTACTCCATCCACTTCAAACTTTAACGTTCCTCCTATTGGTTCCGAAGTCGCTGCTCTTTTTTCGAACTGGGAGATCATGTTTTCTAAACTCATTTTTATCGGTTTTTTTCAAAAGTAGAAAAAAAAATGACACCGTGTCATTTTTTTAATTAGTTTCGTAAAGTTAAATAAAATTATATAGGATGAAGTATCGACTTAAAAAAGTAGCTGTCCTTGGGTCTGGCGTAATGGGATCTGGTATTGCTTGTCATTTGGCTAATGTAGGCATGGAAGTTCTCATGTTGGACATTGTTCCCAAAGAGGCGGGAAATGACAAAACCTCCCGAAATCTTATGGTCAATACGGCCCTACAAACTGCCATTAAATCCAAACCCGCTCCTTTGTATGACAAGACATTTGCCTCTCGTATAAAGACCGGAAACTTTGAAGATGATTTTGAAAAAATTGGAGATGCAGATTGGATCATCGAAGTAGTTGTAGAACGACTGGACATCAAAAAGCTTATTTTAGAAAAAGTCGATCAGTTTCGTAAAAAAGGCAGCTTGGTGAGTTCAAATACTTCTAGTATTCCCATCAAACTTTTAGCAGAGGGTCGCTCTGAGGCATTTAAATCTCATTTCTGTGGAACACATTTTTTTAATCCTGCTCGTTATCTACGTTTGCTGGAGGTCATACCTACGGCAGATACCGCTCCAGAAATAACAGACTTCTTTATGGAGTTTGGAACGGTGACTTTAGGAAAGCAAACCGTCTTATGTAAAGATACTCCTGCCTTTATCGGAAATCGAATTGGAGTGCTTTCTGGAACAGAAATCACTCTTTTAACCGAAAAATATAAATTTAAAATTGAAGAGGTGGATGCCATGACCGGCTCCTTAATTGGAAGACCTAACACGGCAAGTTTCCGATTGCAAGACCTGGTCGGTTTAGATACTGGAGACAATGTAAGTCGTTTTGTGATGGAAAATGTGGAAGGTGACGTGTACATCGATGCATTAAAAGAAAAACCAGAACCCAAATTCATGCGTTTCCTTTTAGACAATAAATTTTTGGGTAATAAAACGGGAAAAGGATTCTATGAAAAAACCAAGAAAAAAGATGCGAATGGCAAAACCATAATCAACGCACTAAACCTAGAGACGTTACAATATGAACCTGCGATTCGTCCAAAAATAGAACTGGTCAAAACCGCCAAAGGAATGGGCTTGATGAGCAAGCGCTTGCAGTATTTGGTATCGGGGGATTCCAAAGAGCAAAACTTTTTCAAAGACTATTTTGGAACCCTTTTGGGCTATGCTGCGGCACGAGTTCCTGAAATTTCAGATCAGTACTATCCCCTAGATGACGCCATGCGTACGGGCTATGTCTGGGATTTCGGTCCCTTTGAGTATTGGGATTTAATTGGACTGGAGCGCGGAATGGAATTAATCAAAGCCCAAGAGGGTCAAATTCCTCAATGGATTTTGGATCTGCAAGCGGCTGGCGGGACGTCTTTTTACAAATTTGAAAACGGACAAAAAAAATACTTTAACATTCAATCCAAAACATACGAACCTCTTCCAGGAACAGAATCCTTTATTATTTTAGATAGCTATCGAGAGCAGGCTCCAGTTCTAAAAAACAGCGAATGTACCGTACACGATATTGGAGACGGAGTACTTTGCCTAGAATTTACGAGTAAGAGTAACTCCATTGGAGAAGGAATTGGAAAAGGACTTCACGAAGCTATTGAACTAGCTGAGGAGGGCGATTGGAAAGGACTAGTAATTGGAAATAATGCCAAGCAATTTTCTGTAGGCGCCAATTTGATGAACATCGGAATGTTTGCCATGCAAAAGCAGTTTGATGTACTGGAGCGCTTTGTGGACGACTTCCAAAAAATCAACATGAAAATTAGAACTTCAAAAATTCCCGTAGTGGTATCCACACAGGGGTATGTCTTTGGAGGAGGTTGTGAAATTTCCATGCACTGTGATGCAGGGATTTATGCTGCAGAGTCCTATATCGGTTTGGTAGAGGTCGGCGTCGGTTTATTACCTGGAGGGGGAGGAACCAAGGAATTCGCCTTACGTGCCTCCGACGACTTTTTTGAAGGAGACGTTCAAAACCCTACTTTGATCAATTATTTTAAATCCATTGCTACGGCTGCTGTTTCCACTTCGGCTTATGAAGCATACGATTTGGGATACCTGAAAAAAGAGCGAGATTTTGTTTGTGTCAATACCCCTATGAATATCGGTAGGGCGAAAGATAAAGTTTTAGAATTGGCTAAAAACTATATGCCTCCGAGTAGTAGAACAGATGTCCATGTTCTGGGTAGAGGCGGGATGAGCGTACTTTACTCCGCGATTAATGAATTCCGTTTGGGTGAGTATATGTCCGACTACGATGTAGAAATTGCTCGTAAAGTAGCCCACGTCATTTGTGGTGGCGATTTAACAGCACCTCAAAAAGTAAGTGAACAGTATTTATTGGACATTGAACGCGAAGGATTTATGAGCCTGTTGGGCAATCAGAAAACACTCGATCGAATCCAATATTTGTTAATGAACAACAAGCCTTTAAGAAACTAAACGATGGAAGCATATATCATTCAAGGCTACAGATCAGCTGTAGGAAAAGCAAAAAAAGGAGGGTTTAAAAATTACCGTTCTGACGATCTCGCTGTCCAAGTCATCCAACACTTGATGCAAGCGGTTCCACAAGTGGATCCCAAACAAGTGGATGATGTTATTGTGGGCTGCGCCAATCCAGAAGGAGAACAAGGACTTCAGGTAGGACGTTTGATTTCTGCAAGAGCTCTAGGCAAGGAGGTGGCTGGGATCACCATCAATCGCTATTGTGCTTCAGGACTAGAGGCCATTGCTCAGGCTGTAGGAAAAATCAAAGCAGGTTTTGGTCATATTTACGTTGCGGGCGGTGTGGAAAGCATGAGTATGCTCCCCATGACAGGTTATAAATTAGCCCCCAGTTATGAGGCCAATATGGAAAACATCAACTACCATGTCAGTATGGGACATACGGCAGAGGCCGTAGCGGAGAAATATGGAATTAGCCGTGAGGCTGCAGACCAATTCTCCTTTGAATCCCATAAAAAAGCGGCAGCAGCAATTGACTCTGGGGCTTTTAAAGATCAAATTTTACCAGTCACGGTAGAAGAAGTGTTTGTTGCTGATGGAAAACGAAAAACTAAATCCCATACGGTTGATACCGATGAAGGCGTTCGGCGGGATACCACCGTGGAGGGACTTTCGAAACTCCGAGCTGTATTTAAAAATGGAGGGGTAGTAACTGCGGGGAATGCTTCTCAAACTTCAGATGGAGCCGCTTTTACCCTAGTGGTTAGTGAAGCTATGGTAAAGGAGTTAAAGTTGGAACCCATTGCCCGATTGGCAGCTTGTGCTGTGGGTGGTGTAGATCCTTTGTATATGGGTATCGGTCCTTGTGTAGCCATTCCCAAAGCATTGAAACAAGCGGGGCTACAACTCAATGCAATTGAACAAACGGAGCTGAATGAAGCGTTTGCTGTTCAAGCTTTAGCAGTTATTCAAGAAGCAGGACTCAATCCAGAAACTGTCAATGTAAACGGAGGGGCTATCGCATTGGGGCATCCTTTGGGGTGTACCGGAGCAAAATTGAGCATTCAGCTTTTGAATGAAATGAAAAAACGAGAGCAACGTTACGGTATGGTCACAGCCTGTGTAGGTGGAGGTCAGGGAATTGCAGGAATTTTTGAGCGGCTCTAGGGTGAACAAAACAGTAAAGGTTTTGGGAAAACGAGCGAGCCAAAAAGAGCAGGTCCGCAACCGATTGATGCAAGAAGGATTAGGATTATTTTCCTCTGTAGGACTTGAAAAAACCACTGTTGCGCATATCGTAGAACAAAGTGAGATTGCCCGAGGGACTTTTTATAACTACTTTCCGGATACCCAGTCGCTTTTTGATGCTTTAATTGAGGAACTCAACCAAAACGTTAAAAGTGCCATTCAGCAAACCCGAAAAGAGAGTGACAATGTGTACGACTACTTGTACGGGACTTTTAAAAGTTATTTTGATCTGATCGGAACCCCAGAAATGATTCAGTTTCATATTTTGAATCAAGCACACATCCGACAAAGCTCATACCAAAGCGATATAATCAAAACCATTGTCAAGAATCTAAACCGAGATTTAAAATCAGATTTAAAAATCAAATCGTTTACAGAAAAATACGAGTTTTTATTGCTGAGCTTTATGTTGGTTGGGGCTCCCCCAGAACTTTTTATAGCCACACACACCTCCGAGATTAATTTTAGTAGTGATCAACTAGCCACCTTTTTAGCCAAACTTTTCTACAAGGTGTTGATGGAGTAACTCACTCCCTAGAATCTTTCCAGACTAATTTTTCATTGGAGCGTTCTGAAAAAAAATCAGCACATGTTCCATCTCCTTGCCCTGTGATTCCACCGTCGGGAAGGCAGAGTAAAGTACAGTTTTCGTCGTACAATTCGCTGGGAAAATCACAGCAGCGTTGTGGAAAAAAATACACGGTTCGGTTTTGATAGGTATAGCTGTAAATTTTTGCAGGTGGATTCCAAACCGCTTCTCTTTTAAGGGTTTTGATTTTTTGTTCAATGCAGTTGGGAATGGTTTCCGGCTCTTCTTTGTTACACCCTATAAAAAGTAAAAAGAAGATAAGGGAAACCCCCACATGTCTGAATCGCATCAGTCTTACACTTTTTTAACTACATAGGTCACGATTCCCCAAATGATGAGTTCATCCCCTTCACTGACTTTAATGGGCTTATAATTTTTATTTTCGGCCACCAGATAGACACAATCTACTTCTACTTTCAGTCGTTTTACGGTAAAAGCTCCGTCGATAAAGCACACTGCTATTTTATTGTCTTGGGGTTCTAAGCTGCGATCAATGACCAAAAGATCTCCGTCATCCAGTCCTGCGCCTTGCATGGATTCTCCAGAGACTCGAGCGTAAAATGTAGCTTCCTCATTGCGCACCACTTCTTGGTCAATACTGATGCGCAATTCTTTAAAGTCATCCGCAGGGGAGGGGAATCCTGCCGAAACACCTTCTTGTGCTAGGTGTAGTTGTTTGCGCGTCTCCGGGTTGGGGTGAAAAAAAATGAGCTTTTGATCTTCCATTGGGTTTATTTTATGGTAATCACTTCTTTGAGTTCTGTAGTAAAGCGTTTGGAAAGGTGTTCTTGTTTCATTTTCCAAGTGCGGTTTAAGTCCTGGTTGGCTAGTTTGATCTGATAGGGACCAAAGCGTTTGTGGATTTGATCCAAACTTTGCATCAGGGTCACATGCTTTGCATTGTTGCTGTCAAAAAGGCTCAACTGACGTTTTACCGTAGGGACTAATCCCATAATCATGACTCCCGCTTTTTTGTAGGCAATACCTTCTTTAAAAATTTTCTGCAGTCCTAAGACGGCGTATTTACTCAATGTAATACTGGAGTTGGTCGCATAGGGCAGGGGCAGTACACAGCTGTTTCTGTAGGGCAGACTTCCTTTTTTGTGAGGGTCGCTACGGACAAAAACCAAAAGCGCGTTGCAACTGCTGTGTTGCTTTCGCATTTTTTCAGCGCAGCTGCTGGCAAAGGTAGAGACGCGTTCTTCCAAATCTGAAAACGCACTGAGGGTTCCTTCAAAACTGCGAGTGGTAGCAATTCCTTTTTTTGGAGGTTGAATTTCTTCCAGTTGAATGGAGGGCAAACCTTGTAAATCTTTTTTAAGGCGGAGTCCCAAGACGCTCATATACTTTCGAACCCAATCGTCGGGGAGTAAGCTAAATTGCCAGGCATTTTCAACACCAATTGCCTCAAGGCGTTGACGGTGTTGACGTCCCACGCCCCACACGTCTCCAATGGAAGTCCATTTTAGGGCTTTAATGCGCTTGTCTTCCGTATCGATACAATAGACACCTCCCGTCTTGGAAGCAAATTTTTTAGCAATCTTATTAGCGATTTTTGCCAAGGCCTTACTGGGCGCCATTCCTACCGAGACGGGAATGCCCGTCCACTGACGCACCTGTTTGCGCATTTTCTTTCCTTCTTCCTCCAAGTCAAAGAGGTCAAAGCCTTTGAATTGTAAAAAAGCTTCGTCTATACTGTAAATCTCCACATTGGGGGTGTATTGCTCTAGAACAGACATCACTCGACTGCTCATGTCCCCATAAAGCGGATAGTTGGAGGAAAAGACTTTAATCCCTTGGTGTTTGAACTGATCTCGGTATTGAAAAGCGGGGGCACCCATCGGAATTCCCAAGGCTTTTGCTTCGTTACTACGCGCGATGACACAGCCGTCGTTATTGGAAAGAATCACCACAGGTTTTCCTTCCCACTGCGGTTGAAAAACACGCTCACAAGAGGCGTAAAAGTTGTTACAATCTACTAGTGCAAACATGGGGAAAAGGTATTAAAATGTTCGCTTTTAAAAAGTAGCTTTTTCAAAAAAGTTGTTCACGATTTTATTTTATTTTCCAAAAGTAAATTCGCCTAAAAAAGGCACTATTTTTAACAAATTGCAAGACACTTAAGGCAAAAGTTGTAATTTTGATATTTAGAATTTTGTACTGATTTGACTGCATGGATAATTATTCGTTTTTAAACGCTGCACATACAGCATATTTCGCTGAACTATACGACCAATATTTACAGCATCCAGACAATGTAGAGCCCAGTTGGAGAGCTTTTTTTCAAGGGTTTGACTTCGGTTTAGAAAGCAACGGAGTGACCGAGCTGGTGACAATCCAGGAGTCTCCCGAAGTAGAGGTGCCAGAACAATTGCAAAAAGAATTTCGCGTAGTAAAACTCATTGATGGCTATCGATCTAGAGGACACTTGTTCACCAAAACCAATCCGGTTCGCGATCGAAGAAAGTATTCCCCAACCTTAGACCTTGAAAACTTTGGTTTAAACCAAGCCGATTTAGGGACCGTTTTCAATGCAGGAGAAATTATGGGAATAGGCCCCAGTACGCTACAAGTTATCATTGAACACTTAAAACGTATTTATTGTGATTCCATCGGGGTTGAGTATATGTATATTCGAAACCCAGAGAAGGTCAATTGGATCCAAAAGCGTTTAAACGTCAATGACAACCACCCCCGTTTTTCTGAAGCACAGAAAAAACACATTCTTAAGAAACTCAATCAGGCAGTAAGTTTTGAAAACTTTCTACACACTAAATACGTAGGCCAAAAACGCTTTTCACTAGAAGGAGGAGAATCTTTGATACCCGCCTTGGATGCGGTAATTGAATCTGCCGCCAATCAGGGAGTAGAAGAGTTTGTCATGGGTATGGCACACCGAGGACGTTTAAATACCCTGGCCAATATCTTTGGGAAGTCCACACAAGACATCTTCAACGAGTTTGATGGCAAAGACTATGAAGAAGTGGTTTTTGACGGTGATGTAAAATACCATTTGGGTTGGACCTCACAACGCGTTACCGACACGGGGACACAAATCAATATGAATATCGCTCCGAATCCTTCACATTTGGAAACTGTAGGGGCGGTTGTAGAAGGAATCACCCGCGCCAAATTAGAAAACAAATTTGAAGGAAATACCAACAAGGTACTTCCCATAGTCGTTCACGGCGATGCCGCCATTGCGGGACAAGGACTCCCTTACGAAATTGTACAAATGGCCAAGTTAAAAGGGTATTCCACAGGAGGAACCATTCACATCGTAGTCAACAACCAAATTGGATTTACGACCAATTACCTCGACGCGCGCTCCAGTACCTATTGTACAGATGTAGCCAAAGTGACCCTTTCCCCAGTATTGCATGTCAATGCTGACGATGCTGAAGCGGTGGTCCATGCCACTTTATTCGCTTTAGATTTCCGTATGCGTTTTGGCCAGGATGTTTTTATAGATCTTTTGGGGTATCGAAAATATGGACATAACGAAGGAGATGAACCGCGTTTTACCCAGCCTCAATTGTACAAAGCCATAGCAAAACACAGCAATCCCTGCGATATTTATGCACAAGAACTCAAAGCCGCAGGATTGATTGACGATCAGTATGTCAAAAAATTAGAACAAGAGTATAAAGAGCGCCTAGAGGACAGTTTAGAGGGGTCGCGAAAAATCGAAAATACCGTAATTACTCCTTTTATGCAGGATGAGTGGAAGTCACTGATTCGGGTTGATGAAAAAGTCATGTTAGAGCCTGTTGAAACGGCCGTATCCAAAACCTTGTTGGATGCGACAGCAAAAGGTATTACCGCCTTACCCGAAAGTGACAATTTTCTCCGTAAAATCGAACGTCTTATAGCCGATCGTAAAGCTATGTATTACGATCGGGATCAGTTGGACTGGGCCATGGGCGAGCTCCTTGCTTACGGTACCCTTTTACAAGAGGGATTTAATGTGAGATTGTCGGGACAAGATGTAGAGCGGGGTACCTTCTCTCATCGTCATGCTGTCATCAAATCGGTTAATTCTGAAAATGAAATCATCTTACTCAATTCGTTGAATCCTTCAAAACAGGGTCACTTCAGTGTGTACAATTCACTTTTGTCAGAATACGGTGTTCTTGGCTTCGACTACGGCTTTGCAATGGCAAGTCCGAATACCCTAACCCTATGGGAAGCCCAATTTGGAGATTTTTCTAATGGAGCTCAGATCATGTTGGATCAGTATCTTTCTTCAGCGGAGGACAAATGGAAAATTCAAAACGGAATTGTCTTACTCCTCCCTCACGGATATGAAGGTCAAGGAGCAGAACATTCTTCGGCACGAATGGAACGCTATTTACAACTTTGTGCAAAAGACAATATGTTTGTTGCCAATTGTACCACCCCCGCCAATATGTTCCATCTGCTACGCAGACAAATGAAAACGAATTACCGCAAGCCTTTAGTCGTCTTTACCCCAAAAAGTTTGTTGCGACATCCTTTGGCTGTTTCTTTAAAATCAGAATTTATAAAAGGAGGTTTTCAGCCTGTTATTCAGGATGTGCAAGCGGATAGAAAAAAGGTAAAGACAGTCGTTTTTTGTTCGGGAAAATTTTATTACGACCTGCTCAAAGCACGAGAAGAAAAAAAGAGAACGGACGTCGCCTTGATTCGACTGGAGCAACTATTCCCTTTGCCCGTTAAAGAGATCGACTCTGTAATAGAATCCTACCCAAATGCAAACGATTTAGTTTGGGCACAAGAAGAACCTAGAAATATGGGTGCTTGGAGTTTTTTACTATTGCAGTTACCTCATGCCACAAAGTTTAGGCCAGCTACCAGAAGGTATTATGGAGCTCCAGCTGCTGGAAGCGCAGTGCGTTTCCAAAGACGCCATCAGCAGGTTATTGAGTATGTGTTTGACTCCTTGCAAGACAATTTTAAACAGAAACCAAAGAAATAAATCATGATTTTAGAAATGAAAGTCCCCTCCCCGGGAGAATCCATCACCGAAGTAGAAATTGCCCAGTGGTTGGTTGCCGATGGGGATTATGTGGAAAAAGATCAAGCCATTGCAGAGGTAGATTCTGACAAGGCTACTCTAGAACTTCCTGCTGAGGTCAGTGGAACGATCACACTAAAAGCAGAAGAAGGAGATGCGGTAGCTGTAGGCGCAGTGGTTTGTGTGATAGATACGGAAGGTAAAGGGACGGCTTCTACAGAAGTAAAAGAAGAAACACCCGCTGCCGCTGCAGCACCTGTCGCTGCTCCCGTTGCTGAGGCTCCCGTTGTGGAAACTAGCTATGCTGCCCAGACCCCTTCTCCAGCAGCGAGAAAAATCATGAACGAAAAAGGAATTGATCCAAACCAAGTACAAGGCTCGGGGAGAGGTGGACGCATTACTAAAAATGACGCAGTAAAAGTGGTTCCTTCTATGGGTACCCAACCGGAATGGGGTGAGCGCAGTCAAAAACGCGCTAAACTTTCCATGCTGCGAAGACGTGTGGCCGAACGCTTAGTGGCGGCCAAAAACGAAACCGCTATGTTGACTACTTTTAATGAAGTGGATATGTCTGCTGTATTTAAAGTACGCAATGAGTACAAAGATGCCTTTTTAGAAAAGCACGGTGTGAAATTAGGCTTTATGAGCTTTTTCACCAAAGCAGTGGTACGCGCCTTGAAGCTTTATCCTGATGTCAATTCCATGATGGATGGCGATTACAAAATAGCGTATGACTATTGCGATATTAGTGTTGCTGTTTCTGGCCCTAAAGGGCTGATGGTTCCAGTGGTTCGCAATGCGGAACTTTTATCCTTTGTGGGAATTGAACAAGAAATTGGTCGTCTGGCAGTAAAAGCCAGAGATGGAAAAATCACAGTTGACGACATGACGGGTGGTACCTTTACCATTTCCAATGGTGGGGTTTTTGGTTCTATGTTATCTACCCCCATCATCAATCCTCCACAGTCTGGAATTCTAGGAATGCACAACATTATTCAGCGTCCAGTAGCCGTGTATGGAAAAGTGGAAATTCGCCCTATGATGTATCTGGCATTGTCCTATGATCACAGAATCATAGACGGTCGTGAGTCGGTTGGGTTTTTAGTCGCTATTAAAGAAGCGCTGGAAGACCCCATCGCACTTTTGATGGAAGCAGATCCTAAAAAGGCTTTTGAATTATAGAAATAATTTCCGCTGTGCATAGTCTATCACAGCTTTGTTCTTTTTGAAAAAATCAGCACCTAAAATGCCGTCAATCTCAGAAGCACCCTGACTGACAAGAGTAGTGTTGACGTGGTTCAAGTCCAGTAAGACAAAAGCTTGCTTTCCTTTAAAACTTCTTCCCAGATGAATCTCGCATTGTGCCGTCATCACTGCTTGCATCTTTCCATCACTGGCTCCCGCCGCATCAAAAGGGTCTCCTTTTACTTGCAATCCAAAATGATTTTGCATCGCGTTGTGAATACAGCTGTTGGAAGCTCCTGTATCGACTAGTAACACCGCCGATTTTCCGTTAATTCGGGCTTTGCACAAGAGGTGTTTTGTTTTGGAAAATTTAAGTCGAATGAAAGTTTGCGAATGCATTTGAGTATAAAAATAAGTCTTCCGATTGAAAAATAGAATGATTTTGGGACATTAAGTAACTTTGTATTCAAAATTGCAGCTATGGAACTTATCGATACCCACACCCATCTTTATGTAGAAGCTTTTGATTCAGATCGAGAGGAGATGGTGGAACGTGCAAAAGCTGCTGGAGTAAAGCACTTTTTTATTCCAGCAATTGACAGCACGTATACTGAGCGTATGTATGCTTTGGAAAAAAGGTATCCGAACGAAGTGCATCTTATGGCAGGTGTTCATCCTTGTCATATTAAGGATAATTTTAAGGAGGAATTGAACAAAGTTGAAATGCAATTGCAACAGCGTTCTTTTTGTGCCGTTGGAGAAATTGGAATTGATTTGTACTGGGACAAAACCTATTTAAAAGAACAGCAAGAGGCTTTTACCCGGCAGATCGAATGGGCAAAGCAATACAGCTTACCCATTGTGATTCATTGTCGGGAAGCCTTCGATGAGGTATTTGAAATTTTAGAGGCATATCGATCCGAAACACTTTATGGAATTTTTCACTGTTTTACAGGAAATTTGGACCAAGCCAAACGCGCAATTGACTTAAGTTTTAAGTTGGGAATAGGGGGAGTCGTCACTTTTAAAAAGGGTAGGATAGATCAGTTTTTACACGAGTTGCCTTTGGAAGCACTTGTTTTGGAGACCGACGCGCCTTACCTAGCTCCAGTTCCGTATCGAGGAAAACGCAATGAGAGTTCTTATTTGCCTTTGATTTTAAATAAAGTGGCTCAGTGCTATGGGAGAACAGATCTTGAAATAGCTAGCATGACAACCAAAAACGCACGGCAGCTTTTTAATATTTAAAATTTAGGAAATTAAAGGCTTCTTTTTTTTAAAAAAAGATATTTTTTCCCTTTATTTGATTTATGGATTTAGAGAGGTGGCCGAGTGGTCGAAGGCGCACGCCTGGAAAGTGTGTATTCCAATTGCATTGGAATCGAGGGTTCGAATCCCTTCCTCTCTGCAAAAAACAATATCGTGTATATTTTTTTTTATCTTTAACCGCAATTAATCAAAAAAGAACAAACATTAATTAAAATGAGAAAACTATTTATTGCCCTTACGTTGTTAGGTGTTATGGCTACTGCCAACGCAACTATCGCTACACCTAATACAGCTACTACACTAGCTACATCGATCGTTCAAGAGGAAGAAGCTCCAGCACAGTCCGCTTCATTCACTCAAGAACTTAAAAAGCGTTTTATTGAAGGAGGTCCAGGATTTATGGGAATCGTATTGATTTGTCTAATCCTAGGTCTTGCGATCGCGATAGAACGTATCATTTTCCTAAACTTAGCCACTACCAATACGAAAAAACTAACTGATGGTGTGGAAGAAGCTCTTTCTTCTGGAGGGGTAGATGCAGCCAAAGAGTATTGTAGAAATACCAAAGGACCTGTAGCTTCCATCTTTTACCAAGGTCTAGACCGAATGGATGAAGGTGTTGAAAGTGCTGAAAAAGCAGTTGTTGCTTATGGAGGTGTTCAAATGGGTCAACTTGAGAAGAATGTTTCTTGGATTTCTTTGTTTATCGCACTTGCACCCATGCTTGGGTTCATGGGAACGGTAATCGGTATGATCCAAGCATTTGATAAAATTGAAGCTGCTGGAGACATGCAACCTTCACTCGTTGCAGGAGGGATTAAAGTGGCCCTTCTTACCACAGTATTTGGTCTGATTGTTGCGATTATCCTTCAAGTATTCTACAACTATATCGTTGCAAAAATCGACAGTATTGTAAATGACATGGAAGATGCATCAATTACCTTGATCGACATCCTTGTTGCACAAAAAAAATAATTAACCTCTAACAGCAATTCACATGAATCTTCAAACAATTGTAAAAATTATCAGTGCTGTTTTTGGTTTACTAGGCGTCGTATTTCTATTTAGAATTATTGGTGTAGGAGACGAGGAAATTAAAATGGCCGCTGGTACTGGTGATTTTGGAACAGTATCCCCATTAGTTTCCTTAGCTATTGCCATACTCGTAATTACGGTAATTATAACCGTTTTATTCTCTTTGTTGAACCTAGCTTCTAGCGGACAGAAACTTAAAAAATCATTGATTTTCATCGGATGCTTTTTGGTAGTTCTCGGAATAGCATATGCAGCTTCTACAGGAGTGGAAACACCCATGAAAGATGGAGAAGTTTTATCTGCATCGGGTTCTCGTTGGGTAGGTACAGGGCTAAGAATGTTTTATATTTTAGCAGCTCTAGCCATACTTTCAATGATCCTTTCTGGAGCAAAGAAATTACTTAAACGTTAAGTTATGGCAAAAAGATCAGCACCCGAGGTCAATGCAGGTTCCATGGCGGACATTGCGTTCCTTCTACTCATTTTCTTCTTAGTTACAACTACGATTGAAACAGATAGTGGATTGAATCGTAAGTTACCTCCAATGGAAGATCAAGTAGATCCACCCATTATTAGAGAGAAAAACATCTTCACTGTCTTGGTGAGTAAAAACGATCAACTTTTAGTTGAGGAAGAGCTTGCTGATATTGCGGACTTACGTTCGTTGGCAGTTGCTTTCTTGGACAATGGTGGTGGTGTAGGTGACGAAGCTTGTGATTATTGTCAAGGCGCTCGTGACGAAGCCTCTTCTGATAATCCTGACAAGGCCATCATTTCATTAAAAAATGACCGTGAGACTTCGTACAAAGTTTACATTGCCGTACAAAATGAATTGGTCGCCGCTTATAACGATTTGCGAAATCGTGAATTCGAACGTCTTTTTCCAAATTTGGAAATGAATTTTGTAGACGCTCAGAAGCAATATGAAGACCCAAGGACAACCCCTGAAACATCTGAGGAATTGAAGCCCAAGTTGGATCAGGTAAAAGCGATGTATCCTCAGAAGCTCTCGGAAGCAGAATCGACTAAAAATTAACTAAACTTAAAGCTATGTCAAAATTTAAAAAGAAAAAAGGGGGCGATTTACCAGCAATTTCAACCGCTTCTTTACCCGATATTGTTTTTATGTTGTTGTTCTTCTTTATGGTTGCCACTGTAATGCGTGATAGTACGCTGATGGTTGTCAACAAGTTGCCCGCTGCAGACCAGATTCAGAAGTTGGATAAAAAAGATCGCGTGATGTATATTTATGCGGGAAAACCCTCTACTCGATACCAAGATAAATACGGCTCTAGTGCTAGAATTCAGCTGAATGATAAGTTTGCTACTGTAGACGAGGTAGGAGCTTTTATCCTTGCTGAGCGTGCTTCCAAACGTCAAGAATTGCAAAACGTTTTGACTACCGCACTTAAAGTAGATAGCGAGACCAAGATGGGACTTATTCAAGACATCAAACAAGAATTGCGAAAAGTAAGTGCATTAAAAATCAATTACACGACAAGAGTTGGGGACTACACTCAAAACTTGAATTAATTTTTAACCAGTTTTCTTATACAAAGTGCCTCCTAGAGGCACTTTTTTTTTACTTTCATAGTCTATGAAAGACTCTCTAAAACATCATCCTTTCCTTTCTGTACTCAAGTGTGTCTTTGTGGTTTTATTGGGACTCGTTCGTCTTCAGGCGCAAGAGGCCAGCACTACAGAGGACTCCACCTTCTATCGAGAGGATCAAATTTATTTTGGTGCTTCTTTCATGATTTTGGAGAGCAATCAGGAGCGGTTCAAACCCCAGGGTTTGTCCCGTCATATTCAATTGGGTTTTGTTCGAGACTTCCCACTATCCAAATCTGGGAGAGTTGCTACAGGTGTCGGTTTGGGAATGGGATTTGAAAGATATACTACAAATCTAATCCCCTCAGGTATGGATTTTTATACACTCCCTGAGCTAAATACGGACCCTACGGATCCTCTTTTTATTTCAGTAAAGTCCCTTGAATTGCCTTTGATATTGCGCTGGCGTAGTTCCTCTCCATCAGATTTTGCCTTTTGGCGGGTTTATGGTGGTGTGACCCTGCAATGGAATTATCGTATACGCGCAAAACAAAATTCAGAAGCAGTACCCCTTTCGGATGAAATAGATATCCTAGGAGCCACAGCCAACCTTAGCTTTGGTTTTAACACTTGGAATTTTTATGTGGCCTATCGGCTAACTCCTTTTTTTGATTCAAAGGGAGGCAGTTTACCGGCTTTGCCAATTCAAATAACACCACTAAAGATTGGATTAATTTTTTACCTCTTGTAGATTAAAGCTCTCTTCGCATTCGTGCCACAGGAATGTCCAATTGTTCACGATATTTGGCGATGGTTCTGCGGGCTACAATATACCCTTTTTCTTTCATCATTTCCGAAAGGGTTTGATCTGTCAAAGGTTTTTTCTTGCTTTCTCCAGCAATAAATTCTTCGAGAATTTTTTTGATTTCTATGGTAGAGACGTCTTCCCCTTCGTCATTTTTGAGTCCTTCAGAAAAGAAGGTTTTCAATAATTTCACACCGTAGGGAGTATCAATGTATTTACTATTTGCTACTCGAGAGATGGTGGAAATATCCATATCTACTTTTTCAGCAATGTCTTTTAAAATCATAGGGCGTAGTTTGCGTTCATCCCCTGTGAGAAAAAATTCAAGTTGATGATCTAAAATTGCATTGATGGTGAGTGTAAGGGTTTGATGACGCTGTTTGATCGCATCGATAAACCATTTTGCGGCATCCAATTTTTGTTTGATAAACTGCACGGCTTCCTGTTGCGATTTAGATTTTGAAGGAGCTTCAGAATAGCCTGAGAGCATGTCTTTATAGGCATTGGAAACACGAAGCTGGGGTGCATTTCTTTGGTTTAAGGCTACGTGAAGTTCCCCATCCTCTATCGTCAGAATAAAGTCCGGTACGATGTGGGTATTTTGATTGATGGAAGAAAGGGCTCCTCCGGGTTTTGGATTCAGCTTACTAATCAAATCCAAAGCGGTTTTTAACTCTTCTTTACTTATCCCAATTCGTTCCTGAAGCTGAGTGTAATGCTTGTGGCTAAAGTGATCAAAGTGATTTTTGATGATTTCTAGAGCCAGTTCTACTTCAGGGCGATCTTTCTTTTTCTTTTCCAGTTGAAGCTGCAGGCATTCTTTCAGTGATCGGGCTCCTACACCGGGAGGATCTAGCGTTTGTACAGATCTTAATATTTTTTCAATCTGCTCTTTGGTTACTATAATGTTTTGAGTGAATGCCAAATCGTCGATCAATTCTTCGGTATTTCTTCTCAAATAGCCACTTTCATCAATACTGCCAATAATGAATTCGGCAATTTGAAATTCATCTTCTGAAAGGATGAGATTTCCAACCTGCTGAGACAAATGTTGATGAAAACTGATACCTCCAGAGACCGGGATCGTTCGTTCTTGGTCGTCACTGCTGTAGTTGTTTGAGTATAATTTATACGAAGGAATTTCGTCGTCACTCAAATATTGATTGATGTCAATTTCGTCTGCTTCTATCTTTTCGCCTTCCTCAAAATTACTCTCTTGATTTTCGCTGCTCTGCTTTTCCATTCCACTTTCCAAAGCGGGATTTTCGCCCATTTCGGATTCGATTTTTTGTTCCAACTCAAGCGTAGAGAGTTGAATCATCTTCATCAGTTGAATTTGCTGTGGAGATAATTTTTGTGAAAGCTTTATTTGGAGCTGTTGCTTGAGCATACGGATTAAAATGGTCTAGGTAAAGATATGTAATTTAGCCGTTACTTTTCAGAATGCTGCATTTTGTGGAGTTCTAGGAAATGGGATTACATCTCGGATGTTATTCATCCCTGTAGTAAATTGAACAAGTCGCTCAAAGCCCAGTCCGAATCCACTGTGAGGGACACTTCCGAAGCGACGAAGATCCAAATACCACCACAATTCTTCAGCATCGATATCCATTTCTTGGATGCGTTTTTCTAATACGTCGAGTCGTTCTTCGCGTTGAGACCCCCCCACAATTTCTCCAATCCCTGGAAAGAGGATGTCCATCGCCCGAACGGTTTTTTCGTCGCCGTTTCTACGCATGTAAAAAGCCTTAATATCTGCGGGATAATCAAATAAAATTACGGGACAATTAAAGTGTTTTTCTACTAAAAAACGTTCGTGTTCGCTTTGAAGATCAACTCCCCATTCGTGGATGGGAAATTGAAATTTTTTCTTTTTGTTGGGTTTTGAATTTCGAAGTATTTCATAAGCTTCGGTATAGCTCACCCGTTTAAAGTCATTTTCAATGACAAATTTTATTTTTTCAATCAAACCCATAGGACTGCGTTCCGCCTGGGGTTTGCTTTGGTCTTCTTTAGCAAGTCGCTCATCGAGAAATTCTAGATCTTCTTTACAGTTTTCCAGTACCTCTTTGAGGACACTTGTTATGAATTTTTCTGCCAAATCCATATTGTCGTTCAAGTCGTAAAATGCCATTTCAGGTTCAATCATCCAAAACTCGGCAAGGTGTCGCGTGGTGTTTGAATTTTCTGCGCGAAACGTAGGTCCAAAGGTATACACCTCTCCAAGTCCTAAAGCATAGGATTCGGCTTCCAATTGACCCGAAACGGTAAGATTAGTTTCTTTGCCAAAAAAATCCTTTTTAAAATCCAGCGCACCTTCTTTTGTTCGGGGTGGATTGTTGAGGTCCAATGTGCTCACTCGAAACATTTCCCCTGCTCCTTCTGCATCACTTCCTGTGATGATGGGAGTATTGACGTAGTAAAAGCCTTGTTGTTGAAAAAACCGATGTACTGCAAAAGAGAGTGCCGAACGCACACGCATAACGGCAGCAAATGTTGTGGTTCGCACTCTTAAGTGTGCTTTTTCTCTTAAAAATTCAAGGCTGTGTTTTTTGGGCTGTATTGGATATTTATCAGGATCGGAGTCTCCCAAAATGTGAATTGTTTCTACTTGGAGCTCTACTTTTTGACCCCCTCCTTGGCTTTCTACTAAAACCCCTTCTAGGTGCAAGGCGGCTCCTGTAGTGATTCGTTTCAACAAGACGTCATCTAGCTTTTCAAAATCCACGACACATTGAAGATTTTTTAGGGAAGACCCGTCATTCAATGCGATAAATCGGTTGGCTCGAAACGTTTTAACCCATCCGTGTACCGCACAGTTTTGGTTTACTTCCGATGTTTCTAAAAGGGTTTTGATTTTCGCTGCTCTCATTCCTGTAATTTAAATTTTTACGGCGCCACAAAGATAAGTTTATTTCAGAAAGTTTTAGGTCTGACTTGATTTCAAGTTTAACTCGGATTTGGTAGTTGGATTCGTTACGAAGTTGAAAAATACAAGCACGGCGACTTATTTTGAGTAGTTTTCTACTGGAGTAGAATTTCTATTGCCTAATTTGATTTAATCCAAAATCTCTAGCTTGGGCTCTTTCAGCACCTTGTCATTACTTATGGAGTCTTCCAACGATATGAGTAAGGAGGGTAGTAAAACGAGGTTGGCAAGCATGGCCATCATCAGGGTGACTGCAACAAGTCCCCCTAGGGCTTGGGTCCCTCCAAAATTGGAAGACATAAAGATGGAAAAACCAAAGAATAACACTACCGAAGTATAAAACATACTGATTCCAGTTTCTCTCAATGCAGCAAAAACAGCTTTGTTAATTTTCCATCCGTTAGCAATGAGTTCTTGACGGTATTTGGCTAAAAAATGAATGGTATCGTCTACTGAAATTCCAAAAGCAATACTGAATACCAGTATGGTAGAGGGTTTCAACGGGATTCCAGTAAAACCCATCACCCCCGCAGTGATAATCAGAGGTAGTAGGTTGGGGATTAGTGATATTAAAATCATTTTAAAGGATCGGAAAAGGAACGCCATAAATAAGGCGATCAGTAAAATGGCTAAACTCAAAGAGAGTATCAGGTTGTTGATTAAATATTTTGTTCCCTTTAAAAAAAGTAACGATTTTCCGGTGATATTGACCCCATAGCGGTCCTTTGGAAAAATTTTAGCAATGCTTTCTTTTAGATCGGCTTCAATTTCTTCCATACGTGAAGTTTTGATGTCTTTCATGTAGGTAGTGATCCTGCCAAATTGCCCCGTACTGTCCACATATCCATTGAGTAACTGACTATTGCTATTGGAACTATTCAAAAAAGGATAGATAAAACTATTTTCTTGTGATGTAGGGAGAGCAAAATAGTTAGGGTTGCCATTGTAATACGCCTGTTTTGCATATTTTACTGCGTTTACTACGGAGAGGGAGGGTGCCAGTTCGGGAATTTCGTCTATGGTTTCCTGTAGTTGATTCATTCTCCTAAGCGTTGCAGGTCTAACAATGCCCTCTTCTCGTTTGCTGTCAATCCATATTTCCAGAGGTACAATTCCGTTGAATGTAGCATCAAAAAAAAGAATGTCTTTAAAAAAAGGAGCGCTCTTGGGCATGTCTTCAATTAAACTCCCAGAAATTTTAATCTGATAAATTCCTGTAATTCCAATAATTAAACCCAGAAGAGAAATTAAATAGACATTGACTCTTTTCTTTCGCACTGTTTTTTCCATCCACATAACAAAAAAGTCAACGGTATTATTTTTTAAATGCCTTAGGTGCTTTTTGTTAGGGCGCTCCATAAAGCTGTACGTGATTGGAATAATGAGCAACGAAAGCAAAAATATAGCGATGATGTTTATTGAAGCTACTACACCAAATTCTTTAAGAATCTTACTGTTGGTCAAGATAAAAGTGGCAAACCCGGAGGCTGTGGTCAAATTGGTCATCAAGGTTGCATTTCCAATCTTCGCAATTACGCGTTGTAAAGATTTGGCCTGGTTTCGGTGTTTGGCGATTTCTTGCTGGTACTTGTTGATTAAGAAAATACAGTTTGGAACTCCAATAACGATTATTAAAGGGGGTATTAAAGCAGTAAGTACTGTAATTTCGTACCCTAACCATCCCAGTATTCCAAAAGCCCACATCACCCCAATAGCCACCACAATAAGGGAGATGAATGTGGCTCGGAAAGATCGAAAAAACAAGAAAAAAATCAGGGTAGTAATCAGAGCTGCACCCAATACAAAAAGTCCAATTTCATCTACGATATTTTGCGCATTGAGCGTCCGGATATAGGGCATTCCAGAAACCCGAATGTCGGAGTCATAAGTTTCTTCATAGTTTTTAATCAAAGGAATAAAAACGTCAAAAATAAAATCTTTTCGCTGTGCTGTATTGACAATTTCGGGATCCATATAAATAATGGATCGAATGGTGTTGGAGTTTTTTTCAAAAAGTAAATTTTCGAAGAAAGGGAGCTCCAAATAGAGTTTTTCTTTAAACTTTCCTGGGAATTTACCTTCAGGAGGCAGTTCCTCGGATACTTCTTTTAAGACAAAACTTTTATTCTTGTTGTCTTTTACGAGCTCCTGTATGTTCTCAGTAGAAAGCACAAAATTGATTTCCTGATAACATTCAATTTTTTCGTTGAGTGCTTTCCAAGCCAACCTCTGGGACGGGGTGTAAAAGCTACTGTCCTGAACTGCGATAACAATCACATTGCCCTCTTCGCCAAAAGTTTGAATAAACGACTGGTACAATATGTTTTCAGGGTGATTATCTGGAAGAAGGTTTGCCTCGGTAAAGGTGAACTGCATATTTTTCCACTGGGTGGACCAGTAGCCTGTAAGAAGCAAAATTCCCAATAGAATAAGAAACCGATTTCTAAGAATCAGTCGCGCCACGAGGCCCCAGATATTCAATTTTTTATTTTTCCGCATGTGAGCCTCTTCCTAAGGGATAAAACGCCTTGTATATTTATACCGTTAAAATTTCTTTTTCCTTGAGACTGAATATTTGTTCGGCTCTAGTTATATATTGGTCGGTAAGATTTTGAATATCGATTTCATAATTTTTTTGAACATCCTCCGAAGCTTCTGAATTTTTAATCTCCGTATTGGCGTCTTTTCGTGCTGTACGAATAGAGATTTTAGCATTTTCAGATTCCGCTTTGGCAAGCTTTGCCAATTCTTTTCTTCGCTCTTCGGTCAAGGCAGGAATATTGATGATGATGGATTCTCCGTTATTCATAGGATTGAAACCTAGATTGGCAATCAAAATAGCCTTTTCAATATCTGCAAGCATACTTTTTTCCCAGGGTTGAACGGTAAGTGTTCTCCCATCTGGTGAATTGATATTGGCCACTTGAGATAGGGGGGTAGGACTACCGTAATAATCCACCTTTACACCAGAGAGCATGATGGGATTTGCTTTCCCTGCACGGATGTTTAACATTTCTTTTTCCAAATGCTGGATTGCGGATTCCATACTTTCTTTTGCAGCATCTACGATAAATTTCATTTCTTCTTCCATAGCTAATAAACTTATAAATCTACTCGAGTTCCAATATTTTCTCCTTTGACCACATTGTATAAATTTCCCGGGGTATTCATGTCAAATACGATGATGGGTAAGTTGTTTTCTTGGCTTAAGGTAAAGGCTGTGGTATCCATTACTTTGATTCCTTTTTTGAGAACGTCATCAAAGGAAAGAGTATCGAATTTGGTCGCTTTTGTATTTTTTTCGGGATCTTCCGTGTAAATTCCATCTACTCGGGTACCTTTTAAAATAACATCTGCATTGATTTCAATTGCTCTCAGGACAGCGGCAGAATCTGTAGTGAAATACGGATTTCCTGTTCCCGATCCAAAAATGACAACTCTGCCTTTTTCTAGATGTCGTGTTGCTTTCCTTTTGATAAAAGGTTCTGCAATGGCTTCAATTTTAATGGCGGTTTGTAGGCGTGTTGGGACTTTATTGTTTTCCAATGCCCCCTGCAAAGCCAGTCCGTTGATAACCGTCGCGAGCATACCCATATAATCAGCTTGTACGCGGTCCATTCCTTTACTAGCACCTGAGATCCCGCGAAAAATATTTCCCCCACCGATCACGATTGCAATTTCAGTTTTTTCGTCAAAAACTTTTTTTATTTCTTTGGCATAACTGTCAATACGTTCGGGATCAATACCATGGCTTTTATTTCCCATCAGGGCTTCACCACTTAATTTTAACAGGATTCTTTGGTATTTCATTTAGAATAAGGTGTATGAGCAAATATAAAAATTAAAGCACAATTTTTCTGGTAGAAGTACACATTCTTTATTTCGCAATGAAAAGCTTTTAAAGAGATTTTCTAAAGGGCTTTAAGACTCAAATCCAAACTTTTTGCCTCGTAGGTCAACGCGCCCATTGAGATAAAATCCACTCCCGTTTCGGCAAACTCCACAAGGTTTTTTTCAGTGATAGTACCGGACGCTTCGGTGGGTTTTTTTCCATCGATTAGAGCGATTGCTCTCACAAGTTCCTCTGGACTTTGATTGTCCAGGAGAATTCTCGTAACACATGCAAAGGGGAGTGCTGCTTTAATTTCCTCTTGATTTCTGCATTCCACTACAACTTCCAATGGGGTTACTAAATCCGTTAGATATTGTGTTGTTTTTTGAAGGGCTTGAGATACTCCACCACAAAAATCAATGTGGTTGTCTTTAATCATCAAGGCATCAAACAAACCCATACGATGATTACTTCCTCCGCCAATAAGCACAGCCCATTTTTCAGGAAATCTGAAATTTGGACTCGTTTTTCGGGTGTCCAAAAGGGTGCAGGGGGTATGCCGTATTTTCTGATTCAACCGATCTGTAAGGGTAGTGATCCCGCTCATGCGCTGCATTGTGTTTAAAACTAAACGCTCCGTGGCGAGTAACGACTGAGTAGGTCCATGTACCCGAAAAGCAAGGTCTCCTTTTTTGACCACCTCGCCTTCTTCTAACAAAAGATCTACCTGTAGTCGTGAATCATATCGAGAAAAAATAAGTTGTGCAAGGGCAAGTCCAGCAATACGTCCGTTCTCCTTAACTAGGAGTTGGGCACTACTTTGACTTTCAGGTTCAATACAGGATAAACTGCTGTGATCTCCTTCACCTAGATCTTCGGCTAGGGCTTGATCAACAAATAAATCAAGCTGTTCTCTGTACTGGTCTAGAAACTTTTCAGGCATAGTCGTGATTGTAAAAAACACCTTTATTTTCGTTAAGTTCTTGCGCTTGTTTTATGATTAAATAAGCAATACTGACCATATTTCTCAATTCACAAAGGTCATTTGTCAATTTATTTTGATTGTAGAACTGATGAACTTCCAGATAAATATCGTTTATTTTTTCTTCGGCTTGTTGTAGACTTTGGGTTGATTTAAAGATCCCAACAGAACGCGTCATAATTTCTTGTAATTTTTTTCTCAATACGGGTACTTCGTCCAGCGTATTCTTTTTGGAATACCCTTCACCGTCCCATTGGGGTAGTGCTTTGTAAAAAGCGTCACTGGGCAGCGGTTTTTGAAGTGCTTTCAAACAGTCTAAGGCTGCTCTATGAGCAAATACGAGAGCTTCCAATAGGGAGTTGGAGGCAAGGCGATTTGCTCCATGTAGGCCGGTAGCACTGCATTCTCCAATGGCATAAAGGCCTTTCAATTGCGATTCGCTGTGATGGTTCACTTTGATTCCACCACAAAAATAGTGTGCAGCAGGTACCACAGGAATAGGATCTTCGGGTAGCTGTATCCCGATCGACAAACAGGTTTTATAAATGTTTGGAAATTCGGATTTCCACTGTTTTTTGGGAATCGAGGAGCCGTCCAACCAAACAAATTTTTCTTTTTGTTTGTTGATCTGTTTTTGAATACCACGTGCTACGATGTCTCTTGGCGCTAAGGCACCTCTAGGATCTTCACTTAACATGAACTCTTCTTGTTCGGCAGTGCATAATTTTCCTCCTACACCTCGAACCGCCTCAGTAATTAAAAAGACATTTCCTTTTACTTTGTCCCGTAAAGCGGTGGGATGAAATTGCACAAAAGGGAGTCTCTCCATTTGTACTTTAGCTCGGTATGCGGCACCTAAGCCGTCCCCTGTGGCGATACTGGGATTGGTAGAATAAGCATAGAGGCTACCTGCTCCTCCCGTGGAAAGCACGGTAATTTTAGAACTTATTTTAACAATTTCCTCCTGTTCTTGAGAAATCACATAGGCGCCGTAACAACGGTTTTTTTTCACAGGAGCGTGATGGTCTGTGATTAAATCTACAAGGGTATGGTTTTCTAAGAGGGTGATGTTTGGAAATGTTTTGACTTTGGCGTTGAGCGCCTGTTGAATTTGTTTCCCTGTCTGGTCTTTGTAGTGAACGATTCTTTTTTCAGAATGTCCACCTTCAATCCCCAAATGTAATTTTTCTTTGTTTTTGTCAAACTCCATACCCCAATGGATGAGTTCATTCAAACGTTGATTTGCCTCTTCTACAACAAATTTCACAACCTCAGGGTCACAGGCTCCATCACCCGCTTGGAGGGTATCTTCGATATGTTTTTCAGTAGAATCTTTTTTTAGGTTGCGAACCACGGCAATTCCCCCTTGTGCATAGCGCGTATTTCCCTCGTTGATATCGCTTTTTGAAATGAGGGTGATGGAGTAGTTGGGATTTTGCTCCGCCACTTTGATCGCAAAGGTCAAGCCAGAGATTCCTGTACCGATAACAAGGAGGTCCTGTACCATATCAGCTCAATTTAAACATGCGTTCTATCGGGAGTCTGGCCGCATCCATCAGCTGCGAATCCATCTGGACTTCAGGGGTTTCTTCCACCAAACAGCGATGTAGCTTTTCAAGGGTGTTGAGCTTCATAAAGGCACATTCACTACAGGCACAGGTGTCGTCTTCTACAGGGGCGGGAATAAAAGTTTTTTCTGGGCAACGTTTTTGCATTTCGTGTAGAATACCAGCTTCGGTTGCCACTATATATTCTTGAGCGTTATCTTTTTGTACAAAGGCTAAAAGTCCAGAAGTACTTCCAATGTAATGGGCTATTTCTAGCACTGGAGATTCACTCTCTGGATGCGCAATAAACTTAGCCTTGGGGTAGGACTTGGTCAGCGATACAATCTTTTCAAATGAAAAGGCTTCGTGTACAATACAAGAGCCTTCCCATAAGATCATATTACGCCCCGTTTCCTTATTGAGGTAGGCGCCTAAATTCTTGTCAGGAGCAAAGATAATCTCCTGATCTTCAGGAATACTTTCAATGATTTTTTTGGCATTACTCGAAGTACAAACTAGGTCGCTCAGGGTTTTTACTTCCGCGGAACAATTGATGTAAGAAACTATAATCGCGTTTGGGTGCTTTGCTTTAAATACTGCAAAATCCTCTGGCGGGCATGAATCGGCTAGCGAACAACCTGCTTTCAAGTCGGGAAGTAGGACTTTTTTGGTCGGGTTGATGATTTTAGCGGTCTCTGCCATAAAATGAACCCCAGCAAAAACGATGATGTCCTGATCTACTTTTGCGGCTTGTTGGGCCAAATAAAGACTGTCTCCCAGATAATCCGCTACTTCTTGGATGGCCTCTTCTTGGTAATAATGTGCCAGAATTACTGCGTTTTTCTCTTTTTTAAGTCTCTGAATTTCTTGAGAGAGATTCAGCTTGTTTTTTTCATTACTAATTTTAAAAGGAGTTGCGGTTTTCATTGCTTTTTTATTGAGATCAAGAATTTAATTTTACACTTTTAATGTTTTTATCGGAATCGACTTGCACGACACTTTCCATGGTAAAAGCGTCTTTGAGGGAATAGGATCCGCTTTCTGTACGTTTGAGTGAGGAAAGATAAGCCCCCGAGTCCAACTTTACTCCAAAATCATGGGCTAAACTTCGAATGTAGGTTCCCTTGCTGCACTCGACCAAAAAATAAATTTCTGGAAGTGCAATTTTTTTAATTTCAAATTTTGAAATATGTACGGTTCGAGCTTTTAAATCCGTAGTTTTTCCTTCTCTTGCTAATTCATAAAGTCGTTTGCCCTCTTTTTTTAAAGCCGAAAAGAGAGGAGGATACTGCGCGATCTCCCCAATAAACTCTTGAGCAGCCTGATGGACTAAGTCCTCCTTGATGTGGTCTGTCGGATACCGCGACTCAATCTCAGTTTCTAAGTCGTAAGAAGGTGTAGTGGCACCCAAGCTAAAGGTACCTTCGTATGTTTTTTTTCCTTGTTGAAGTTCGTTTATAGTTTTAGTTTTTTTTCCTGTACAAAGAAGTAACAAGCCTGTGGCAAGCGGGTCTAAGGTTCCCGCATGGCCCACTTTTAATTTTTTTAAACCGGTTTCATTTTTCAGATGCCATCGAATTTTGTTTACCACCTGAAAGGAGGTCCATCCCAGGGGTTTGTCAATTGCAAAGACCTGCCCGTCCAAAAGGGTTTCCGCTTTAAAATGTTGTTTAAAAAAGTCCATAGAAGAGTGTTATTCCGCCGACCAGTATACAATAATAACTGAAATATTTCAGCTGACTTTTCTTAACCAAAGCGATCATCCATTTACAGGCAATGATACCACTTAAAAAAGCTGCACCAAAACCCAAAATCAACGCTAGGGTATCTGTGTTTTCAGGCGTCCCCCCGAGGTCTACTATTTTTTTTGCCATGCTTCCAAAAATCAACGGTAGCACCATTAAAAAGGAAAAACGTGCTGCTTTTTCTCGATCCACTCCTAAAAGTACTGCACTGGCTATAGTAGAGCCACTTCTGGAAATTCCTGGAAGAATCGCAACAGCTTGGACTAGCCCTAAAATCATGGCGTTGGAATAGGAAACTTTTTTTTGGGTGTCTTTGGCTCGATCTGCTAAAAAAAGGAGCACTGCAGTAACTAGCAATAGACCTCCTACCAAAACCAAATTTTGAGAAAACAAGGCTTCGATTTGATCTTGTAAAAACAGTCCAACTCCAGCAGCGGGTAACATGGATAAAATAATTTTCAATGAAAAACGAGCGTCTTCATTCCATTTCAATTGAAAAAGACCTTTTAAAATTTGTAGGATTTCATTTTTAAATACGACCAGTGTACTCATTGCAGTTCCTAAGTGTAAAACTAGGGTTAGAAATAAACTTTCCTGTCCTATGGTTTCATTCCCAAATAGGGCTTTGCCAATTTCTAAATGACCGCTAGAAGAAATCGGTAAAAATTCTGTCAGCCCTTGGATAATTCCAAGTACAATGGCTTCTATAAAATTCATTTCTTAGGTGTCGGGTGTGTCAAAATGGAATACATCGCCACTCCAAACCCTATGAGAACCAACGTGGGAGCCAGACGAATTCTTCTAAAATTAAAGATTTCTTCATTGAAATAATTCGGGTTTTCACTACCGCCTCCGGTCATTAAAATAAACCCCGAGGCAATAAGTGCAAATGCCAAAAACAGAATGCGATAATTTCTTTTTTCAAATAAGAATCTTTTGGTGGTTGTGTTCTTTTTCATAGGTTATTTTAATAAACGGCGTCTGTTTTAAGATTTAAGTAACGTTGCGTAGCAAAGAAAGTACTCAGTCCAGTAATGCTTATACCGAGGACGAAAATACCTATAAAAACGATCATCAGTTCGAAGGTTTGATTCCATAGACCCAATTCCGGGAAGCGTTTGTTTATCTCCCAAAGCACTAAGGTCAGCGCGATTAAAGCAAGTAAAGAACTTATAATCCCTAAGCGTAAATGACTCCATATAAAAGGTTTGCGAATAAAGGATTTTGTGGCCCCTACCAGTTGCATGGTTTTAATTACGAATCGTTTGGAATAAATAGAAAGCCGGATGGAACTGTTGATTAATAAAAGTGCAATGACAACAAAAAGTACCGTGCACAAAAATAAGACAAAGGATATTTTTTGAATATTCTCATCCAAAAGGGTCACTAGCGGCTGATCGTAAATCACTTCATCTACAAAACTCTCGGATGCAATTTCTCTTTGGGTTTGCGTTAAGCTAAGCGTATTGACAAAAGCAGCATTGAAATAGATGTCAACTGAGTTTAACAGGGGGTTGTAGCCTAAAAATTCCACAAAATCCTCTCCGATATCTCTAGAATATTGGGCCGCGGCTTCCTCTTTTGGAGTAAAATTCACCTTTTTGGTTGCGGGATCCAGCTGAATTTTCTTTTGCAATTGGGTGACCTCAATGTCTTTCGCACTGTCCTTTAGATACACAGTCATGACAATCTGTTCTTTAAAATGCGTCGCTACATTTTTGGCATTGAGTAAGAAAAGTCCCAAAATACCTAAGAAAAACAAAACCACAGTGATGCTTACCACTACAGAAATATAACTGCTGCGTACTCTTCTTTTTTGATAGTTATCGTATTTTTTTTTTGCCACGGACAATGTTTTTGTAAAAATAGAAAGAAATATAAGATTAAGACTGGGATAAAATGTTCTTTTAGCTTTTTGACATTCAAGCAATAAGCGTATTTTTGTGCCTTTCAGAAGAATAACTCAAAAACCGTGGGATACGACTTTAATTCTATAGAACAAAAATGGCGAGCCTACTGGGCAAAAAATCAGACATTTAAAGCTGATAATCATTCGGAAAAGCCCAAGTATTATATTATGGATATGTTTCCCTACCCCTCAGGTGCAGGGTTACATGTAGGGCACCCTTTGGGCTACATTGCAAGTGATATTTTTGCGCGTTATAAAAGACACCAAGGCTTTAACGTGTTGCATCCCCAAGGGTATGATTCTTTTGGCTTGCCTGCGGAGCAGTATGCCATTCAAACAGGTCAGCATCCCGCAAAGACCACCCAAGAAAACATTGCTCGATATCGCGATCAGCTGGATCAAATGGGATTTTCTTTTGATTGGAGCCGAGAAGTGCGTACTTCTAATCCCGATTTTTATAAATGGACGCAGTGGATTTTCTTGCTTCTCTTCGACCATTATTACTGTAATGATGAGGACAAGGCATTGCCGATATCCCACTTAGTCCTTCGCTTTGAAAAAGAGGGAAATACCACACTAAATGCGGTCTGTAGCGCGGGCATAGAATCTTTTTCAGCAGCGGAATGGAACGCATTTATCGAAAGCAAAAAAGAAGAAATTTTATTGGGGTATCGTTTGACCTATTTGTCTGAGACAGAAGTCAACTGGTGTGCTGAATTAGGGACGGTTTTAGCCAACGATGAAATTATCAACGGGGTCTCAGAACGGGGAGGGTATCCTGTTACCAAAAAGAAAATGAAGCAATGGAGCATGCGAATAGGTGCCTATGCAGAGCGTCTGCTCAAGGGATTGGATGAAATCGATTGGCCCGAATCTTTGAAGGAAATGCAGCGCAACTGGATCGGGAAATCCATTGGGGCGAAAGTCTTTTTTCAAATTGAAGGACATGAAGAAAAAATTGAAGTTTTTACCACACGTCCTGATACGTTGTTTGGGGTAACCTTTATGACTCTAGCCCCCGAATTGGAATTGGTTCAAAAAATTACTCATCCCGATCACAAAGATGATGTAGAGGCCTACATTTCAGAAACGAAACAGCGCACCCAACGCGAACGTATGGCCGATGTTAAAAATAGTACAGGGGTCTTTACGGGAAGCTATGTAATTCACCCTTTTGACGGGAGTCGGATTCCCATTTGGATAGGGGATTATGTTTTGGCAGACTACGGAACGGGCGCTGTGATGGCGGTTCCCTGTGGCGATCAAAGAGACTACGACTTTGCCAAGCATTTCGATATTCCTATTAAAAATATTTTTAAAGGCGTTTCTATCGAAAAGGAAGCCTTTACAGACAAGGAAAACACTACGATAGACAACTCTGACTTTTTAACAGGCTTGTCCTATCAAGAGGCTACAGATAAAGTCATCGAAGCCTTGGAGGAAAAAGAATGTGGTACGGGGACGATTAATTATAGACTGCGAGATGCTATCTTTAGCAGGCAGCGTTACTGGGGGGAACCCATCCCTATGTATTATAATGAGCAAATGCCTCAACCCCTGACTTTGGAAGACTTGCCGCTTGAACTACCCGAAGTAGAAAATTATTTACCTACCTCTGAAGGTGCACCTCCACTAGGCAATGCGGAGAAATGGGCTTGGGATACCGTATCCAAAAAGGTAGTAGTAAATGAAAAAATTGACCATCAAACTGTATATCCCTTAGAATTGAATACGATGCCTGGTTGGGCTGGCAGTTCTTGGTATTTTTATCGGTATATGGACGCTCAAAATTCGGATGTGTTTGTCGGAAAACAAGCCATGGAGTATTGGCGCGAAGTAGATTTGTATTTAGGAGGAAGTGAGCACGCCACGGGACATTTGTTATATTCTCGTTTTTGGCAAAAATTTCTTTTTGACTTAGGAATAGTACCCGTAGAAGAATACGCAAAAAAGCTCATCAACCAGGGGATGATTTTAGGGACTTCTGCTTTTATCTACAGAAAACCGGGAACAAAGACCTATGTGTCCAAAGATCTTTTAGAAACTGAAGAAGGGATTGAGCCCATCCGTGTGGATGTAAACCTGGTCAATGCATCTGATGAATTGGATACAGAAGGTTTACGCAAATGGCAAAGTCAGTTTGAAACAGCTGAATTTGAAATGCACGAAGGTGTTTTCAAAGTAGGACGCGAGGTTGAGAAAATGTCCAAGTCCAAATACAATGTGGTCAACCCGGATGAAATATGCAATCAATACGGAGCGGATACACTGCGTATGTTCGAAATGTTTCTAGGTCCCGTTGAGCAAGCTAAACCATGGAACACCGCAGGAATCTCAGGGGTACATAATTTTTTAAAAAAATACTGGCGTTTGTTTTTTAAAGACGATCAATGGATCGTTACCGAGGAAAAGCCTGGAAAAAAGGAATTGAAAGTGCTTCACGAAACCATAAAAAAAGTAACTACTGATATTGAAAACTTTTCTTTCAATACCTGTGTGAGTTCCTTTATGATCTGTGTGAATGAGTTGACAAGTTTGAATTGTCACAGCAGGGAAATCCTTTCTCCATTAACCTTATTGCTGTCTCCTTTCGCACCCCATCTAGCTGAGGAAATATGGCAAAAACTGGGCAATACGAGTACTTTGATAAATCAGCCTTATCCCGAGGTCAACGAGTCTTATTTAATAGAAGATTCAAAAAACTACCCTGTTTCATTTAATGGTAAAATGCGATTTACTATTCCACTGGCCTTGAGTCTAGAGCAGGAAGAAATCAAAAAAGCGGTTTTGGATGATGCTCGGACTGCGGAATACCTCCAAGGAAAAGCACCTAAAAAATGGATTATTGTTCCCAACAAGATTATCAATATCGTTTACTAAGCAAGTTCGTGTGACGGTGTTTTTTTTTAAGTCTTTTGTTCACGGTTAGGGGTATTTAATTTTAGTTAAAAAAATCTTAGAAGGACTACCAATTCACAGGTTTGATTTATTTTTACAAAAAGAAGTATGGGAAGTTACTATTTACTAATTATTCTGATTTCACTTGCCAGTATGTGGGTGAGCAATACCTTAAAGCGGAAGTTTAAAACCTATTCCAAGCTGCAGCTCCGCAATGGAATGTCAGGAAAAGAAATCGCAGAACAAATGTTAACAGATCATGGAATTCGAGATGTACAAGTAATCTCAGTTCGGGGGTCTTTAACCGACCACTACAACCCCCAAAAGAAAACGGTAAATCTGAGTGAATCTGTATATCATGAGCGCAATGCAGCAGCGGCAGCAGTAGCGGCTCACGAGTGTGGTCACGCTGTTCAACATGCCCAAAGCTATCAATGGCTTCAGTTGCGTTCTTCTTTAGTTCCCGTAGTTGGTGTGGCCTCTAATTTATCAATGATTGTTATTATTGCTGGCTTGGTTTTGATGCAGGTCATTCCTTTTGGTTTTGAGATTGCGGCTGCGGGAGTAGGACTGTTTGCTATGGGGACTCTTTTCAGTTTTGTGACTTTACCGGTAGAGTACGATGCCAGTAACCGAGCTTTGGAATGGCTCCAAAGAAAAAACATGATATCGCGTGAGGAACTGGCAGGTGCTGAAGATGCGTTGAAATGGGCAGCGAGAACCTATGTGGTTGCAGCTTTGTCTTCTTTGGCAACGCTAGCCTATTTTGCTTTTCAAGTTTTTGGGGGACGGCGTAACTGATTACAGTTCAATCTGTCGATTCATTTGTTCTTGTAATGAGATGAACGTTTCTGTTCGGGAGACCCCTTCCACGGATTGTATTTTTTTGTTTAGTAATTCCATCAAATGTTCGTTATCCCGACACAAGAGTTTTGCAAAAATACTCCAGTTCCCTGTTGTGTAGTGGCATTCGATGACTTCTTGAATATTTTTCAATTGTTTTACAGCCTCGGGGTTGCGCATGGCCTTATCTAAGTAAATACCTATAAAAGCCACCGTTTTATAGCCCAGTACTTTCGGATTTAAGATGATTTTTGATCCTGAAACTACTTCCGCTTTTTCAAGCTTCTTTAAGCGTTGATGGACTGCTGCGCCAGAGATACCACTGGCTTTTGCTAGGACTTGAATGGGGGTCCGAGCGTCTTCTAACAAAAGCTTCAGAATGATCTTGTCAATTCCATCCAGGCTCACCGTTTGTTTTGTGATTTTCATAAAATATTCCTATTATCAAGCTATATCTTAATTTTATTTAAAAAAGTAAATTAAAAGTACAATAATAAATTAAATTTATAGTCTTAAATAAATTATGAGTTAATGAAATTAAAAAATAAAATGAGACTTACTGGGAGTTTGTTCATGCTTATTTCCGTTTTATTGGGAGCTATAGCAAGTCATTATTTGGAGCAGCTTTTATCTTCCGAAGCCATCGCTAGTTTTTAGGTAGGAGTTCGTTATCTGACCTATCACGGTTTAGTCTTGCTATTGTTTTCGAGTATTGATGTTGGCAATAAAAAGAGAAAAAGAACTTTCTTTGTTTTGATCACTTTGGGCAGTTTACTTTTTTCAGGGAGTATATTTTTATTGAGTTTTAAGGAGGTTCTTCCTTTTTCAATAGGCTGGGTAGGACCCATCACTCCAGTGGGTGGCGGAATTTTGATTCTGGGATAGTGTTTTAGTGTGTGGTATTTTATTAAAAAAACTTAGCTTTTGTTTTGCTTCGCTACGTATTGCTCAATAGCCATAGTCATTGAAGGAGAGTCAGGAGTCGGTGCTTTAATTTGAACCTTGAGTCCGGCATCTGTTGCTGCTTTGAGGGTTGAATTTCCATAAGCAGCAATCCGGGTATTGTTTTGTTTAAAATCAGGAAAGTTTTTAAATAAAGATTCGATACCAGAAGGGCTAAAAAAGGCAAGTACATCATAGTACACATCTCGTAAGTCCGATAAATCACTAACTACGGTTTTATATAAGATAGCACGTTTCCAATTGAGCTTTTGCTTGTCGAGAAAATCGGGGACATCCGGTTTGAGTAAGTCTGAAGTTGGAAATAGAAAGGTTTCTTTTTCAAATTTCTTAAAAACACTTTCCAAATCACTAATTTTTCCCTCCCCTACATAAACTTTTCTCTTTCGATATACTACATATTTCTGAAGGTAGTAGGCTACGGCTTCCGACAAACAAAAATACTTTGTACTATCTGGAACCGTAAAGCGCATTTCTTTACATAATCTAAAATAATGATCTACAGCATTTCGGCTGGTCAGAATGACATTGTCAAAGTGATTGAAATCAATTTTTTGTTGTCGGACTTCCTTGGCAAGAACCCCTTCTACATGAATAAAAGGCCTAAAATGTACCGTTAACTTGAGCTTGTCTTGTAATCTTTTGTAAGGGGATTTCTCCGATGCAGGGTCTGGTTGAGAGACCAAAATTGTTTTCACTTTCATATTCATTCAAAATTACAATCTCGGTTCTATGGTAACTATATAGAACCAATACCACGGGATTAATTTTAAGGTGCAAAGATATATAATTATATAGAGAACATCTTGAGGCTGTCTTCGAAAAAGGGAAAATAAGATTCGGAATTGGTATAGGAACCACAGTACAGCTAGTAGACTAAAAACAGATAGAAATACGAGTTTGGAGATCGTGGTGTAATAACTCAAAAAGATAAAAAGAAATAAAAAAAGAGCAAATTGGGTATGATGTGAAAAGCTTTTGAAGAGCAGGGGCTTTAGATTCCTCAATTCGCCCATTTGTTTCATCGTAAACCAAACAAAGACATAACGAATACCAATGAATACCAAACAAACAAAAAAGAGATAGTAATACTCAAATGCAAATTCAATAATAGGAAGTTCAAATTTGGATAGTGAGAGAAAAAAAAGGCAAAGGGTGTTCACTACAACAAATACACTAAGCAAGTTGAAAGGACTCAGAAAATTCAGATTTTTTTCGTTGACATGCTTGCTCACGTATATGTCACTAGCGTAAAATCGCAGTAACCGCTTTACTCGAGTAGGGTCTAAGTTGATCATCCCAAAAACAAACAACAAATTGATGAAAAAGATCAAACTGATCCAATCCTGATCTGCGCTATTTCTATAAATCCATTCTCCCATGGGTCAAATTTACTCGATTTTAAAAAATTATTGTGGCAACAGCCTCGTTAAGTGCTTTTACATTTGCTACTTTTATACCCTGTCGATGGAAAAAACACTAGTCATCATACCGACCTACAATGAAATTGAAAACATTGAAGCTATTGTGGATGTTGTTTTTCAATCTGTGCTAAAGACGGACGTGCTTGTTGTGGATGATCAATCTCCTGACGGAACAGGAGCTGTTGTAAAAAAACTTATGCAAAACTATCCTGAAAAGCTATTTTTGGAAACACGAGCTCAAAAAGAGGGTTTAGGCGCCGCCTATGTACACGGCTTTTTTTGGGCATTGAGACGTCAGTACGACTATATTTTTGAAATGGATGCTGACTTCTCCCATAACCCAAAAGAACTGAAACCCATGCAAGAACTCCTCGAAAAGGAAGCCGATCTTGTGGTGGGTTCCCGATATGTCAAAGGGGTAAATGTGGTCAATTGGCCCTTGAGCCGAGTACTTCTTTCCTATTTTGCTTCTGTTTATGTTCGAGTGGTTACTGGAATGCCCGTAAATGACGCCACTGCTGGCTTTGTAGGCTACAAGCGTGAGGTTTTGGAAAACATCGACCTGAATTCCATCAAATTTGTAGGCTATGCTTTTCAAATTGAACTCAAATACAAGGCGTGGATAAAAAAGTACGTTATCAAAGAGCATCCCATTATTTTCGTCAATAGGGAACGTGGAAATTCCAAGATGAATGGAAGTATTATTTGGGAGGCACTTTTCGGGGTTTTATCTTTGCGTTTAAACAAAAATCGCTTTTTAAAAAAATCATGAGAGCATTAAAAATTAGCAACGCCAAAATTGTCAATGAAGGAACTATTGAACAGAAAGATATTCTAATTGAGGGGAATCGCATTGCAAAAATTGGAAGCGATATGGAGGTTTCTGAAACTACAGAAGTTTTTGATGCCAGCGGAAAGTATATCCTCCCCGGACTGATCGATGATCAAGTGCATTTTAGAGAACCTGGACTCACACACAAGGCCACAATCGAAACCGAATCCAAAGCGGCTTTGGCGGGAGGGATTACGTCCTTTCTAGAAATGCCAAATACCAGCCCACAAACCACAACCTTGGAACAATGGGAAGCAAAAAACGAAAGAGCGGCTCATACTTCGTATGCTAACTATGGGTTTATGTTTGGAGGAACCAATGACAATTTGGACCAGATTTTAGCGTTGGACAACAAACGGGTTCCTGCACTGAAATTATTTTTAGGTTCTTCAACGGGAAATATGTTGGTTGACGATCCCGAAGTTTTAAAGAAAATCTTTAGAAACACGAATTTAGTAATCGCTGTGCACTGTGAAGATGAGACGACAATCCGAGAAAATCTAAAAGCAGCACAAGCAAAATACGGCGATGCGATACCCATAGAACAACATCCCATCATTCGGAGTGAAAAGGCGTGCTATTTGTCCTCCTCCAAAGCAATTGAACTCGCAAAAGAAACGGGAGCTCGCCTGCACGTATTTCATTTATCTACCGCAAAAGAACTTTCCTTATTTCGAAATGATATTCCCTTGAGTGAGAAAAAAATTACAGCTGAGGTTTGTGTCCATCACCTTTGGTTTAATGATTCAGATTACAAGGAAAAAGGGACCCACATCAAATGGAATCCAGCTGTTAAGACAAAAAAAGATCAGGAGGCACTTTGGGAAGGTTTAAATACAGATTTACTGGACGTATTAGCCACGGATCATGCCCCCCATACCTTAGAGGAAAAAGCCAATCCTTATACGGCTGCCCCTTCGGGAGGTCCGTTGGTTCAACATGCTTTGCCAGCCTTGCTTACCGCATACCATCAGAATCGAATTGCTCTAGAGAAAATTGTTGAAAAAGCCTGTCACAATCCAGCCATCCTCTTTGATGTCAAGGATCGGGGTTATGTTAGGGAAGGGTATTTTGCGGACTTGGTTGTGGTTGATCTAGACCGGGAATACAAGGTGGAAAAAACAGATTTATTATACCAATGCGGTTGGTCTCCTTTTGAGGGTACTACGTTCAAAGGAAGTATAGAGAAAACCTTACTCAATGGACAATGGGCTTATGACCAAGGGAAAATCAATCCGAAGTCGGCGGCGATGGCATTAACCTTTGATCGTTAACAGATGCGTTTAAAATCTTTTTATTTTTCGGTTCTGATTTATTTACTGACTTCGGCATGTGGGAATTTAGGAACGGTGGAAAAACCAGAAAATTTGATTGATGAAACGATGATGGAAAACATTCTTTACGACGCTGCGATGATGGATGTTATGAATACCTATTCCGAATTAAATCCCGATTTTGAAGAAATTCTAGGGGCACCCTACCTCTACAAAAAATATAAGATAGACAGCCTCCAATTGGTTCAAAGTGAGGAGTATTACACCAAAAACCCCAGAATTTATCATCGAATTTATTCAAGAGTCTTGATCCGTATGGAAAAAGACAAAGACAGTATCAATGATGTCATTAATGAGCGTAAGAAGATAGCTCAATAATGTTCTGCAATTTTGACAATGGCTTCATTGGTGTCACTGTACTTAAAAGGAACTTGTTTCGTAATCTTGGTCCCGTCGTACTCCTGTTCTCCACACAGGCTGTCTATTAGTGACAGGCTCAAGTAATTCTTTTTTAGTCCTAAAATATCCATTGTTTTTTCAAGGATAAATAAGAAAATCAGACCGCCTTTCCAAAGTGGAAAAAACGGTTTTTTCTTTTTTAGTGCCGTGGCAATTTTATCCAAGAGTATTTTTTGTTTTATGTTTTCGGAAACCAAAATAAAACGTTCGTTTTTGATTTTGGAGTCCATCAGCAGCTCTATACTTTTTACAACATCTTCTAGGGACACCACCCCTGTCTTCCCTGTAGGATAGAAATAAAGTCCTGATTTTATTCTTTGAAAGAGAAGGCCACTACTTCTGCTCCAAAAATGTGCTCCCAAAATCACCCCTGGATTTATAATAATGACATCAAGTCCCTCCTGTGAACCTCTCCACACTTCCAATTCGGCCCCGTATTTGGAGTAGGCATAAGCGGTGTGATTTTGATTCGTAGACCACATCTGATTTTCATTGACGACCTTCACTTCTTTTTCTACGCCCAAAGCTGAAATAGAACTGACATATCCCAGTTTTTTGACTCGATGTTTCAGACATAGATTCACGATATTTGCTGTGCCTTCAATATTAGTTTTGTTCAGTTTTTCCTTGTGGTATTGAGCTAAGGAAACCTTGCCTGCACAATGGTACACCTGCGTTACGCCTTCAAAAGCTAAATTTAAGCCAAAGAGATCGTTGAGGTGGGTTTTTACCCATTCCACACGACCAAAACATTCTGGATCTTCGGGGGCTAATTTTTGAAAAAGCGCTCGTGTTTTTTCTAAACTCTCTTCCCTTCTGTAGGTGGCTCGTACGGACTGTTTTTTTTTAGCACATGCCAAAAGTACATGTGCCCCAACCATACCGGTACCTCCCGTCACTAAAATCATATAGACGAAAGTACACTTTTTTGATTTTGATTTTTGGTTTCCCTCAGAGAAATCTATCTTTACAGCAAAAATAGATGCCAACAAACTTTGTACAGGAACTCCAATGGCGCGGGCTGCTCCACGACCTGATGCCCGATACTGAAAGTTTTCTATCCAGCACCCCTACAAAAGGATATATAGGATTTGATCCTACAGCCGACTCCCTCCATATTGGAAGTTTGGTTCAAATTATCATTTTGATGCATTTTCAGAAGGCAGGCCATACTCCTATTGTTTTGGTAGGAGGAGCTACTGGGATGATCGGAGATCCTTCCGGAAAATCGAACGAACGAAATTTGTTGGATCAACAAACGTTAGAAAAAAACTGTAGGGGAATCCAAACCCAGCTGGAGCAGTTTCTCAACTTCGATTCCTCAATTCAAAACCCAGCATTAGTGGTCAATAATTACGACTGGATGAAATCGTACACCCTGATCGATTTTTCTAGAGATATAGGAAAACACCTGACAGTCAACTATATGATGGCTAAAGAATCAGTTAAAAAACGCTTGGGAGCCGATTCTAAAGTGGGAATGTCCTTCACTGAATTTACTTATCAATTGTTACAAGGATATGATTTTTTACACCTTTACAATACCCTAGAGTGTAAGATTCAGATGGGCGGTAGCGATCAGTGGGGGAACATTACTACCGGAACCGAACTGATTCGCAGAAAAGAAGGCGGAAAAGCCTACGCACTGACCTGCCCTCTCATCAAAAAAGCAGACGGCTCAAAATTTGGAAAAACAGAAGAGGGGAATGTTTGGTTGGACAAATCCAGAACTTCTCCTTATAAATTTTACCAATTTTGGTTAAATACTTCAGATGAAGACGCATTGAGTTATATCAAAATTTTTACTTTTTTACCCCGCGAAGTCATCGAAGAGAAAATCCAGGAACATCAAACCGCTCCCCACTTGCGACTCCTTCAGAAAACTATAGCCGAAGAGGTTACCACTTTGGTTCACGGAAAAGAAGCCTACTTCAAGGCGGTAGAAGCTTCTCAGATTTTATTTGGAAAAACCACTGGTGATTCATTACAAAAATTGGACTCTCAAACTTTTTTAGAATTGTTTGAAGGGGTTCCTCAAGCCGAGGTCAGTAGATCTCTAATTGACGGGGGCTTAGACCTTATCGCAGCTTTGGCCACAGAAACAGGCTTTTTAAGTTCCAACGGGGAAGCACGAAGGGCTTTGAAAGAAAATGCTATTTCTGTGAATCAAGTCAAAGTAGATGAAAACTTCACCTTAGGAGCTAAGGATTTAATCGCAGCTCAATACATATTGCTTCGAAGGGGAAAAAAGAATTACTTCATCCTTAAAATAACTTCCTAAAGCACCATCAAATTGCACCCTCGGATCTCCGCATGGTCAAATCGACCGAGCACTTCAAAACGTTTATCGGAATGCACTTTTCCTAAATCTTGAGTGGCTATAAACGCACAAGAGTCCACGTTGGCGAGGTCTATGATGTTGAGAGCTCCTGTTTTATTGTTGTGGAGCAATTCAAAGGGGTCTTCCACAGAACGTGCAAAGACTCGCATCCAAGGTGGGGTTTCAAAAATTCCTTCTGCTTTAGAATACGCCTGACTCAACAGTTCGGTCATTCCATATTCCGAATGTATTTGATTCACTTGGTAAGAGTCCCTAAGCTTTTGATGGAGTGCCGAACGTACCCATTCTTTTCGCATTCCCTTCATGCCTCCAGTTTCCATGAGTAGCGTGTTTTTTAAATCCCACTGGAAGTTTTCAGCCCCGTCCAACAGCGCAAAACTTACTCCCAGTAAAATTGTTTTTTGCCCCTTGCTTTCTAATGCATTCAATTTTGTCCTTAGGGCCTCCCAATCATTCAAATAGAAACCACTATCAGTACGTTTTGTTTTTTTAATCAAATGATCCACCATAAAGACTAAAGAAGAATCCTCTCGTTCCAGATAAGAAGGAAGCAGCGCGAGTAAAACATAATCTTCAATATTTCCGTAAAAATGAGCAAATCCTTTTTCAAAGCTTTTGATGTATAAATCAAGATCGTGGACTGGATGTTGAGAAGCGGTTTGACCTGTAGTTTTACTCGATCTAAAAATAATTGCCGGATCCGAAGTGAAAGAGTTGAGGTTGTGTGTTTTAAAAAATTGAATTGGTAAAAAAGGAATGTCTGTTACTCGCTCTACATCGCTATCATGAACATTGATCAAATCACAATACGAACGATAGGTACTATTGTTTTCATATTGATAGGCAAAGAGTTTCAATGCCTGACTTTCAAAAGCCATATCGGAATGGACCGTGTCAAAGTCCAGGAGTGCGTCCCTCATAGAAGGCAAAATTAAGTAAAAAAGAGACTTATGGGATGATCAATCTTTTCAGACCTTTTTGGTCGTCCTGTTGGAGGACAAAAATGTAAATTCCTGTTTTCAGCTCATCCAAAAGGATCCTATTATCATAAGTTTCAGATGAGAATTTCATTGCTCCTAAGACATCGTAAATCACGATGTGTTTTAGCGCTTCACTGGAACTTTCAATAAATAAGATTTTATTTTTGACTGGGTTTGGAAAAAGGGTAAACACTAAACTGTCGTTCTTTTTTGTTTTTACTTCAGACGATAATTCATTTGAAAAGGACGGGTTTGCAGGAAATCCCACAGCAAGGATAAAACAGAAAAACAGTAATAGAAAAGTTTTCATTTGGGGAAAATACTTTGCAATAGTATAAATTTAAATTGAATAATTAATACTCTGATAACATCAATACGTTTAATAAAATGTTAATTTTAGGTTTTAAAATCTTATGAAAAAAAAAGAGATAAAAATTCTTTTAGTCGATGATGAACCCGATATCATTGAGATTATTCGTTTCAATTTAGAACAAGAAGGATATCAAATCAGTAGTGCAAGTGACGGGCTGAAAGCGATTAAAGTTGCTGAAAAAGAACTCCCACATTTGATCATTATGGATGTGATGATGCCTAATTTAGACGGTATTGAGACTTGTGAGCGTTTGCGAAAAGACGAACGTTTTGCAGATACTATTATCATGTTTCTCACAGCACGTGGAGAAGATTATTCCTATGTTGCCGCCTTTGAGGCTGGGGCAGATGATTATGTGACCAAACCGATCAAACCTAAAGTTTTAATGTCCAAAGTAAAAGGCTTGCTTCGCAGATTTAAAGAAAAAGCCAACACAGAGAACCAGTTGATCTTTGAAGATCTTGTCATTGATCGAGACGCCTATATAGTTACCCTTAAGGGAAAAGAACTGACTTTGCCAAGAAAAGAATTTGAATTGATTTACCTTTTGGCCTCCAAACCCGAAAAAGTCTTCAAAAGAGAAAAAATAATGGAAAAAGTTTGGGGAGGTGATGTGGTTGTTGGAGACCGAACCATAGATGTCCACATACGGAAGCTTCGAGAAAAAATTGGCGATCATTATTTTAAAACTGTAAAGGGAATTGGTTATAAGTTTATTAAATCTGAAAAATAACCTTCCGTGCTCCAAAGAAAATTCAATAGAACCAGCTTTCTACTAGCCCTTGTCATCGCAACTTTTTGTGTGTTATTGGGTGCTGGACAGGCCTACTTTTTTTTTGATCTACCGCTAGTGAATTTATTGCAGCTCAGTGGAATTTCTTTTCTCATCATATTAATTTTCGTCTATTTTTTATTGTTCTACCGCTTTGAAAATTATATGATCAATCGGGTTAGAGATTTTTACAACAATCTTCTTCCCTCTACCACTTCAACTTCTATACTTAAATCTTTCGAGGATATCGATTTACTGACCAAGAACCTGCAAAAACTCAATTCAGATAAAAATTTAGAAATCAAAGGCCTGAAAGATCAAGAAAATTACCGCAAGGATTTTATTGGGAATATCGCACACGAATTGAAAACGCCACTTTTCACCATCCAAGGTTATATTCTAACCTTATTGGATGGTGAAATCACGGATCAAAAAATAATAAAAAAGTACCTCAAACAAACCTCAAAAGGAGTGGACCGTTTGACCTATGTGGTCAAAGACTTGGATTTGATCACAAAGTTTGAATCGGGAATTGAAACTTTAGAAATAAAGCCATTTGATGTTTTAGTAACCCTCAACAATGTATTCGAACTACTCGAAATACAGGCTAAAAAAAATAAAATCACCTTGATGCTCAATCGGAAATCCGAAGTACCGATATGGGTACAAGCAGATGAAGAGCGCATTCAGCAAGTCATTACCAATTTAATTATGAACTCCTTGAAGTATGGTGTAGAGCGAGGCATTACAGAAGTTGCTATCGAACCTCTTCAAGAAGATAAGATTTTGGTTCGGATTTCGGATAATGGCGAAGGGATTGACAAAGAACACCTACCTCGACTTTTTGAACGTTTTTATCGGGTTGAAAAAACTAGAAATCGTAAATTAGGCGGCTCGGGCCTTGGATTGTCTATAGTAAAACACATCATTGACGCTCATCAGGAGAAAATTTTTGTAGAAAGTCAAGCCAATGTGGGGTCTGAGTTTTCTTTCACCTTAACACGAGCTCCAAAAAGCGTAGTCAAGGACTTATAAATTTCTCTATTTTTACCAAAAAAAAACACGTGGGGAGTAAAAATAAACTAAAGCGATTTAGGGAAAACGAAACCTTTGATAATGTTATTCAACCTGATCGGGCTACTTTAAATGATCAAAAGTTTTCGTTGAAAGGAAAATGGAACACGCATTTTTTTAAAAACAACAATCCTATTGTTTTGGAGTTGGGCTGTGGTAAAGGAGAGTACTCCGTTCACCTAGCGACACAACATCCCGATAAAAATTACATCGGTATAGATATCAAAGGAGCCCGCTTTTGGCGCGGAGCAAAAACAGCCTTAGAGAACGAATTGACAAATGTCGCATTTCTAAGAGCTCAAATCGAGTTGATCACCTCTTGCTTTTCACAAAACGAGGTAGATGAAATTTGGATTACTTTCCCAGACCCTCAGATCAAGTACAAACGAACCAAACACCGTCTTATCCGACCCGAAATGTTATCGGATTATAAAAAAGTGATGAAACCCGAGGGGGTGCTTCACCTTAAGACAGACAGTGAGTTTTTATTTGGTTATACTTTAGGGACTGTCAGTCAGCTAGGAGAAATCTTATATGCCCATCACGACATCTACAACAATTCAGATGCACCCAAAGAAGCAACTGCCGTTCAGACTTTTTATGAAAAGCAGTTTTTAGCCGAGAGTAAAGCCATCACCTACATACAATTTCGCCCTTAAATGAAACCTCCAATTCTATTTCTGTACCCCCTACAGTATGATGATTCGGTGGTATTATTAACTCTTTTTAATTCAATAAATACCTACAGATGAAAGAAGAAAACTCTTTTTTTCAAAAAGTTTATCAAGTTGTTCGTCAAATTCCTGAAGGCAGAGTAACTTCTTATGGAGCCATAGCAAAGTATCTGGGAGCGGCGCGTAGTGCTCGTATGGTCGGTTGGGCAATGAATGCATCACACCAAGACGATACTATCCCCGCACACCGGGTGGTAAATCGTCAGGGATTACTCACGGGAAAACATCACTTTGGGGGGACAAATTTGATGCAACAACTTTTGGAAAATGAAGGCTTGGTAATTCATTCCAATCAAATTCAAAATTTTAAAGATTATTTTTGGGACCCCCAACACGAGTTGCCTCCCTTTTAGTCCAATTGCCTTTCGATATTAAAAGCTTAGCAGTATATTTGTCCCCTTAGGAGGAAACCATGAAGATTACGAAAGAAGCTGTATTTAATGCCTTAAAAACCATAACGCTTCCTGGTGAGGGAGAAAATATCATCGACAAAGGAGTGGTCTCCAACGTCATGATTTTTGGAGATCAGGTGGACGTAGATCTGCAACTTGAAAACCCGAGCCTTCAAGCTCGAAAAAAATTGGAGGTTACTCTACTGAAAACCATTCATGAACAGGTTTACGAAAAGGCTAAAATTAAAATCAATACCAAAGTCGTAACTCCTCCCAAATCCCCAGATGTCATCAAAGGAAAACCCCTTGCTGGAGTGGAGAATGTCATTGCGATTTCATCAGGTAAAGGAGGGGTAGGAAAGTCCACGGTAACGGCGAATATTGCGGTTACCCTTGCGCAAATGGGTTGTAAAGTGGGGATATTGGACGCGGACATTTATGGGCCTTCTATTCCCACTATGTTCGATATGGAAGGAGCCAGACCCCTATCTGTCCAAGTGGATGGAAAATCGAAAATGGAACCTGTAGAAAATTACGGGGTCAGAGTACTCTCCATCGGCTTTTTTACCAAACCTGAACAAGCAGTAATTTGGCGTGGACCCATGGCGGCAAAAGCTTTAAATCAAATGATATTTGATGCGGCCTGGGGAGCACTCGATTTTTTGCTCATTGACCTGCCTCCCGGAACAGGAGATATTCATCTGAGCATAGTGCAAGCTTTACCAATCAGCGGTGCTGTAGTGGTTAGTACCCCTCAAAATGTCGCTTTGGCAGATGCTAAAAAAGGAATTGCCATGTTCCAACAAGAAAATATTCAAGTTCCTGTTTTAGGAATAATTGAAAACATGAGTTATTTTACACCCGCAGAACTGCCTGACAATAAATACTACATTTTTGGTGAACGCGGAGCAGAATATCTAGCCCAAGACAAAGAAGTTCCCTTTTTAGGAGGAATTCCTCTAATCCAAAGTGTACGGGAGGCTGCAGATTTTGGTCGTCCCGCTTCCCTACAAGAAGACAGTCAAGTCGGGGAAGAGTTTGTAGGTATTACAAAAAAATTAGTTTCACAAGTAGTGTTTAGAAATAAAAACCTACCCCCCACCAAAGCCGTAGAAATCACTAATTTAGTAGGATGTGAAGCCGTAAAATCACAATTATGAATCCCAAAGAAATCGAAACCAAAGTCCTCGAAGCACTAGAGGAAATCAGACCCTTTTTAAATTCAGATGGAGGAGATATCTCACTTGTTGCTATAGAAGAAGGTAGGCATGTAAAAGTTAAACTTCACGGAGCCTGTGTGGGCTGTTCCGTAAATCAGATGACCTTGAAAACGGGAGTAGAAATGACTATAAAAAAATACCTGCCACAAATCGAATCAGTCACTAGTATAGACCCTTCATAAAATGATTCAGGACATTATCCTTTACGTGACTGATAGGGAAGGAAATTCTCATGAATTACTAGCTCCTACAGATATGCAACTGAATTTAATGGAGGTTTGCAAATCCTATGAGTTTCCGGTAGAAGGAACCTGCGGTGGAATGGCACTCTGTGCTTCCTGTCAGGTGTACACGGAAAGTGATCACCAACTTCCAGAACGAAGTGAAGCCGAAGAAGCCATGCTTTCAGAGGCATTTCACGTCAAGGAGAACAGCCGGTTGGGATGTCAAATTAATTTGACTCCAGAATTAGACGGTTTGCAAATCACCCTAGCCCCTGAGGAGTAGAGAAAAGCGATCTCAGTTTAAATCAAACGGAATACTTTATTTTTGTATTATGTATTAATAATTTACCTCGAATAAAACCAAATTTATGAAACCGTTTTTGTCCTTTCTGATAGGAGTTTTTATTTTTTCTTGTCAATCTCCAAAAGAAGAAGCCCGAAAACCAGAAGAAAAAAAGGTACAAGTAAAAACTTTAGCACCCATTTCGGAGGAGGTAGTTGCTCATTCTGTTTTATACGAAGCCAACATTCGACAGTACTCCGAGGAAGGAACCTTTAATGCGTTTGCCCAAGACCTCCCTGTTTTAAAAAAAATGGGAGTAAAAATTCTGTGGTTGATGCCCATTAATCCTATTTCGACAACCAAAAGCAAAGGGCCTTTGGGAAGTTATTACGCCGTTTCCGACTACACAAAGGTGAATCCTGAATTTGGAACCCTTGAGGACTTCAAAGCCTTGGTTCAAAAAGCACACGAATTGGGAATTTATGTGATTCTAGATTGGGTACCAGGCCATACAGGTTGGGACCATCATTGGATTCAAGAAAAAAGTGACTACTACCTCAAAAATCGAAAAGTAGAAATTATCGATCCCATCGATTTTAGAACAGGAAAATCATTTGGTTGGACGGATGTCGCCGATCTGAATTACAACAACTTAGAGATGCGCGAAGAATTGAGGCAAGCGATGGTCTATTGGGTTAAAGAAACCGATATAGACGGGTATCGAATAGATCAGGCCTATGCGGTTCCTCCTGTATTTTACGACAAAACAATTGAAGCCCTTCGCGAGATCAAGCCCGTATTTCTTTTAGGTGAAACGGATATTTACCATCCTGGTGGAATTAACCTGGTCAGTAAATTTGATGCCACCTACGATTGGCCTGGGCACCAGCTTTCTAAAGAAATTGTTCAGGGACGAAGGTCAGCGACAAACTACCACCGCCACATTCAAAGAACAAATCGGTTGTACGGAACCGAGAATATACTCGTTAACTTTATATCCAATCACGATGAAAATTCTTGGAACGGAACTGTGAAAGAAAGTTATGGAGCCGCAGACCATGTCTTTATGGCGATGAATTTTACCCTGCCGGGAATGCCCTTAATTTATTCCGGACAAGAATACGATCTTAACAAGCGTTTGCGTTTTTTTGAAAAAGACAGTTTTCCCAAAGTTGCGGGTAAAACAATAAAGCTTTTACAACAATTGGGTGCTTTGAAAAACAACCATCGTGCTCTAGCAGCAGGAACTTCTGCCGGCTCTTACAAGCGAATCAATACGACCCGAGACAATCAAATTCTCGCTTTTGAACGAGAGAAAGAGGGCGATACCTTGGTGGTAGTTGCCAATTTGAGTAAAGACTACGCCCAGTTTACCATGCCCTGTGCGGGTAGCTTTAAACGCTATCAAGATTTTAAATCCAAACTGCTTTCTCCCTCTTATCAGTATGATATGAAGCCTTGGGAATTTTGGATTTTAATCAAATAAAATTTTTAAAATTGTTTTTGCCGAATTGGTTAAATGGAAGAAAAAAATGAAACATCAAAAAGGGTATTTATTAATTTTATTTGGCGTGCTTATGACAGCTTGTGCTCCCCCAAAAAACCCACTTTTAATTGGCCACAGAGGCGCGAAAGGTCATCTTGCTGAAAACACCTTACCCTCCATAGCCAAAGCCCTTGAGTTGGAAGTTGACGGTGTAGAAATTGACGTGTTTCAATGTGCTAGCGGTGAATTGGTCGTATTTCATGACAAGACCTTGGAAAAACTCACCAATGCTACAGGCTATATTGAGGAGTTGGATTTGGATTCCATCCAGCGGATTGAAGTGCTCAATGGATTTACAATTCCTACCCTTGAGGAAGTCTTAGATTTAATTAAAGGAAAGGTATTTTTAAACATCGAACTCAAAGGGAGTCAAACAGCGCTTAAAACTCATGAGCTGTTGCAGATTTACTTCGAACGGGAGCAGTGGTCACCCGAAAAGATTTTGATTTCCAGTTTTAATTGGGAAGAGCTTAAAATTTTCCGTCAAGCAAATCAAGAAGTACCTATTGCAATTCTCACAGAAGACGATCCCCTAGACGCCATTCCTATTGGACTGGAACTAGGTGCGGTAGCGATTAATCCAGATTACAAAAGCCTCAATTCGGACAACGTTGCTAAAATGCAAAAGGCGGGGTTTAAAATTTATCCGTGGACCGTAAACGATCCTGGTGATATTAATTTGATGAACCAAATGGGCGTAGATGGGATTATTACGGATTTTCCTGAGCGTATCTCTAAACCGAACTACTAGTTTAAGTAAAGAATAGCCCCGTTTAATAATGTGGCAAAGCTTACCCAAGCCAAGTAGGGATACAACATAAAAGAAGCCTTTCGATCTATAAGTCGAAACCAAAAGAGGGTCCTTTGGATTAAAACCCAGAGAATCAGAATGACCAGCAACCCCAACAAAGGATTTTTTAATCCAAAAAAGACCAAAGACCACAATCCATTGAAAAGCAATTGTGCGATAAAATGTGAGAGAGCAGTTTTGCCCCAGCGGTGTCTTCTTCCATAAAACCAAACTCTTCCTACAGCAATTCCCATCAGGGTGTACAACAAGGTCCACACCGGGGCAAAAACCCAATTAGGAGGGGAGAAAAAAGGTTTTTCTAAAGTCACATACCAAGTGGGTATGGCCGATTGAGTCACCCTACTAGACAGCAAACCCAGCCCTAGGGAAAGAAAAACACCTAGTGTTGAAGCAAGAATCAGTTGAGAAGTGCCCTTTTTCATCTCCCTAAAGCTACTAGAAAAAAATCATTTCTAAGAAGGAAGCATCAAAACATTACAATTGAAGCCTTATCTTTGAAGACCATATGGAGGAAAACCATTTTATATCAAAAAAAGCAACTCCCATTCCCTGGACTACTCATTGGGAGGCACCGAGTAATATTGCATTGATTAAATACTGGGGAAAAACAGCGCCTCAAATTCCTAAAAACCCATCTTTGAGTTTTACACTCTCTTCTAGTGTGACCCAAACTCAAGTCGTGTTTGAACCTACGAGTCCAGGTGCATTCGATTTTAACTTTTATTTCGAAGGAGTTGCCAAACCTGATTTTAAACCGAAACTTCAAACTTTATTTAAACGCATTGGGTCTTATATCCCTTGGATTCAAGGATATCAACTGACTATAAAAAGTCACAATACCTTTCCTCACAGTAGTGGAATCGCTTCCTCTGCTTCTGCAATGGCCGCCTTAGCGATGTGTTTGATGGATTTGGAACAAAAGCTAGTTCCAGACTTGGAGCCGGAATTCTTTCATCAAAAAGCTTCTTTTCTGGCTCGTCTTGGGTCGGGAAGTGCTGCACGTAGCATTCAAGGGCCTGTGACCTTGTGGGGAGTGAATAAAATGCAGGATCGTAGCTCGAATTTATATGCAATTCCTTTTGGACCGGATCTGCATCCTGTTTTTTCTACCTACCAAGATGCCATACTGTTGGTGGATAAAGGAACTAAAGCAGTTTCCAGCTCCCAAGGCCATCAGTTAATGCACCAGCACCCGTTTGCTTCTCAGCGCTTTTTACAGGCTGCAGCAAACTTAGAAGCACTTGTACCCGTGATGAAAGCTGGAGATTTAGAAGCTTTTATTAAGATTGTGGAATTGGAGGCGTTATCCTTACACGCCATGATGATGACCTCAAATCCTTATTTTATTTTAATGAAGCCGCAGACGCTGTCCATTATTGAAAAAATTTGGGAGTTTAGAGCAAGTACGAGCATTCCCGTCTGCTTTACTCTAGATGCCGGTGCGAATGTACACATTCTCTATCCTCAAGATTTTAAAATTCAGGTAAATGCATTTATCCAAGATGAACTTGCAGTGTTTTGTCAAAAGGGTCAGTACCTTCTAGACCAAGTTGGAGAAGGCGCCAAAAAAGTGTAACTTTGTTTAATGCTTATGTATTTATTTGAAACACATTTAAAATGGTTTTAATGCGATCTAAAACTCAATGAAAGGACCCTTGTTTTTTGCGAAAATTTTACTCTTTGGAGAGTATGGAATCATCAAAGACTCCAAGGGTTTGTCTATTCCCTATAACTTCTATCGCGGGGCATTAAAAATTCCAGATGGACAGACACAAGCCAAAGAAGCTTCCCATCTAAAACTTCGCGCTTTTACAACGTATTTAAAAAAACTGGATTCTGAGCTAGTCAATTTTGATTGGGAAAAATTAGATCGAGATTTAGACCAGAAGATGTATTTTGATAGTAGTATTCCCCAAGGTTATGGGGTGGGTAGTAGTGGGGCCCTTGTGGCTGCAATTTACGACCAATACGCTCTTCGTAAAATAACCGTCTTGGAAAACCTTACCAAGGAAAAATTACAATACCTCAAAAAGGTGTTTAGTTTGATGGAATCTTTTTTTCATGGGAAATCGTCTGGACTCGATCCGCTAAACAGTTATTTGAGTTTACCCATTTTGATCAATTCCAAGGAGCACATTGAGACTACGGGGATTCCCTCTCAACAAAGTTCTGGTAAAGGCGCTGTTTTTTTAATCGACAGCGGCACTAGTGGGGAAACCGCACCAATGGTCTCCATTTTTATGGAAAACATGAAGCAAGAAGCCTTCAGTAAGATGATGCGGGACCAGTTCATCAAGTATTCGGACAACTGTATTGAGGACTTTCTCCAAGGAAATCTTAAGTCGCTTTTTAAAAACATTAAATCCTTATCCGCTTTAGTGCTTCAAAATTTTGAACCGATGATACCCAACAGTTTTCGCCAACTTTGGCAAAAAGGAATTGAAACCAATGCCTACTACCTCAAACTTTGCGGATCGGGAGGTGGTGGATTTATCCTCGGGTTTACCGAAGATTACGAAAAAGCAGAAAAAGCTTTAAAAGACTATCCCATGGAAGTGGTTTATCGTTTCTAAAATGAAACTATGCTTTTTTCCCGTTCCCTTCAGCGTACGCTTTTAAAAATATTGAGCCTGTTCAGCCTGGTGCGAGGGTATAACATTGCCATTTTAGTCATTGCTCAATACCTTACGGCGCGTTATATACTGAGTCCAGAAACGGGCTGGTGGAATTTGGTTTTTGACCTTCCATTTTTTTGTATAGTAGCGGCCTCGGCCTTGACTTCTGCTGCGGGGTATATCATCAATAATTTTTACGACGCAGCTAAAGATCAAATCAATAGACCTAAAAAGTATGTTCTGGAACATCTGGTTTCGCAACAATTGCAATTGGTCCTATACTTATTGCTAAACTTACTGTGTTTGATTTTTGCCAGTGGGGTTTCCTTTCGGGCGGTACTGTTCTTTCTGTTTTATATGTTTTCCATTTGGCTCTATAGCAGTTGGATCAAACGCCTTTTTTGGTTGAGTAATCTCTTTGCAGCACTGTTGATGATCTTCCCCTTTTGGGGGATTACGCTCTACCTTGAAAATTTTGAAACGGTTGTTTTTTATCACGCAGCGTATTTGTTTTTTTTAATCCTAGCACGAGATATTGTCAAAGATTTGGAAAATTTAAAAGGAGATTGGGTACAGCGCTACAAAACCCTCCCCATCGTTTTTAATGTCTCCATTACCAAAACGATTAGCACCCTCGTCATGCTTTTTTGTTTTCTTCCAAGCTATTATTTGATCCAAGAGCCCTTAGGAGTGATGCAATATTATTTTAAAGCGGGAATTCCCTTTTTGGTTTTTGTTTTGGTTTTCTTGTGGCGTGCTCAAGATCAAAAGGCGTACCTTTGGACCCATAATTTAATTAAATTTTGGATTTTGATCGGCGTACTTAGTATTGTCTTGATTTATCAAAACCCATAAGCCAAAAGGCGATTCAATGGATATAAAAAAAACACATTCCAAACAAGAAAGTGCTCCTGTGGCCAAGACCATACGACTAAATAAGTTTTTATCCAATGCGGGAATCTGTTCCCGAAGAGAAGCAGATGAATTTATCAAAATGGGATTGGTTCATGTCAATGGTAAGACAGTCACAGAAATGGGCTATCAAGTCCAACCCACCGATGAAATCAAATACGACGGGGCACGTGTGCAGCAATTACCTCCCGTGTATCTATTGCTCAACAAACCAAAGGGTTTTGTCGCGACTTCTCAAGGAGGAAAGATTAACAAATCCGTGCAGGAACTGATTCGCACGGCTGTAAAATCTAAAGTGCCTCCGGTAGGAGATATGGGTAGACCCATGACGGGGCTTTTGCTTTTTACCAATGACGAAGCTTTGCGAAAAAAACTGAACAACTCTTCTTCAATTCCCATGATCTATCAAGTTGTTTTAGATCAAAATGTCACCAAGGAAATGATGGATACCATGAAAGCAGGACAAGTCGTTTTTGAAAAAATGCAAAAAGTCACTGCAATCAGTCACATTCAGGGGAAGTCTAAAAAAGAAGTAGGGGTTGAGGTCCATTCCATCAGCCCAGCGGTTTTAGTTAAACTTTTTGCTGCTGTAGGTGCTAAAGTAGTTCAAATGGATCGTGTGGTATATGGTGGAATGACCAAAAAAGAATTGCCCCGGGGGAATTGGCGGAAGCTAAACTCCAAAGAAATTGGGTTTTTGAAGATGATGCCCTAAACGCCCTTTTATTAGTTCGTAAAAAAAGCAACTGTAGACGAAGAAGTAGGCACTCAGTTGCCAACCCATTTGCTCTTCTACAATACTCACTCCATAGGCACTGTAACTCCAAAAAACAACAAGGCTCCATACAATGGGAAAGGCATAGCCTGTTAGGAGGCCCAAGAAAATCAGATTGATGATGTACCAAGGATGTACAGTAGTAGTCATAAAGAAATAGCAACTGAGCAGCAGGAGCATGCTTTTGAAAATTTGCTGGGGTTTGCGGTTGGAATTTAAAAGTGAAAAAAGCAGTACCAAACCGATCGTAATAAAAGGGGTGACTTTCCCTAGTTTCCGGATGATGTTGTATCCCTTCACTTCATAACCTATCGCGCGAATAATATTGTACAGACTCCCGTTAAATTCAAAGGTCGTAAACCAAAGTTGGATGGTTTGGGTGTAGTTTTCTAACATTTCTCCTTGCCAAAAAGGAAGCCAAAGCAATGCCGAAAAACCAAGAATGCTCAATCCGAATTTAAGGAAGTTTCGAAGTCCCAAATAACGAAAAAAGAAGGGAATCAAAAGTAAGGGCAATAATTTAGTCCCTACCGCCAAGGCCATAAAAAACCCGCCTACAAGAGTTTTTTTCTTCAAGCAATACAGCCAAGAAAACAGGGTAATGGCGAACATTAGACTTTCGCCGTGGAGGTTGCCAAAACCTTCCACAATAACCAGTGGATTTAAAAAATACCAAGCGAGGTAGGAAGAAGGAAGTTCCAAACGTTCCAAAAGGGTTTTGGCACCAAAAAAAAGAAAGATTTCCCCCAAGAGATAAAACCCTCTTAGCACCGAGATGGGACCGTAGAGGTCTCCGTGATTTGCATACCCCATGGCTCGATATAAATACTGACTCAGGGGTGGGTAATTCGAATAGTGTTCATTGCTTAGGCTCCCCATTTTTTCGTAGAGCAACTGTGCATTGGGAAAGTCAACCAAATCGATCAAACCGTTTGGAGTAAAACGATAGGGATTGATTCCCAAAAGCTGAATACTTCCATCCCATAAAAACCGATAAAAGTCTTGTGAGAGCGCTGGAATGTGATTCCAAAAAAGCAAACGACAGACCAAACCAATGACAAGAACAGTCCCCAAGCTGCTGTACTTGCGAATCCAAAACCACAAGAGAAGAAACAAAGCCGTATAGGTAGTCAGTAGGGGAAGGGTATCTGTTCGTTCTAGCCCGTGACTGAGAAAATAAAAACCTAAAAAAAGCAAAAAGGGGAGGATACAAGGTAAAATAGATTTAGAAAAAAATTTCATCTGCCTTCTTTTAAACCGTGCATACTAATACTGCCAAATCCGATGCACAGAAAGAGATGGAAAACAAACAATCCAAAATCTCCTTCGGGTGCAACAAAAAAAGCAGCCCCCATTCCAAAGAGAAAGTAAAGTGCCATAAGGGACTCGATAAAGGAGTACACTGAAATCGTATTCCTAGCGTACTTGTATTTTTTTAATTGGGTTTGACTGGTATTTTGGTTGAATTTTGGGGTGCGAATAAAGGCACTTTTTTTACCTAAATGACCTTCCAAAACCGCAATTGAATTGTGAATTGAAAAACCCATGACCAAGCTGTAAAAGCTCAAAAAACGTTTGATATATTCCAAAAATGAATAAAACCCGCCACCAAAAACACGCTGGTGGATAAACCAATAACAACTGAAAAAAATCAGGGTGCTTAGAATAAACAAGGCACTCAGATTAAAAATCCAGTTCAACTCGGGGTAGGCTGCTTTGATAAAAAGCAAGGGCACACTGAGCAGAGCCACTAGGAGGACATTCAAAAACATGGTACTGTTGAGCAAGTGAAAAAAGGCATTGATTTTAGTCCAAGGGGAATGTCCAGAGGCTTGAACTAACTTAGGAATCATTTTTCTGAAATTCTCCGCTCCTCCTTTGTTCCATCGGAATTGTTGGGAGCGAATTGCGTTCATGGTGATGGGGAGTTCGGCTGGGGTGACCACCTCTTCCAAATAAGTAAATTTCCAGTGTTTTAGCTGTGCGCGATAGCTCAAATCGAGGTCTTCCGTAAGGGTATCTCCTTCCCAATTTCCTGCATCTAGGATACAGCTTTTACGCCAAATCCCCGCTGTACCGTTAAAATTGATAAAATGCTGCTGCTGATTCCTCCCAACTTGCTCCAAGAGAAAATGGGCATCCAATGCGAAAGCTTGTACTTCCGTAAGTATGGAATGACTTCGGTTTAGATGTCCCCAGCGAGTTTGAACTACACCTATTTTAGGATCGGTAAAGTGAGGAACGGTCTTTAGTAGCCAGTCGGAATTGGGTAAAAAATCAGCATCAAAAATAGCGATAAATTCCCCTGTTGCGTGAGCTAACCCGAGTTTTAGCGCTCCCGCTTTAAAGCCCGTCCGATCGGTTCGGGTACGAAGTTCAATGGGGACTCCTTTTTTTTGATAGGCTTTGATCAAGCGTTGGCTTAAGGCCAAGGACTCGTCCGTAGAATCGTCCAGCACCTGAATTTGAAGAAGTTCCCGGGGATAATCGAGAGTCGTAATACACTCCAGCAGACGTTCTACGACATAATACTCGTTGTAGAGGGGGAGTTGTACGGTCACTTTGGGAAGTTTTTTAGGAAAGGGAGGGGTCTGCTTTTTCTGTTTGAGTCGCCGTAAATAAAACCGCAACATATTGAGTTGGGTGAGGCTGTACAAAAAGATCATCGTCAAGCATAAAATATAGACTCCCAGTACACCAAGAGCCAGCCAACGCAAAACAAGAGTTCCTGTTATTTCCATTTGGAAAAATAAAATTTACCGATCCATGTTATTATTTTATAACCCGCCATTAAGGTTCCTTTTACAGTTCCGGAGACTTTAGAAACGCCAATCCGTTTTCGATAGCGGACTGGAATTTCGATATAGGGCAGTTTTCTTCTTAAGATTTTCAATTGCATTTCTACCGTCCAGCCGTAGGTTTTGTCCTGCATTTCTAAACTCTGCAAGGTCTCCCAACGTATGGCTCGGAAAGGTCCCAAATCGGTAAACCTACTTTGGTACAGCCAGCGCATCAGGAAACACGCCAAGCCGTTTCCAAAAACTTGCTGGGGGGTAAGTGCTCCACGTTCTCTTAATTTTTTATCTCGGGCTCCCAAGCTAAAGACAACCGCTCCTTTAAGGATCGGATCTACAAGGGTCTCTAAGTCTTCCGGATAGTCGGAATAATCCCCGTCTAAAAACACAACAATTTCTGGAGGGTCGTCCTCTAGAAATACCATTCCTTTCAGGCAGGCATAGCCGTACCCTTTTTTCTTTTCGTGGACCACCACAGCGCCGTGCTCCCTTGCGACTTTTGCAGTAGCATCTATGGAGGCATTATCCGCAACGATGATTTGATCCACCTTTTTGGGGAGTGCTGCCACCACTTGTCCAATAGAACGCGCCTCATTAAAAGCGGGAATAATAACAGCAATTTTAGTCATCTAGGATAAAAGTATTTAATGCAATTGGGTTTACAAAAAGAACGAGGAGAAACTATTTTTTATTGAGCAATTGAACCAGATCTACATCATTTCCCAATAAAATTTCGGTGGGGTTAATTCGCCCTTTCTCAGGACCGTTTTCCAGTTTGAGAACACCCCGAGGACAGATGGCACTACAGATTCCGCATCCTACACAGCTGGATCGAACGATGTTTTCTCCTTTTTGGGCATAGGCACGGACATCGATGCCTTGTTCGCAATACGTAGAGCAGTTCCCACAAGAAATACACTGTCCCCCATTGGTCGTAATGCGAAACCGCGACTTAAAACGCTGTACAATTCCCAAATACGCCGCTAGGGGACAGCCAAAACGACACCATACCCGATTGCCAAAAATGGGATAAAAACCCGTACCGATTACCCCCGCGAAAACCGAACCGATTAAAAAGCCATAGGTGTCCTGAAGACTTTGGGTTTTAATACCGATAACGGAGGAAGCTCCGCTAAAATAACTGTAAAGAGTAAACCCAGTTATGACCAAAGCAAAGACCAATACGCCATGTACCATCCACCGTTCCAATTTCCAAGCCCCAAGTGATTTATTCGAAAGATGACGGTAGGGATCGCCTAGGGTTTCTGCTAAACCTCCACAACCACACACCCAAGAACAATACCACCGCTTGCCAAAAAAATAGACCATTACAGGGACGACTACCAAAGTAAGTACGATGCCCCAAACTAAAATAAAAAGGCCAAACCCACCCTCAGCGATCAATTGCTTCAGGTTCCAGCTAAAAAAGAAATCGTAATCCAAGGGAAAGGCGTTTTTAAAATCGTACCAAGGACGTTCAAAACGCACCAAAATCTCAGGGATTAAAAAGGCAAAGACAATTTGAAAAAACAAAACGGAAGTCGTCCGCAGGGTTTGGTATTTGTTGTTTCGGTATTTGATGTACATCCGAACCGCCATTACTGTCATTACCACACAGTATAAAAAACCGTACAGGAACCACTGACTGGCAAGGTTTCCACTCAGCTTTAAGCTGATGGGATCGACCAAATAAACCCAGTTTACGATGTAGTTGGGATAGAAATACAAAAGAATGTAAAAGCCGACTAAAAACAAAAAAGTCATCCATCCGATCCACCCTCGGTTGGTGGCTTTACTGTGCCAAATACCGTTGTTTTTGATGCCTGGAGGACCCAATAAAACTACATTAGGTAAAATAAAAAGCAAGGCGCCTAAAATTCCCAAACCAAAGGTGAGCCACCAAAAAAGGGCTTTGTTTTTTGCTACCACACCTGCTTCGGTACTTTTAATAATGTCATAAGCAAAGCTGTTCGGTTTGCTCCAGATCACTTTACTCCATTCACGCTCTTTTTTATGGGTTGCGTTGGCCTTGTCAAGTGCTGAAATTAGAGCTGCAGAAAAAGCATGAGAATTAGAAAAGGACTTCCCAACGATCTGATTGTTGAATTCCGAAAGGAACACTTCGCTTTGGATGCCTTTACTCTGTATCACTTCCTCAAACTGCGCTGGGGTAAGTTTATAGGATCCTACAAAGAGCAGTGAGACAAAAACTGCGAGTCCTGTCAAAAAAATACCGAGTCCGATTTGTTGTAGTGTTTTCATAAGCTTTGGGAAGGAATTGAAAAGATGCGTTTCCAACTCCTCTTTTTTCGTTGGAGTTGGGCACCTTGTTCTCGATTGAATTGATTGATGATTTCTTCGTCGTGCTGTGGGTAAAATTCTGGATCAAAATTGGCATCGGCAAAGTGTTCCAAAACGTAGTCCACGGTTTCTCCTTCTTGTAGTACACGATCAAAAAAGGCGTGACGTAGGCGAATTCCGAAGGTATTAATTCCGATAAACATTCTTGATTTTGTATCAAAGTTCAGATGGATGCATTTTTTTCCACTCGTGTATTCCCAATAAAAACGGGCTTCGTTTTCTTTAGGTTTTGCCCATACCCAGCCGTAAGTTTGGTATTCGATATCAAAAAACTTAGCGGAATTAAACCAAGGGCCGGGTTGGTAAGCGGTACGATTTCCGCAAATTGTTTGCGCTACCGTTTCTCCCATCATACGACCCGTGTACCAAACGGCCTCCACAGGGCGACGCTGGCCGACGGGTTCTTGTTGTTCTGCGCAATCTCCAATCGCATAGATGTCGGGTAGGTTGGTCTCCAAATACCGATTGACCAAAATGCCTCGGTTCGTGGTGATGTCTGATCCTTTTAAATAGGAAATATTCGGGGATACTCCAGTCGTTAAACCCACTACGGTGCAGAGAATTTCCTCGCATTCTTCTTCAGTAACAATGCTTCGGACTTGGCCGTTTTCATCCGTTTTTATTTCTTTGAGATTGGTATTTAATCTGAGGTCAATTCCTTTTTCTCGTATTTCCCGATTGATCAGTTCCGATTCTCCTTCGGGCAGTACGCCATTCCAAAAACTCGTTTCACGAACCAAAAAGGTCACGGGAATATGGCGGGAATGCAGCATTTCTGCCAACTCGATCCCAATCAATCCTCCTCCTACAATAACGGCGCGTCTACAGGCCTGATTATCAGGGGCGAATTTTTCTAAAGACTCCAGATCCTGTTTGTGGTAAAGGCCCAAAACCCCTTGAGCATCTTGTCCTTTCCAGCCAAACCTATTGGGTTTACTTCCCGTTGCTAAAATCAAACTGTCGTAGCCCAACGCTTCTCCATCAGAAAATTGGAGTATTTTATTTTTTGTGTCGATCGTTTCCACACGACCCTGTTTTAAGTCGATTTTGTTTTTTTTCCAAAAATGCTTTTCGTAGGGTTGGGTATGTTCAAATTTGAGATGCCCCATGTACACATACATCAAAGCTGTTCGAGAAAAGAAATAAGGATGTTCCTCGGAAACCACTGTGATTTGGTACTCCGAATGTTTGCGAATATGGCGCGCAGCTGTAATTCCGGAAATTCCATTTCCTAAAATGACAATCGATTTTGGGGAGATTTTTTTCTGCATAAGGCTAAGTTAGAACTTTTAAAACAAAAAAATAAGTTGTACTTTAGTTTAACCAAATCTTAAGTCTTATGTTGTCCTACACCTCAGGATTTCCTTTCCGTATCGTGTTATATCAAATCCTTCTTTTATGAAGCCTTCCAGAAGCACCTTGCCCTGGGCGAAAGTGTCTGCCGAAATTGAGGCTTCTCAAGAAAGGGTATGGAAGGTCTTGACCCAACCCGAACTTACCGAAAAATGCATGTACCAGTGTCAGCTTCACGCCGAGTGGCACCCGGGAGGATCTGCCGTGTGGAAGGCGAAAAGCGAAGCGGGTCTTTGGCAAGAGCATGTGAAGGCAAAAGTTTTAGTGTATTTGCCGCATTCCCATTTGGCCTTTACCATTTTTCACAAGTCTACGAAAAACTATAGCGCTGTAATTTCAGAATTGCACTTTTATTTGGAATCTGCCCCCAAGGAAACGCAGCTTCGCATTGAGCAAGGAGATTTTAGCACTATGGAAAAAGGTGCAGAACTTCAAAAAACTTGCCAACAAGGCTGGGAATCTGTACTTCCCGATTTAATCAAAACCTGTAATACCGCCCACTGATGTTTTCTACCTCAACTCTTCAAATAATTTATAACAACCTACTCGAAATCGTATTTTACTACGGACCCAAACTCCTGTGAGCTCTATTTGTATGGATTCTAGGACTGTGGGTTATCAAGCTCATAGTACGCGCATTACAATTACTTTTTGACAGAAGTAAAACAGATGCTCCATTAAAAAGTTTTTTGCTAAGCTTGGTCTCCATTGGTTTGAAGCTACTCCTGGGGATTAGTGCGCTTGGCATTTTAGGTATCGAAATGACCTTATTTATCGCCCTACTTGGAGCCGCGGGTCTCGCCTTTGGAATGGCCATGAGTGGAACCCTGCAAAACTTAGCAGGAGGTGTCATTTTATTGATTTTTAAGCCTTTTAAAGTAGGCGATTTGATCCATTCCCATGGACATACCAGGACGGTAAAAGAGATACAAATTTTTGTGACACGTATCGTTACCCCAGATAACAAAACAGTCATTCTTCCCAATGGTGCCGTAGCCAATAACGAAATCACCAATTACGCTACGGAAGGAACCATTCGCGTCGATTTGGAATTCGGGATTGCATACAACGCCTCCATAGAGCAAGCCAAAACAGTTTTATTGGAAGTGATGAAGGAACACCCACGGGTACTTCAGGAGCCTCAACCCTTTGGTGGGGTTTTGAGTTTAGGGGATTCTGCAGTAAATCTTGCCGTAAGATCCTATGTAAAACCGCAAGACTATTGGGAAGTGTACTTCGATATTTATGAACAAGGGAAAAAGATTTTGGACGCCCACCAAATCGAGATTCCTTTTCCTCAACGTGTTATTCATCAAGCAAAATAAAATCTTAATTAGTAAAACCCAATTTTTATGAAAATCCTACTTTCTATTCTTTTTACCCTTTGCTGTATTGTCGTTTTAGTTCGAGTTTTAAAAGAATTCCGAACCGGTTTCGATTGGTTTTCAGGGAGTCTTTATTTTATTATTTGGCTCGTTTCCTGTGGCTTACTGTACATTGCCATTTTTGGGTCGTACTATTTAGTTCTAGGAGAACTGGCCTAGCGTACCGCCCATCGATAATAAAGGCTTAGGGACTGTGGTCCAACACCCCACCAATGCATAAGATGGAGTACGCCAAAGTGGATCAGCAGTCGTGCTACGCCGTTTTCGTGAAATCGTCTTGAGGAGGTTTTTATTTTCTGTGGCAGCACTGTAAAAGCTCCTTGTCGGTAGAGTCTTTTGATCAATTCAAGGTCTTCACAAACCCGATAGCGGTCATTAAAACCCTGCAACGCCTCAAAGCGCTTTTTTGTAATGAAAAGGGACTGATCACCCCCACGACAAAGCAGATGATTCCAACGACTTCCTGAAGCCGCCCATTGGAGTAGCCAGTATTTGGAATCAAATTCCAATTGAAAACAGCCCGCTGAAGCTCCCGCGTGAGATGCCTGTAAAAGGGTTTGGTCAAAGTGGTAGGGAAGTGTACTGTCCACATGGATAAAGTAATACAAGTTTCCACTAGCTTGCTCCGCACCTGCATTCATTTGAACGGCCCTTCCCTGAGGACTGCGATAGGCTGTTACATCCTGTTTTTGCAACCATTCCCATGTTCCGTCGGTACTGCCTCCATCCACGAAAATGAGTTCTTGGGGTTGGCACCATTGGGTTTTTAGATGATTTATAAAAGTAGTTATACAGTCCCGCTCGTTCAGGACGGGAACAACAATAGAAAGTTTGGTTTTATTCGTTAAGACTCCAGTCATATGAAAGATAGTCAATCTTAGGACGGTCCAAGCGTACACCACTGTAGGCTTCTATAAAAGAAAGGCGCTCTGCTTTGGAACCAAAGTCTTTGCCAAACCAAAGGAAAATTTTGGAAAGCTCCAACTGATCCGAATTGATTTTATTTTTTGTGAGGTCTTTTAAAAAAGATTCGGTTACTTCTACCAACTGACTCTCCAACTGCTTTTCTTGAAAGGCACGATTCAACAAGTTGGGGCACGATGCCGAGGCGCAATTGATGGCAAAATGAATACGCGGCTCGCCTATTTTCCGTAAAATCTTGTGTTCGATATCACCCAAACTGTATTCTTTTCCTCCTGTACTAAAACAGGGAGTGTCCCAAGGAGATTTGATTTCTTTGATGCTTTTTAAGGGATAATTCTCTAGAATGAGTTGAACTGTCAAGGCATTGTAGGCATTGATCCAATAAGCCAATTTGTGGTTTTTAGAAGTCGCTTCATCTGGGGGAAATTGGGCTAAGGTCTGGAGGTAGGCGTTTAGATCTTCTTGATCCTCCTGCCAGGAGTTGTAATCTACCGCACCGGTTTCAGATACGTATTTTTGAAGTTGGGTGTTCCAACGGTGATGAATGTTTTTTTGAGCTTCAACACGTAAGCAAAACAAGAATAAAAGAAGTAGGGTACTGATTTTCATAGGAAAAGAATTAAGGGTTAACAACATCCGCCTCCGTCATAGTGAAAGGTGGCGGTAGAAAGGTAAAGGTCGTCGCGCTGGAGTTGAGCCAGTGCATTTGCAGTTTTATCACAGACCGCTAAGGGTTGATTTTGAAGTAGTACATGCCCCTTTTTGTCGTCAAAAAAATCTTCAGAACCAAAATAGATGGCATGCTTCCCAGTAAAAATACAGGGGCCGTCCTCTGGCATGGGATCTTTGATGGCACAGACTTCCACACTTTCTACATAAAGAGTTTCGGTAGTAGGATAGTGTGCTGGATCTAAAATTCGGTAGGGTCTTCTGGCGCGGACCTCGATGGTGCCAAAGCCTACTTTTGTAAGCATTTCCAAATAGGTGGCTAGGGGAAGGGAGCCCGACAGGCACAGTGCCCTGAGGCGTTCGTCGTTGCGGAGTGTTTCATTTAGGGGCTGTTCGCAAATGGGATCACTCATGACCAAGCGGCCGTGGGGTTTTAAAACCCGATACATTTCTTCCAAGGCGCGTTGTAACTCTTCGGTTTTAAAAATATTAAACAAGCAGTTTTGAGCAGCTACATCCACGCTGGCGTTTGCAACAGGCAAATCCAGGGCATCTCCTTTTTCCAATCGTACAAACTCGGGATCGAACCAGGTGTTTTCTTTTTTCGCCTCCTCAAAATTAGCTGTACAGGCAGCCAACATTTCATCGACTACATCCACTCCGATGACGCCTTCCTTTTGACGGGAAAAATAACTGAACTGAAGGAGTTCCATACCTCCACCTACTCCGACATAGAGAATCTTGGGATTTCCTACCAAGTCTCTGGGGTGCACTGTGCTCCCGCAGCCGTAGTTCATTTCCTGCATTTTTAGGGGAATGGACAAGCCGGGAAACTGCCATAGGGGAGTAGTAGTGCAACACAGCCCTACATCAGGGGTGAGGGCGGCTTCTTTGTACACATTCTTTGTTGTTTCCAGGTAGCTCATGCTTTTTTATTTTAAAAATAGCAGATTTCTAGAGACAGGGCTAATGGTTTAACAGTTTTTAGCAAATTGTTTTTGATAGCTTTCATACAGGGACCGATTCGCTTTTAAATCTTCCAGCTCATCAATGTCATTTGCAATTTCAAGGTAGTGTACGGATTTATCGAAAATGTTGAGCAGTGTTTTTTTAAATACTTGTGGCGTACTCCAGGGTACGTCCTTAAAGAGCTGGGGGTGTATTTTCTTCAATCCCAACAGGTAGTAGCCTCCGTCATACGAAGGGCCAATGACAAAATCCTTCTGCTCTAAAGCTTGTTCCGCCTCCAGCAAGGTGTTTTCCCCCAGAGACCACAAATCACTTCCTATCAAAAGTACTTTTTCATAGCCCTGACCAAAAGCCCAATGAAATGTAGCTTCCATTTTTTCGCCTAAATTTTTTCCTTTTTGGATCTGTTGGTGTAGGGCATGGGGGAAGTACGGATTTTTTTTATTTGCTATTTTATTTTGAAAAACGACCGTTTTGAGTTTGCTCATTTTTGAGACTTGAGCCGTATGCTGCAGTAGTTGTTCGTACACCCACTTTGAAGCGTCCATCCCAATCTTTTTTCCCAAGCGGGTTTTTACCTCACCGGTTACTGGCTCTTTAGTAAAAACGATAAGGATGGTTTTCATTTTGAGGGGTTTTTGGGTTGCATTTACTACCGCTTAATTATACTGCGTCATGACGGGCCAAAGGTAATTGGAGTAGAGACTCTTAAAAGTAAACTAATTTAACCATCTAATGGCAGAGGTTTAAACTTATTCTTGTCTAACGGCACTTTGAACCGTATTGATTTTAGTCAGAATCCATTTGAGTCTCCTGCGTTCTACATTTTTATTTTCCACCAAGGGGACCTCGGTTGAGGAAAGGGTAGCGGCTATGGGGTTTTGTAGCAGTTCCATTTCTATTGTTTTAAAGTTTTAATTTCTGCTTTTAACTCTTCCACTTCTGCACTTAATTCTTTAATCGCATTGACCAAAGCTGCAATAAGAGGACGGTCACTAAGCGTTAAATACCCTTTCTTATCTGTTCCTACTGCTTCTGGTAATACCGACTGTACATTTTGAGCAGAGAAACCTCTGTACGTACCTTCTTGTTCTAAACCAGAGATCTCCTTCCATTGATAGTTGATCGGTTTTAAGGCCAATACCGCCTGCAGCCCTTTGGTGAAATTCCCTTTAATGTTTTTAAGGCGCTCATCTGAAGAAATAGACAAATTCCCACTGGCATCAGTACTAAGGCTACCCGCACCATAATCGGAGAATTGTATCACCCCAGACCCTTTGATACGCATCAGTTCTTTTGAGGTAGTGGAACTATTTGCAGCATAAAAGATATGATTTGAACCTAAATTATATACCTGATACCGTAGCACCCCACTATTAATTCCCAGTCCGTAAAATTGATGGTCATTATTGGCCGTTTCATATAAAACGACCTTGCGGTTTGCTACTGCTTTGGCCAATTGTAAACGGGCATTAGGGCTGGTGGCACCTATACCTACATTTCCATTAGCTAATAGCGTCATTACATCAGCAGCTGCACCATTATCTCCACTCCCAAGTTCAAAATCTATACGCGTATTGGCATTGGTACCCGTATTGGCATAACGGCTTAAAGAAAGGTTTGCAAACGCACCGTTACCTTGCCGTTCCGATCTTTTAACGAACTGATCCCATGGAGTATTGAGTTTTCAACGATGGGCTGAACAAGCATGGGCGGGAGGGTGTATTCTTTGATGTTTTGATTTAACTGAACCTCAACATCGTATTCCATCGTGGAATCCAGACGCATTTTTTGCAATCCCAAATAGGAGTCTAAATAATCGATTTCTTCTTCCAAGGTGATGCTTTCTTTGGTGCTCATTTCCAAAGTAAATCGAAGGAGTTTGGACAGCATTCCGATGTAGCGATTGGACTCCCGTTCTCCTTTGAGAATCATCAAACTCTGGACACTGTTTAAGACGTTGTAAAATAAAATGGGGATTCATCTGTGCCCGAAGTGATCGAGCCTCCAATTCCGCAATATGACTTTTATAGGCTGTATCCGCTTTTTGTTTGTTGCTTTGAAAAAACAAGAAAAATAAAAGCACAAGAATGTTTGAGATGATCAAAGGGAAATAATCTTCAATCAATCCATAATCAAGACCAGAGACTTGGAGTAGTATCATTCTTATAACTTATAGCACGTATAATTACGTCATTTACAGTCGAATAAAAAAATTTATTTCCCAAAGAGGGATTATTTCTTGGAGTATTTTAAAAATTGAAAAGATGTTTTTATTTTTTTGTTACGCATTACGCTAAGTTTGTCGTTCTTTAAGTACCAAACTAGACGAATCGTTTTTTAGCAAACTGCCCAATGTTTCACCACACACATCCTTATCCCCCTTATATTTTAACAGATACAACACGTTTAATCGTAGGCACCTTACCTCCCCCGCGCTTTACAACAGGAGATCTAAACGATGAAGATGTGGATTTTTGCTATGGCAGTAGCAATGGTTTGTTGTGGAAAGTCTGGGATCGTATTTATAATCTAGGCTTAGTTTATGAAAACACCCACTTTGCTATTGAACAGCGCAAGACGTTTTTACAACGAGAAAAAATAGGGGTTTGTGATATTTTAGGGGCAGCCTATCGGGATAAGATAGACGCTTCAGATTTAGGAATGCAACAGCCAGAATTAAGAGATGTATTGGGGATTTTAAAAAAGCATCCTACAGTAGATACTTTGATATTTACGGGAGGCAACAGTAAGAATGGTCCTGAATACTTCTTTCGAAAATTAGCAAAAAAAGAAGGGATAAGCTTAGAAGTGCTCTACAGTAATGTCCCTAGAAAACATCAATTTCAATGGGCAGGGAGAACCATTACAACCTATAGTTTAACCGCACCTTCAGGAACTGCAAATCGCGCGATTGGTAGTATGGAGGTTTACAAAGAAAATAAAGCCAAAGATCCGAACTATACCACCTTTGACTTTAGGGTGGAGCAGTATGGAAGTGTTTTTAATCCCGAATAGTTTTTACAAACTCTTCAACCTGATCAATCCCTTTTTCTGTTAAAAACTTAATAAAGGCAGAGCCAATGATCGCTCCCCGAGAAGCTGCAGTCGCCGCATCATACGTCTCAGCATTACTGATTCCAAAACCGACTACTGTTGGGGTATTCAATCCCATGGAAGCGATGCGTTGGAAGTAATCTGTTTGCGTATTGCCAAAGGTGCTTTTTGCTCCTGTCACACTGGCACTACTCACCATATAGATAAATCCATTAGAGACTTCGTCAATGTAACGAATACGCTCTTCTGGGGTTTGTGGGGTGATTAAAAACATATTGTACAAACCCTGTTTATCAAATAAAGCCTTGTAGTCTTCATGATAGACATCTACCGGTAGATCAGGAATAATTAGACCATCGATCCCAATGGCTTCACTACGTTGACAAAATTTTTCAATCCCATATTGCATCATAGGATTAAAATAGCCCATCAATACAAGCGGAATGTCAATGTGCTCTCTGATGTTTTCCAACTGCGTAAACAGTTTTTCTGTTGTCATGCCATTGCGCAAAGCCTGAGTAGAACTTTCTTGAATGGTAGGACCATCAGCTAAGGGGTCTGAAAAAGGCAGGCCTATTTCAACCATATCCACGCCAGCAGCTTGTAAATTTTTTAAGATAGGAACAGTGTCCTCAAGGCTAGGGTATCCTGCAGAATAATAGATGGACAAGAGTTTTTTATCCTCTTGAAATTTTTGATCGATTCGATTCATTATAACTTAAAATAGTCAATATAGGTATCCAAGTCTTTGTCTCCACGACCTGAACAGTTAAATACAATTACTTCTTCTGGGCCAAACTTACGCACGTCTAGTGCGGCAAAAGCATGGGCCGTTTCAATGGCGGGAATAATCCCTTCCATTTGAGAAAGGGTCAAGCCCCAGTCCATGGCTTCTTGATCTGGGATAGAGATAAATTCTGCACGTTTAGAGCGAAATAAATGCGCGTGCATGGGACCCACACCCGGATAATCTAATCCAGCCGAAATAGAATAAGGCTCGGTGATTTGTCCGTCTGGGGTTTGCATTAACAAGGTTTTACTTCCGTGAATAATGCCTTCTTTTCCTAGGGCAGATGTGGCAGCACTTTCGCCAGAGTCAATGCCTTTTCCAGCGGCTTCAACAGCGATAATATTCACTCGATCATCGTTGAGGTAGTGGTAATAGAGTCCAGCAGCATTACTTCCTCCACCCACGCATGCGATCACATGGTCAGGATAATCACGGCCTTCTAATTCTTGTAATTGCCATTTTGTTTCTTCACTAATCACCGATTGAAAACGGGCCACCATATCCGGATAAGGATGCGGTCCTACCACAGACCCAATGATATAATGCGTATCTACAGGGTTATTGATCCAGTCGCGAATAGCTTCGTTTGTAGCATCTTTTAAGGTTTTACTACCCGATTGCGCTGGGCGAACTTCGGCGCCGAGCATTTTCATACGGGCAACATTGGGTGCTTGTCGCTCAATGTCTAATTCCCCCATATAAACAATACATTCAATTCCCATTAAGGCACAAACGGTGGCGGTAGCCACTCCGTGTTGCCCAGCACCAGTTTCTGCGATAATGCGGTTTTTCCCTAGGCGTTTTGCCAGTAAGATCTGCCCTATGGTATTGTTGACTTTATGCGCACCAGTATGGCAAAGATCTTCTCTTTTGAGATAGATTTTAGTATTGTAACGCTCAGATAAACGTTTAGCGAAGTACAAGGGAGTAGGTCGCCCTACGTATTCCTTGAGTAAATCGTCAAACTCTTTTTTAAAGTCGGGTTCTGCAGAAATCTTTAAATAACTTTGGCGTAACTCGGCTACATTGGGGTACAACATTTCAGGTATATAGGCTCCGCCAAAGTCGCCGTAATATCCTTTTTCATCTACATTATAGTTCATACAATTCGTTTTTAAATTGTGTTAATTCTTCAATTTTTTTAATCCCCGGAGCGACTTCAAATTTACTATTTACATCAATAGCATGGAGGGGTAAATCCGTATTTAATAATTCTTTAATCTCATGTGTGTTTTCTAACCCAATTCCGCCACTTAAAAAGAAGGGTTTTTGAGAAGGATATTCCTTTAATAAACTCCAGTCAAAGGTGTAGCCGTTTCCACCGGGTAAGGCGCCTTTGGTGTCAAATAAAAAGAAATCACAACTGTTTTCATAGGCTTCAAGCATACTAAAATCAAAAGCGTCTTTTACAGAAAAAGCTTTGATGACTTCTACCCCAAAACCTTGAACCAATTGACAATAACCAGGCGTTTCTTCCCCATGTAATTGAACTGCTTGCAATTGATGTGCGCTAATACTGCTTTGAATATAGTCCACTGATGCATCAACAAAAACCCCTGTTTTTTTAATGCTTTTGTCTAAAACGGGTGTCGTTTCGTTTACATAACGACTCGACAGTGCCCAGAAGATAAACCCCATATAATCTGGTTGCAAAGCGCTAAGCGCAGCAATATTATCGGGTTCTCGCATGCCGCAGACTTTTAATTTCATGCTTCTAATTGTTGGATAAAATCCTGTGCTGCTGCACCGGGATCGTTTGTTTTCATAAAGTTTTCGCCCACTAAAAAACCTTGGTAACCATAGGTCATTAAGTCTTTGATGGCGTTTACATCGCTTATACCGCTTTCAGAAACTTTGACAAATTCAGCAGGGATTTTCTCGGCTAAAGTTATACTTGTATCCAGCGAAACTTCAAAGGTTTTCAGATTGCGATTATTGACTCCAAGCATGTCTAAAGTAGGCATGATGGATTTTTCTAATTCTTCGAGATTGTGAACCTCAAGTAAAACGTCTAGTCCTAAACCTTTAGCTGCGGTAGAGAGTTGCTGTATTTCTGAACGACTCAAGACTGCTGCGATCAATAAGATCACATCTGCGCCATGGGCTTTGGCTTCAATCAATTGATATTCGTCAATGATGAACTCTTTGCGCAAAAGCGGAAAATTGGAGGAGGCTCTCGCCAAAGTTAAATCGTCTAGCGATCCTCCAAAATACTTCCCGTCTGTCAAAACCGACATTCCACAGACTCCTGCGCTTTCATAGCCACTGGCAACAGTAGCAACAGAAAGGGAGCTGTTAATGTTTTGTTTGGAAGGAGAACGGCGTTTGTGTTCTGCGATAATACCAGAGGAGCTTGTTCTAAGGCGTTCCGCCAAAGGGTTTGCTGGGCGATCGAATAGCAGAGAAGCTTCCCAGTAGGAGGTAGGGAATAGCTGCTTTCGCTGGGCAACTTCGATTCTTTTATCGGCAACAATACGGTCTAAGATGCTCATGCTTTACTTAAATTTTGAAGTTGAGTTAAGGACTCGAATGCTTTTCCAGAAAGCAAAGATTCTTTGGCTTTTTCAAAGCCTTCTATAGGGGATAAATCTAATGCAGTGGCGATGGCCATTCCAGCATTGGCGCAAACAACTTCTTGCTGCGCCTGAGTGCCTTTGTTTTGGATTACATTCATAAAAATCTTTGCCGAAGACTCCACATTATCTCCGCCCGCGATTTGGCTTGCCTCCAGGGGTAAAACCCCAAAGTCTTGCGGCGTTAAAACACCTTCGCTGTTTTTGCTAAAGGCCTTTGTAGGACCAGTGAGCGAAATTTCGTCATAGCCGTCTAAGGCATACAATATGGTGAAGTTTGTATCGGTCTTTTGAAAAAGATAGTGGTATAAACGGGCTAATTCTAGATTGAAAACCCCGGTCAATTGATTCTTTGGGAAAGCGGGATTCACCAGTGGGCCTAACATATTAAAGAAGGTTTTCACTCCTAATTCTCGTCGCACTGGGGCCACATTTTTCATCGCAGGGTGGAAGAGGGGAGCGTGTAAAATACAAATCCCAGCCTGATCTACACAGCGTTTTAAAAAGTTTGCGTTATTTGAAAATTTAACCCCTAAGTCTTCTAAAACATTACTCGATCCACAACCCGAAGAAACCCCATAGTTCCCGTGTTTGGTTACTTTTACCCCAGCTCCAGCAGTGACAAAAGAAGATAAAGTCGAGATGTTAAAAGTATCTTTTCCGTCTCCCCCTGTACCGCAAAGGTCGATGGTGTCAAATTCACTTAGATCAATCGCAATACACAATTCTAGCAATGCCGAACGGAAGCCCTCTAGTTCTTCTAAACTAATGCTGCGCATCATATAGACGGCAAGGAAAGAAGCGATTTGTGAAGTGTTGTATTGACCATCGGCGATATTGATGATCATTTGCCGCGCCTCTTCTTTGCTGAGTTGTTGGTGTTGTATGAGTCTGTTGAGTATGGCTTTCATGCTTAACTATTGATCCAGTTATCTAATATTTTTTTTCCGTGTGGGGTGAGTACAGATTCAGGATGGTATTGCACCGCGCAAACATCATAGGTCTTATGACGCAGGGACATTAACTGTCCCTCTTCGTCTACAGAAGTCGCAATAAGCGCTTCAGGTAAAGGAGTTGCTACGACCCAAGAATGATATCGTCCAATGTCAAAAACATCGGGGAGGTCTTTAAATAAAACATCCTCTTTAATGACTTTTACTGGGGTAGCAATCCCGTGATAGACCTTGTCTAAGTTGATGAGGCTAGCGCCAAAAACTTCTCCGATGGCTTGCTGTCCTAAACAGATCCCTAAGATTTTTTTAGAAGGAGCATAACGCTCAATGACCGCTTTAAGTAAACCCGATTCGTCTGGAATGCCTGGACCGGGAGAGAGGAGGAGAAGGGGGTAGTCTTCTAGCTCGTCCAACTCAAATTGATCGTTTCTTTTTACGGTTACCTCACAGTCCAGTTCTTCGAGATAGTGAACTAGATTATAGGTAAATGAATCATAATTATCGATAACAAATACTTTCTTCATAATTATACGTCTTCAGCTAATGTTAAGGCTTTGTCTAAAGCACCTAATTTGTTATATACTTCTTGCAACTCACTTTCTGGGACAGAGTCTGCCACAATTCCAGCCCCAGCTTGATAGTGTAGTTGGTGGTTTTTACTTAAGAAAGAACGAATGATGATGGCGTGATTGAAATTCCCATGGAAGTCCATATAGCCAATCGCCCCTCCGTAAAAATTACGTTGGGTGGTTTCATAGCGATCAATCAATTGTAAGGCGTTGTGTTTAGGCGCGCCACTCAATGTCCCTGCCGGGAAGGTGTCGGCGACTACCCTAAAGGTTTTAGCTGCTTTTTTCATGGTGCAGCTTACTTTTGAGACCAAGTGAATTACGTGTGAATAAAATTGAATCTCTCTGTTTTTCTCTACCACAACTTCAGAACCATTGCGGCTTAAATCATTGCGAGCGAGATCGATCAGCATCACGTGTTCGCTATTTTCTTTTGGATCTTTAGCTAATTCTCCAGCGGCGAGTGCGTCTTTTTCATCATCACCTGTCCGGCGGAACGTTCCCGCGATAGGGTGAATTTCGGCTTTGCCATTTTGAACAATGAGTTGTGCTTCGGGGGAGCTTCCAAAGATCTTAAAGTCGCCGTAATCAAAGAAGAATAAATAAGGCGAAGGGTTAATGGAACGCAGGGTGCGATAGACATTAAATTCGTCCCCTTTAAATCCTTGGGAAAAGCTACGCGAAAGCACCAATTGGAAAACATCGCCTCTAAAACAATGTTCTTTCCCTTTTTTGACGAAGTCGATAAATTGCTCATCGGTGAGGTTAGAAGTTTTCTTCCCTACTTTTTCAAAACTAAAGTGGCTGCTGTTTTTTGTGTTGAGCAGAATTTCAATTTCGTTAAGATTGTGTTCTCCTTCATAAACATGCGAAAACAAATGCGCCTCGTGATTAAAGAGGCTAATGGCAATAATATTTTGATACACGGCATAATAGATGTCTGGTATGTCGTGCCCAGGTTTGGTTTTATTGAGCTTGACGTTCTCAAAACGATCTACTGCATCATGAGCGATGTAGCCAAAGATACCATTGCTGATAAATTTAAAAGGAAAGCGCTCGCTATTAAATTGCTGAGAAAATTGGTGAATACGCTCCGGGATATCCATGCTTGGATCTGCTTGTTCAACGGTCGAACTTCCGTCAGGATATTGCGTACTTAACACCCCGTTTTTTAATTCGATGGAAGCAATGGGGTTACAGCAGATGTAGGAAAAATCATTGTTGTTTGCATGATAGTCACTACTCTCTAATAAAAGTGAATGTGGAAAAACATCGCGTATTTTAAGATAGGCACTTACGGGTGTAAGCGTATCTGCGAGTATTTTTTTATGTTCTGTTTTAAGGGCAAATGTTTTCATAAGGTGCCAAAATTAAAAAAGGCCTGTCGTGATGACAAGCCTTTTGTATTAATTGTATTCAGTTGTTTCACGCGTATCATGTTTGATTCGTGTGCCACCAGCTGAAAAAAATTATTGATCGGTTCATTAAATCAAATATAGTATAAATTTTATAACCCCAATCCCCGAACAATAATTATTTATTTAAGTGCGAACCGTCACAATATCCCACGGGATTTTGTGTGTTTCCACAACCGCATTTTGGTCTGTTTGCTTTCAAAAATGTACTGATTTTAATTAAATATTGATTTTTTTTAAAAGAGTGAAGAGCTCTTCTTGTTCAATAGGCTTTAGTGATTGTAAGATCTCGGCTTCAGCTTGATCAACAATCGGATCTACTTTTTTTAATAAGGACAATCCTTCTTCTGTAATGAACAATTCGATCTTTCTTCTGTTGTTTTTACAAATGCTGCGTTCTACATATTCTTTGTCAATCAGTTTGTCAATGATACGCGTGGTGTTGCTCATCCGATTTACCATACGCTCCTGGACGGTGGATAAATTTGCAGCAACTCCTTTTTGACCTCTCAAAATCCGAAGAACATTAAATTGCTGAAGAGAAATTTCAAAAGGCTTCAACGCGTGTCCCAAAACCTCTAGCATTTTGCTGTTTGTTTCCAAGATAGAGATGACTATTTGTTTTGGATTAATTGACATATGTACTTACAACAATTGTTTATACAAATGTAATATAATTTTTGAATTCACAATTTTTTTTTTGATTTGTTTTCAGTTTAGGACTGTTGTATTTTAGCAAAAAACAAATTATGGATTTATCACAAAAAGACTGGACGGCGAATCAACAAGCGGCCACGGGGAGTGTTATACTGGATGTTCGGACACCCGAAGAATTTGAAGCAGGACATATCCCAGATGCGGAGTTGCTTGACATACGAAATCCTCAAGGGTTTATGGATGGATTGGCTACCCTGGACTCCTCCAAAACCTATTTTGTGTATTGTCGCTCCGGCGCCCGAAGTGCACAAGCCTGTCTACTGATGAAACAGCAAGGCATTTCCGATTGCTACAACCTTTTAGGGGGAATATTGGATTGGCAAGGACCTACCACCTCATAGCTTTAGAAACCCACCCCAAATTTTACGATGCCAGAAGTTCTACTCCATTACCTGTGGCGTTATCAAAAATTTTCTCACCCGAACCTAGTTACTACCTTGGGCAAAAAGCTAGATGTAGTACATACAGGTACTCTAAATACGGGCGGCGGTCCTGATTTTTCAGGAGCTCAAATTTTTTATGACGGGTTGTTGTGGAATGGCCCTGTAGAGGTACACTTAAAATCGTCCGATTGGTACCGACATAACCACCATTGATCCCAATTATGAAAATGTAATTTTACATATGGTTTGGGAACGGGATGTGGAGGTGGCTTACCCCAATAGAAAAAACATCCCTACCCTTCGGCTTCAGGACGTTGTGGACAGGGAGACCCTCGACCGGCACGAACGCTTGTTTCGCTCCCTCCATAAAAAACTTCCTTGTGAATCGGAAATTCATCGGTTTTCAAATTTCCAGTGGCAGCATTGGTTGGAACGCCTATATGTGGAACGGGTAGAAGAGCGGGTAGCCGCTATAGATGCCCTTGTAGCCCTTTATAAAAGAGACTGGGAGCGGGTTTTGTTTGTTTTGCTTTTTAAGGCGTACGGGTTGAATGTAAACGGGACTGCGTTTTATGAAAGTGCGCAAAGCATTCCCATAGCGGTTGTGCGAAAGTTGGTTGGCAACCCCTTGGATATGGAAGCGCTATTTATGGGGCAGTCTGGCTTGTTGAAGGGGATTCTGGAGGATGCCTACCAAAAGGAGTTAAAAAAGCGTTACGAATACGTAAAAACAAAATTTAATTTGGTTCGTCCAGAAGTCTTGGGGGTTCAGTTTGCCCGCCTGCGCCCTTCGAATTTCCCCACGCTTCGTTTGGCGCAATTGGCAGCGCTTTACGCCCAACAACCCACCCTTTTTCAAGAGGTCATTCGTCATCCCAATCCAGATGTTGCGTATGCAACTTTTGCTTTGGTACTCCAGGGGTATTGGAAGACCCATTACAACTTCGGTTCGCAAAGTGCTCCTCGTATCAAAAAGCTCAGCCGTTCTTTTTTTGATCTGATTGCTATCAATACGTTACTCCCCATTCGATATGCCTATACCCGATATTTGGGCGGAACGGGAGAAGAAGACCTATTCCGTTGGGTGGAGAAAATCCCACAAGAGCACAACAGTATCACAAAATTATTTGATCAATTAAAAGTTCCAATTCAACATGAGGGAGACAGTCAAGGTATTTTGCATTTATTTAAAAATTACTGTCAAAAAAACCAATGTATCTCTTACAATGTTGGATTTCATTTGATGAAATTGTAGTCCTTTTTACTTTTACTGTATGTTTGTACTATGATAAAACCCCAACGGCTTCGAATATTTTTTGAACGAAACGGATTTGCGGTTTCTACCCGTTTGGCGGAGCTGCTGGGAATGAAAGTAAAAAGCGTCCGTCTGTTTTTTATTTATGCTTCCTTTACTACACTGATCGGAGGCTTTGTGCTTTATTTAACTTTGGCTTTTTGGCTGAAATTGAAAGATTTACTCTACACCAAACGCACTTCTGTATTTGATTTGTGAGGAGACCCATGCTCCAATATCCCGTTTTTCGCGCGTTCCTACTACTGATTTTGATCTTGCTGTTCGGAATTACAGGCTTTTATGTTAATTCGCCTGAATTCACTTTTTTTGATGCGCTTTATATGACGGTCATCACCTTAAGCACCGTGGGATATGGAGAGGTTACAGGTTTTTCAGAAGCAGGGCGCAGCTTTTCGATTGTCTTTATACTAGTGGCCTTTGTGGTGGTTGCCCTCGCCATTCGTTTTATCGTAGAGTCGCTCTTGAGTCACTGGAGTTTGAATTATTGGAAACACAAAAAAAATAAGATTATGATAACGAAGTTAAAGGACCACACGATCGTATGTGGTTATGGACGTAATGGGCGTCAAGCCGTACAACGTTTGCAGCACCACGGAGAAAAATACATTGTCATTGAACAGGAGGAATCCCTAATCGAAGCCCATGAAAAAGAAATTCTTTTTTACAAAGGCACAGCACTTTCCGATGAGGTGCTGATGGCGGCGGGAATTGCCCGTGCTAAAAACCTAATTTGTTCCTTGCCAGACGATGCGGACAATCTTTTTGTCGTTTTGTCTGCACGGCGCTTGCAACCCGATATTGTAATCGTAAGTTGAGTTTCTGAAGAACGCAATCAATCCAAATTGGAATGGGCGGGTGCCAATCATGTGATTATGCCGGATAAGATCGGTGGAGACCATATGGCGGTATTAATCACTGTCCCCGATTTAATTCATTTTTTAGGAAATCTGGATTGGTGGAAGGACGAGACCAGTCCGAATTTAGAAGAGGTAGCGTTACGTCAATTGCCCAAAAAATATCAAAACAAATCCTTGAAAGAGCTACAAGTTCGAGAGCGAACGGGATGTAACGTGATTGGCTATAAAGATGCGGAGGGGAACCAACACATCAATCCCGATGCAAACCACTCATTATCAGCCGATGGGAAATTGATTATTCTAGGCACGAGACAGAGCATAAAAAAATTAAACAAAATCTTTCAGTTAGATTAATTTGTTATTCTATTCCTTTTTAGGATATTGAACCCTTAAATCCTTACTTCTGATGATCAAGTTTTCACAAACACCAAATTATTTACTTTATACTTTTTTATTGTTGATTTTTTCAACTCCTCTAGCTGCACAAGACCGCGGGTTGGACGAGCGGATTAATGATGCGTTTACCCCAATAGCCAATTGGTGGGAAGGGTTGATATTACATAATTTTCCGGGAACTGAGATTCCTACAATTATCATCCTTCTAGTAGGTGGTGCGCTGTTTTTCACTGTTTATTTTGGTTTTGTCAACGTCCGTCATTTTTCTACGGCGATCCAAACGGTTCGCGGAAAGTTTGACAGCATAGATCACCACAGTGCCGAAAAATCAGAACTTGCCATAGACCGAGATGTCAAAGGAACAATCTCCGATGAAAGCAAGGAGGGAGAGGTCAGTCACTTTCAAGCTTTGGCAACAGCTGTTTCGGGTACAGTAGGAAATGGAAATATTGCTGGAGTGGCACTCGCCATTGCAGTGGGGGGTCCAGGCGCAACTTTTTGGATGATCCTCTGTGGACTGCTGGGAATGTCCACAAAATTTGTGGAGTGTACCTTGGGAGTAAAATACCGCGATGTGGGAGAAGACGGCACCGTATATGGAGGACCGATGTACTACCTTACCAAAGGACTTCAAGAAAAAGGGTTTGTAACCCTAGGGAAAGTACTGGCGGGAATTTTTGCGTTTCTGTGTATCGGAGCTTCTTTTGGGGGTGGCAACGCAGCCCAATCGAATCAAGCCGCAATGCAACTTGTCGACTCTTTTGGTATGACAGGAGGAAGTGCCAGAACGATAATTGGAGTTATCATGATGGTCGTCGTCGGGGTGATCATTATTGGAGGAATCAAACGGATCGCTTCGGTTACTGAAAAAGTCGTGCCTCTTATGGCATTGATGTATATTTTAGCTTGTCTCTATATTATTTTTACCAACTTTAGTTTTGTGGACGATGCTTTTGGAATGATTTTTACTCAAGCGTTCAGTCCTCAAGCGGGATTAGGAGGCTTACTCGGGGTATTAATTACCGGATTTAGGCGTGCTGCATTTTCTAACGAAGCTGGAGCAGGTTCTGCTTCTATCGCACACTCGGCTGTAAAAACAAATTATGCTGCATCAGAAGGCTTAGTTGCTTTGTTGGAACCCTTTATTGATACGGTAGTGATTTGTACCATGACGGCTTTGGTCATCATTATTTTTAATGGAGACAATACAGTCTTTGACTACGGCGGGGTAGGCGGAGTGGTGATGATTGATGGCGTTGAAGCTGAGGGTGCAGGGATTACTGCAGCAGCTTTTGCAAAATACATTGCTTTTTCAGGGCCTTTCTTAACGATTGCAGTAGTCTTGTTTGCAATCTCCACCATGATCTCTTGGTCGTATTACGGGTTGCAATCTTGGATGTACATCTTTGGAAAGAGTAAAGTGTCTGAATTGACCTACAAGTCGTTGTTTTTGATTTTTATTGTAATTGGTGCTGCGGGGGATATGTCTTCGGTTTGGGCATTTTCAGATGCGATGATCCTTGCCTTGGTATTCCCGAACATGGTCGGACTGCTTTTGTTATTCCCTCGAGTTCGAGAAGAATTAAACTCCTATCTCAACGCCATTGCCACAATAAAAAAATAGCAACTCCTACTGATGCCCCAAGCTCCTTTTCGATTTATACTGTCAAAACCACAACGTGGGTCGGTACTAATTTTGCTTGTGCTGTTGATTGCTGTCCAGTTGTACCGCCTGTTGGTAAACTTCCCAGAGCTTTCTCCTGTGGATCTCAGTCAAACCCAAAGCTATCAAACCCAATTGGATTCCCTTAGAATAAAAGAGAATGCGCAGACTCCAATCGTTTATCAATACAATCCCAATTACTTGACCGACTACAGAGCCTATACTTTGGGCCTTCCTCCGGAAGCCTTTGACAAGCTGCTTCGTTATCGACAGACCAACAGCTATGTCAACACACCAAAACAATTTCAAGAGGTTACAAAACTATCGGACTCCCTAATGGAAAACCTACTTCCTTAACTCAAATTCTCGAAACCTCTAGTCAAGTACCGATCCTATCTCTCATGCTTTTCTGTTTTAGAGCAATGCTATGAGGTGTATGGTTTGGACAGTCTCGTAGTTCAAAGGCTTTGGGAGCGTTTTGAAATTCAGTCGCTTCCTGAAATTGAGCGATTGGATCTCACTACAGTAAGCCTCCAAGAGCTAGAGCAGATTTCTTATTTAAACCGTGCTGATGCGCGAAAAATAATTGCCCACAGAACAAAAAATAAAGGAATAAGCACGGCTACTTTGTCTGAACTTTTTGTAAATTCCCCAAACAAGCTACAAAGAATAAAACTATATTTGTATCAAAAATTGTTTATGATTGATTTCGAACTACGTCCTGAAATTCAGTCTTCAGAAACCCAACGTATGGTTTATGAAGCCGCGCGAGACTTTGCGACACAATTCATCAAACCCAATGTGATGGACTGGGACGAAGCTCAATATTTTCCTGCAGAAATTTTTGAGCAGGCAGGAGCCCTTGGATTTATGGGGATGTTGGTTCCAGAAGCCTACGGTGGTTCTGGGATGGGATATCACGAATACGTAACCCTGATCGAAACGATTTCTATAGTAGATCCCTCTATAGGACTTTCTATAGCTGCGCACAACTCCTTATGTGTCAATCATATTTATTCCTTCGGAACGGAGGAGCAACGCAAAAAATGGCTTCCCCAGCTTTGTGAGGGAAGCGCTATTGGCGCCTGGGGACTTACCGAACACAATACCGGTTCGGATGCCAAGGGCATGTCCACTACAGCTCGTAAAGAAGGATACCAGTGGGTTTTGAACGGTGCCAAAAATTTTATTACCCACGGGATTTCTGGAGACATCGCAGTAGTGATTGCCAGAAATGGTGAAAAAGGAGCCAATCGGGGAATGACAGCCTTTGTTGTAGAACGAGGAACTCCAGGTTTTTATGCGGGTAAAAAAGAAAACAAATTGGGTATGCGCGCCTCAGAAACCGCTGAAATGGTTTTTGATGAGTGTGTTATCCCCGATGCAAACCGATTGGGCCCTGTAGGAGACGGTTTTATCCAATCCATGAAGATTTTAGACGGGGGAAGAATCTCCATTGCAGCCCTCTCTTTAGGGGTAGCAAAAGGAGCCTACAATGCAGCACTCGCCTATTCCCAAGAGCGCAAACAATTTGGAAAATCCATCAGTAGCTTTCAGGGAATTTCATTCAAATTGGTCGATATGGCCACCGAAATTGAAGCGGCTTCCTTACTCACACAAAAAGCGTCCGAGTTAAAAAATCAAAACTTAAATGTGACTAAAGCAGGAGCCATGGCCAAATTATTTGCCTCTGAAACCTGTGTTAAAGTAGCCAATGAGGCCGTACAAATTCACGGTGGATATGGATTCACCAAAGACTATCCTGTAGAAAAATTCTTACGCGATTCTAAACTTTGTACGATTGGTGAAGGAACCAGTGAAATTCAAAAAGTGGTCATTGCTAGAAAAATATTAGACAGCGATCGTTAAAAAGTAAATAAAAGCGTGTAAACTCATTCTTTTATCTATATTTGCATCCATTATGAAAGGAGGTGCCATTTTATGTTAATTATTCCCATTAAAGACGGAGAAAATATCGATCGCGCATTAAAGCGTTTTAAGAGAAAATTCGATAAAACTGGAGCGATGCGTCAATTGCGAACTCGAAAGCAGTTTACAAAACCTTCTGTAAAAAATCGTCAAAAGATTCAAAAAGCGCAGTACATTCAGCATCTTCGCGACAGTGAAAACATTTAGGTCATAACAAACCTGACAATACAGACGTTAACTTAGTGAAGTTTTATAACTTTATGGGATAACGTTTTTTTATGTCCATCCCTGCGTTTTTAGAATACCTCTCTTTAGAAAAAAAATGTTCTCCTCATACTTTGAAAGCTTATCAAGCCAATTTAGAGGCATTCGAAGTGTTTATCACAGAGCAAGGTTCGCTAGAGACTATAGAAGAGGTTTCCTACGGGGAGATTCGAGCTTGGATAGTTTCTTTGATCCAGTCCGGAAACACCCCAAGGACGGTGAACAGGAAACTTTCAGCCTTGCGATCCTACTACAAGTTTTTACTTCGAATAGGAAGCATTCCTGTTTCTCCATTAAAAGAACACAAAGCCTTAAAAACAGATACCAAAGTGGCTTTGCCCTTTTCGCAAGAAGAAATTCAACGCCTGCTTGCAGCCGATTTTTTTCCTGAAGAATACACCGGAGTTCTTCAGCGTACGGTGATCCAGTTGCTCTATTACACAGGAATTCGCAGGAGTGAACTGATTGAACTCAAAGTACAAGATGTCGATCTGTCTGAAGGTTTAATGAAGGTTTTGGGTAAGCGAAATAAGGAGCGTTTGCTTCCTCTTTTGCCCGAGATCAAAACGCAACTTACACAGCTGATGGAGCAACAAAAGCAGTATCAAATCTCTAGAGAATCGGAACATTTCTTTGTCAACAGTCGAGGGAAAAAGCTATCCGAAGCATTTGTATATGAGACTGTAAAAACCTACCTTAGTAAGGTATCCACCAAAACCAAAAGAAGCCCACATGTACTTCGACATAGCTTCGCCACACATTTGTTGGATCAAGGTGCAGATTTAAATGCGATAAAGGATTTATTGGGTCATAGTAGCATCGCTGCCACGCAACACTATACCCACAGCAGCATGAAAAAAATCCAAGATATTTATAAAAAAGCGCACCCCAGAGAAAAAAACAACTAAAAAACAAATATATGGTCACTATGCATTTTAGAGCGGTAAACTACAAAGCCGACATCAAGCTAAAAGAATTTGCCAAAAAGCGAATCGAAAAACTTTCCTTATTTCACAATCAGATTATTGAAGTTTTTGTTTTTACGAAAGTGGAAAACAGCTCGGATGGGGTCAATAAATGGGCAGAGCTCAAAATTGGAGTGCCTGGAGACGATATTGTGGTCAAAAAAATTACTAAATCTTTTGAAGAATCCATCAACTCTGCAGCGGAGAGTGCGGAGCGGATTTTAAAACGCAGAAAGGAAAAAGAACGAATCCTCTAAAAATTTCATTTTTTTCTTTTGATAGCATAAAAATTAGCATTTAATTTGCATCGATTTTGTGAAAGCAGAATCTTAAAGGCCGATGTAGCTCAGCTGGCTAGA
>DBBQ01000027.1 GCA_002292265.1 Flavobacteriaceae bacterium UBA980 | reverse complement strand
TTTTCCATCCATTTTGATTGTCGATACCCGTTCGCGCGGTGATCTCTTCAAATTGAAGTTGTCCTGTATTGAGATAGATACGCGATTGATCCTGATTTGAAGTAAAGATCAAATCGGTTAAGCCATCGTTATTTAAATCTCCCGCAGCTACACCTCCACCATTATAAAAGTACTCATACGTAATGATGTTTTCTTTAGGCGTCTCACGCAGGGTATTTTCAAAAGTAATACCGCTTTTTTTTGGTGCGACTAATTCGAACTTTTGACCTCTAAGTGGCAAAGCCAACAATACGAATAAAAAAAGAATGCTTTTGGGTCCACACATAATAAAGAAAAGGTGGTTTTTAAAGACCACCTTTTCAAATTTAAAAATAAATTATAAATAAACGGAACTCCCGAATTATTTATCCCACCAAACTCTTGTAGTAAGCGTATTGGGTCCTTGTCTGCTCACGGCAGCTGCGTAGTTTTCAGGATTTGTACTCTCCTCACTGTTAGGATAAATCATTCTTCTAGGAATCTCACCATTTGTTTCGTTCCCTGGGTAAACAGCTTCTCCACCAAAAGGCTGAAGTGTTGGAAATCCAGTTCTTCTCCAATTTGCAAAGGCTTCGTATTCATTTAAGAATGTAGCTGCCCAATACTGCGTATGGATCATTTCCATAGGACTTGAAGTGTTTAACGGGTTTGCTGCAAGATAATCACTCACCTGTGCATCGCTAATAGCTGCTGCATTAGGATAGAGTGAACTCAACATTTGCATTGCTGCTTTAACACCATTGTTATAATGGGTTTCCACGCTTCCCGTATGCCAACCTCTTTGTGCTGCCTCTGCTTTCAAGAATTCAACTTCCGCATAGGTTTGAAAAACCATCGGAGCGTCAAATCCACCGAGAACAGCTCTATTGGGTTCTGCGTAGTAGCTACTTTCCGTACCATACTTTGCTTCCAATGCTCCACCTGTAAGTCCGTTGGGCATTCCGAATAAGTCTGCAGCAGTAGTACTACCGTCACTTCTTCTAGCAGCTAAAATAGGCAATCTCGGATCGTTTCCATTTTGCAAGAACTCCATAAAGGTTTTTGAAATTCTCATGTTTCCATCAGCGTCAAACACCTCACCGTGACCGTTTCTGTTGATCCCTGCAGGTCCATTGGTATGTTGGATATAGGCAATATCATCATTCGATGCCATGGTTCCTCCGCTGATCGCTTTTTGAGCCCATGCTTGAGCAGTAGCAGCGTCGGCTTTGGTCAATCGCATTGCTAAACGCAACATCAAAGAGTTACCAAACTTTCTCCATTTGTCCACATCACCTTGGAAGATAAGGTCAGAGCCGCCTAAAGTGTTAGCGCCTAACTGAGCAATTCCGCCTTCAATTTCAGCAAGCATGTCCATGTAGATGGCTTCTTGTGGATCATAAGCTGGCTTTAAAATACCTTCAATGAAGCCTTTACCTGCTTCAGAATAAGGAATATCACCGTGTAAATCTGTAAGACGGTGGTATATAAAAGCACGCCAGATTCTAGCCACTCCCATTTGGGTATCAGACACCCCTTCTTCTGTAAGTTGATAGATGATGTCTTCAATTTCTTTTACCTGTTCGGGATACCCTCTGTCAAATAATGAGGTAGAATATCCTTGGTTTAAGGTATAAAAATTCCCAGTCCAATAAGTTGCCGTAGAGGACATGTGTTGAACAATCTGTGAAGAATAGATTAAACTAGCCCTCCAGTTTTCATAACGACCACCGGAAGTTCTTAAAAAGACCGAAGCAAACTTATTGTTTACATCGAGCTGTGCAGCTTTCGTTGGGTCCACATTCATTTCTTCAAAACCTTTGTCAAAATCACATCCGGTTAAGACAAAACTAAATACGATAAGTACTAAATATATTTTCTTCATTTCAATTAAAATTTAAGGTTTACGTTGAGACCTAAGCTTCTAGGTACGGGCATTCCGAACCATTCTAAACCTTGTGAGTTGGAAACGTTATAACCAGACTCTGGATCAACATTTTCAACACTGTTAGATAAAAGGAATAGGTTTCTCCCTATCAGCGAGACTCGCGCACTTGAAATAAATGTATTTTCAAGTACATCCCCTGGGATTCTATATCCCAAGCTCACTTGGCGAAGTCTTAAGTAATTTGAATCATAAATTGCTTCTTCTGCGATTTGATAGGTTCTTCTCCAGTAGTCTTCGATACGGTCTGGAGCAATGGTGGTTGTAAAGGCACTACCATTAGCATCCACTCCAGATACAGTGAATCCATTTTCACGACCATCAGCATCGATAGTGGCTTTATGCGCACCAAAGTATTTTGCCAAAGCGTTGGTTCCTGAGAACATTTGACCTCCATTTTTTCCTTCGATCAAGAAGCTTAAAGAAAGGTTTTTATATCTCATATTAGATCCAAACCCTAGAGAAACTGGAGATACTCCAAATCCAAGAATTTTTCTTGGCCCTACTTGAGGGATCGGTGTACCGTCTGCTTCAATATCGTGAATAATTCTTCCTTGACTGTCTCGGTTGTATGAAGTTCCAAAAAGAGCACCATACTGTTCTCCCACAATGTGAGTTACACGAAGGTTTCTAGAACGAGGTTCATCCAAAGAAAGGTTCGTTCCTGCATCGTTTGTAGAAACAATTTCAGAGGTGTTGTTTGCGTAGTTGAAAGTGAAATTCAAATCAAAATCATCAGACCGAACTGCATTTGCATTGATCAGAAGCTCGACTCCTTCGTTTGTAATCACCCCTAAATTTGCGAGTGCGCTTCCATAACCTGAGGTTGGAGAAGCACTTACTCCTACGATATCACCGTCGGTTTGGTTGTCATAATACGTAAAGTCAACAGAAAAACGATTGTCAAATAATCTTAAATCAAGACCAATCTCAGTTTCATTCTTTTCAAATGGAGTGATTTCTGAGTTTGGAATTGAACCATTGGAAATTCTTCCTAACGAAGCCCCTTGGTGTCCTTGATCTACAATAGAATATGTCAAGTTCAATCGGTACGGATTTCCTGCACCCCCTGCTACCTGAGAATAACCTGCTCTCAATTTAGCAAATGAAATGACTTCGGGTAGTTCTAATAGATCAGAAAGCACTACAGAAAGTGAAGCCGAAGTATACAAGTCATCATTCGGTGCTTCTTTCCCTGCTAGTGAAAGCGTAGAGAACCAATCGTTTCTAGCCGTAACATTTAAGAAAATTGCATCTTTATATCCAATCTCTGCAGAACCGTATACCGAATTGATCTGACGCTCATTGAAGCCATAACCATTTCCTTGATTCTGAGTGTTTTTAACGTTGTACAAGAAGGGCACAATAAATTGAGACCCGCTTGCACTTACGCTTTCTGAGTTTACGTAGTTTTGGTTAACCCCAACAAATGCCGTAACAGAAAGATCATCTACAATCTTCAAGTTATCTGTCCCTAGGAAAAGGTCTGCATCTCGCTGTTGGCGTGTCAACTTAGACTCAGACATACTTCCCAAAGGTTGGTATGCAGTTCCATAAGGTGTACCACTAGTTCTACCAAAGTCGTATCGGTCAATACCAAAACGTCCCTTTGCATAAAGAAAGTCGGTAATGTCCCAACGTACAGAAGCAGATCCAATCACACGTTCTTTGACAGAATTGTCAAAATACTGCCATGCAGCAAACCAAGGGTTTTGAGAAAAAGTATTGTCACTGGTTCTAAACTCAGTTCCATCTTCGTTCGTACCTAAACCACCCGCACCTAACATGTCATTAACATCAATAGAGGGTGCAAACAAACGAATACCATAGTTTGCGTTTCCAGGAGAATCCGAAAGTCTAGGAGCTCCAATCGCATCGTCATTAATATATTTCAAATTTACATCGGCGCTAAATTTTCCAATTTTTTGATTGGCATTTATACCAAATGTATTCCGGTCTAGCGTAGAATTTGGAATGATATCTTTGTTTTGAAGATTGGAATACGACATCCGTACGTTTCCAGTCTGACTAGAAGAAGAAACAGCAACCGTATTGATGTATGTTTCACCTCCTGAATAAAACTTCTCAAGATTGTTTCCTTTATACGAATACGGTCTTGAAACACCGTCCCACTGCTCAACACTTGAACCGTTTAGTGGAATACCCCAGTTTGCATAGGTGTCTACGGTATCAGAATTTGTAGAATAATCCCGTCCTTGACCATAAGTGGTTTGTGGATCGTACGGATCATTTTTAATATCATCAAACTGAACCGAACTAGTCACTTCAACTTGAATTCCTTCTACTCCTGTTCCTTTTTTGGTTGTGATTAAGATCACACCATTAGAGGCACGAGAACCGTAAAGAGCTGCCGCAGCACCCCCTTTAAGTACAGATACAGATTCTATTTCATCTGGGTTTAAGGCAGAAATACCGTCTCCAGCATCCGCTCCACCCCAAACTCCGGCAGAACCTAAGTTGGTGTTGTCAATTGGAATTCCATCCACCACATAAAGAGGCATGTTATTCCCACTTAATGAGCTATTACCCCGGATAATGACTCGCGTAGAACCCTTGGCTCCAGCAGCATTTCCAGAAATCTGAACCCCAGCAATTTTCCCTTGAAGGGCGTTAATTGCATTGGTCGATTTGATCTCATTAATCTCTTCTCCTCCTACTTGTGTTACGGAGTATCCGAGAGCCTTTGTGTTTCTTTCGATACCCAAAGCCGTTACTACAACCTCATCTAAAAGTGAGTCCGGTTGTAAACTTACATTGTAATCTGCACCGTCACCTACAACAATGCTTAAGGTTTCATAGCCTACAAAGCTAATAGAAATGGATTGTCCATCGGAAGCGGAAATACTGTAATTCCCATCAAAATCCGTTGTAGTTCCATCATTAGTTTGATCTACTACTACAGTAGCTCCGGGTAGCGGAACTCCTGCTTCATCTGTAACTAGTCCACTAATGGCTTGTTGAGCAAAAGTAAATCCACTCACCAATAGCAACAATACCAGCAACAAATTGATGTTTTTGTTAAAATTCATATTATATAGTTAATAGTTAATTCAGATAAATTTAACATAATTTTTTGATTTCTTAACTTCAAAAAAAAAAAACTAAATTAAACAGTCAATGAAACCCTTAAACAGAAATTAACTTATCAAGATTACCAACAATTAGTTGCTCATTTCTAATTTCCCATCATTACGAATTAGATAACTCTTTTTACTAATGGGATTTTCGGTTTTCCAATAGAGTGTATCGTTACAAAGGATTTTTTCCATTCTGATTTCCTTTCCGTGAAATTGTGCCGTTTGTGTTTCACTCCTAGGCAGTCCCTTTTTGGTTCGTTCAAGAAAAGTGCGGTAGTGTCCATACATCCATTGGAGTAAGGGAGCCTCCTCCGGATAGTTAATTTCATTTAAAGTTCCATTAGAAAAAAAGACATACCCCCACCGCTCGGGAACATGCATGTTGATGACTCCTTGCGGGCTCCAAACCCAATTAAATTCAGGAAGATACTTCCCGTTTTTATCTTTCTTTCTCACATATTTATTATTGACCAAGTCAAACTGCCAATTGACTCTGGAAAAGTTCATCCTCCAAAATTGGTTCACGGGAATAGTTCCAGAATCGTTACCCCTATCTAAAGCCTTCCAAGGAAGAGCAATTTCTAGGGTCCAGCCCAGATCGGTATCGGAAGGATCGTTTAGGGTACCCTGATAGGAAACGGCTGATTGAAGTCCTTCTATATTCCAGGCATTGTCAACCTTGACTTTGTTTCGATACGGACGTTTTAAAAAAAGATCCCAAGCGGTATTTAAGGAATTGATTTCCAACTCCATATACTGGTGTGTATCGCCATCCGGATCGATAAACACTTCAAAATCGTTGTTGTAAAAAATCACAGTATCGCGCTGCTTGAGGTTTCCCCAGACATGAGGCTCTTCGATTTTCGCCAGGATAAATAGAAATTCCTGATCCCATAGTATTTTCATTTGGGTTGGGTATAGAGGAGTTTTACGACCTTCAATGTCGATGTAGTCCTCAGAATACTTCGCTTGATCCCAAACCTCGTCTATCTTGCCGTCAATCACAGGAGAATCTTGGGCAAAATTGGCAACATACATTCGGGGGACCTCTAAATCTTTAATTTCCTCCCTCTCAGGAGTAACGCAGGAGACGAGTATCCCCATCAGCAAGCTACTCAAAACAAAACGAGCTTTTGAAATTTTTAAAATTTGCATTAATTAAAAAGTATTTGATCCGCCACTTCCTGACATTTTTGCGCTGTCTTTTTTTCGACCATACTGTAAAAAATCTTTTTACCATTGTTGTCTGTACTGGAATAACGCCGTTGCACTCCTTTCGACGATTGTCCGCTAAGGGAACTAAAAATCACACAAGCTGCCAGATAACTTCCCTGGGGACTAGGGTGTTTTTTGTCGTCTGTGAATCGTTCTACATCGGGATAACGTGCCGCAAAAAGTTCAAAAGCAGCACCTACTCTGAGGAGTTGGTCCTCGACGCTTGCAACTTCTGTTTTCAAATTCTCTTCAATTGGATTTGTGCTATTCGGGTAGTTTTCTTTTCCATTAATCCCTGGGTACATCCAGGTGGAATACAAATACACTTTTGTTTTAGCTGGAAGCAAGGCTTTGAGTTTTTTAAAATAAAAAGCCGTGGTATCGATATGGACCAAAGGATAGGTACTGTGGTCTTGAAAAATAACCCGATCAAAAGTTTCCTTTTCTAAAAGTTGTTTGGTTGTCAACGCTTTGTTTCCCTGCCAATGATCTCTCAACGAAGCGCCACTGGCTGTGGTTTGCTCAACGTCCCATAAGAGCCCTCTTTCTTTAGCCATCTGCTCTACCTGACTTGGCAGATTCCAATAAAAAGTAAAGCTATTACCAACAAACAAAATGCGCTCTTTTTCTTGTGCTTGAAGTCCCATAGTTAGAAGACAAAAAAAGAATAAGACACTTCTCATGGCTGGCTGTGGTATTCTACCGTTCCCTCCCAGTCGGGGTCAGCGGCGCCTGTCCATGTGTTAGCAAGAGAGTCATACGCAATAGCATGCACTCTTCCGAAGCGGGCTTTTTGATCGATCATCTTGATCGGATAGGTGTTGGGATCTAGTTCAGCATTTAAGGCTTTGACCTCTTCGTGATCTTCTATCCAAAGCGTGTCTTGAAAAGGATAAATACGCGGTAAAAGCAAGGCCTTTTCCAAAGGATGTTCTTGTGCCAAATAGCGGTGTGCAACCTGGGTCACTGCAGTTACAATCCGACTACCACCGGCCGCTCCTAATGCCAAAAGTAATTTCCCGTCTTTCATAAACAGCGTAGGCGTTATGTGTGAATTGGATCGATCGCCAGGTTTGTATTCTCCTAAATAGCCCCCAAGACTCACAGCGTATAGGAATCCTAGGTCTTTAGTAGCCACTTTTGATCCCATGTTGGGCCCTATCGTTTGAGTTAAACTAACGGCATTGCCTTGATCATCCGCTGCAGTCAGATGGGTGGTGTGCCCCATTGCTGCCGTCCAAGACTCTGGCAGTGTATGTAATGCTTCAGCAACAAGTTCCAATTGCTCTGTTTCGATTTGATCTGCCCAAGTTTTGGCGTGTTGTAGATCTAAAATTTTAGTCAGAGTATCACGATTTTTTTGGTGTTTTCTGAAGGTATAGGCCAATGCGGTAGCACGATCAAATTGCTTCGCCCAAGCTTCTTCCGTTTCAGGTTGGGGCAACTGATCCAGTATCTGGAGAATTTGAATAGTAATGGCTCCGTAGGAAGGCAAATTCAACGCATATATATCTGTTCCCTGGAAACTCCCTTCCAACACCTCTGCATGCAAAGCTTTGTAATTTTTTAAATCTTCTAGGGTCAATATCCCCCCATTGGCTTGGATATCCTCTACCATCTTTTGTGCGACTTCTCCTTCGTAAAAACCAGCTTTTCCTTTGGCTGCAATTTCTCTTAAAGTGTTTGCCAAGGTTTTTTGAACGACGAGCTCACCGGCTTGAAACGCCTGCCCATCTGCATTGAGAAAATGAGTTTTGGTACCTTCAAATTGTTCAAAAACAGCTTTTGCACTTTGTTGTCTTTTTGCTTCCATAGGCAAAATTCGGAATCCTTCTTCGGCATAGCGAATGGCAGGGGCCATAACCGTTTGTAAAGGCAAGCTCCCATGGTGTTCGTGAAGTTGTAACAATCCTGCTACAACGCCTGGGATTCCTATCGTTTCATAACCATAGGCATACTTTTCTTCCCGAGGCTTGTAGTTCATCGGTACTTGAGTAGAGGCATCCACACCCCCTACTTTCCCCGATGCTTCGTGATAAAGCGCTTGCAAACGCCCGCCAATACCACTCATGCTGGGTTCCACTACAGCTAAGGCAAATCCCGCTGCCACAGCAGCATCAAAGGCATTTCCTTGTTGTTCAAACATTTGCTTACCTGCTAGAGAGGCTAACGGATGGGCCGCAGCAATAGCATTATTGGAGACTGCTTTGGAGTTGGTTTTGGAACAAGCCAAGAAGAACACTAGACTTACCAAACTTATCTTAAAAAGAAATTTTATTTTCATCAAGTATATAAAAAAAAGGTTTGTAACAAGTTACAAACCTTTTTTAAAAAGTTGTAGAAAAAATCTACTGGTTTACCGCTGTTTTGGTAAAAATTCCAGGATCTTCTGCAGGTGCATTTTCATTGGAATTCAATTCATTGGTCGCGTACGGCATACGCTCCGGATAGGGAGGATTAGGTCCATTTACCAAAACAAAAGGCACCGCATAATCGCTATCAGATTTTCTCAATCTTCGCGCATCGTTATAAGCCATGTGGGTTCCAAAACCAGAAACGTAACGCTCCTCAATCACCTCTCTTAGAAAGGCTGTTTTGGCACTAACATTGTCAGAATTTTCTATTCCCCCAGCTTCAAAATCTGCAGCTGCATAGGCTTCGTATTTGTATGTATTTCCAATATGAGCATCATTTAAATGACCCCCGCTGTTTAGCCACGCGCGAACGTTGTTTAAGTGAGGCAATCCGTCACTTACTGATCCTGCTCTGGCTTTCGCTTCAGCTAGTATCAATTCATTTTCGAAATAAGTGACCATGTTTTGTGGTTCCGTTCCCGCAATCACTCCGTCATTGACACTTCCTCCTGAAGAATCGATTCTGTAATATCCCAAACGTGCTGTCTCATCTGTCTTGGCATTATTTCGGCTAAGGTCTGTACTGCTATCTAACATTTGAACTAAATAGCTGTCTACTCCAGCGTTTGAATTTCCTATATCACCTGCACGAGAACCTTCTAGGATAGTGAAGAATAAGTTCTTATCTCCAGAAGTATTGGCAGAAGCTTTCGGATAAAAACGCATGTCTCCATCAGCAGAACGGATTCCGTTTGCTGCCGCACTAGCTGCAGCTGCATAATCCTTCTGGTGCAAACTAAAACGCGCCTTAAGGGTATAAGCTGCGGTGATCCATTTGTCTTTATCTCCATTGAAATAAATGTCTTCTGACAAACTGGAACTCGAAGCTCCTTGGAGCGTTGATATACCTTGGTCTAGCAAATTAATTGCGGCGCTGTAAACACTGAGCTGACCATCAAAAACTGGGTCTGAAATTTCAGGGTTAGCAGCTTCAGTATAAGGAATGTCACCCCAAATCGAAGCGGCAGTACCAGCGGCATGTGCTTCTACAATTTGAGCAATCCCGACCAACAAGGGGCTGGAGGCATTTGCAGCCACCTTACGCATGTTTGTCATAACTCCTACATACAATGCATTCCATTCGCTATTTGCCTCTGCTGTTGAAAGGTTAAAGCCATAGATATTGGAATACAATGAGGAAAATCCGATGAGTTGTCCAGAATACATCTGACCAATTCTATTTAAGTGTCCCAATTGCAACTGAATGTTTGCCAAAAGGGAGCCTGTAAGGAATAATCTGTCCTCGACATCTGTGGTTAAAATGTCATTGGGATTTGCATTAATATCTTCAACGATACTCTCACAAGATGAGGCAGTTAAGATTCCTACAATTAATATTGATTTAAAAATTAATTTTTTCATCTTTTAATAATTTAAAGTTACACTGAAGAAAGTTGATTTCGTCTGAGGGTTGGTAAAGTAATCCAACCCTTGCGCTTGTCCAACTCCAGTTTGATTCGTTTCAGGATCAATCCCAGGAATATTATTGAAATTCAACAAATTTCTACCCGACACAGAAACTACAATATTATTAAGTCCTGTAGTTGATCTTAAGTTCGGACTGTCAAATACATAACTCAAAGTTACTTCTCTAAGTTTTGTAAAAGTTGCGTCATAGGTTGAAAAGTTGTAGGCTTGGTTGTCACCAAATCCTCCTCCAATTCCTGTGCGGTACCAGGTTTCATCTAAAAAAACAGGTCCTCCGCCAAAATCGTCAATGTTTCCTCGAACTGCACTTCCTGCTGGAATCACATCTCCTGCATAGTTTACCAAATCTTGGGTAAGCGTTTCTCTATTTGCTGTCATTTCAGTAGTTCCAAAACGATTCAATACATGGAGAGTTCTAGGAGAAAATACCCCACCTTGAGAATGCTCTACCAAAGCGTTCAATCGGAATTTTTTATAATTCAAATTGAATGCAATTCCCGCTCTCCAGTCTGGGTTAGGATCCCCTAAAATAATTTCACTTGAAGTAATTTGAGGGAAACCATTTTCATCCAAATTAAAGCTTCCGTCGGGATTGGTTTTAGACCCCGTTCCAAACAAGACTCCTAGAGGTTGTCCTACAATGGCTCGGGAACTTACAGAAGCTCCTGGCGACAAGTTGATTGTTTCTGTACCAAAAAGATCAGTTACTTCATTTTCGTTTGTAGACCAGTTAATGGAAGTGTCGAAGCTAAAGTCTTCTCTCTCTACCACATTCCATCCAAAATCAAACTCGATTCCTTTGTTCACCATCTCTCCAAAGTTACCATACTGAGTGGCATATCCCGAAGAGGGAGATAAGGTGACATCAAGGAGAATACCTTCAATTTTATTGTCGTAATAAGTGAAAGAAAAGGACAGGTCATCATTTAAGAATCTGAAGTCCGCTCCGATTTCCCATTCTGTTTTGATTTCAGGTTCCAAATTCGGATTTCCAAGGTTGTTGTCCAAACGGAAACCTCCTCCAAATAAATCTACACTCAAAGGATCGCTGTATGTAGAATAACTAAAGCTTCCCTCTGCCAAGGTTTCAAAACGGTGTGCAGAAGGTTGAACCCCCACTTTACCCCATGAGGCTCTTAACTTTCCAAAAGAAAGGGCATCTGATTTTAGTAAACTTTTAGTAAAGGTCCATGCCAAATCTGTCGCAGGGTAAAAGAACGATCCATTTACCGTAGAAGAGGCTTCTAAAGCTCCTGAAACATTGATAAACAATTCATCAAACAAATCAAAGTTTAAAATCCCATAGCCCCGATTGGAACGTCTCAAGGTTTTAAAGTTTTCGAACGAGGAAGCTTCCGCTGCCGTATTTAACGAGGTCGTTTGTTTAGTAGAGTTTACTAAAAATCCAGTAATATTCCCAGAAGTTCTGTTGTATTTACGATCGTTCAAACTCCATCCTGCGGTAGTGGTCAAGTTGATTTGAGAACTCAACTCAAAACTTGCTTTTGCAATCGCATCGAAGCTCAAGTTTCGGGTTCCGATAACATCTTCTTGAAGTACACCTACACTTCTACTGCCTGCAGATCCAATGGGAAAAAAGTAGGTTCTACGATCGTCCCCAATGTCCGTATTGGCACGTGTTATAACTTGTAGCCAGTTGGTGGGTTTGATTGTTAATTGTGGTGTAGCTGTAAGACGGTTTACTTTGGTATCTGAAACTTGTTCAAAAACGGTCCAAAGTGGGTTGTTGTACGATGGATTCACAGCTTGTCCTAACGGTCTTCGGTAAGAGCGGTGTCTGTTAATAAAAGCTTCTCCGCTGCTCGAGTAATACGTTCCTATGTAATCCCTTTGATCAAAGTCTGGGGGAGTTCTTAAGAAACCTAACATGACCCCAGCTGTATTGGAGTTTTGCTGGATTCTATTGGAATCTGTAAAGGTGTAAGCGACTTTACTAGAAAAAGTCAAGTAGTCGTTTAATTTTGATTCGTAATTGAGACGCAAGTTAGTTCGGTCATAGGTCGCTTCTCTGATGATTCCGTCTTGAGTCAGATACCCTAAACTAAAGAAGTAGGTGCTGTTTTCTCCTCCTCCAGAAATGGTGAGGTCATTTTGCCAAATTACACCCGTTTGAAAAAGAGAATTAAAATTTTCCTCAAGGAATGTTTCTTTAGAGTTTTTTTGAGTAATTGGATAATATAAAGTTCCATTTGCTGCTTCAAAGTAAGCTCCAGAGGCATCTACAGTATCCTGTCCTCCAGAACGCTCTGGAATATAATCTCCCCAAGATTCAGCTCGATTACTTCCAAAAACACCGTTACGTCCTTGCCCCCAGGTGTTTTGCATGGGGATGCGTTCCGAGATTTCGTCTAGAGAATAACTCGACTTAAACGAAATTTTAGCCTCACCGCGTTGTCCTTTTTTGGTGGTAATTACAATCACCCCGTTGGCCGCTCTACTTCCCCAAAGGGCAGCAGCAGAAGCTCCTTTTAAAACTTGCAACGATTCGATGTCGCTCGGGTTAATATCGTTTAAACGTGATCCTTGACTTACACCACCAGTTCTACCCCCTGTGATACTGTTTCCTCCAGCATAACTGGTTGTGTTATCCAGTGGAACTCCATCAACAATGATTAAGGGCTGACTGCTCCCGTCAATGGTATTGGCACCTCGAATTCGAATGGTACTCCCTGCACCGGGATCCCCGTTGGATCTAGAAATTCTCACCCCAGAGGCTTTCCCACTCAGTGCATTAGCAATAGTGGGTTCTCCAGATCGAAGCACCGATTGTGTATTTACTACAGAGGAAGTTGACCCTTGTTGATCTTTTATAACAGTAAATCCTAAAGAGGTAACAATTACCTCTTCCAATTCATTACTAGGCTGTAACGAGACATTGATTGTGTCTTGATCTGCTACAGTCACATTTAGTGTCGTGTAACCGATATAGCTGATCTGAAGTACCTGACCTGCTTCGGCTTGAATTTGAAAGTTTCCGTCAAAATCTGTAGAAACTCCTGTACTGGTTCCTTCAATTACCACATTGGCGCCTGGAAGGGGCACACCACTTTCGTCTGTAACATTTCCTGTAATGCTCTGGGCGTTTGAGACCACAGCAAAAAGTATAAGGCATAAACTAATAATGGTACGTGTTTTACATCTTATCTTGTTCATATAATTTGTTTGTTATTATTTTAAAAAATCAAATTTAAATTAAAAATTTGTTAACACTCAGGTTTTTCTTCGGTTTTTAATACTACTATTTTTCTTAATTTTATTTTCAAATTATTTTAATTAAGATGAAAACTGTTCTTCCTTTCCTTGCAGCACTTTTACTCCTAAGTTGCGCACCACCAAGTGAAACTAAAAAAGCTTTAGACAAAGATTCAAATTACAATCCGGAAGCCCAATTGGGACGGCTAGGGATTGAACTTCCTGAAGTCACAGCGCCTGTAGCCAATTATGTAAAAGCCGTACAGACAGGAAACCTCTTGTTTCTTTCGGGAAGTGGGCCCAAAAAACCAGACGGGGAATACATCGTTGGAAAGGTGGGAAAAGACCTGACAATAGAAGAGGGCTACGAAGCTGCTCGAATTACGGGGATCAACCATATCGCTACCTTAAAATACGAGTTGGGTGACTTGAGCAAGGTAAAACGCATTGTGAAAGTTTTGGGAATGGTGAATTCCACTCCTGATTTTACAGACCAACCCAAAGTCATCAATGGGTTTTCAGACTTGATGGTGGAGGTTTTTGGGGATAAAGGCAAGCACGCACGTTCTGCCGTAGGAATGGCTTCACTACCCACGGGGATCGCCGTAGAAATAGAATTGATTGTAGAAATAGAAACTCCTTAGGTTTTTTCCTATTAAAACTTTTCATTTTTATTGGACCTCCATTCGTTCTATCCCTCGGCATTAAAAAGGTGCTACCTTGAAAGTTTTACTTACAATGCCCCAAAACAAAACACTGGGCAACTCTTTCTTTGAGACTCGGGTAAGGAAGTGTTAAAAAGCTTTCGATTTCCATAGTTTTGGAAAAAAGAAAACATCTTTACATCACAAAGGCTAGTTGTCAAATTTGATCTAAATTTAATTCTATGAAAAACAGTGCTGTGCTTACACTCTTTATTCTTTGTTTTTTAATGAGTGCAGAATCAAAAGCCCAACAAGTTACTACAACATCAAAATACACCTACAAAAGGGGAGATTTCAATGGAATTGGAAAGTGGTACATGGGCAGGGAAATTGCCTACGTAATGGGATTTCAAGGGATTGATTGGCTAGAAAGATCTGAACGAGAAAAAGAGGAAAACGTCTCTACCTTAATTAAGAACATGGAGCTTCAATCCAATGAAATTATTGCAGATATTGGAGCTGGTTCTGGGTATCATGCTTTCAGAATCTCACCACTAGTTGAAAAGGGTTTGGTCTATGCGGTAGATATTCAAGCCGAAATGCTGAGTGCAATTCAAAATACAAAAGAGTCAAAGAATATTACAAATGTGGAAACAATTCTCGGAAGTGAAAAAAGTGTCAACTTAACACAGCATTCGATAGACAAAGTTTTAATGGTTGATGTTTATCACGAGTTTAAATTCCCTGTTGAAATGATTGCCTCCATCAAAAATGCAATGAAACCGAACGGTCAATTATTTTTAATTGAATACAGAGCAGAAGATTTAAGTGTTCCAATAAAAAAAATTCATAAGATGTCAGAAAAACAAGCTGTTTTAGAAATGAAAGCAGCTGGTTTCAACCTTAAAAAAAACATTCGCAATCTTCCTTGGCAGCACTGTATGGTCTTTGAGAAAGAGTGAAATGGATACTATTTTTTAATTCTACAGGAACAAAGAGGCATTCTTTGTAAATAGAAGATGAACATCTCTACTCTTCGGGAGAGTCCATCCGGAATTCTAAACCTATAGAAGTTCTTGGAAGAAATCCTTCCCATGGATCTTGTGTTTCTAAGGTCTTAGCGTCTAAATAAGGCAGGTAGGCTGTCTTATTTTTCAGTTTTATCCCTAAAAAAGCCGTAATGAAATGTTGATTAATATTGTTTATCCTGCGTTGGTCCCATACTGAATCGGCGTAACGTAAGTATTCATCGATATGAAGTCCAGGTGCCATAACATCTTCAGTAGGAGGATTTGGGGCTATATTATGTCGTGCATCGATATAAGTCAACAGGTACCGTTCGCAATTGACAGCGCCCTGATAGATTGCTTTCACTCCTTTTTCATAGCCTGAAATATCATCTTTACTTCCAGCTACAAATAAGGTAGGTATTCGAACGCCTTTCAAGCCTTCCGCATCCCAAACCTCATTTCCCATACCCCAAGGCGCCATGGCAACAACAGCCTTAAATCGCTTGTCAAAAGAAGCCAAAAACTCAGGATTTCCCATTTTCCTTTTTTCTAGCGCGTTACTTCCTTTAGAGGCATAGGTAAAAAACTGAACCACCTTTTCACTATACCCTCCTCCAGCAATGTTGACTGCACCGTATCCCCCCATTGAATATCCAATAAGAGCAGTATTCTCCGTATCAACCAAGTCCTTCAAAAAACTATTAGAATCTGAATTCATTCTGTCAATTTCATTTAAAACAAACAGGTCATCTAAGGATCTATTTAAAAGAGTACTGGTAAAAGCATTGGCATCTTGAAAGGTAGAATCTGTATGATCTATCGATACAACGACATACCCTTTCGAAGCTAAATTCTCAGTTAAATAAGTAAATAATAATCTGGAACCCGTGTAGCCATGGGAGACTATAACCAAAGGGTAGGGCCCTTGAGAGCCATCGGGTTTTGCATCGCGTCTTGCTCTTCCTTTAAATGTAAAAGGAATCAAAGGTCGGTTGGGGTCTGAAAAATTTCCCATCACTTGTTCGTAAATTACTTCTTCTGCTTCATCTGCTTGAAAAGCAGCAGGATACCATATTTCAAGAGTTAACGGACGATCGTAAAGAACCGTTTCGTCTTTGCTGCTGTTTAGAACATCAATTTGCCCTGGATTCTTTACCTGAAGTGTCTTTACCCCTACTTTATGCTTCCCTCTGGCAGCTAGTATTGGGGCATCCGGGAGCGGGTCTCCTATGTAAAACGAATTTGTAAAGGTTTGACTGTAAGAGATTAAAGGAAGTATAAATAGGCAGAATAATGATTTTTTCATTTGTTTGATTTTTGTTAAATATATTGAATTTAAAGAATAGAAGAAACTTATTCTGCGACCTACACCT
>DBBQ01000051.1 GCA_002292265.1 Flavobacteriaceae bacterium UBA980 | reverse complement strand
CAAACCGATAAAGCAGGGCCGGAGCCTGAAGAGTAAGTCTCCTAGTAAATTCAAAAAAATCTAAAAAAACAAAACCTAAAACCACTAGTCAGGAATTTTTGGTTAGAGTAATGATAGTAAAGAATAGGACTTATTTTGTTGTCAAGGTTGCTAAACGATTAGTAATGGAAATTGCTCAGTAGATTCCTATAAGTTCATTTTTTTTAATTCTGAAACGGCATGATTCACTGCCCGTGCGGTAAAAGCCATATAGGTCAATGAGGGATTTTGAGTTCCTGAAGAGGTCATAAAGGCCCCATCGGTCACAAATAGGTTGGTAACACTGTGTATTTGATTGTGTTTATTTAGAACAGATGTTTTGGGGTCATGTCCCATACGAGCTGTCCCCATCTCGTGAATACCTTTACCGATAGGCGCATTGGAATCAAAAATAGAGACGTCTTTACAGCCCGCATTTTCTAGCATTTCGGCCGCTTGTACTTTCCAGTCTTCCTTCATCTTTTTTTCATTTTCCTTGAATTCTGCATCAAAAACAATCTTAGGCATACCGAAGACATCTAATTTATTGTAGTCTAAATACATACGATTTTCGTGATAGGGAAGTACTTCTCCGAAACCACCCATTCCAATATTCCATTTTCCGGGTTTGAGAACAGCATTTTTAAAATCGGTACCATAGCCAAATTCAGCAATGCTTTCCGACCAGTTTCCTCTGCCTGCTCCTCCCTGGTATCCGTACCCTCTTAAAAAATCCACCCCTTTTGATTTACCACCTATATTTCTAAAGCGTGGAATGTAAAAACCATTGGGTCTTCTTCCAGAGTAGTAACGCTCTTCAAATCCATCAAAATTTCCAGAGGCGCCACTACCCAACTGATGATCCATAATATTGTGGCCCAGTTCTCCGGAATCATTTCCTAGCCCATTGGGAAAGCGATCGGATTTAGAGTTTAACAATATGGACGTAGAAGCCATAGAAGAGGCGCATAGAAAAATCACCTTAGCTTTAAATTCAATTACCTCTTTGGATAGAGAATCTACCACGCGTACTCCTGTCGCTTTTTGTGTTTTTTCATCATACAGGACTTCGGACACTACAGAATGAGGGCGCAGGGTTAGATTACCTGTCTTTTCTGCTGTAGGAAGGGTTGAAGAATTCGAACTAAAGTAGGATCCAAAGGGACACCCACGGTCACAGCGATTTCGAAATTGACACTTTCCTCTTCCCGCTCCTTCTTTGGCACCTTCCGTGATATGAGCTACACGCCCTATGGTTAGTACTCGATCGGTATAGTTTTTTGCAATAGAAGATTGCAATTCTTTTTCGACACAATTCAATTCCATGGGAGGTAAAAATTCACTGTCGGGCAGTTGGGGGAGGTTTAGTGCCTCACCACTTACACCAATAAATTTTTCTACATAAGAATACCATGTGGCAATGTCTTTGTAACGAACCGGCCAGTCAACGGCAATACCGTCCCTGAGATTTGCTTCAAAATCATCATCACTCCAACGGTAGGTTTGTCGCCCCCAGATCAATGAACGTCCTCCCACCTGCGTACCTCGAATCCAATCAAAAGGCTTGTCTTCCTCGTAGTCGTACTCCGAATCGTTATTGTAAAAATGACGATTCCCCTCATTCACGCCCCACCTTCTCTGCTTATTGTAGTCCTTTAAATCCTCTTGGGTAGTACTTCCTCCGTGTTTCATGTCCCAAGGGTCTAGGTTCATCGTAGGGTAGCCTTCAAGATGTTTTACACTCCGACCTCTTTCAAGTACTAAAGTTTTTAAGCCCTTTTCACAAAGCTCTTTCGCAGCCCAGCCTCCGCTGATTCCTGAGCCTACAACAATCGCATCATAGTTTATCTTCATCTTGTAAATTTTAATTACTATTTAAATTCATAGGTAAGGCTTGATTCCATTCTAAATTAGGAAATATTTATCAGCTATCATTTCAAAAGGTTTTTTAAATTTAAACTTCAATCAAATCTTATGCGAAGACGTAACTTTATAAATCAGATTACAGCTCTTGGAAGCTTAACTCTTACAGGCTTTCCACAATTAGCGTGTACTGCCCCATCAAAGTATAAGATGGGACTGCAGCTCTTTTCCGTTAGAGATGCAATGGCGGAAGATCCGTTGGGAACTTTGAAAAAAGTCAAAGCTATGGGTTATAAAGATTTTGAAACTTATGGATTTAACCCCGATACAAAAAGAATTTATGGATTGGAAGTGGGGGAGTTTAAAATGGTTTTAGATGATTTAGGTTTGACAACAACGAGTGGACATTATGCATTTTCAGATTACTTTAATGCTAAAGAGGACAAATTAAAAGAGTTTGTAGATCAGTGCATTGAAGCCTCAAAAATTTTAAATGCTCCTTATATCACTTGGCCTTGGGTGCATCCTGATCAGCGCAACTCGGAGAGCTTCAAAATTTTGGCGGATAAGCTCAATCGAATTGGTGAACAAGCCAAAGGAGCAGGCCTTGGATTTGCTTATCACAATCACGGTTATGAATTTGAAAACTGGGAAGGTAGTTCAGGCCACGATATACTAATGCAAATCACAGATCCAGAACTTGTAAAACTTCAAATGGATATGTATTGGGTTGTACATTCAGGAAAAACACCGAAACAACTTGTAGAGCAACAACCGGGACGCTACACCCTGTGGCACATCAAAGACATGGATAAGATAACCAGAGACTACAGTGAGTTAGGAAACGGCTCCATCGATTATACCCAGTTACTGCCCGATTCAGAAAAAAGTGGTTTGGAATACTACTATATTGAACAAGGTGGAAATTTTGCGGTAAGTTCTATGGAAAGTGCGGCAACGTCTGCTCGATTTTTTAAGAAAAACCTAAAACACCTGATTTAAACTTTATCGGACTTGAAAGGTTCCTTTTAAGAAGGTACGTGCCTTGCCGCCTATTAAAACCCGATCTTCCTGATTTTTACAAAACAACTGACCCCCGCGTTCGGAAATTTGCTGTGCCGTCATTTCCTGTTTCGAGAACACAGAAGCCCAATAGGGAATCAAAGAACAATGTGCCGACCCGGTAACAGGATCTTCCAATAAAGTGGCCCGAGGTGTAAAAAAACGGGAAACAAAGTCTACATTTTCTCCTGGCGCAGTTACAATAACTCCCCCTGTTCCAAGATCCAATTCGTCAAAATAGGTGCGTTTTATTTGGATGTTTTGGATGTCTTCTTCACGATCATAAACCAGTACATAATCTCTTGCTTTTAAAACGGATTTGGGCTTTGCGTTTAGCGATTTTTCTAGGGTTTTTGGAAGATGGGTTTCCAGCGGCATACGCGAAGGAAAATCCAAGTAATAAAGTTCATCGGAAAGGGAGACGCTCACAATCCCACTCATGGTAGTAAAGGAAATCACTTTTTTATCATACCCCAAATGCTTTTTTAAAACATGTGCTGTTGCTAAAGTAGCGTGTCCACAAAGATCCATTTCAAGATCTGGAGTAAACCAGCGCAAGTGAATTTGATCTTTGTTTTGTACAAAAAAGGCAGTTTCTGGAACTGCCTTTTCTTTGGCAATAGATAGTAAAACAGCATCCTCAAGCCAGTTTTCCAATGGAACGACACAGGCGGGATTTCCTCTAAAAAGAGTATCCGTAAACGCATCGACGTGAAAAAGAGAATAGTCCATAAGTAGTGGCACTTTAAATTAAAGGAATTTTAATCAAATCCTTGAACCCCTTGTACCGTGGTATATTTTAAGGTAAAGCGTTTATCTGGATTGATAATCTTATAGGCGGTTTGCACCGCCAAAGTAGCCTCGTGGAAACCACAGAGAATCAGTTTCAATTTCCCAGGATAGGTATTCACATCACCAATGGCGAAAACCCCAGGGATATTGGTTTGATAATCTAAGGTATTATCTACTTTGATGGCGTTTTTCTCAATCTCAAGACCCCAGTTGGAAATTGGCCCTAGCTTTGGCGATAAACCAAAGAGGGGTAACCAAGTGTCCACTTCAACCGTTTTATTGGGTTGATCCTTTTGCTTGATTACTATTGATTTTAGGGTGTCCTCTCCGTTTAGTCCAACGATTTCTGCATGGGTATAGAAATCAATTTTTCCTTCTTTTTGCAATTGATAGGCTTTTTCAACCGAGTCTTTATGCGCTCTAAAAGTATCGCTTCGATGCACTAGACCCACAGAGGTATTGTTGTGTTCTGCAAAATAAATGGCCCAGTCTAGGGCAGAGTCACCTCCACCAGAGATAAAGATTTTCTTCCCAATAAAAGCATCGGGTTCTTTGACCATGTATTCCACACCATTTTTTTCAAATTGTGGAAGGTTTTCAATCTTTGGTTTACGGGGTTCAAAACTTCCTAAACCTCCAGCGATCATCACTACGGGTGCTTGATGCTGTGTTCCTTCACTGGTGGTAACAATAAAGCTACCGTCTTCTTGTTTTTTAATGGTATCTGCGCGTTCTCCCAAAGTAAATCCAGGTTTAAAAGGTGCGGCTTGTTCCATTAAGTTATCGATCAGTTCTCCCGCTAACACACTGGGATAACCCGGGATGTCATAAATGGGTTTTTTAGGATAGATCTCGGTCAGTTGCCCTCCCGCTTGTGGGATGGCATCGATTAGATGACATTTGAGTTTCATTAGTCCTGCTTCAAAAACAGCAAAGAGTCCAACGGGGCCTGCACCTACGATAAGAATGTCTGTTTGAATCATGCTCAATTTTGATTTTCAAAGGTCGGGACTATTCTTTAAAATAACTAATCTCTATCGCTACAACCCACTAATATAACTCCCTAACGCATCTTTAAATTGAAATCCTTCTAAGGTGCGGTACTTATTCAAGCGTTTGTTGGCTTCCAAGCCCCAAAGCAAAAACTCCATCATAAAGTGCAAGTCTTCTTTTGCACAATCGGGCTGATGAATTTTGATGACATTTTTTATATCAGGAATCATCTCTAAGGTATCTCGGTAAAGCCCATCGGTTAATGTGTCCTCTAAAAAAAGTTCGTTATCACTAAAAAACCAGCCTAGGAGTTTGTCATAGGGACCTTCCCCTTCTTGCTTTTCAAGTTTCTTTATCTCTGGGAAATAGTCTGGAAAAAGTGTTTTACAGGCTTGTGAAATCAGGTGGTAAGAAATCTGTTCTGCTCCTTCTTGCTCTCCTTCATAAACCAATTCTACTTTTCCATTGATCGCAGGAATAATTCCTAAAAAATCTGCCATGCGAATGCAGGTAATTTCTTCTCCATTGATTAAAATTCTTCGTTCTGCGGTACTGATCAGATTTTCAAAAGCAGTAATACTCATACGTGCACTTACCCCACTTTTTGTATCTACATAATCACTTTTACGGGCTTCAAATCCTATTTGCTCTAGGATGTCTCTGGCCAGTTCTGGGATGTGAATTTGAGCTGCAGTCCCTTCTTCCATTTTCACTTCTTGGGTGGTAATGGCTTTGGCAATTTCACGGGTATGCGGGTAGTGGGTTAGAATTTGTGATCCAATACGATCTTTAAGAGGAGTCACGATACTTCCGCGATTGGTGTAATCCTCTGGGTTGGCGGTAAAGATGATTTGTGTTTCAATCGGGAGACGCAATTTAAAGCCGCGAATTTGGATTTCTTTTTCTTGTAGTATTGAAAATAAAGCTACTTGTATTCTGGCTTGTAAATCGGGTAATTCGTTCAACACAAAAATACAGCGGTGCGCACGGGGAATCATCCCAAAGTGAATCACCCGTTCATCGGCATAAGAGAGCTTTAAGTTAGCGGCTTTGATGGGATCAACATCCCCAATAAGGTCAGCTACTGTTACATCTGGGGTTGCTAATTTTTCAAAAAAGCGCTCGTCGCGATGCAGCCATTCAATAGGTGTATCGTCGCCGTGTTGTGCGATTAATTCTTTGGCTTCACGACTAACAGGGTCAATGGGGTCGTCGTTGATTTCTGATCCACTAACAACCGGAACCCACTCGTCCAACAATTGTGTCATTTGACGGGCTAAACGGGTTTTGGCTTGCCCGCGCAAGCCTAACAAATTAATGTTGTGCCCTGATAAAAGTGCGCGTTCCACGTCGGGAATGACGGTATTTTCATATCCGATTAAGCCCTCAAAAGTAGGAACCCCATCGCGAAGGCGTTGACGTAAATTTTTTGCCAATTCCTCTTGAATGTTTTGGGGTTGATAATCAGTTTTTTTTAGTGCCCCTAGGGTAGCAATTTTTGGTGAACTCATAGTTTTATTTTTCTCTATTCTAAGCGTTTTTTTCTGTTTTTTTCATAGTCCTCAAAGATCATTTCTCCTAAGCCTTTTAAACCTGTAAAGAAGGCTTTACCTCGATTGGCTTCGGTAAAAGTACGAACGAACTGCTGTAAGTAAGGATCTTGAGCAATCATGAAGGTAGTAATTGGGATATGCAGCTTTTTAGCTTGCCGTGCCATGTTGTAACATTTTTCAACGATGTTTTCGTCTAGGCCTACACTGTTCTTGTAGTAGGTTCCGTCGGGCATTTTTAGACAACTGGGCTTCCCATCGGTAATCATAAAGATTTGTTTGTTGTTGTTCTTTTTTCGGCGGAGTAAATCCATGGCCAACTCTAACCCAGCAACTGTATTGGTGTGATAAGGTCCCACCTCGAGGTAGGGGACTTCTTTTAAGGAAATGGGCCAGGCGTCATTTCCAAATACCAAGATGTCTAAAGTATCTTTCGGATAGCGAGTGGTAATCATTTCTGCCAAGGCCATGGCTACTTTTTTAGCTGGTGTGATCCGGTCTTCTCCGTAGAGAATCATACTGTGACTGATATCAATCATCAAAACCGTACTCATCTGGGTTTTATAAAAACTGTCCTCAACGACTAGGTCGTCGTGTTGCAGGGTAAAGTCATTCCCGACCGATCGAATTTGAGCATTTTTAATGCTTTGGGTCATGTCTATTTTTTCCAGCGCATCACCAAATTGATACGCTTTAAATTCTCCTGTATTGTCCTCCCCCTGACCCATTTTTTTGGTCTTATGATTTCCGGAGCCTGACTTCTTCAGTTTTCCGAAGATTTGTTTTAGTGCATGTTCCCGAAGAAGTTTTTCGGTTTTGGGAGTGAGTGCCATTCCGTCCCCTTTTCCACCGCTACCCCCTTTGGGTTGGATGTAGGACTTTTGAAGTAAGTCTTCTATGAAATCGTCGATGGTGTAATTTTCATCGGTTAGCTTATATTCTCGGTCTAACTCCCGTAACCAATCGATGGCTTCGTCAAAATCTCCAGAGGTGTGGGTGATCAATTCTTTAAAAATCTCAAACAAGCGCTCAAAGGGAGTTTGTTCCTTTGCTCGGTGTTTGGAAAAACGAAGCCCCGTACCTAAAGGTTTAAATTTCATAGCGTCCAAAATTACAATTTTTTACCATTTAACTCTAAAAAAATTGGGGTTAACGCCTCTGTTTTTTAAAGCAAATTAGAATCAGCGATCGAAATTAACCTTGAGGTTTTCAATATATTTTTCAATCAAAGCCACTCCTTCTTGGTGGACAATTGATCTTCCAATTTCAGGTATCAGTACTCCAGGGTTTTCACTTTTCATTCGGTACACTAAAATCGATTGTTTTGTAGATTGATTTCAAAAAGTTTACAGTTTTCGACTAATAGGAGTTGTTGTTAAAGAATAAATTTATTTGATCATTATAAAAGTTACACAATTTCTCTTATATTTGTACACGTTCTGAAATTATACAGGAGGAGACTATTAGGTCCCCTTTTTTTTTGATATGAATTTACGTTTGAAAGTAGAAACTTTATTGACAGCAGCACTCGCTGAACATCCTTCGTTGTTTTTAATTGAACTCAAGGTGGGAGTTGACAATAGTGTTCGTGTCATTTTAGACGGAGATCATGGCGTTACCCTTCAAGACTGCATGAACGTCAGTAGGGCGATCGAACATCAGTTGGATCGAGAAGAAGAAGACTTCTTTTTAGAAGTAGCCTCAGCAGGAGTAGGAGCTCCGCTGCAAAGCAAACGTCAGTATGTCAAAAACATCGGGAGGAAGCTCAAAGTAGAGTTGACGAATCTTCCCCCTGTACAAGGGACATTAATCGCTGCTGATGACAGTGGATTTACCTTGACCTGGAAACAACGAGAACCCAAACCCGTAGGGAAGGGAAAAGTAACTGTAGAAAAACAACAAACAATTTCGTATGATCAGATTGAAAGCGCGAAAGTAACGATCTAGAAAGAAAATAATTGAACATGGAAAATTTTGCCTTAATTGATTCTTTTTCAGAATTTAAAGACGACAAATTAATTGACCGAGTAACCCTTATGGTTATTCTTGAGGATGTATTTAAAAACACCTTAAAACGCAAGTTTGGATCGGATGAAAACTTCGACATCATTATCAATCCAGATAAAGGAGACTTGGAGATTTGGAGAAATCGAATCGTGGTAGAAGATGGAAATGTAGAAGATCCAAACCAAGAAATTGAGCTGACTGAAGCCCGAAGAATAGAACCCGATTTTGAAGTAGGTGAAGATGTCTCCGAAGAGGTGAAGCTAATCGATTTGGGAAGAAGATCGATTCAATATTTAAGACAAAACTTAGTCGCTAAAATTTTTGAACACGACAGCACCAATATCTTCAAACAATTTAAAGACCGTGAGGGCGATTTGTTTACCGCCGAAGTTCATCACATCCGGAATAGAGAAATCATCCTTTTGGATGATGACGGAAATGAGCTTATTCTCCCGAAAGACCGCCAAATCCCTAGTGACTTTTTTAGAAAAGGAGACAACGTCAGAGGGATTATTGAAAGTGTGGAGTTACGCGGTAACAAACCGAGAATCATTCTTTCAAGAACGTCTCCAATTTTCCTTGAAAAACTTTTTGAACAAGAAATCCCTGAGGTTTTTGACGGCTTGATAACGATCAAAAAAGCGGTTCGAATTCCTGGAGAAAAAGCGAAAGTAGCCGTAGATTCTTACGACGACCGAATAGATCCTGTAGGTGCCTGTGTGGGGATGAAAGGTTCCCGAATTCACGGAATCGTAAGAGAACTAGGAAATGAAAATATCGATGTTATCAATTACACCAACAATTTGCAACTCTTTATTTCGAGAGCGTTAAGTCCTGCAAAAGTAAATTCACTAAAAATTGATGAAGAAACCAAACGTGTAGAAGTTTTCTTAAACCCTGAGGAAGTTTCCAAGGCTATTGGTAAAGGAGGTTCTAACATCCGTTTGGCAGGAAAATTGACGGGTTACGAAATTGATGTCTTCCGCGAAGGTGTTGAAGAAGATATTGAGCTTAAAGAATTTAGCGACGAAATCGAAGGATGGGTAATCGAAGAATTCAAAAAAGTGGGTCTGGATACAGCAAAAAGCATTTTAGAATTAGAAAAGGCCGATTTGATAAAACGCACAGACCTTGAAGAAGAAACAATTGACGATGTGTTACGCATCCTCAAAGAAGAATTTGAAGAATAGACTGCAAAAATAATTCTTATTTTTACGAACAGAAACTAATATATGGCAGATCAACCCAGCATTCGACTCAACAAAGTCCTCAGAGAACTAAATATCTCCTTGGACCGTGCGGTCGAATATTTAAATTTAAAGGGTATAGAAATTGACGCACGTCCAACTACCAAAATAACAACCGAAGTATACACTGTTCTTTTGGACGAGTTTGAAACGGATAAGTCAAAGAAAGTAGCTTCTCATGAAATTGGGGAAGAAAAGCGTAAAGAGAAAGAATCGCTTCGAATTATCCAAGAAAAGAAAGAGCAAGAACGTCTCGATCAAATCGCAAAGCGCGAGGAGATTAAAACAAATCGAGTAGCTGTTGAGAAGCCTAAATCTCTAGGGAAGATCGATTTAGAAGCTCTGAACAAACCTAAACCTGCCAAAAAAACCGACGAAAAAAAATCTGAAACCACTTCAGAAACTACTTCAGCAGAGACTGCACCCTCTGTATCTCCTTCAAAAGAGGAAGAGAAAAAAGAAGTAAAAGCAACCCAACCAGCGGAGAGCTCCTCAGAAAATGAGCTTCAGGAAAATGAAACGTTAAAAACGCAATACCAAAAACTCTCAGGACCTAAAAAAACTGGACAAACCATCAATCTCGAGGAGGTCAATAAAAAGGAGAAAACGGTTGAGGATGCACGGAAAAGAAAACGGAAACGTATTAGTAAAGACGTCAAACTCTCAAAACCAACCAATACCAATAGAAAGCGAGGTACTCGACCTGCAGCTCCACAAAAAGAGGAACCTTCCGATGAAGAAGTCCAAAAGCAAATTCGCGAAACCCTAGAAAAACTCCAAGGGAAATCTTCCAAATCAAAAGGGGCGAAATACCGAAGAGACAAACGATCGCAACACCGTCAAAAGTCCGAAGAGGAACTCGCTCAAATAGAAGCAGAAAGCAAGGTGTTAAAGGTGACCGAATTCATTACCGTGGGGGAAGTCGCCACCATGATGGGGGTTAGTTCTACTGAAATCATTTCAACTTGTATGACTCTGGGAATCATGGTCACGATGAATCAGCGTTTGGATGCGGAAACACTAAGTATAGTTGCTGAGGAGTTTGGTTACGAAGTCAGTTTTGAAAAAACCGAGCTCGAAGAAAATATCGAGGAAGAAGAAGATAGTGCAGAAGATTTATCACCTAGAGCGCCTATCGTAACGGTAATGGGCCATGTGGATCACGGGAAAACATCCTTGCTGGATTATATCAGAAAAGAAAACGTCATCGCGGGAGAATCTGGGGGAATCACGCAACATATTGGGGCTTATGGAGTCACCTTAGAGAATAAGCAAAAGATTGCCTTTTTAGATACTCCGGGTCACGAGGCTTTTACCGCTATGCGGGCTCGTGGAGCACAGGTCACTGATATTGCCATCATCGTAGTGGCTGCAGACGACGACATTATGCCGCAAACCAAAGAGGCCATCAGCCACGCGCAGGCCGCTGGAGTGCCCATCGTTTTTGCGATCAATAAAATCGATAAACCCAACGCCAATCCCGATAAAATTAAGGAAGCTTTAGCAGGAATGAATCTGATGGTTGAAGACTGGGGAGGGAAAGTGCAGTCCCAAGACATTTCTGCCCTTCAGGGTACAGGAGTAAATGAACTTTTAGAAAAGGTGCTTTTGGAAGCTGAATTATTAGAACTAAAAGCAAACCCCAACAGAAAAGCGAAAGGAACCGTAGTGGAAGCCTTTTTAGACATAGGACGAGGCTATGTGTCTACTATTTTGGTTCAAAACGGAACACTCAAAATGGGGGATTACATCCTTGCTGGAAAACAAAGCGGTAAGGTAAAAGCAATTTTTAATGAACGCGGAGTAAGTCTAGATCAAGCTCTACCCGCCACGCCCGTTTCAATCTTAGGGCTAGACGGAGCGCCTCAGGCTGGAGACACCTTCCAAGTATTGGAAGACGAAAGAGAAGCAAAACAAATTGCCGCCAAAAGAACGCAACTTGTTCGAGAACAAAGCGTGCGAACGCAACGTCATATCACCCTAGATGAAATAGGAAGACGAATTGCATTAGGGGAATTCAAAGAGCTCAACATTATCCTAAAAGGAGACGTAGACGGTTCTGTGGAGGCATTGACAGATTCGCTTCAAAAACTTTCTACAGGAGAAATCGAAGTCAATATCATTCATAAAGGAGTCGGAGCCATCACCGAATCAGATGTCCTACTGGCTTCTGCTTCAGACGCCATTGTAATCGGCTTTAATGTTCGACCTATGGGCAACGCTCGAGCCATTGCAGAAAAAGAAGAAATCGATATCCGATCCTATTCCATCATCTACGACGCCATCAATGATGTTAAAGATGCCATGGAAGGGTTGCTCTCTCCTGAGATAAAAGAGGAAGTAACAGGGACTGTTGAAATACGCGAGACCTTTAAAATCTCAAAAGTGGGAACAATTGCAGGCTGTATGGTCACCTCAGGAAAAATTTTCAGAAATTCGGGTATTCGAATTATCAGAGAAGGGGTCGTGGTATTCAGTGGAGAACTCGTTTCTCTGAAACGCTTCAAGGACGATGTCAAAGAAGTAGCTAAGGGATATGATTGTGGATTACAAATCAAAAACTACAACGACATTAAAATCGGAGATGTTTTGGAATGTTTTCAAGAAGTTGCAGTTAAAAAATCACTCTGATTCTTTTCGATTTAAAAGGAATGCTGAAGGAAAGGTTCTCTTTACCGTATCCAAGGTTTTCAATCCGATCAACTTCTCTTTAAATTTTCCTGCCTGAACTTTATAATTCGGAGTTTCAAAACTCAATTCCACAGGGATGTGGGGAAAGGTTTCCTTAGATTGTTCTAAAATCTCATTGGCAGTAGTGAGATTTCCATAATACAATTGCAAGGTAAAATAGGTCGTTTCATAACGTTGTTTGTCCAATTCAATCTTTTTTTGAACAAGACGATTCACCACCGTGTCTTGTTTAATCTTTAAATTTCCATATTGCGAAAATCCTGAGGTGCATGTGATTAAAAAAAGCAATAAAACAGTGGTCTTCCGAGGGTTATTTTTCATAAAACAAAAAAACAAAAAATTCCATTGTGTAACGACTAATTTAACAAAAGTCCGGGTTTATTTAGAATCAATATAAATTAATAAATTCTTAATTTCTATGCTTAGTAATAAACTTTCTATGCAGTATTTTTGTTACGGATTTTAGATACAGACTTTAGTGAAGAACTTATATTCTACAATTAGGATTACATATGATAAACACATCAAATCCTATTTTTTATCTTTAATAATAATCATAAGCCTCTCTTCAACTTCAGAGTTGTTTGCTCAAGATGATGCTGCAGCAGCTGCTGGAAAAAAGCTTTTTAATGCCAATTGTGCGGCTTGTCATAAACTTAACAAACGCGCCGTAGGTCCAGCTTTGAAGGGTGTTTCTGCGAAGTATGACAAGGAGTGGTTGTACAGTTGGATAAAAAACAGCACCGCCATGGTCAAATCTGGTGATGCCCAAGCTGTAGCCATCTACGAAGAATATAATGGGTCGGTAATGACTTCGTTTCCACAATTATCAAATGAGGATATCGACAACATCATTTTGTATACGGACTATACCCCACCTGCTCCCGTAGCAGCAGCTGGAGGCCAGGCTGTACCTGTACAGACATCTGGTGCAGGGGTAAGCAATTCAATCATTTTATTGGCTTTGGCACTTGTGTTTGCCATTTTGGTAGTGATGCTCTTCTTAGTGCAAAAAACATTGATGCGCATTGCCAAATTGAGTGGAGTAGACATTCAACCCGAAGCAAAACCGAAGCGAACACCAATTTGGATGGCTTTTGTCCAAAATCAATTCTTGGTGATGACTTCTGTAATCCTGTTGTTGTTGAGTAGTGCTTATTTTGTTTACGGCTATTTTATGCAAGTAGGGGTAGATCAGGGGTACATGCCTGTTCAACCCATTCACTATTCTCACAAGATACACGCAGGAGCAAACCAAATTGAATGTAAGTATTGTCATTCCTCCGCCCGTATTTCGAAGCACTCGGGGATTCCTTCTTTAAACGTGTGTATGAACTGTCACCAAAACATTGCAGAATACAACGGGGAAGAAGATTTAGAGAACGGATATACCAAAGACTTTTACACCAAAGAAATTAAAAAACTTTATGCAGCTGTGGGTTGGGATGAAGAAAACCAACGCTATACTGGAGAGACACAACCCGTAAAGTGGGTTCGAATTCACAACTTGCCTGACTTTGTTTATTTCAATCACGCACAACACGTCCAAGTCGGTGAGATTGCGTGTCAGAAATGTCACGGTCCTGTGGAGGAAATGGAAATCATGTACCAATATTCTCCCTTGACAATGGGCTGGTGTATCAACTGTCATCGAGAAACCAACGTGAAAGTTGAAAGTAACGAGTACTACGCTAAGATTCACGAAGCCCTCTCAAAAAAGTACGGTGTAGAAAAATTAACAGTCGCCCAAATGGGCGGTTTAGAATGTGGAAAGTGTCACTATTAAAAGGCGATCAAGAAAGGAATATGGCATCAAATAAAACATACTGGAAAACAATTGATCAACTGGACTCTTCAAACGAGGAAATAAAAAAGTTGGAACAGAATGAATTTGTTTCCAAACTTCCAGAAGACTTTTTGAGTGATGAAAAAACACTTGAAGAAAGTAATACATCCCGTCGTGATTTCTTAAAATATGTCGGGTTTAGTACAGCTGCAGCTACGCTAGCTGCTTGTGAAGGACCTGTTATCAAATCCGTTCCTTATGTCGTCCAGCCTGAACAAATTCGACCTGGAGTAGCCAACTATTACGCAACGACAATTGCTAATGGCTTTGACTTTGGAAGTGTTTTAATTAAAACTAGAGAAGGAAGACCTATAAAAGTAGAAAGCAACCCCGAGGCGCCTGCTCTAGGAATTGCCAATGCCAGAGTGCACGCTTCTGTACTTTCTTTATACGATACGCTCCGTCTACAAGGACCTACAGTTGGTGGACAAGACATTTCCTGGGAGGATTTATATCTTCAAATGGGGGCTTTGCTCAAAGCTTTAGCGGCAACCGATAAGGAAGTTGTCCTGATGACTCCTACCCTGGCAAGTCCTACTACTGAAAAAATCATCAATGATTTTATTGCTGTTTTTCCAAATGTAAAGCACGTCATTTATGATACCATCTCCTCGGATGCGGCCTTAAATGCTTTTGAAAAGCATTATGGAACTCGAGGTCTGGCCGCTTACGACTTTTCAAAAGCCAAAACGGTAGTGGGTATCGATGCGGACTTTTTAGGAGATTGGCAAGGCGGAGGCTATGCCAAAGGCTATGCACAAGCCAAAGCTCCTTCAAAACACCACGGCGAAGCCCACATGTCTTGGCATATGCAATTTGAGTCCAACATGTCCCTAACTGGGGCCAATGCAGATCACCGAATTCCCTGTACACCCGCAGATCAAAAAAGGATACTAGCCTATCTGTACGATATTTTAAGCGGATCGAATGCTGCTACAAGTTTACCTGAAGCCTTAAAGAAAGCAACCGAAAAAGCAGCAATGCGATTGCAGTCATCAGGCACCGATGGGGTAGTAGTTACAGGAATGGATGATGAAACAGCTCAACAAGCCGTTTTGGCAATCAATACGCTCTTAAAAAGTAACGCATTTCAGCCTGAACAACCCAAGTTGATCCGTCAAGGAAATGTAAGTGAGGTTGATGCTGCGATGGAAGGTATTTTGGACGGGAGCGTCAAAGGATTGATCACTGTTGGTGTAAATCCTGTGTTCACCACAGCTCAAGGCGCTGCTCTAAACGAAGCAATCAAAAATCTGGAATTATCCTTATCCTTTACTTCTAAAATCGACGAAACGTCTGCGGCTTCTCAATTTGTTGCTGCGACACCTCATTATCTGGAATCTTGGGGAGATTATGAACTTCAGGAAGGGTATTTTGCTTTAGCACAACCCACCATTCGTCCCCTGTTTGATACGCAACAGTTCCAAGATGTCTTCTTGCGTTTGTCTGGGAAAAACACAAAATACTACGATGCAATTAAAGCACATTGGAATGCTACTATACTAGGAGGGAGCTCTTGGAGTAAAACACTTCACGATGGTTATTTTTCTACAGGTTCTAGATATGAATACGAAGCACCAGACTTTAGTGAAATAGATTTAAGTTCACTGCGAACTGCTACAGCACCTGCAATGAGTTTGGTGCTGTACACCAAAACAGGAATGGGAGATGGTCAGCAGGCAAACAATCCCTGGCTACAAGAATTTCCCGATCCTATCACTCGAGTGAGTTGGGACAACTACCTCACAATTTCGCACGCCGATGCAAAGGCCCTCGGACTGAAAAACACGAATACCTCCAATGGAGCTTTAAACGGAAGCTATGCTACGGTTACTGTAAACGGTACCCGTCTTAAAGTTCCAGTGATTGTTCAACCGGGTCAAGCTAAAGGAACTGTCGGATTATCCTTTGGATATGGAGAACGCATGGGCTTGAAAGATGAAATGCAAACAGGTGTAAATGCCTATGCACTTTATAACGATTTCAATAAAGTTCAAGCTTTAGAAATAACTGCCGCAGAGGGCGAACACGAATTTGCTTGTGTACAATTACACAACACCTTGATGGGGAGAGGGGATATTGTTAAAGAAACCACTTTGGAAGTATTTAATACAAAAGACAAAAAATACTGGAACCCCATGCCTCAAGTCTCTAAAAATCACATGGAATTTGATGTGACTTCTCCAGAAGTGGATATGTGGCAAGAATTTGATCGTTCTGTGGGGCATCACTTCAACCTATCGATTGACCTCAATTCTTGTACAGGATGTGGGGCTTGTGTAATCGCTTGTCACGCAGAGAATAATGTTCCTGTAGTGGGTAAAAGAGAGGTGCGTAAGTCACGAGATATGCACTGGTTGCGTATTGACCGGTACTATTCTTCTGCAACTTCATTTGAAGGAGATAATGCTACAAAAGAAGCCATCTCAGGTATCGGCGATTCGCTGAGTACTTTTGGAGAAATGGAGCAAGCTGCGGAAAACCCTCAAGTCGCTTTCCAACCCGTGATGTGTCAGCATTGTAACCATGCTCCTTGTGAGACGGTATGCCCAGTAGCTGCCTCTTCACACGGGAGACAAGGACAAAATCACATGGCGTATAACCGTTGTGTGGGAACTCGTTATTGTGCAAATAACTGTCCTTATAAANNCTGTAATCACGCTCCTTGTGAAACGGTATGTCCTGTCGCTGCTACTACACATAGCAATGAAGGATTTAATCAAATGACTTATAACCGTTGTATTGGTACAAGATATTGTGCGAACAACTGTCCTTATAAAGTGAGAAGATTCAACTGGTTCTTGTACAACAAAAACGATGAGTTTGATTACCACATGAACAATGATTTAGGACGTATGGTTTTAAATCCTGATGTGGTAGTTCGTTCCAGAGGGGTGATGGAAAAATGTTCCATGTGTATCCAAATGACCCAAAAAACCATCTTGGATGCCAAACTCAAAGGAGAA
>DBBQ01000060.1 GCA_002292265.1 Flavobacteriaceae bacterium UBA980 | reverse complement strand
TACATTTATAATCACAACCATCTTGAACTTTTAAAAAAGCTCGAGTTCTGTCACTAAGAGAATAACTACTCTCATAAAAATTAGCCGCTTCAATTTCACAGGAATATATCTCCCCCTGTTCCTTTTTGGTAAGATCGTGGAGGTAATCATTCAATTTAAATTTTTCAGTAGCTCCAAGAACCAAATCGACTCCTTCTAAAGAAGCGATTTCTTCAGGTTGAAGCTGCGCATAACAACCAATGACGGCCACAAAGCCTTTCGGATTTTGTTTTAAAACTTTTTTTACCAAACCTTTGAGGCGTTTGTCAGCATTTTCAGTAACAGAGCAGGTGTTGATGACGTACACCTCTGCAGGACTGTCAAAGTCCACGCGTTGGTATTGTTTTGGATTAAAATCACGAGCGATGGTTGCTGTTTCGGAAAAGTTTAACTTACAGCCTAGGGTGTGAAATGCCACCCGCGGTAGTTCCAGTGCTTTTGCTTTGGGGGTGTAAAGAATGTTTTCCATAACCGTTTTAAAGCTGTAAATTCGATGCAAATATATCAACAAAATATTCATGGTAAAGTGGCTTTCGGTTGTTTCTCGGTTCGGATTCATCTTCGTACTTTTTTTGTTACTCAATCAATGCCGCTCCGAAAACACAAAAGATAGCCGTAAGGTGTTCCGGTACAACGAGTACCGAAACGTTACCTCTTTAGATCCAGCTTTTTCGAGAAATCCACAAAACATTTGGCCCATCAACCAACTTTTTAATGGATTGGTACAACTGGATCAAAATCTGGGTATCCAGCCCGAAATAGCCCATTCTTGGAGCATTAGTCCAGATGGACTTAGATACACGTTCCAGCTGAGAAAGGATGTTTACTTTCACCCTTCCCCTCTATTTGGAGCTTCGCAAACAAGAAAGGTCGTTGCTGCAGATTTTGTGTACAGCTTTGACCGATTGAAAGACGCCGAGCTGGCCTCGCCGGGGAGTTGGGTACTCCAGCAAGTAGAACGCTATGAAGCTCCGGCAGAAGATGTATTTACCATTCATTTAAAAAATCCCTTTCCCGCTTTTTTGGGTTTGTTAACCATGCGCTACTGCGCCGTTGTTCCTAATGAAGTTGCAAATCACTACGGTGCTAATTTTCGTTCCCACCCCATAGGCACAGGACCCTTTAGCTTTAAACGTTGGGATGAAAATGTAAAATTGGTGCTACGCAAAAACCCCAATTATTTTGAAAAAGACGAAAATGGAAACAAACTCCCCTATTTGGATGCCATCGCCATTCAGTTTATTTCGGATATTCAAAGTGAGTTTATGTTGTTCTTGCAAGGAAAATTAGATTTTATCAATTCGCTAGATGCATCCTATAAAGACGAACTCCTGACCCCAACTGGAACCTTACAAAACAAATACAAAGAGCGTTTAAACATGCTGAAAGGTCCCTATCTGAATACAGAATACATCGGAATCTATTTGGACAGCGACAACCCCGCCCTACAATCCAAAAAAATACGCCAAGCCATCAATATTGGTTTTGACCGCAAGCTGATGATAGCCTACCTTCGCAATAATGTGGGCTATCCTGCCAAAAAAGGAATGATCCCCAAAGGCCTTCCAGGTACAAGTTCTGAGGAGTTCGAATACGATCCCGAACAAGCCCGAATCTGGGTAGAAGAATATAAAAAAGAAATGGGGGAAACTCCCACACTTAGCTTGGCTACCGACTCAAATTACCTCGACCTTTGTGAATACTTACAACGGGAACTTCAAAAAATCGGAATCGAAATTCAGATTGAAGTCATGCCCACTGCCACGCTACGCCAAGCCAAATCCTCTGGAAAATTGGAACTTTTTCGTGCCAGTTGGATCGCAGATTATCCCGATGCAGAAAATTACCTTTCGCTCTTTAACAGTTTTAACTTTTCACCTAATGGGCCTAACTATACCCACTACAAAAATCCCACTTTCGATCGGATGTATCGAGACGCTTTAAGTCTAGTTTCTGACAGTTTGCGAATTGAAAAATACAAAGCTATGGACTCCCTAGCCCTATCCGAATCTCCAGTAGTCCCGCTGTACTACGACCAAGTCATTCGGTTTGTCCAAAAAAATATCAAAGGGATGGAAATTAACCCCATCAATCTTTTGGTGTTGAAAAATGTTAAGAAACTATAAAAAAAGCCGCTCAATGAGCGGCTTTCTATTAGATGGTTAAAACAATACTTACTTTTTAAACTTAGCGTATTTGTTTTTGAATTTATCAATACGACCTGCAGTATCTACCAATTTGGATTTCCCTGTGTAAAATGGGTGTGATGTTCTTGAAATTTCAAGTTTCACTAGTGGGTACTCCACACTGTCTACTTCTAGAGTTTCCTTCGCATTTACCGTTGATTTTGTGATAAAAACGTCTTCGTTTGACATGTCTTTAAAGGCGACTAAGCGATAATTATCTGGATGTATGTCTGCTTTCATATCTAGTAAATTGAGTGCAAATTTAATTTTATTTTTTAAATTGAGTCTCCCAAGGCATTTTTTTTTATCTTGAAAATGATTTTAAACACGCATTCAAATGGATACTCAAACCCCCTCTATAAAATCTACAATAATAAACTTCGGTCTTTTACTCGGTGGAATCTCAGTCGTTTTTCAGCTTATGCTCTATTTCTTGGATATGCACTACAAAAACGATTCTACCGCTGGAATCGTTTCTTTAGTTATCATGATAGGAGTCTTACTCTATGCGTTTATCTACTTCAAAAAGTCCAATGAAGGCTTTCTTTCTCTTGGCGAAGCCTTAAAAATTGGTATGGGTGTTGCCCTAGTTTCGGCGCTCGTAGGAGTTGTTTATACCCAAATTTTAATGAATTTTTTAGATCCTGATACCTTAAAAAAGTCGTTGGAATTGAACATGGAAAACCTACGGATACAAAACCCTGAAATGCCACAGGACGCATTAGACACCGCCCGTTCGATGCAAGAAAAAATGTCAAGTCCATCGATTCTCACCGCCATTCAAATCATCTTTGCCTTGTTTTTTGGTTTTATTGTCTCTTTGATCGGAGGATTGATCGTCAAAAAATCGCGGCCTGAGTAAGCCAAATTTCGTAGTTTTGCACCTATGCAAAACCCTGTAGATCTTTCTATTGTGATCCCTCTTTTAAACGAGGAGAAATCTTTAATCCCTCTAACGGATTGGATTTTTAAAACCTTTGAAAAACTCCCTTATCGATACGAAATCTTATTTATAGACGACGGCAGTACAGATGGTTCTTGGGAAATTATCAAACAACTCAGCACAAAACAACGACACATTAAAGGGATTTGTTTTGCGAAGAACTATGGTAAATCCCAAGCTCTTCACGCGGGTTTTGAAGCAGCAAAAGGAACCTATGTAGTCACCTTAGATGCTGACCTTCAAGATTCTCCTGAAGAAATCCCGCAAATGATTGACCAACTCAAAGAAGGTTATGATTTAATTTCTGGATGGAAAAAGAAACGTTACGATTCTATTTTATTTAAAAACCTTCCTTCCAAACTCTTTAACTGGGCGGCTCGTAGGGTATCAGGGATTCGATTACACGATTTCAACTGCGGGATCAAAGCCTATAAAAGTGAAGTTGTAAAAGCCATTGATGTCCACGGGGAAATGCACCGATACATTCCTGTACTGGCTGCACAGCAAGGTTTTTCAAAAATCGGAGAACAAATTGTCCAACACCAAGCCCGAAAATACGGTACAACAAAATTTGGGGTAGATCGTTTTTTTAAAGGCTTTTTGGATTTAATCACCTTGTGGTTTCTCAATAAATTCGGGAAACGCCCCATGCATTTTTTTGGTTTGTGGGGAAGTTTTATGCTTCTTGCAGGTTTTCTCTTTACCGTTTATCTAGGGATGAACAAACTCTACTTTGACACGCAAGCTAGATTGATCACAAACCGTCCCGAATTTTACATCGCCTTGACTTTAATGCTTCTTGGAAGTCAATTTTTTATCGCAGGTTTTTTAGGCGAAATTATCTTGAGAAGCAAACGCAATACAAAACGCTATACCTTCAAAGAACAAACCCCCAACGAATGACCACAGAAAAACGCATCGGAGAATGGCTCCAAGCCACATTTGATCAGGAAACCCAAAAAGCGGTACTCGAATTAAAAAAAGATCCCCAAAAACTGGAAGATGCCTTTTACACTTCCCTAAAATTTGGAACGGGTGGCATGCGCGGTATCATGGGAGTAGGGACCAATCGAATCAATAAATACACCCTTGGAAAAAGCACCCAAGGCTTGTCCCATTTCTTAAAAGAAAAATATCCTGAGGAACAGATCAAAGTTGTCATCGCCTACGATTGTCGTCACCAAAGTAAAAGTCTAGCGAAGGTCGTTGCCGATGTGTTTACTGCAAATGGCTTCTCTTGTTATTTATTTAGTGACCTTCGTCCCACTCCAGAGCTCTCTTTTGCTGTACGACATTTAGACGCACACTGTGGAATTGTATTGACCGCTTCGCACAATCCACCTCAATACAACGGCTATAAAGTCTATGGAAAAGACGGAGGACAACTAGTCCCTCCAGAGGACAAAGCAGTTATTGGAGAAATAGAGGAAACCACTTACGAGCAAATTCAATTCAAAGGAAATGACACTCTGCTAAACTACATTGACGAGACGATTGACGATGCCTACCACAAGCTCGTACTTCAAGAGGCTCAAATGGATTTAGAAGATCGAAATTCACTTCATATTGTTTTTACCCCCATCCACGGAACTTCAATTACTGCTGTCCCCCAGGTGTTGAAAAAAGCAGGCTATCAAAATGTACATATCGTCAAGGAACAGGAAACGCCCGATGGAGGTTTTCCTACTGTACTTTCTCCCAATCCTGAAGAGCCCGAGGCCTTAAAAATGGCTGTAGCGCTGGGGGATCAAAAAAATGCGGATCTCATTATCGGAACTGATCCCGACGCAGACCGCTTGGGAATCGTGGTTCGGGATTTGGAAAACCAATGGTACCATCTCAATGGCAATCAAATCATGATTGTTTTAACCGAATATCTTTTGTCCAAAAAACAGGCAGAGAACCAACTGAGTTCCAACCACTTTATTGCCAGTACAATTGTTTCTACTCCCATGATCAAGGCCCTGGCAGAGGAATATCAAATTCAATTCAAAAACTGTTTGACCGGTTTTAAATGGATTGCCAAACTGATCGAAGACCATCCGAAGTTGACCTTTGTAGGTGGTGGAGAAGAAAGTTTTGGATATCTGGTGGGACATCAAGTTCGAGATAAAGATGCGGTATCGGCTAGTTTGTTGGCCTGTGAACTCGCTACGGAATTAAAATCTCAGGGCAAAAGTGTGTACTGCTTTCTTTTGGAATGTTTTCAAAAGTATGGGGTGTATTACGAACGACTTATCTCTCTCACTAAGGAAGGGAAATCAGGATCTGAGGAAATCCAGGCTCTAATGGATCGGTTTAGAAATCATCCCCCTACCCATGTTGAAGGAATTTCCATTCTAACAGTTGAAGATTATTTATCGGGGAGTACCAAGAATTTAAAAAATAAACAAGCCCAAAAAATAGACTTGCCCAAAGCAGATGTCCTGATTTTTAACTTGGACGAGGGGAGTAGAATTGCATTGCGCCCGAGTGGTACAGAACCCAAAATAAAATTTTACTTTAGTGTCCAAGGGGAATATCAACCTGAAATCTCTTGGCAACAACAAAAGCAACAATTTGATAGAAAAATCGATCAATTCGTTAATGCCCTTTTAAACTGATGTTTTCTTCTTTCAAAAAAATTATTCGATTTGGAGTCCCCTACAAGGCCTATGCATTCTTAAATATCTTTTTTAATGCCCTCTATGCCCTTTTTAGCGCCCTCTCTTTTGTCTCCTTGATCCCTATGCTCAATGTTTTATTCGAAACCACGGAAAAACGTTTAACTCCTGTCAAATACGAAGGCATACTCAGCCTTCAAACCTATGTTAAAGACAGTCTGAACTATTATGTTTCCCAACAGATGGAACGAGATGTTGAAGGCACACTCCTCTTTGTTATTGGTCTAGTTCTAGGTTTGTTTTTCTTAAAAAACATTTGTAATTACCTAGCACTTTTTTTTATTACTTATCTCAGAAATGGGATCCTAAAAGATTTGCGAAATACACTTTACGAAAAAATCCTGGTACTCCCCCTCTCCTTTTTTAATGAAAAAAGAAAAGGAGACCTGATGGCAAAAATGACTAGTGATGTCACCGAGATTCAAAGCTCTTTTTTGTCTATTTTGGAGCTAATTGTTAGAGAGCCACTCACAATTTTATTTTCACTAGGAGCGATGTTCTTTTTCAGTTATCAGTTGACTCTATTTGTCTTACTTTTTATCCCACTTTCTGGGTGGATCATCTCTCGTATCGGGAAGCGATTAAAAAAACAATCCGCGCGTATTCAAGAAGAGCAAGGTGATTTTTTATCTATAATAGATGAAACTGTTAACGGGCAAAAAATCATTAAGACTTTTGGTGCGGGTGCCCAATTTAAAGCTCGATTTAAAAAGGCCACCCAACGGTTTTATATCTTTTCGAATAAACTCTTACATCGAGCGAGCCTCGCCGGTCCTGCAAGTGAATTTTTAGGGATTGCTGCCATTGGAGTTCTGCTTTGGTTTGGAGGGCGTATGGTATTGGTGGACGGAAGTCTCTCGGGTACAACTTTTATTGTCTTTATCGGTTTGGCCTACAACATCCTGACCCCTGCTAAAGGAATAAGCAAAGCCAGTTACAGCATTCAAAAAGGCAATGCCGCCGCCGAACGGATTTTAGAAATTTTAAATGCAGAAGACAGTCTCAAAGAGCATCCCTCTGCAATTCCCCTTAAAAAAATTGAAAAAAATATCGTCTTTGACCGAGTTTCCTTCGGTTACGAAGATACTCCTGTTATTAAAGATCTTTCTTTTGAAATAAAAAAGGGTCAAATGGTCGCCTTGGTTGGTCCTTCGGGAAGTGGAAAGACCACCTTGACCTATTTACTGAATCGATTTTACGACATCGATCAGGGTCGTTTAACTCTAGACGGCATCGCTATTGAAAAAATTCAAAAACAGAGTTTGTACCAACATATCGGTATGGTTACCCAAGAATCCATCTTGTTCAACGACAGTGTCTACAACAATTTACTTTTAGGTAAATCAAATGCTACCGAAAAGGAAATTATTGCTGCTGCTAAAGCAGCCTATGCGCATGACTTTATCGAAGCCTTACCAAAGGGCTACCACACTTCTATTGGAGATCTAGGCAACAAGCTCTCAGGAGGACAAAAACAACGTCTAACCATCGCAAGAGCGTTGCTCAAAGATCCTCAATTACTGATTTTGGATGAAGCGACCTCCTCTCTGGACACCGAAGCAGAACAACAAGTGCAGCAAGCCTTAGAAAAATTAATGCAAAACAGGACTTCATTGGTCATCGCACATCGACTTTCCACCATTCAAAAGGCGGATCTTATTTTGGTCTTAAACCAAGGGACGATCGTTGCCTCTGGAACACATCAGGAATTGGTAAAAAACAGTAAACCGTATAAAAGCTGGGTACAAATCCAACAAATGAATTAAACTATTTATCTTGTAATTTGTCTACAGTAATACAATAAATGCGTTTAATTTGAAACAACAGTCTCTATTTGTTCATGCACTAAAGCATCCCAGTTCTAGGGAAAAAGCCTTTGCACGATTGGTGTCGGAGTACAAAGAGCGCTTGTACTGGCACATTAGGAAGATTGTTTTGGATCATGATGATGCAAATGACGTTGTTCAAAACACTTTTATCAAAGTACATTTGAACATTGAAAACTTTAAAGAAAACAGTACGCTTTTCACCTGGATATATCGGATCGCAACTAATGAAGCTTTAAATCTTATTACTAGTAAAGCAAAAAAAATGGGGTTGCAAAATCAAGAATGGGTAGAAGCCCTTACAGACGGACTTGAGGCAGATTCCTATTTTGACGGGGATGAAGCAGCATTGCTCTTACAAAAGGAGGTTGCGAGACTCCCTGAAAAACAACGGATTGTTTTTAATATGAAATACTTTGACGGAATGAATTACGATGCCATTTCAGAAATCTTAGATACCAGTGTAGGAGCCTTAAAAGCTTCCTATCACCACGCTGTAAAAAAAATAAAAACCAAGCTGACCGATGAAGACCCGAAAAAATAATCTTTTTAAAGTACCCAAAGGGTATTTTGACACCCTAGAGGAAGCCTTATTGCAAAAAACCAAAGCGAATCACAATGCCTACGGACTTCAAACTCCAAAAGGCTATTTCGATCGATTAGAAAAGGAAATTCTTTATAAAACGCAAAAGAAAGATAAAAAGGTAGATAAAAACATCCTACGTATCTTAATTACATCAGTGAGCATCGCTGCTTCTTTCCTATTTTTCTTTACAGTTTCAAGCCCATCAGAAACCTTAATCATTGAAAATACAGAACAGGCTTTTGACGATTATATTGAAACTTATTATATTGAAGAATTTAACAGTTATGAGCTTTTGACTCTACTAGAAGAAGGAGAGATTGAAACAAGTCTTACCTACAATTCAAAACCTTAAAATGAAAACAAAAACTCATTATTTACCACTTCTTTTAGTAGGCCTATTAATTTCAAATACAGTTTGGTCGCAAAAAGAAAAATCGCGTTTCGAGGAGCTCAAAGCCTGGAAGTTGAGTTATATTATTGAAAATACAGAGATGAACTCCGAAGAGCTTGAGGCGTACAAATGCATCTTTGAAGACTATGAAAATGCCTATCATAACGAAATCTGGACTAAGGTCCGCCAGATGCGAAAAGCGTTGAGAAAGTCTATGGACACCCTCAACACTGCTTCCGCATCTGTTTACATCTCTGAATTGGATGCTTTTGAAATCAAAGGATTGGAAATGAAACACGAACGCAATGAGAGGTTACTTAAAAAAATTCGACCTAAAAAAGTACTCAATATTTTATACCAGGAAAAGCGATTTGATCGAGAGTTGTTGAATCGCATAAAAAATAAATCAAAAAAGAGAAAATAAAAAGACCACCTTTGTCATTACCATACAAAAGATATAAAGATGAAACTACACCGCAATACAGCATTAGGTATTGTACAAGGTCTGGAACAAATTCTACAAGAAAAAAAAGCGTTGCGACCTACGCTCAATCAACTTTTAAAACAAAATCGAAAATGGGGTTCCCGAGACCGCAAATGGGTGGGTGAAGGAGTACTAGAAATTGTACGTTGGCAAAGAAAATTTTCTGAAATGGGGTCGCTTGATCCTAAGTCAAAATTTTATTTTTGGAATTTGTTAGGTGTTTGGATTTTAAGCAAGGGTATCACCCTGCCGGAATGGGATGAATTTTCAGAGCTAGATTCGAAAAAAATAACTCTTGACCTCGACCCAAAAAGCACCCCATTAAAAATCCTTGAATCGCTGCCAGATTGGCTAGATGACTTGGGTGTCAGAACGTTTGGAGAAACCCTCTGGAAAAAAGAAATTCAAAGCTTGAACACTACTGCTCCTCTAGTTTTAAGAGTAAATACTTTAAAAACTACCCCTGAAAAACTACACTCCTTTCTAAAGACAAAACACCAAATTGAAAGCACTTTCATCGCAGCGCTTCCCGAAGCTTTGGTACTCAGCAAACATCAAAAGCTAACCCATACGGACGCTTACAAAAAGGGTTGGTTTGAAATACAAGATGCCAATTCACAACGAGTTGCCCATTTTGCTGATCCTAAGCCCGGAATGTCTGTCCTAGACGCTTGTGCAGGTGGTGGTGGAAAAACTCTTCACCTGGCTGCACTGATGCAAAATCAAGGTACAATTGTAGCAATGGACCCTTATGAAAAAAAAATAAAACAACTCGAAGCGCGCGTCCAACGAAATGGAGTAACTATTGTACGTGTAGAAAACACAGATGACGATGCGTTTTTAAAAACTCAAAAGGAAACTGCAGATCTGGTGTTAATCGATGCTCCCTGTAGTGGTCTGGGCGTTCTGCGCAGAAATCCTGCAGCCAAATGGCACATGACCCCAAAACGAATTGAAGAACTAATCCTTTTACAGCAAGAAATTTTACAAACCTATGCTGGACAGGTTTCAAAAGGCGGATCACTTGTTTATGCGACCTGTTCCATCTTCCCCGAAGAAAACCAAAATCAGGTTCAAAACTTTTTAAATTCCGATTCAGGAAAGGACTTCCAATTGGAAAAAGAAGAAACGTTTTTGACACATACTACCCAAGGAGATGGGTTCTACATGGCGAAAATGGCAAAGTCATCCTGATGCGTTCCTTTTGTGAATAACTCCGAAACAACTTTGAACATTTCGAAGCGGCAAGAGGAGGAAAATCGTTTAGAAAAGCATTATTTTTGAAGTTTAAAACTGCACTGTATGCTCTTGTTTTTTGGCGATGTCACTACCAAGGTTTTTGTCGTTCAAACTACCACAACACTTACCCCTGAATACACAACAAAACTACAATGGCTTTTTGGCGATGCCCCTCTGCTCAGCGAAAAAGTTATAAAAGGTTCTTTTGTGGGTCCCAGATCCACAATGATTACTCCTTGGAGTACCAATGCAGTTGAAATCACACAAAACATGGGGATTCCTGGAATCCAGCGTATTGAAGAATACGTTTCCAAAGCTACGGTGGACCAAATAGACCCCATGCTGGTGGTAGAATTTAAAGAGCTGAACCAAACTCTTTTTCAAGTAGAAATTGAGCCTGAAAAGGTTTTGCCCATAAAAGACATCAAAGCCTATAATCAGCAAGAAGGATTGGCCTTAAGTCAAGAAGAAATCGATTATTTAAACGATTTGTCAAAAACCCTAAAAAGGCCCTTGACCGACTCTGAAGTATTTGGATTTTCTCAAGTCAACTCAGAGCACTGTAGGCATAAAATATTTAATGGCTCTTTTGTCATAGACGGCCAAACAAAAGAACAGAGCCTCTTTCAACTCATTAAAGAAACTTCCAAAAAAAACCCAAATACCATTGTCTCCGCATACAAAGACAATGTCGCATTTATAGAAGGACCACAGATTGAACAATTTGCTCCACAGACTGCAGATCGACCCAGTAGTTTTAACAAAAAAACCATCGAAAGTGTCCTTTCTCTAAAAGCGGAAACGCATAACTTCCCGACCACGGTAGAGCCTTTTAACGGAGCTGCTACAGGATCGGGAGGAGAAATCAGAGACCGATTAGCTGGAGGAAAAGGATCTCTACCCCTAGCTGGGACAGCAGTTTATATGACCCCTTATTCTCGTGTCCAAGAAGATCGAAAAAACAGTTCTTTCCCAGAGCGCAAATGGCTGTATCAAACCCCCATAGATATTTTGATCAAAGCTTCGAATGGAGCATCAGATTTTGGAAATAAATTTGGGCAGCCGCTAATCGCAGGATCCGTTTTAACTTTCGAACATCAAGAAAATGATCAGCGTTTCGGCTTTGATAAGGTGATCATGTTAGCAGGTGGAATTGGGTTTGGAAAAAAAGAGCAAGCTCAAAAAGGCACGCCGAAAAAAGGAGATCAAATCATCATTTTGGGGGGTGATAATTATCGAATCGGAATGGGAGGTGCAGCAGTATCCTCTGCAGACACAGGAGCCTTTGGCAGCGCAATTGAACTCAATGCCGTACAGCGCTCCAATCCTGAAATGCAAAAACGCGTTGCCAACGCCATCCGTGCCTTAGTAGAACACAGTGAAAATCCAATCATTTCTATCCACGATCATGGTGCAGGTGGACATCTAAACTGTTTGTCTGAATTGGTAGAAGACACAGGAGGTTCTATTCAAATTGATGCGCTTCCCCTAGGCGATCCTACCCTATCCGCCAAAGAAATCATTGGAAATGAATCTCAAGAGCGCATGGGACTTATCTTGGCACCTAAAGACGCTTCCTTTTTAGAAAAAATCGCCAAACGCGAATGTGCCCCTTTTTATATTGTTGGAGAAGTCACAGAGGATCAACACTTTTCCTTTCACTCCAAAAAAAGCAATAAAACCCCAGTTGATTTAGGTCTTTCATCTCTTTTTGGCAGTTCGCCAAAAACAATTATGAATGATGTTTCCATTCCGCGGAGGTATAAAGAAATAAACTACGATCAAAACGAACTTCCTAACTACATCAAACAGGTTCTTCAATTGGAAGCTGTAGCCTGTAAAGATTGGTTGACAAATAAAGTGGATCGTTGTGTCACGGGTCGGGTTGCCCAGCAACAAGGTGTCGGCGAGCTTCATTTACCCCTCAGTAATTGTGGGGTCACGGCACTTGATTACACAGGACAGAAAGGAATTGCAACCTCTATAGGACACGCCCCAGTAAGTGCATTGATTGATCCTAAAAAAGGAAGTAATACGGCCATTGCAGAAGCCCTTACTAATATTGTTTTTGCGCCCCTAGAAAAAGGCCTGGAAAGTGTCTCCTTGTCCGCAAACTGGATGTGGCCTTGTAATAATCCTGGGGAAGATGCACGTCTTTTCGAAGCGGTACAAGAGTGCTCCGACTTTGCAATTGCATTAGGAATAAATATTCCCACAGGAAAAGACTCCCTTTCCATGAAGCAAAAATATCCTGACGGGGATGTGCTTGCCCCAGGGACGGTCATTATCTCTGCTGCTGGGCAGTGTAAAGATGTAAACCAAATTATTACCCCCGTAGCTCGGTGGAATGGAGGAGATTTTTATTATATCGACTTTGCTCAAGACTCCTTTCACCTTGGAGGGTCTTCTTTTGCCCAAAGTCAAGACCGAATTGGGACAGAGACGCCCTGTGTTCAAGATGCTGCCTATTTTAAAACAGCCTTCAACGCAATTCAAGATCACATTACTGCCGGCAAAATAACTTCTGGACACGACATTGGTTCCGGAGGACTGATTACCACCTTGCTAGAACTTTGCTTTCCTTCTACCTCGATAGGCATGCAGCTCGACTTTAGTGGACTAAAGGAAACCGATCTTGTAAAGATTTTATTTTCTGAAAAAGTAGGTGTCGTCCTACAATCCACAGAAGATTTGACCGCTTCTTTCATAAAAGTGGGAGTTCGCGCACTGAAAATCGGATCGGTTACAAATCAAAACGAGTTAATAATCGGTTCTTTGCATTTTTCGATTACTGAAATGAGGAAGACCTGGATGGCCACATCGACCCGATTGGAAGCCCAGCAAACTCGAGCAGATTTAGCAGCAATTCGTTCGGAAAACATTGTCAAACAACCCCTCAAATTCCAATTTCCAGACCATTTTGATGGTAAAAAACCAGTCCCAAAATCAAATCGAATTAAAGCTGCTGTGATCCGAGAAAAAGGGAGCAACTCCGAACGTGAGATGGCCTATATGATGGACCTCAGCGGTTTTGAGGTTCGCGATGTACACATGACCGATCTTATTGAAGGAAGAGAAACGCTAGAGGACATTCGCCTTTTGGTAGCCGTAGGAGGTTTTTCCAATTCCGATGTACTGGGTTCAGCTAAAGGTTGGGCAGGGGCTTTTAAATACAACCCCAAGGCCAAAAAAGCCCTTGAAAATTTCTTTCAACGCACTGACACACTCTCTTTAGGCGTCTGTAACGGTTGTCAATTGTTCGTAGAGCTGGGATTATTAACTCCCCCAGACCAACCCCAACCTAGAATGCTACACAACGATTCGGGTAAATTTGAATGTATTTTTACCGCAGTTACGATAAAAACCAGCAGCTCCATTATGCTACAAGGGCTTGAAGGAAGTACGTTGGGTATTTGGGCAGCCCATGGGGAAGGAAAATTTTCTTTTCCACAAAGCAAAAACCACTATCAAATCCCTGCCAAATACTTATACCATGACTATCCTTCCAATCCGAACGGATCCGACTATAATGCTGCCATGCTGACCAGTTCAGACGGAAGACACTTGGTGATGATGCCGCATTTGGAGCGCTCCACATTTCCTTGGAATTGGGCACACTATCCTGCCCAACGAGAAGATGAGGTAAGTCCTTGGACCCTCGCTTTTGAAAATGCCTATGGGTGGCTGGAAAATAGCGTCATATAAATCTTTTTCTTTTACTTCAAAATATTTCCTATTTTGCAGTAAAATGAATAAATGACACCGACAAGATTATTTGAATTTATTGAATATCAAAAAGAGCATGCCCCACTAGAAAAAGCTTTTACCACAAAATACAACGGAACATGGGAAAGTGTTTCCTCAACTGAATTTCTCAATCAATCGCGGGCCATCAGTCGTGCCTTAGTTGGAATGGGAATCAAGGCAGGAGACAAAATCGCAATGATTTCTTCAAACAACCGGACCGAATGGAGCATCATGGATGTGGGCCTTTTGACATTAGGGGCTGTGAATATTCCAATTTACCCTACTATATCAGCAACAGACTACGAGTACATTCTGAATCACTCGGAGAGCCTCTACTGCTTTGTTTCTGACCAAGAGGTATATGACAAGGTAAAAGCCATTCAAAAAAATGTTGAGTCGTTAAAAAAAATATACAGTTTTGACCAAATCAAAGGCTGCGCTCATTGGTCCGAACTTTTAGACGAAGGAGCAAATACGGATCACGATAATACAGTTGCCCAAATGCGGGATCGCGTTAAGCCTGAGGAACTTGCTACAATCATTTATACCTCTGGAACAACTGGGGTGCCAAAAGGCGTTATGCTAAGCCACGACAACGTGGTATCGAATGTCATTTCGAGTTCCAAAAGACTACCTCTTACTATAGGCGAAGCGACTGCACTGAGTTTTCTGCCCATCTGCCATATTTTTGAACGGGTCATTTTATACATTTATATGTACAACAGCGTTTCTGTATATTTTGCAGAATCGATTGATACAATAGGCGATAATTTAAAAGAGATTAAACCCAATGTGATGACTGCCGTTCCCCGATTATTGGAAAAGGTTTACGATAAAATTTACGCCCGAGGCGCAGAACTCTCAGGGATTAAGAAATCACTCTTTTATTGGGCAGTAGATATTGGACTTCAATACGAGCCCTACGGTCAAAATGGTGCGTGGTATGAATTCAAGTTAAAAATTGCGCGTAAACTCATTCTTTCCAAATGGCAAGAAGCCCTAGGTGGGAACTTGGAACTCATCGCATCGGGAAGTGCTGCTTTGCAACCGCGTTTGGCACGCGTATTTACAGCAGCAGGAATGACACTTGTAGAAGGATATGGACTAACAGAGACTTCACCTGTAATCTCGGTAAATGACATGAGACAAGACCAGTTTAAAATCGATACAGTGGGGAAAGTTATTGACGGGGTAGAAGTGAAAATTGCTGAAGACGGGGAAATTTTGTGCAAAGGACCTAACGTAATGATGGGCTACTACAAAGAAGAAAAGATGACCCAGGAGGTGATGACGGGAGAGTTTTTTCACACCGGAGATATCGGGGAACTTGATTCTGAAGGATTTTTGAAAATTACGGATAGAAAAAAAGAAATGTTCAAAACCTCTGGAGGGAAATACATTGCTCCACAAGTCATAGAAAACCAGATGAAGCAATCCTTGTTTATAGAGCAAATTATGGTCGTAGGTTCCGGAAGAAAAATGCCTACCGCAGTAATTCAACCCAACGTAGATCATGTGACACAATGGCTTAAAGAAAAAGGTATTGTATGTGATTCATTGGCCCAAGCGGCACAGGAACCACTTCTCAAAGAAGCCATAGAAAAAGAAGTGGAACACTACAACCAATATTTTGGCTCTTGGGAACAGGTCAAAAAAATAGAACTGACTCCGGAAGAGTGGTCTATAGATGAGGGACATTTGACGCCCACTATGAAACTGAAAAGAAAAGTGGTTGCCGAAAAATATGATGCACTTATTGAACAGATGTACAGTTAAACCTTATGACGGCTCACATAAAAATGTGAGCCATTTTTTTATCATTTTACTATGCATGCATAATAAAATATATTATATTTGAATCAATGAAACAAGAAACTTTTGACAGTGCCTTGCGTTCCACATGGCAAATGGTAAGTAAAATGTACAACAAAGAAGCGAGTAAATTTGATTCGACTATGGCAACGGGATTTGCACTTTTGAGCATTGATGCTGAGGGCACTCCTTCTACCACACTAGGGCCAAAAATGGGCATGGAACCCACCAGCCTTTCTCGCTTACTCAATACCATGGAAGAACGCAATTTAATCTACCGCACACAACATCCAAACGACGGAAGGAGTGTACTAATTCATCTCACAGAATTTGGAGTTGCAAAACGGGAAGATTCTAAGTCTGTTGTACTCCACTTTAACCAGGAGATCGAAAAAAGCATAAGCAAAAAAAAAATTCAACATTTTTTTGAAGTAATGCAGTATATTAAAGAAAAAGCAAACGAATTTGAACATTTTCAACCCCAACTTTAAAACTACATAATTATGGAAGCTACAGAAAACAAAAAAGGAAGCGGCGGCGCTTTTATCATTCAAAACCATCTCAATCAGGAGATTTTTACTCCAGAAGATTTTAATGAAGAGCAGCAAATGATGAAAGCTGCCGTAAAAGAATTTATAGATCGTGAGGTTTGGCCTCAAAAAGAACGATTTGAAAAAAAGGATTATGGACTTACAAAATCTTTAATGGAACAAGCTGGGAGTCTTGGATTCTTAAGTGTTTCTGTGCCTGAAGCGTATGGAGGTCTAGGAATGGGTTTTGTTTCCTCCATGTTAGTTTGTGATTATATTTCTGGTGCCACGGGTTCGTTTTCTACGGCCTTTGGAGCGCATACGGGAATTGGAACTCTCCCTATCACCCTGTACGGTACAGAAGAACAAAAACAAAAATACTTACCTAAATTAGGTTCTGGAGAGTGGTTTGGTTCCTACTGTTTGACTGAGCCCGGTGCGGGTTCTGATGCCAATTCCGGAAAGACCAAAGCGGTTGTTTCCGAAGATGGAACCCATTATAAAATTTCGGGCCAGAAGATGTGGATTTCTAATGCAGGCTTTGCCTCATTAATGATTGTCTTTGCCCGGATAGAAGACGACAAAAACATTACTGGATTTATCGTACCCAACGAGCCCGAAAACGGAATTGGACTGGGAGAAGAGGAAAATAAACTTGGAATCCACGCCTCCTCTACCCGACAGGTATTTTTTAACGAAACTCAAGTTCCTGTAGAAAACATGCTCGGTGAACGAGGTGGCGGATTTAAAATTGCCATGAATGCCTTAAATGTAGGCAGAGTGAAACTAGGAGTTGCCTGTTTGGATGCCCAACGAAGAGTAACCACAGAAGCCATAAAATACGCTAACGAACGAGTTCAATTTAAAACTCCAATCTCACAGTTCGGAGCTATCAAAGAAAAAATAGCTCGAATGGCAAGCTCCTGTTATGCAGGGGAATCCGCTTGTTATCGTGCTGCTAAAGAGATCGAAGACCGTATCCAATATTTTGTCTCCCAAGGGATGTCACATCAAGAGGCAGAACTGAAGGGAGTAGAGGATTTTGCGGTAGAGTGTTCTATTATAAAAGTAGGTGCTTCTGAAGATGTCCAAAATTGTGCTGATGAAGGCATCCAAATTTTTGGAGGTATGGGATTCTCAGCAGACACCCCCATGGAATCTGCTTGGAGGGATGCCCGAATTGGGAGAATTTATGAAGGAACCAATGAAATCAATCGTATGCTTTCTGTTGGGATGTTACTCAAAAAAGGAATGAAAGGCCAAATTGATTTAATGGCAGCAGTGATGCAAGCCGTAGCTGAGCTCGGCGCAAATGAATCCCCAAAAAATGCTTCAGGGACTATTTTAACTGAAGAGCAAAACTTGATTCACAACTTCAAACAATTGTTCTTAATGCTCACAGGAAATGCGGTACAGAAATACGGTACCGAACTGGAAGACCACCAGCAGGTACTTCTTTCTCTGTCTGATATTCTCATTGAAATCTATTTTTCAGAATCAGTCCTATTGAGAACGTTGAAAAATTGTGAACGCGAGGGAGCAGAAGCTCAAAAAACTCAACAAGCGTTGGTACAACATTATGTTTATGAAGCGCATGACATTGTTCTTAAGAAAGCAAAAGAAGTCATTTTAAGTATTACTAAAGGAGCAGAACAAAGACAACTCTTGGAGGTAGTATCTAAAAGCTGTTCGTATTCAGATTACCCTAATATAGTTGATGTTAAGACTGAAATAGCAGACCGTTTTATTTCAGAAAATTCGTATTTTTTGTAAGAATGATCTAGAATACATTTCGAAAACCGACACTTTACAGTGTCGGTTTTTTTAGTACTTTGACCAAAAATAAATTTATGAAAAAGTTACTCCCTGTTTTTGTCTTTTTAAGCATGACACTGACTCAAGCCCAAGAAAAACAAACCCTCTATACTATTATCGAAGGTGTTTCTAGCGAACGACTAGAAAACGACATCCAGACGCTCGTTGATTTTGGTACACGCCATACCCTAAGTGATACCCTTTCGTCTTCAAGGGGAATTGGTGCCGCTCGGAGGTGGATTATATCTGAATTTGAAAGCATTTCCAAAGACTGTAACAATTGCCTAAAGGTTTTTGAGCAAAAGAATTATTTTACTCCGAAAGATGGAGACCGAATTGTAAAACCCGTTTGGATCAACAATATAGTGGCCCTCCAACGCGGGAAAACCCATCCCAACCGATTCATCATTATGAGTGGGGATATAGATTCGAGAATTTCAGATCCTACAAATTATACAGAGGATTCTCCTGGAGCTAATGATAATGCCAGTGGTATGGCAGGTACGATAGAATCAGCTCGTGTTTTGTCAAATTACACTTTTGAAAACAGCATCATTTATGTAGGTCTAGCTGGTGAAGAACAAGGTCTTTTTGGAGGCAAGGGTCTTGCAGCTTATGCTCAAGAGCAAGGTTGGGAAATCATCGGGATTTTAAACAACGATATGATAGGGAACATCAGAGGGGTGGATGGCGTAATCGATAACAGAACTTTTCGGATTTTTTCCGAACCTGTCCCGGCAAACGAAACGGAACTCCAACGCAATGCACGTCGATTTTATGGAGGTGAAGTGGATGGAATCTCTCGGCAGCTGGCACGTTACGTCCATAAAACTGTAACTGAGTTTATGCCGGAAATGAACCCAATGATGATTTATCGTTTGGATCGTTTTGGTCGAGGGGGACACCACCGTCCATTTAATGATGTGGGCTATGCGGGGATTCGTATAATGGAAGCACATGAAAATTATGTGATGCAACACCAAGATATCCGTGTAGAAAACGGAATTGCTTATGGCGATGTAATCGAAGGAGTTGACTTTGAATACGCAAAAAAACTAACGGCAGTAAATGCGATCAACCTCGCTAGTTTGGCTTGGGCACCCCCTGCCCTAAAAAAGCTTTCTATCGGAGGAATTGTTCAAGCTTCAGTAAAATTCCATTGGGAAAAAGTAACTGACCCCAATATTGCGGGCTATAAAATCTATTGGCGCGATACCACCTCTCCTACATGGGATCATTGTCGTTTTGTAGGGGATGTATCTGAAACTACCCTAGAAGGAATTGTTATTGACAACTTCTTTTTTGGTGTGGCTACGGTAGGAAAAAACGGCTATGAAAGCCCCGTCGTATTTCCCAATAAAATTTTTAGAGATTAAAAGATTAATTAATGTTAAAACTCAGGATTTCTATTTTAATAATTTCATTAATTCTTATTTATTCTTGTGTTGATAAAAAAACAACTTTAAATCAAATTAAAATAAATATTAAGGATGATAAGATGTTTTTTGAGAAAAAATCTAAACCATACTCCGGTGTACTATATGAGTTTTATGATAATGGTATTGTAAAAATGAAAATGAATATTAATAATGGAATTATAGATGGTTATGTTTACCAATACTTTAAAAATGGAAATGTGGAAACAAAAGCATTTTTTGAAAATGGAGTAATGGTGAAAAAATTTGAAGCGTATTATATAACTGGTTCTATATTTCAAATATCATATTATGAAAACAACATGAAAAATGGGAGTCATGAAGAATTTTTTGAAAATGGAAAACTTAAAATGTGTGGTAATTATTATAGAGGTCTTAAGATCGGTGAATTTGAGGAATATTTTAAAAGTGGGGGTAAAGCAATTTATAATTACTAAAGTTTTTTTATTATTTTTTTTGCTAGGATGTGAAAAGGTTGTTCCAAGGGGTGAATTAGTGTTTAAAGACTGTAGAGTTTATTCAAATGAAAAATTGTTCACTGGTAAATATGAACTATATAAAGGTGATCTATTTACCCTAACCAAAGTAATTAAAGGAAAAATAAGAAATGAAAAATCATTTAAAGACAATGTACTTTTAATGGAAAAAAAATATGATTCTTGTGGAAATGGTCTTCAAAAAATTTATGATAATAAAGGTATAAAAATCAGTGAGGGTCCTTTTGTAAACGAAAAAAAGGCAGGAATTTGGAATTATTATATTAGAGATAGTATTTACTTAATTAAGTACTAGTAGTAATTATCAACTTGAAGCCTTTTATATTGGCCTCTTCTGTTTCTCAGAAATGGGCTAAAATCAAAGCTCAAATACAAATCAAATATGGTTGGAGCATATCTGTAAGTAGTTGCTGAACTCTGTAAAGCAAAAGCATAAGATACTCCAAAGTCAAAATTTTCATAAGATAATCCAACATTCAGCCCCACGTTCAAAAAGGAAAAAGAATCAAAAATTCCAAATTGCTGATTGGCCCCAATACTAAATTCTCCTAACTGAAATTCTTGTGAAGTATATACGTTCATAGACTCGTTACTCCTTCTTACAGAAGCATAAGAATACAGATAGGAATACCTAGGTAAAAATCTTCTGTCGTAAGGGTTTAAATTAAACTCATAAGCTGCTTGAAATCCAATTGTAATCGGGATTAAAAATTCTACATCATCGTTGTAAGCTATATTGGGTTGATTTAGATTTTCAAATGAAAGCCCAAGTAAAAAATCAGCACTATGAAGTATAAAAGAGGCACCCAGATTAGTATAATTTTTAGCAAAGAAAAAATCTGCTAATGGGTCTATCGATTCTTGATTTACATACCCTGTTATGGAATTGATTTGATCTTCAAAAACAAGACTTGCTGGATTTAAATTTTTTGATGAAAAACCGACATTTATTGAAGGCAAGAACCATACGTCATTACCAAACTCTACTTTATAAATATAACTTAGGTTGAGATCATTCTTTTTATAACCAATATTGGGAGCAGTAAAATTATTGAACTGAACACCCAGGCTAAAATTTTGTAAATCAAAGGAGTATGAGCCAAAAAAGAATTTATTATTCTGAGTTTCATTAGGGTTGATTTCTGTAGTTGAGTACAACAGCCCTGATCTGTTCCAACTATTCAATCCGAAGAAACTTGGATTGGTAATATGCATTAATTTAGATTGTGTAGTATAAATCATTTCTTGTGAAAATGAAAAATTTACAAGGAATAAAATAAACACAAAAATGACTTTCTTTCTAAACATTACTTTAATATAGTAAATATTCCGCTTCTTTCAATTACTTGATCGTCAGTTATTCTGTTCATTGGAACTGCCTCAACACTATATACATAATAGGGACTGAAGGCATCTATTGTCGATCCATCTGATCTTTTCCCATCCCAACCCAAAATAGATTTTCCATTTCCTGTAGGATCAATTTCATTTGGGCACGCATTTCGATCAATCGAACCGTCTTGCGCTTGTTCAGTGTAAATTAAATTACCCCGGTTATCATAAATATTAAAAGTGAGACTTTCAAATCCAGTAAACAAGGGTCTGAAAAAATCGTTCATACAATCGTTATTTGGAGTGAATACATTGGGAAAATAAATGCTGTACCCTCTGCCTATGACAATCGGATTTGTCACTGACTCATAACAGCCTATTTCGTTATAAATAGTTAGTGTTGGATAATAGGTTCCTGAATTACCATATGCGTGTGTTACCTGTGTTACTCCAGAAGTTGTTCCTGAAACATTGATTACAACAGGCTCTGAATTATCTCCAAAATTCCACTCTAATCTTGAAAATTCACCTTCAGATTCATCAATAAATGTGATATTTTCTCTTGCCGGAATTTCATTAACTTGCTCAAAAGATGGTGAAGTAAAAGAAAAATATGGATCTCCAAGAGCTAAATTGAATTCAGTTTCTACACCACAACCCTCGTCTGTTATAATAACAATTTTACCGTATTCGAATGGTGTATCAATTAATATTTGATAGGTATCCTCATCTAATTTTGTTGTATTCCCATTTAAAGGTAAAGGTTGGCCATCATCTCCTATGTCTTCTGTACCATTAGTATCAATGTAGAAGAAATTAAGTGGTGCTGAAGAGTCGGTATTATTTACTGCATCCAATATCAATAAACCAGGTAATCCCTCACAAAGTTTTGGATCAACATAAGGACCGTCAGTTATTACTAAAGTGTTATCATCATCAACACTAATAACATCTCGTAGATAATTGAAAGGAGTATCAATGGGATTTGGACATGTACTTCCGCTTCTAATAGTATATCGATAAAGGCCCGCAGGAAGCTCATTTAAAGTACTAAATCCATCAAAATTACCTAGACCAGGATAAGAGCCATCTAGAGGTCTCCAAGGCGATACTTGATTTGTTGTTCCCGACAATGTATTTGATACAGGAGTCAAAACTGGGTTAGTAGCATCAAATATTTCCCAAGATATATCATAGGGCTCTTGTCCTCCTGTTATATCGATTGAAATTCTTCCATCTTGTGCTCCTAATTCACAACTTACTCCTTGAACAGTAGTTAAATTTCCATTTACATCTGAAAGTAAACCGTCTATTGATAATACATTTACATCTCCACTAAAAACAAAATCAATTGGCTCAGATTCACAAGTTCCATCTGAAATAATTAATTGATATGTACCTCTTCCCGCCTCAAAACTTGTTCTCCCAACAAAACTTGAACCAGGTTGATTTGGATCTGACGGAGTGTATGCCCATCTTAAATTATAAATAACATTGTCGTTGTCATCAATTATTGGATTCCCACCAATTATATTATTGGTATCTAATTCAAAAGGAAATCCATTTTCACAGACATCAAATTCAAACTCAGTTTCCCCTTCAAAGGTGATTGGGACATAAGTCTCAATATCAAAAGCATAATCTAAAGAACAGTTAGTGTTTGTTGAATCTTGTGCTTCCACAATATGCCTTCCCTCGCTTAAACCTCTAATTATAAATGAACTGCCCGATTTAATAATACTACTTGCAAAAGTTGGGGAAACAACTGTTGCGGAAGAAGAGCCTGATGGGCTTCCTCCATAAACCAATTCACCGTCTAAGAAAATATTGTATGCAAGTGATGTGCCAGTGAGTCGAAATGAAAAGTCAGCCTCGACTATGCCTGATTCACAATCTAAAACTTCTCTATTAAATACTTTTTGTTTTACCATATTGAATGAAGAGGTCTTGATTATACCAGATCGAGAAAATATTTGACATCCTGTAGCGTCTGTGACAATAGCTCTATACTTTCCTGGCTCTAGATTATCAATCAAATAGAAACCATCTTTATTCATACTTACATAGCCGCCATCTGAAAATACTAAAGTACTTGATGCTAATGTTGATGATCCAGTTCCTGTTCCACTTGAGGTTAATGAAAGAGCGTTGTCACTAGCAGCAGCTAATTTATACCATTTAATATCATAAGGTTGTACTCCCCCGCTTAACTCAAGTTCAATACCTCCAAGTTCATCTGAATTACAACCAGGTTGAGTAATAATGGGGGTTTCTCCGACCGTTAATGGGTCTTCATTAGATCCATCTTCTAAGGTAATAACTTCACTAATAAAACATCCTGCGGCATCAGTAACTGTTACGGTATAATCCCCTGCGTAATCTAGTCCAGTAATTGTTAAATCATCAGGGTCTGATGGGGATCCAGATGTAGTCCTTTTGTATAGTACCTCACCACTTGGTCCATAAAGTTCCCAAAGTATACTATATGGTGTGGTTCCACTTACTGTTCCACCAGTAATATTTACACCTAAGGATCCCTGAATTCCAGCAGAACAATCTATTTCTTGAGTAGTAGTTGCATTAAGTTCAATTGAAAGAGGATCTGGTTCGTTTATAGTAACTGATCCCAGATTTAATTCAATTAGATTGCCTCCTGAATCTGTACATAAACCACTATCTTTTATTTTAACAGAGTATGTTCCACCCTCAAGGCCATTTAAAGATAAAACTTGGGTAGTATATGATACTACAGTGGAACTAGCACCACCAGTTGTTACAGATGCTGTAGTTGTTGTAAATCCGTTTGTTAGGTAAGCTCCTCCATTTAAAGAATACTGATATGGTGGATTTCCACCCGTAAATTCAACAGTAAAGGCTCCATTTGCAGCTCCATTACACAGTATGTCAGTCGTCACGAAGTTAGCTTGATTAACAGCCAAAGGATCAAGAATTTGGAGAGGTCCACTTGATCCGTCAATAACGTAAGTAAATGTTTGGTCACAATTTGTTGTAGTATCTTCAACAACTAATGTATAAGTTCCAGCGTCAAGATCCTCTATTCTATCAGTATTGCCTCTGGCAATACCAAATTGGTCTGTCCAAGCATAAGTGAAATTACCAGAACCACCTGCTACTAGAACTTCTAGATGACCATCAGAACAATTAGCAACAGTTGAATTATCAGAGGCGGCAGTTACTGTGAAATCTGAACTTTGATCAATTCTAATTGGGATTGAAGTTGCAAAAAGCGTATTACATGTGTTATCTGTAACTGTTAAAGTATAGTCTCCAGGTGACAAACCAGATATATCTTGAGTATTGTAGGAGTTCCCGTTTGAACTTACCCATGCAAAAATAAGATTTGAATAGTCACCTGCATTTCCAGCCGAACCACCAGTAATGGTAAATCCACCAGTATTTAAAACAATACTTCCATTATTGTTCCCACAAGTAGGTTGTGTCACTGTAATTGAATCTGGAATCCCATCGGTATTCGTGTCGGAATTATCAATTGACAAACCTCTTGGAGTTCTCACCGTTACGGTAGAATTATTTCCACCAAGGGAACAATTATTGACATCCAGTACACCTACTTCATACTCAAATCCAGGAGTAATGTTCACAGATCCTGGAACTCCAGGAATATTATTTGAGTCTCCATCAGTAAATGTATGGTTACCATTTGTTGGATTAGACCTTCCAATTTCAGTACCGGAAGAATCCCTTAAAACATATGTGAATGGCGCTGTCCCACCAGAGGCAGTTGCAATTATTTCGGTATCACATATTGAATTTATTGTTAATGCTAAAGCTGGAGGTGCTGTTAGCGCAACAACAGGTGAATCAGCATCACAGCCATTAGATATTGTAGTTAGCATATATGATTCAGTAGCATTAACAGTAGGGATATTTAAAGTTAGTCCTGTACCAACATAAGTGGAAGGATCATTTACATCTAATGTTGTTAGTGCAACACCTGGATTAGAACCTGGTTGAGCTCTTCTCCAATAATAAGCATAACTCAAAGTCTGATTTGCAACTGTATTTGCATTTGATACCAAATTCCCTGTTGAACCTGGTGAATAACTAACTGCTGTTGTAAATGGTATACCAGGAGTTTCGGCTACTAAGGTCATGATTCCAGCCGTTGGAGAATTAGGAGTAGCAGTTGCATATCTTGATCCTGTAGTAGGATCATTAATAAGATTTGCAATTATAGGCAAAATTTCCGCTCTACTAAGAGGCCTATCACCTAAAGCAGGGAAATTAGTATAAGTTCCCAGACCATTATCAAATCCTTGAACTGTATAGGTGAAAGTTTCTCCCTGAATATCAAATGTTATTTGATCTCCTACTGATGAGTTATTATCAATTTCTACTTGTGTTTGTTGAGCTTGAGCTGTTACACCTCCGGTAATTGCAGATGGATCAACTACAATAGAACCACTATCACCGTCACAAAGCGGATCATTTATCGTAGTATTTGCTATGAAATTATTATAACTAATTGGAGGGAAAACAGTTAAGGTTCCCCCTAAAGTTACTTCCGGAAGACATGTAAATTGATTAACAGTAGTTATTGTATATGGGAATGTTGTCTCTGCCGCAACTACAGAGGGCGCACCATAGATGACAACTGAATTTGCTGGATCAGAAGGATCGTTTACCCTCACATTTGCAGCTCTTGTAAATCCTAATCCAGCCGGGAAATTAACTGTGATATCAGTTGCTCCACCACCAATAGTATATTGAATTTCTTGAATATCCGTTCCACCACATACAGATTGATTAAGTAATAAGGTATTTGGTCCAGTAAATGCTATCGAAGATTGAGGATTTACATTTAATGTAATCACCTCTGTGTCATCTGAGCATACACTAGTATTCCCAACAGCTCCAGTTGTTACAGTAAATGTATATATTGTAGGAATATTAATTACTGCATCTGGGCTTCCCGAAATAGTTAATACACCACCCATAGTATCAGCATCAGCTACAAAGTCAAAGTTTACACCACTTGGAAGATTTGCAGGAGTTACAACTGATGCAAAAGTATTTGCTCCAACTACAACTATTTCTATAGGTGTAATATCAGCACTATAACACACGTCTTGTGTTAGTGCCCCTGTCGCAGCATTATGAGTTAAAGATTCCTCAGGTAATACAGTTATAGATCCATTAAGAGTGACTTCAGGAAGACATGTGTTAGGGTTGACAGTTGTAATTGTATATGTAAATACTTGAGTTTCAGTATTACCTAAAGTAGGTGTACCATAAATGACAACTGAATTTGCTGGATCTCCAGGATCATTAACTCTTACATTTGCTATTCCTCCAGGATAATTTGTAAATCCTAATCCTGCCTGGAAATTAACAGTTACATCTGTTGCCCCTCCTCCCAGAGTATATCTAATTTCTTGAATGCTTGTTCCATCGCAAGATTCTTGGTTGTCTAAACCAGCTCCTCCAGAGTAAACCAGAGAAGATTGTGGATTTACATTAATTGTTATAGTTTCTGTATCATCAGTACAAATACTTGTATTTCCAACAGCTCCTGTAGTAATATCAAAATTATAAGTTACAGGGGTATTTATTACTGCATCTGGACTACCAGTAATAGTGACTATCCCTCCCATATTATCTGCATCTGGAACAAAGTTAAAGTTAACACCACTTGGTAAATTGGCCGGGGGGTTAACAGATGCAAAAGTATTAGCACCAACTACAACAATTTCTATCGGTGTAATATTAGCCCCATAACAGACATCTTGAGTTAAAGCACCTGTAGCTGCATTATGTGTTAATGATTCTTCAGGCAAGACTGTAACTGTTCCTGTTATCGTAGCTTCAGGAGCACAACTACGACCTGGAATTGTTGCGCCAGCAGTATTTCCAGTGGTTGTTATGGTATAATTATAGATTTGTGTTTCAGTGATTGCTGTTGTAGGATTACCAGAAATTGTGAAGGTATTTGGTGCATTAAATCTTGGTATAAGACCAGCCGGAAGACCAGCTATTGGTGCACCTCCAGCTACACTATATTCAATTGTTGCTCCTTGTGCTCCTCCTCCAACGGTATAAACAATATTTGTTAATGCTGTATTTGTACAAATAGTTTGGCTGTCATCTGATCCTGCATTTAGTGATATTGTTGAAGTAGACCAAACTACAATTCTCACTCTAATATCATCTGCTGGAGTACAAGCTGCATTTGGAGCTAGTGTAATTGCTTCTAGAATTAAATTTGCTGTTGTAGGTGTATCGGGTGTACCGCTTATAATATATGAATTTGCTACAGGGTCCCAATTTCCAGACAATCCACTTGGAAGAGCATCACTAGCAGCACCTAAGCCAATGTTTGCAATACCAACTGATCCATCAAACTTAACATTAGCAAGAGCTGTATCTTGACAAACTTCTACAAGTACATAATCAGGCGCAGTTGATAAATCAACAGTACCATCTAAATCTACGTCTGTGGGTGTACCATAACTTGTGGCATCAAATGTAATTGTTTCACTTCCTTCTACAACTCTTATAGTACCATCAAAAGTTGCTTGTGTAATACATCCGTTATCATTAATTGTTGATGCTATTCTATATTGATAATTTATCCCACCAACGGGTATAGGACCTGGGACATTTACTACTGGTGTTGATCTAACTTCAAGTGTAGTTGGATTTACCAAAAATGCTCCAATTCCAGGGGGTGTTCCGTTAGGCCCAGTCCATGTTAATGAAAACGCAGAAAACCCTGTAATATCAAATTGTATTGGTGTCATTGGAGAAAGGTTACAAACATTATTTGGGTTTGCGTCACTTCCAGCACTCACTGAGATTGTGGGTTGGTCAAGAACTCTAATAGTTCCAGGGTATGATATGGACGCACAAGCCCCACCATTTGTATTAATCGTATAATTATATATCGCGGCAGCACCTGTGGGTATTCCGGATAAAGTAAAGAATTTGCCTGCTGTTTGAGTCGTTGATTGATTTAAATTCGGATCTGCTGCATCTGCGTGCCCAGTCCCACCTATTACTATTGTAATTGGATTTCCTGCAACAGATTCTAAAGAAAGAGTTGTTGCATTCAAGGTAGCATCTACACCTGTAACATTTGCATCTATATCTGTTTCAAAGGCTTGAAGAATTTCAACGAAGGTGTCAATTGACGGGACTCCAGTATCAACTGTTACTGTTCTTGCGTTACCATTTATTGTTAAAATATAGGTGTCTGTATTATCAAGATCCGCTTCGTTTCCGGTTAAGGTAATTTCAGTTATTTGAGAAATTTCATTATAATTTTGGTTCACCCCTGGAGGAAGTGGTGTTACAGCTGTATCAATAGAAGCATTCGTAGCAAAACCATCTATTTCATAAACAATATCCACACCTCCCTGCGTTGCAGAAATCGATTCATCAGCACAGATGGATAAATTATCTGATCCTGAGGTTAGAGTTATAGTTGGCTGTGGTGAAATTGTAATATTTCCAGTGACAGATTGTTGATTGGCTGGAAGGTTACAACCAAACTCACTATTTTGTGTTGTTAAAGTATAGGTATAAACTGTATCAGCTA
>DBBQ01000067.1 GCA_002292265.1 Flavobacteriaceae bacterium UBA980 | reverse complement strand
TCTTGTTTTCACCGTTATAGGCAAATGGGTATGCTTGGCCATCGCTTCTGTAAGTTTAACCATCAACGGAATGTCTTTTAAAATGCCTGCTCCGGCTCCTTTACTCACCACTTTTTTTACCGGACACCCAAAATTAATATCAATGATGTCGGGATTTGACGCTTCGACAATCTCAACTGATCGAAGCATAGAGTCTAGGTTTGCCCCAAAAATTTGGATGCCTACAGGACGTTCCTTTTCATAAATGTCAAGTTTTTGAACACTCTTTGCGGCATCTCTTATCAGCCCTTCTGAGGAAATGAATTCAGTATAAACAACATCTGCTCCCAGCTCTTTACATAGAGCTCTAAAAGGAGGGTCACTAACATCCTCCATGGGTGCAAGCAAAAGCGGAAAGTCGCTTAATTCTATGTCGCCAATTTTAACCAAAATTATTTTTTTGTCAAAAATAAAGAAAAGGAGTGGTTTTTAGACCAATTACTTTCTTTCAAGGTTGCTTATCCTGTCTTTATTAGGTCCTGATCTCCAGATGAGACAAGCATAGTAAAGACTGAAAAAAGAAAGCTAATGTTAAAAAACACACCTTCCAAAGCCGTATATTTGCGCCCAGCAAAGAAATTGCCGAAATGAAAAATATTCGAAACTTCTGTATTATTGCCCATATTGATCACGGGAAAAGCACACTGGCCGATCGCCTTTTGGACTTTACCGGAGCAGTAACAGAGCGTGAAAAGCAAAATCAGCTTTTGGATAATATGGACTTAGAACGTGAACGTGGGATTACCATAAAGTCTCACGCGATTCAAATGGAATATACCCAAGAGGGTGAAACCTATGTGCTCAACCTAATTGATACTCCTGGTCATGTCGATTTTTCCTATGAAGTTTCCCGATCTATAGCCGCTTGTGAAGGAGCCCTTTTAGTGGTTGATGCCGCACAAAGTATCCAAGCACAAACCATTTCAAATTTATATCTGGCTCTAGAAAATGATTTAGAAATTATTCCTGTGCTCAATAAGGTAGACCTCCCCTCAGCAAATGTTGAAGAGGTAACAGATGATATTGTAGATTTATTAGGGTGCAGTCCCGATGAAATTATACCTGCCTCTGCAAAAACAGGCCTCGGTATACAAGAAATTATTACCGCTATTATTAGCCGAGTCCCTTCACCAAAAGGAAGTGTAGATGCTCCCTTACAGGCATTAATTTTTGATTCCGTTTACAATCCTTTCCGCGGCGTTGAAACCTATTTTAGAATTTTGAATGGCTCAATTAGAAAGGGACAAAAAATCCAATTTATGGCAACTGGGAAAACCTACAATGCCGACGAAATTGGAACCTTAAAATTAACACAACAAGCCAAACAAAAAATCAATGCTGGTGACGTAGGTTACCTCATCACTGGGATTAAAGAGGCTAAAGAAATAAAAGTTGGAGATACGATCACAGATCCTGAATTCCCTACGACCAAAGCTATTTCGGGTTTTGAAGAAGTTAAGCCTATGGTCTTTGCAGGGATTTATCCTGTTGATACAGAAGAATATGAAGAGCTACGTGCTTCCATGGAAAAATTACAACTTAACGATGCTTCTTTAGTTTTTACCCCAGAAAGTTCTGCCGCTTTAGGCTTTGGGTTCCGTTGTGGCTTTTTGGGAATGCTACATTTAGAAATTATTCAAGAGCGCTTGGAGCGAGAATTTGACATGACAGTAATTACGACCGTTCCCAATGTTTCGTATCACGCCTTCACCAAAAAAAATCCCGATGAGATTTTATTGGTAAATAACCCTTCTGACCTTCCTGACCCTTCTTTTATGGACCGCGTAGAAGAACCTTACATTAAGGCTACAATTATTACAAAATCTGAGTTTGTCGGAAATGTAATGTCACTTTGTATTGAAAAAAGAGGACAAATAACAAACCAAACTTACTTGACTCCAGAAAGGGTTGAGTTAAGTTTTGATATGCCTTTGGCTGAAATTGTCTTTGATTTTTATGATCGCTTAAAAACTGTATCCAAAGGATATGCCTCTTTTGATTATGCTCCCATTGGGCTGCGTCCATCAAAATTAGTAAAGGTTGATATACTATTAAATGCCAGTCCTGTCGATGCTTTGTCTGCATTAATTCACACTGATAACGCTTACAGTATTGGTAAAAAAATGTGTGAAAAATTACGTCAACTCATCCCTAGGCAGCAGTTTGATATTCCCATTCAAGCGGCGATAGGTGCGAAAATTATTTCTAGAGAAACAATCAAAGCCCTACGAAAAGATGTAACCGCTAAATGTTATGGAGGAGATATTTCACGTAAAAGAAAACTCCTTGAAAAACAGAAAAAAGGGAAAAAGAAAATGCGCCAAATTGGTAATGTTGAAATTCCACAACAAGCATTTATGGCAGTTTTAAAACTGAACGATTAAGTTTCTATTGCTTACTTTTAAACTTAATAGGATTTTTCGAAAAGAAAAATAAGCTTATCTCTTGTTTTTATGTCAGAAATTAAAGATTTAGTTATTCGTGAAGCAGTACTCGGTGATCTCTCCGTTTTAAAAGGATTTGAACAGGCTCTTATTGACTATGAACGCCCTTATGCACCGAATTTAAAAGAGGGGGCAATCTCTTATTATGATATCCAAAGTTTCATAGAAAGTCACGATGTCCTTCTTTATGTGGCGGAATTTAAGGGGAAAGTTGTAGCTTCTGGCTATGCGCAAATTCAAAAATCAATAGCATATAAAAAACCGGAAAAGTTTGCCTATTTAGGCTTTATGTATGTAAGGCCTGAATTCCGTGGTAAAGGAATTAATAACATAGTAATACAAAAGCTAGTCAATTGGGCTCATCAAAAAAACATCTATGAAATACAGCTGGATGTCTATGCAAAAAATGAAAGCGCTCTCAAAGCCTATAAAAAGTTTGGGTTTAAACCAGATCTGTTAAAAATGAGGTTGTGACTAATCTCCTTCCTGACAACATGAATTTATCCTTTCTTAACCTCCCTAATTTAAAAAACATGAAAAAATTAATCTTTCTATTTATAACCCTCTTAGGATTTTACAACTGTTCGACCCCTTCTAAATTTGATCAAAAGAAAGTGCGTAATCAAATTAGTTTAGGGGAGACTGAGTCCATTTTAGTTACCCTAGCAAGTGATGAAATGAAAGGCCGTGATTCCAATTCAGGAGGATACTTCAAGGCTGCTGAATTCGTAACAAGCTATTTTAAGCAACATGGGGTTGAGCCATTCTACCCTTCCTTTAGAGATTCATTAATAACCAAAGATGTTGATTCCTATAATATCGTAGGGCGTATTGGAGCGTATAATCCAAAACTTAAAACCGTATTAATTGGGGCCCACCTGGATCATGTGGGTGTCAAAGAGACCGAAGGAGATAGTGTTTACAATGGTGCAAATGATAATGCAGCAGGGGCTACAGCAGTAATACAAATTGCACGCTTTTTAGCAAATCACCAATGGGAAAAAAATATAATTGTTGCTCTTTTTGCTGATGAGGAAAAGGGATTAAAGGGTGCCTATCACTTGGCAGAACGCTTAAAAAAAGAAGGAGTAAGCTTAGAATATATGATCAATTTTGAAATGATAGGTACCGTCTTAACTTCCGGTGAAAATCAAGTATACCTAACTGGATATAAGCGCTCTACTATGGCAGATGAAATGAATAAAATATCTCCTCAATTTGTCCAATTCCTGCCTCAGGCAAAAGAATTAAATCTTTTTAAGCGTTCGGATAATTATGCTTTCTATGAAATTTTTGGAATCCCCGCACAAACCCTTTCGTCTTTTGACTTCAAAAACTTTGATTTCTATCATAAAGCTGGAGATGAAGTAGATAAATTAAACATAGAAAATATGAATCAAATTATAGGAACTTCAGCATTTACACTTGCAAAATTATTTCAAAGTAACGCTACATTGGTTCNNGGGAACGGTTCTTCCTCTATCATCTTTGTTCCTTCGCTTTATTCAATGTATATTTGAGAAAATGTAAGGTATGAATGTAACCGACATCAACGGAAATGCCCTTGTGGATGGAGATTCAGTAAAACTAACCAAAGATCTAAAAGTCAAGGGTGCTGGAATCACATTAAAAAGAGGGACCGTTGTAAAAAACATTCGGGTAACAGAAAGTAGCGAAGAAATTGATTGTAAAATCAAAAAAACAAGCATTATTTTACGAACAGAGTTCGTTCAAAAAATGTAATCGACTATCAAATTATGGCGTTTAAACCCTTTAAAACACTTTTGTTTGGATTTGCATTTTCCCCTTCTCTCAAGGCAAATGTCTATGAGGCTACGCGACTGGCTAATTATTTTGAAGCCGCTTTAATTTTATTACATGTTGGAGAAAAAACAAAAGAAAAAGAAAATCAATTTCAACAACTTTTAAAAGAATGCCCCATAAAACCCAATGAAATTCAAACGTATTGGGAAGAAGGAAACCCCATTACTACGTTGGCAAACGCATGTGTAAAATACAACATAGACCTATTGCTTTTAGGGGCGCTTAAAAGAGAAAATGTCGTTAAATATTATTTAGGATCTATCGCTCGAAAATTAACACGACAAGCGCCATGCTCTGTGCTGCTAATGCTCAACCCCTCCGTTGAGCGAAGTCCTTGTAAGCATATTGTTGTCAATGGCTTTGATAGTCCCCAAACTCATGAAACTGTAGAGGCCGCCTTTTATGTAGGCACATCATTGAATACAGAAAAAATTACCCTCGTTGAAGAAATTAGCGAATCTCGCGTAGCCATTGCTGTAAATGACGATCGTAGTTTGCGAAAAGCAACCCTACGAAAAGAGAAAATTGATCGTGAGGAAAAATTGCGTGTTACCGATATTGTTGAAAAAATTCCAGCCACAAAAAGAGATGGATTAAAATGGGAAACACAAAGTATTTTTGGGAGAAGAGGGTACTCAATTGGTCATTATGCTCGAGTTGTAAGGGCTGATTTATTGGTGATGAACGCACAGGAAGAAAGGCGGTTTTATCATCGTTTTTTTCCAAGAGATCTAGAGCATATTCTGGCAGAGCTACCTACTGATGTATTAATAATTCATTCCAAATCCCATGGCTAAAAAAAGTCCTGTTTTAGCGTTTGCAAAAGAGTTGCCTCAAAATATTTTTGCTGGTTTTGTGGTTTCGCTAATTGCTTTACCCTTAGGTTTAGGACTTGCCATAGCCTCTGATGCTCCCCCACTCTCTGGGATTATTGCTGCGGTAGCCGGAGGGATTGTTGTGGCTTTATTTGGTGGCTCACACGTAACCATTGCAGGACCAGGAAATGGATTGGTCATTGTTCTTTTGGCTGCAATAACAACATTGGGTGAAGGAAATCTTTATGAAGGATATTTGTTTACACTTGCCGCCATTATATTGTCTGGTGGACTGCTTATTATTTTTGGTGTTTTGCGTTTAGGCGCCATGAGTGAATTTTTTCCTGCATCTGCCTTACAAGGAATGCTTGCTGCTATTGGAATAGGAATTTTGGCAAAACAATTTCATGTAATGTTAGGCCTCACATCAATTCCTGGGGGAACCATTGAACAATTAATGCGTATCCCGGATTCTTTCTTGCTCTTTTTAGGGCTTCATCCATTTGCTGGAGTTCTGGGGGCGGGTAGCTTACTTTTTCTTTTTCTTTATAGCAGAATACGCAATCCCTATTTTCATTTGATTCCTGCGCCCATGTGGGTTGTGGTGGGTTCCATTGGAATTGGCTACTATTATGCCTTAGTTTTAAATAAAGAGGTGCCTATAGACCCTGAATTATTAATTAAAATTCCGGATCAATTATTCTCAAATCTCCCACGCCCAAACTTTGATAAGCTTTTTGATTTAAATTTTATTGGCGTTGTATTTTCCATCACTTTAATTGCGGTTATCGAATCCTTATTAAGCATTAAGGCGGTAGATAAATTAGACCCCAGGAAAAGACGTTCTAATGTAAATAAAGACCTTCGGGCCCTTGGATTGGCGAGTATTGTAAGTGGTTTTTTAGGCGGGTTAAATGTTGTTACCGTAATCGCTAGAAGCTCAGTAAATGCAAATAATGGCGGCACTAATCGTTCTGCTAATTTTTTTCACGCTGCCTTTCTGGTCCTTTTTGTAGTGCTACTAGGGGATCAAATACAGCGTATTCCTCTCACTGCTTTAGCTGCAATTTTAGTGTTTACAGGCTATAAGCTGGCATCCCCTGAAAATTTAATCCGAATCTATAAAATTGGCCCCGAGCAAGCGTTAATTTTCCTAATTACTCTAGTCACAACATTATTCACAAGCCTCATTGTAGGGATTGCTGTAGGTATCCTATTTACCTTTATCGTGCATCTTTTCCTTCGCAAAAGTTTTTTTCTTTTTTCACTCAATATTTTCAAACCCAATGTGTTGATGTATCGAGAAGACCAAAGCGGAAACTACTATGTGAGTGTTAAAAATTTCTGTAGTTTTTTAAATTTCTATCGCTTAAAAATAAAGCTAGATCAAATCCCTGAGAGCGAACATGCCATTGTTGACTTTTCCTTGTGTGATTTTGTCGACCACACAGTTATGGAAGGGCTTCATGACTATCAACGTTCTTTTGCCCGAAAAAATGGAATTTTTGAAACGATTGGTCTTGATATTCATGCTTCTGAAACACAGCATCCTTTTGCAGTAAGAAAAAGCCTCCCTATTAATGTATTGATGGGGCTTCAAAACGCACTATCCAATAGACAAAAAAATATTGAGCAATTGGCACAACAGTTGGCATGGAATTATGATCCCAAAATTGAAAGTGACCCAAAAGGAATAAATCGCTTTCTCTTTTTCGAATCCAAAGTTGTGAATTATAGTGTGAACTCTCTTTACGATGATACATTTACTCTTTTTGATCTTTCTTTTTCTGAAGGCGCTTTTATTACAAAAGAAGACCTGAAGGGCACTTTTTTACTCTTTAAAAGCCCAATTCCCCTCCCAAATTTTGTTTTAGATAAAGAGGATTTTAAAACTGCATTGTATCATTGGGCGGGCTTTGACGATATCAATTTTACCAAGCATCCTGACTTTTCAAAGCGCTTTCATTTGAGCGGAAACAACAAGAAAGCAATCAGGACTCTTTTTAATTCTGAATTGATCTACTTTTTTGAAAGCCATCCTATTTTTCATATCGAATCAAATGGTACGCATATCTTGATTAAAGGAAAAGAGCGCCTCTCAAGCCTTCAAGAGATTAAAATCATGCTCGCGTTTTCCAAAGACCTACTTGAGTTACTTGAAAAGCAGCAATAAAAATTTTGTTGTTTGCTGTCTCTTTGGGATTTTGTACTTTGGGTGAAAAAACATGTCGAAAAGTATTCTACACTTTTGTGTTTTCTTTATTACATTGACCCTACAGGGACAAGAAACAATAGGTATGATCGAGCGACTGGATCCTG
>DBBQ01000002.1 GCA_002292265.1 Flavobacteriaceae bacterium UBA980 | reverse complement strand
GGCATTAATTTGAATCAAACCAACGCCATTACAAAGAAACCCCTAAACACAACTTTGTATTCAGAGGTTTTTTTGGTCTATTCTAACAATAATTTAATAATTAGTTTTTCATTTGTGTTGAAGAGGACTCTCTAAAAGTCTTTTGTTTCTCTACCATCTGCTCTACGTCTTTCAATAATGCTTTAGCGTCATATACAATTCCGTCTTTTATGGTATATTCCACGCCTCCAACACGTTCCACTTGTCTCGTTTCGTCATTTAATTTAACAGCGCCCGTACCGTAAAGAACTTTTAAGTTTTCAAGTGGATTTTCGTCAAGTACGACCAAATCAGCCAGCAGTCCCTCACGAACCACCCCATATTCTATGGATTTTTTTAAGGGGTAAAATATTTCTTCCGCACCGTGCAGGGTTGCCGCTCGTATTACTTCTAAAGGATGAAAGCCCGCTTCTTGTAACATTTCCATTTCTTCAATGGTAGTGAATCCATAGGTTTGGTAAATGAATCCTGCATCAGACCCAACAGTCACTTTACCTCCCCTGTTTTTATAATCGTTTAAAAATTGCATCCAAACTTGGTAAAACTTTTTCCAAGCAACTTCATCGTGCGTGGTCCAATAAAACCAGTAGGCCCCATGATTTTCTCTACTGGGTTGGAAATAATCCATCAAGCTAGGCAAGGTGTATTTTGAATGCCAATCCGCATTTCTCGCTCGCATGACATCCCGACCTGCAGAATAGATCGCCATGGTAGGATTTAAAAAATAATCCAACTCTAAAAACTCTTCCAACAATGCATTCCACTTTTCTCCACCCGGATTCACCATATTCCACTGTCGAGCAACCTGTCCAAATCGGTGTTGTTCGTTGTTGTAATTCATATCCACAGGCCATGGTTGGACATCCAGGTTTTCATACATGGATTCAAATAAACCATAAAAATGTGTCATCCCAGTCAATCCCAGTCGCGCTGCATCTATCGCATTCATTTGAGCTACTCCAGTTTGGGCTAAGTGAGCGGTACTCCCCATACCGAGTTTATTCGCTTCGTCCAGAAGTGCCTTCATGATTTCAGGACGATGCGATCCCAACTTGAGTCCATCCACTCCCTTTTTGTGGGCATATTGCACCCATTCTTTGGCATCTGCTGGGGTAAGGATTTTCCGATCTTTCCATTCCTTACCCGATCCAGGGCGGTGAAAAGAAATCATTCTGGGAGCCGCAATCTTATTTTGTGCACTTCTCTTTTTTTCAGAAAGAGACCATTCTAGATCTCCAGAAGGAACTCCCCGAACTGTAGTAATACCGTGGGCAAGCCATAATTTATAAACATACTCAGCTTCTGGAGCCTTCGTTTCACTCCCGGTATGGATGTGCAAATCTATGATTCCAGGCATCACATATTTACCAGTTGCGTCAATTTCTTTCGTAGCTCCCGTGGGACGATTCTTCGCATCGATCGGAAGTATGGGCGTACCCACACCTTTTATATCTACAATTTTATTTTCCTCAATTACAATATCAACAGGTCCTCTGGGCATCCCGCCTGTTCCATCAATTAGCGTTGCCCCTCTGATAATCAAACGGTCATAAGGACCTTCTCCCTGGCTTCTGTCGGGAGCTGGTTTTACTTGACCAAAAACAAGGGTTAAATTCAATAAAAAAAGTATCAAAAAACTTGACACTCGAGAAACGAATATGGGGTTTTTACTAGATGCTAGTTTGTTTAATTTTTTCATACTAATATTTTAAATATCATTCAAATTACAATAATTCTTTCATAGTGTTGTAAAAACCCTTATTCAAACTTCACGGATTTACTTTTACGTACGACAAAATAAACTACATAAAAGCCTAGTTCAATTTTTGTACTTTAGGATTATAAAAAAACAGCAATGAAAAAAAGTTCTTTATTTATCCTTTTCCTTTTTTGGAGTCTTATTTTAACTGCTCAAGATCGAATTACAGGGGAGTCATTTGCAACGCGTTCCGAGGTTTTAGCACAAAACGGTATGGTTGCCACCAGCCATCCTTTGGCAACACAAATCGGTTTAGACGTGCTCAAAAATGGTGGAAATGCAATTGATGCTGCTATTGCTGCCAATGCAGCACTTGGACTGATGGAACCAACCGGGTGTGGAATCGGAGGAGATCTTTTTGCAATCGTTTGGGATGGAAAGACAAAAAAACTCTACGGTCTGAATGCCAGTGGACGAAGTCCTAAAAACCTCTCTTTGGCGTATTTTGAAGAACGAAAAATGAAAAAAATTCCTTCTCATGGTCCACTTCCTGTAAGTGTCCCTGGGGCAGTAGACGGTTGGTTTGAACTCCACAAAAAATTTGGATCAAAACCCATGACCGAAATCCTTGCACCCTCCATTGATTATGCCAAAAAGGGATTTCCCTTGACCGAGCTCATTGCGTGGTACATGCATCGGACCGTTCCTTTTTTTGAATCCCAAGGGTTTCCCAATATTGAAGATACTTACAAAACTCAAAATGGAGGGCGACTTCCTAAAGAAGGGGAGCTCTATCGAAACGAGTATTTAGCCAATACCTATCAAAAAATTGCAGTTGGGGGTAGAGATGCATTCTATAAGGGAGAAATAGCGAAAACCATTGAAAAGTTTATCAAAGAACAAGGAGGGTTTTTATCGGCAAAAGATTTGGCAGCGCACAAATCCGAGTGGGTAGAACCCGTATCCATAAATTACAGAGGCTACGACGTTTGGGAATTGCCTCCCAATGGGCAGGGGATTGCCGCATTACAGATGCTTAAAATTTTGGAAGGGTATGACTTTTCAAACATCAGTTTTGGTAGTCCAGAACATCTACACCTATTTACAGAGGCTAAAAAATTAGCCTTTGAAGATCGCGCTAAATATTATGCGGATATGGATTTTGCGAAAGTTCCTGTTAAAGAATTACTATCCGATGACTATGCCAATGCAAGAAGGAAATTGATTGGTGAACAGGCTGGAACCTATGCTGCAGGTGAAATCTCTGCCGGTGAAACCATCTACATGACCGTTGCGGATCGCGAAGGAACTCTGGTCTCTCTCATTCAAAGCAATTATCGAGGTATGGGTTCTGGAATGGCGCCCCCAAAATTAGGTTTTATGTTGCAAGACCGAGGGGAATTGTTCAGCCTGAAACGCGGACAAGCAAACACCTATGAACCTGGGAAACGTCCTTTTCATACTATCATTCCAGCATTTGTGACTAAAAACGGAAAACCCTTTGTCAGCTTTGGGGTCATGGGAGGTGATTTTCAACCCATGGGACACACTCAAATTGTAATGAATCTTATCGATTTTGGTATGAATCTCCAAGAGGCCGGAGATGCTCCCCGATGGGATCATACAGGGGGAGCCAGTCCCATAGGAAGGGAAACCCATGATACGGGATTAATCCGTGTGGAATCTGCAATTCCCTACCCTACCGTTCGTGGTTTGCTAGATCGAGGACATAAAATTGGAATTGCCAGAGGGGTCTATGGGGGGTATCAGGCTATCTTATGGGATGCCGAAAATAAAGTTTACCACGGCGCCTCCGAAAGTCGCAAGGACGGTCAAGCGGCTGGGTACTGATAAAGTTTTTAACTTCTTTTTTTAGTTAAAGGTTTTTAGCATTCTCGGTTTCTCAATTCGGCATCAGAACATAGCCTTTCAATTGGTAATTGGATAAAACGCTGAGACCTGACAAGGCTGGCGTAATATGAGCATCCACCTCTTCGGAAGTGATCTTTCTTGCGGCGGTAGCTTGCGAACAAACAAAAAGGTCCACGCCGTGCTCTTTAAGTTGACGGATCAAGTTTGCATTCGGATTTGGTTTGCCGTATTTTTTTTGATAGGCTTCTTCGTTTAAGGTTATAAAAGTTGCTGAACCGTGGATGGAAGCCACTAAGTGAATCTTTTCGGTAGGCACTCCTGCTACGGAAAGTAAGTTTAACATTCGCGCCATTACCCACAACTCCTTATTTACTCCACTTTTAGTAGCCTCACTTTTTATATCAAAAAGCAAATTATAGGATAATGAAGTATCGGGTTGTACCGCTGCTTCGCTGAAGTACTTAACCTCACCATAGCCTTCAATTATAGGAGTTTGCCATTCCTGAGCGTGAAGAGATCCTAGGGAAATAAATGCCAATAAAAAGTAATAATGAGTTTTCATAAAGAAGTTGAATTTGTAGATGCAAATAATTAATGAGTCCTAAAGATAGAAAAACCAAAAAAACAAATTTTTATAATCCCATGTAATACAGGTTACTTTACAAAGTAGATAAAATAGTATCTTGGATTCAAATTTGTTGACAACGGATGGAGCTGTTTCAAAATTTGATTAAAAAACTCATGGCCTTGGTAGGTGCCCTATTTTTACTGATGCTTGTGGTTTTTTTTGGTGTTCTTTACTTCGATAGAATTTGGAAACCCGAAGCGGAGAAACCCATCCAAGAATGGAATCCAGATGTTTTGGTATTGAGCAACCCTGAGGTTTCTGAACAGGTAAAAAAAGGGTATTTACTTTTAAGTGCTTCTTCCCAAAATATGGGTCCACTGCAAGAAAATCCAAGCCTTCGGTATGCGGGAAACAATTTGTCTTGTACCAACTGCCATCTGAATGGTGGAACCCAGTCGGGGGCTGCCTCTTGGATCGGAATTGGGAATCGATTTCCACAATTCGGCGGAAGAGCCAACAAAACGGGTAGTCTGACAGAACGGATCAATGGGTGCATGGAACGCAGCATGAATGGAAAAGCACTCCCTGAAGACGCACCCCAAATGAAAGCAATGTTGGCCTATATGGAATGGTTGGACGAAGGGCTACCAAAATTAAATTCTAAAAACTTTAAAGGCTACCCTAAAATAGAAATCCCCTCAGTAGCTGTTAATTTAACCAAGGGAAAATCAATCTACGAAAAGGAATGCACCCTTTGCCACGGTGCTAAAGGGCAAGGCGTTCGCTTCAACGATCCGAAAAAAGGATACCAATATCCACCGCTTTGGGGGGATGACACCTACAACGACGGGGCGGGGATGCATCGTGTACTTACCGCTGCAGCCTTTATCAAAAATAACATGCCCTACCTCCAAGCCCGATGGGACAATCCCAAACTTACAGATGAGGAGGCTTACCACGTGGCGGGATACATCAATAGTTTTTCAAGACCCCAAAAAGAAAATACAACTACTGACTATCCTGATAAAAAATTAAAACCTGTATCCACTCCTTACGGTCCCTGGACAGACTCCTTCTCCCCTGAACAACACAAATACGGTCCCTTCCCCCCCATTATTCAATACTATAAACAGACGTATGGTATTGAAAAAACGAAATAAACTATCTCGCATTTGCAGTGTAACCTAAATTACATAGGTTCTTTGTCGGGCATTGTATTTTTGATCCATGCAAGACTATATTGACGTATTTATTTCATCGTTTAAAGGCACGCTAAATTGGACACTTAAATCTATTTTATTTGAAGTGCCTTGGTACCTCAACTATTTTTGGGGGCTGCTACTAATCTCACTACTCGTTTGGGGTTTAGAAATTTTATTTCCCTGGAGAAAACAACAAGGAGCTTTTAGAAGAGATTTTGGTCTGGATATTTTTTATATGTTTTTTAATTTTTTCTTGTTTGCTTTAGTGATCAATGGCGTGTATAGCGGGCTACAACTTTTCTTTCAAAAATTGGGAATTACCCTTACCAGCTTGAATCTTTTTGACATTAAAAATTGGGCCTTTGGAGTCCAACTTTTTGTCTTTTTTGTGCTGTTGGATTTCCTTCAATGGCTTACCCATATTTTATTACACAAAATTCCCTTTTTGTGGAAATTCCATCAAGTACATCACAGTGTAAAGGAAATGGGCTTTGCGGCTCATTTTCGATATCATTGGATGGAAAATATTCTATACAAACCTTTTAAAACACTGGGAGTAATGGTCTTAGGAGGTTTTGAACCCGACCAAGCCTACCTCGTACATTTTTTTGCTATCCTCATTGGGCATCTCAATCATGCTAATGTTAAAATTTCTTGGGGTCCTCTAAAATACATTTTGAACAACCCCATCATGCACTTATACCACCATGCCTATGCACTCCCCAAAGGAAAATTTGGAGTGAATTTTGGTATCAGTCTCAGCCTGTGGGATTATCTTTTTAAGACCCATTACGTCCCTGAAGCTAGTGGCACAATAAAACTAGGATTTCCAAAAGAGGAACAGATGCCAAAAGGATTTCTAAAGCAGGCCCTACACGGGTTTAAAAACTTTTCTAAACCGTAATTACTACTCCGGCAACTGTATGCTGATATTCCTGTATTCCACAGGTCCGTGATCCCCTTGCAGCATAAGAGGTCCAGGTAGTCCCTCTTTACTGTCCAAAGCACCTCCCGTTATTCCCGGAATGATCTGATCGGTAATGATTTTCTTTCCATTGGCCACCACAGAAACTCTTCTTCCTTCTAAAGTGATGTCGTAACTCTGCCACTCTCCTGCAGGCAAAGCGGCCATCTCGTTGGGTGTTAAAAAGCCATAAATCCCCCCAAAAAGGGTGGACGTAGGTTCTTTCCCATAATTGTCTTCAATCTGAACCTCATAACGCCCTCTGAGATACACCCCAGAATTGCTCCCTTTGGGATAGCGAAACTCAATGTGCAATTTAAAGTCCTCATAAGTGTCCTCAGTGATTAGATTCACTCCTGAGCTAGGGTTTTGTAGAATCCCTTCTGCTGCAACCCATTGATTCGTTCGATCGGGATCTGAAGAACGCCATCCCTTGAGATTTTTTCCAGAAAAAAGAGTTTTGGGTTTTCCCCAAACCGCTTTTTTATTCCGAATCAATTTAGGGGCTCTTTCCCCTTTAAACGCATACGCTTTTCCATCACTTCCCAAGAGGGTTCCTTCTAAGCTCCCCTCACTAAGTAGAGCGGTAAAATGCAAATCATTGAATCCATTCCATTGAGGCGGGATACTAAAGTCAACAATCCCTTTATGGAAGTGGACTTCTGAAATAGGACGTGCACTACCGTTGTATTCTACAAAATAGCCTATCAAAGTACTGACCCCAGATCGTTTTACCTCCAGCCAAGAAGGTGCTGTTTTTCCATTCATCTCAACCTCTAAATCCCATTTTCCAATAAGATCTTTGTCCTCTTGCGCAGCTCCGCTAAATGCAATAAAGGCAAAGAACAGGTAATAGTTTTTCAATTTGTTTTTCATTTTTAATTTAAATTTAATTGTTAGTCAATCGATCGATTCCCAAAAATTGATTATTTGAGTTATAATACCAACTTCTATCTTTAGGCATTTTGATTCCATTTACGTCAAGCTCGCCTTCCAATATAATGTATTCCCCATCATTTTTGGATTCGTCATGATAAAACTGGTACTGCTTTAGGGCATAGGTTTTTTGATCAAAGTAAAAATACCATGTGTCCTCACCTACTTCCTTTTCATAATTCACTTTCAAAACCCAATACGGTTTCCCCTCAATCCGTCGCTCATTTACTTTGGGGTCAATAAGCGTTCCCGGATTTTTGAGTTTCATCGGAAGACCATAGAGGTAGGTGTAATACTTTTTGTAAAATTCAGCGCGATCACAATCCAAGCGGTACTGCTTTCGGATTTCTTCTGAAAAATCAGTTGCTCCGTTAAAGCTCAGATGACATTCTTTCTTATCGAGTATCGAAACCAAGGTGTTTTCGTTTTGATACACTTCAAGACTAAAAAATGAAGCCGGAAAATTCACGGTAATTATACTTTTCCTCTCAGGACGGTTTGGCGTTTCCATTGTTACCACAAAAGCTGCATTAAAGGTTTCCCATTTGGCTTCGGGATCGTGATAGGCGATGGCTTTATCCAGTAATTTGCTTCCCTCGAACCCTTGCGCTAAAGCAAATTGATGTCCTAGAAAACAAAGCAGTAAAAAAATATTTTTATTCATAGTGGTAGATTAAAAGCAAAATAAAACAAAAATTAATGTGTGTTTGAATTACCCATAAAGGTAATTAAATCACTTTCTGAAATCTTGGGGTTTGCGCCTGAACTTCCGGCAACAAGAGCTCCCATAGCACAGGCTCTGTCCAATGCATTCTTACGTGGTCTTTTTTCTAACAAACACTGAACTAAAGTAGCTAAAAAAGAGTCACCCGCCCCAACGGCATCTCGGACCTCTATCTGGTACCCACTATTGTAAAACCATTCGCCATAGTGATATAAAACCGCACCAAACTTTCCCTTGGTAACACAAATGATTTCTGTTTGGGTTTGTTTTGCAATAAACTCAATGTGCCGGTCCAATGCGTGAAATGGGGAGTCCAACGCTGCCGCGAGTTCGTACAATTCTTCATCGTTGAATTTGAGCATTTCGGCCTGCTGCATTAAATCCTTTAACAAACTCAAGCTGTAAAAAGGAGGTCTGAGGTTTAGATCAAAAACCCGAAACTGTGCTACTCCTAAAAAGGTATTTAGTGCTTCCAAAGAAAATCCTCGCGCGATCAAACTACCAAAAATAAATGCAGGGGAGTTTGCCACGAGAGAAATCGTTTCAGGTTGGGCCACAATAAAATCCCAAGCGACATCTTTTTCAATTTCGTATTGGGCAGATCCCTTTGAATCCAAATTTACATGAACGACACCTGTTTTGTGCTTGGAATCCCGTTGTATCTGGTCTGTCGCGATTCCCTGAGCGTGTACAGCTGCAAGAAGCCCCTCTCCTAAGGCATCATTACCAACCCGACTAATAAAACGAACCTCTGCACCTAAACTTTTTAAGGAGCTGGCTACATTGAAAGGAGCGCCCCCTACTTTTTTTCCTTCGGGAAAAAGATCCCAAAGTACTTCACCAAAACAAACGATTGTATTTGAGGTCATGAATATTTTAAAAAGGAAAAATACTGTTTTATTATGAAACTCAAAATCAACACTACAAAAGAAAAGTTGTCAACTAAAAATTCTATTTCCTAATTATTTCTCTAAATTGAAGCCTAAAGAAGATTTAAATTCTATTTGATAATGAGAGTGCACCTACTTTTGATATTCCTTTTTTTGACCCTACCATTTCACAGTTGTGAAACCCATGCCGATCACTCAAATCAAAACGATCAAATTTTATGGTACGAACAAGCCGCTTCTGTTTGGGAGGAGGCACTGCCTGTAGGAAATGGTCGGATAGGAGCTATGGTATTTGGAAATCCGATAAAAGAGCGACTCCAACTAAACGACGATTCCCTATGGCCTAAAGATTTGGGTTGGGATCACCCAGAAGGTACACCAGAAAATTTAAAGGAAATTCGGCGTTTGCTTTTTTTGGGTGAAATTCAAAAAGTAGATTCCCTTTTAGTTGAAAAATTTTCAAATAAAACCCTAGTCCGGTCTCACCAGACACTGGGGGATTTAATTCTACACTTTGATCACGATAGCATTACCGACTACAAACGAAGTTTAAACCTCAATTCCGCAATAGCTGAAACTCATTATAAAACCAATGGCTATCCCGTTTCGCAAAAGGTGTTTGTCTCAGCTGCTGATCAAGTCATTGTTGTTGCCCTAAAAAGTACCCATCCCAAAGGGCTGAACGGAAGGCTAAGCCTCCAAAGACCGCAAGACGAAGGGGTTCCTACTGCTAGAACCTTCATCTTGGAGGGCGATTTGATCCTAGAAGGAGAAATAACCCAACGCAAAGGGCGTTTTAACTCTCAGCCCGCACCAATTAACGATGGCGTTCGATTTCAAACCCGCATCAAAACAAAACATACAGGAGGAACGGTAACTGCAACTGACAATTCAATAGCTCTCGATGGAGTTCAAGAATTGGAACTCTACCTTGTCTCCAATTCTTCCTTTTATCACGAAGAATATCAAGTACAAAATCTAAAACAACTAGAGGCTTTGCAATCCAAAGACTTAGCATATTTGGAACAACGACACCTCGAAGACCATCAATCCTTATTCAATCGGGTACAATTTGATCTGATCACCGACAATACCCTTCAAAACCAACCTACCGACAAACGCTTAGAAGCTGTAAAACAAGGAGCAATAGATCTTGAGCTTCAGGAAACCTTGTTTCATTATGGCAGGTATTTGCTAATCGGTTCTTCACGGGCAGGAACCCTTCCGGCCAACCTCCAAGGTTTATGGAATCCACACATCAATGCGCCTTGGAATGCGGATTACCACCTGAATATCAACCTTCAAATGAATTACTGGCTCGCCAACCTCACCCAACTGGATGAGTTGAACGGACCTTTATTTGACTTTGTAGATCGGCTTATAGAAAGCGGTCGAGAAACCGCAGAAAAAAACTTTGGTGCTCGAGGTTCCTTCTTACCCCATGCCACAGATCTCTGGGCACCGACATGGTTAAGAGCTCCTACCGCTTATTGGGGTGCTTCTTTTGGAGCTGGAGGTTGGATGGCACAACACTATTGGCAGCATTATCTTTTTACACAAGATCTTGAGTTCCTAAAAACAAGAGGTTTTCCCGCAATCGAAGCTGTAGCTCAATTTTACAGCGACTGGCTCATCGAAGACAAAAGAGACGGAACGTTGATTTCTGCTCCGTCAACTTCACCTGAAAATAGATACCTCAATGCCCAAGGAGTTCCCGTAGCGAGCTGTTTGGGGAGTGCTATGGATCAACAAGTCATTACCGAGGTTTTTACCAATTATCTCCTGGCAGCGGATGCCCTGAAAATAAAAAATGAAAAGATCACTACAATTAGAAATCAATTAAAACAACTTCGTCCAGGATTTCAATTAGGGTCCGACGGCCGTATTTTAGAGTGGGATCGAGAATACAAAGAATTGGAGCCCGGTCATCGACATATGTCCCATCTGTATGGATTTCACCCAGGCGATCAAATCAGTTTATCAAAAACTCCAAAACTGTTTGAGGCAGTTCGAAAAACACTGGATTACCGTTTGGAAAACGGAGGAGCAGGAACAGGCTGGAGTCGCGCTTGGCTCATTAACTGCGCAGCGCGTTTGATGGATGGAGCTATGGCGCAAGAACACATTGAACTGCTTTTTCAAAAGTCTATTTATTCCAATCTTTTTGACGCGCATCCTCCTTTTCAAATCGATGGAAATTTTGGCTATACCGCAGGTGTAGCTGAAAGTTTAGTACAATCCCATGAACCCGATATCCTACGCTTACTACCAGCGCTTCCTTCCAATTGGAGCCATGGAAGTATCAAAGGGCTTAAAGCGAGAGGAAATATAATCGTGGATTTAAATTGGAAAAACAATAGCTTACAGCAAATTCAATTACTAGCAGGGCATAATACTCAAAAAGAGCTACTCTATCGAGACCAACAAATTACAGTAAATCTAAAAGCTGGAGTTCCATTTACATATAGATTTTAAATCATGTAACATCTAATAAATATGATTGTCAATACGCTAAAAAAACAAGTTCTAATCGGATTGAGCCTCTTTCTTTTTTTTGGGATGCTGTTTGGTCACGCGCAATCTCAAACAATAAAGGGCAAAAAACTTTTACTATACACTAAGAATGGGAAGGGTTATGTCCATGAAAATATAGCAACTAGTGTCGCAACTTTAAAAAAGATATGTGCTGCACTGGGAATAGAAACTACCGTAAGTGAAGATCCTGAAATTTTCTTGAGTCCAGACCTGATGCGTTATGATGCCGTCTTTTTTGCCAATACAAATAACGAAGCCTTTGACAACGAAAAACAAAGGGAAGCTTTTCAAAAATTTTGTTCTAGTGGAAAGGGGTTTGGAGGCTTGCACTCTGCCATTGGATCGGAGCGTAATTGGCCTTGGTTTTGGAAACTTATCGGGGGATCATTTTTAAGACATCCACCCTTTCAAACCTTTACCATTAAAGTAAATCGATCCGATCATCCTGCTACAAAACATTTGCCAAAAACATTTGACACAGCGGACGAATGTTATTTTATCAAAAATATAAATCCAAGTTTTAAAGTGCTTTTAGAAGCAGACTTAGCTACAGTGTCAGAAACCGAAAAAAACCCACATCGTCCCCAACAAGCTCCTCTTACCTGGTACAATACCCTAGAGGGAGGGCGACAATGGTATACCGCTTTAGGTCACAGCAGTGACCTTTATGCCTTGCCTTGGTTTCAAAAGCATCTTCAAGGAGGAATTGTTTATATTTTACAGGAATAAAGCAATTGCTTTCACTCGTCAACTTAAACGTTTTACTCTAAAGTTGGGAGTAAGTTAGAGGCTTCAAAAAGGTACGTTTGATATCAGAAACCGTATTGGCGTATTCTTTTAAAACGGAAATTCTTTTCCATTCTGGATGTACTAGAAATTTTTCCCAATTGGTATTGCGTTCTTCCATAGATTTAAAACCTAACAGATAGGTCAAAGCAGGCATTAATGGTCCCGAGAGTTGCTCTCCAAAAAATACGGAATGCAAACCTGTTGCCTCAAAAATAGGCAACTCCTCTTCGTTAAACATTTTAACTTTCCGCCTTACAGCTTCCTCACTATAACCCTCATAAGTTCGGAGTTCAAACAAGTTTGTGTCAGATTTAGGTTTAATCAGTTTTGGTATCCCATCGAAGGCTATTAAAAAAGAAGACGTAAATCGGTTGTATACTTTTTTATTGACGGAAATAGCATCGTATGCTTCTCGTTTTTTTAAATAGGTTTTGTCTTTTGCCAAAGCTTCAAAAACTTGAGCATAAATTGTCATGCTTTTATAAGGAATAAATAGATAAATGACTTTAGGTGTGGGGTCACCTAATACTTCAAAAACTCCAATATTTTCTATTCCTTGGCGATTTAAAGTGGGTAACAATGCCAAGGATAGGTAATCGTGTAGTGCTGCTTCTGAAGAATTAAACGGAAGCTCATATTTTCGTAGCTCGTAATATTCTTTTTGTCCAAAAGCTGAAAAAGCTAGAATTGAGAGTAGTAAAAAAAAATATTTTTTAATCATGTGAGTTGTCTTTAGTTAGTAGTCTACAAAAATCCATCGATAGAATTTTGTTCGTTAAACCTCTGGTTTTTAGGGATCATTTTACTAATTCCGAAAGAAAGACCCCGAATTTCTGCTAAGCCTTTCAACCTTCCTATAGCAGAATAGCCTGGATTAGTGTTTTTGTTTAAATCGTCTAACATTTGATGTCCGTGATCGGGACGCATGGGGATTTCCCAATCGGCTATGCCCTCCTCTTTTCTTCTTTGCTCTTCAGTTAAAGCCGCTTTTACCATTGCATACATGTCCACATCCCCTTCAAGATGATTGGCTTCGTAAAAATTTCCTTTTCCATCTCTTTGAGTACTTCTAAAATGCAAAAAATGGATTCTTGAAGCGTGCCTGGTAAACATTGCCAACAGCTCATTGTCCGCTCGTACACCAAAAGAACCTGTACAAAAAGTTAATCCATTATTTCGAGAAGGAACCGCATTATAATAAATATCCAAATCTTCTGCGGTGCTCACCACTCTAGGGATTCCAAAAAGTGGATGCGGAGGATCATCGGGATGAATACACATATGAACTCCAGTTGATTCTAAAGTAGGAACTAGCGCTTGCATAAACAAGATTAAATGCTGATGCAAATCATTTTTACTCAAATGTTTGTAAGCCTGAATACGTTCGTTAAACTGAGTCAGCGTATAGCCTTCTTCTGCCCCAGGAAGACCAGCAATTATACTATCTGTCAATTTTTTAATCTCCTCAGTGGTAAGGGTGTCAAAATACGTTTTTGCTGTAGCTATTGCTTCAGATGAATACTCCTCAAAGGCTTGTGGTCTCTTTAAAATAAACAAATCAAAAGCCCGCATCGCATCAATTTCAAAAGAAAGGGCAGTGGAGCCGTCTTCCAAGGGTTTGTAGAGATGGGTTCTCGTCCAATCCAAAACGGGCATAAAATTATAGCACACCGTATGAATCCCACAGGCCGATAAATTCTCGAGCGTCTTTTTGTAATTTTCAATATACTTTTCATAGTCCCCCACCCGCTGCTTTATGTCTTCATGTATAGGAACAGATTCTACAACTCCCCAGGATAAACCTGCCTCTTGAATTAAAGCTTGATGGGTTTTAATTTGGTTTATCTCCCAAACTTCACCATTGGGAACGTGATGTAAAGCAGATACTATATTCAAAGCTCCAGCTTGTCTTATGTCTGCTAATGAAACAGCGTCTTTGGGTCCATACCAACGAAAGGATTCTTTCATAAAAAAATAATTTTTAAACCCCAGTATAAGCACCAAAGCCTCCGTCTACAGGAAGCACAATTCCAGTAACAAAACGCGCACTATCACTACATAAAAAGTGGATTGCACCACTGAGCTCTTCCGCTTCACCAAACCGCTTCATAGGCGTGTTTCGGATAATTTTTTCTCCGCGTTCAGTCAGGCTACCGTCCTCATTCAAGAGTAACTTTTTATTTTGTTTTCCAATAAAAAATCCAGGAGCAATGGCATTGACACGAATACCATCACCAAATTTTAAAGCCATTTCCACCGCCATCCAACGCGTAAAATTTTCCATCGCCGCTTTAGCAGCAGAATAACCAACTACTCTTGTAATCACGCGATCTACCGTCATTGAAGAATAATTGACTATGCTCCCATGACCCTGCTTAGCCATCACCTCACCGAAAACGATAGAAGGAACAATCGTACCTTTTAAATTCAGATCTACAACCTCGTCGAAATCAGTTTCAGAAAGATCAAAGATGGATTTGTCATCAGGGATTGCAGCACCAGGAAGATTCCCTCCTACAGCGTTAATCAAAGCGTCAATTCGCCCCAAACTTTTCATCACCGCCGCTCGTACAGTTTCCAATTCCGTTCGGTTAAGGACATCTGCTGTATAGCATTCTACATGGGTATGAACCTCTAAGGTTTTCTTTAATTCGTCTAGTAGGGATTGATTTCTACCTAAGAGTACCAACTTGGCTTGGGCTTTGGCGAAACTTTTTGCGAGGGCTCCTGCGAGAACTCCTGTGGATCCTGTAAGGACTATCACTCGGTCTTTTAATTCAAACATATTTTATAAGTTGTATTTCGAATCCCAAGAAACAACTTGCTCTGTATCCATGGCTCGAATTCCCATGTCAACAGCAAAGGCCACAGCAGCCCCTGTTTTGATATTGGACATCGGTAGGGTTGTATTTAGTATTGCCGTTCTAAAATCTTCAAGGGCTTGTCTGGTGGGATCTTTGTGTTCGTAATTGATTGGAATACCCTTTCCTTCTGTCCAACTGGCCGTAGCTCCAGATACTCCATCTACATCCGCGATAACTTTGTCGTACTTCCCTTCAGGGTATTTCCAGGCATTTTGATAATCGATGATTACAGTGCCTTTATCTCCCAATACTTTAATTAGATAATCGTCTTTTGCATTGGACGTGAGACAAGTAAAAGTTGCTTTTACTCCTTTGGGGTAGGTATAAATCAAATGGGTATTGTCATAGGTTTCACGACCGTCCTTCCAATAATCAATTCCACCAAAACCAGTAACTTTTTTAGGTGTTGCTTGCAGTAGCCAATTACAAAAGTCTATCTGGTGCGAACTCAGCTCTGCCGTCAACCCATAGGAGTATTCTCGGTACATCCGCCAGTTGACCTGCCGTTCAAATTTGGGATCGGGAACAGCTCTTCTCCAATTTCCGTTTCGGTTCCATTGCGCCTGAACAGAACTAACCTTACCGATTTCACCCCCTTGTATTATTTCAACAACATGGGAGTACAATCTCGAACTGTGGTACTGATGTCCTGTTTGGAAAATCTTCGTGTGCTCTTTTTCTACTTTGTTAACCAGATCCAAAGTGTCTTGATCACCCTTTACCATTGTCTTTTCACAATAAATGTGAACGGAAGCATCGATAGCGTCTGAGGCGATTGCCGCATGGGTGTTTAACGGGCTGCTGATGATCACCGCATCCAATCCTTTGTGAGACAACAAGGCTTTGTGATTTTTATACTTGGAAGCTTTGGGAGCTATTTGAGCTGCCGCTTCTATACGAAAAGGCAAAGTGTCGCAAATTGCGATCAAATTTATACCTTCAATTTTGTTTAGAATACGCATCAAACCTTGTCCTCTACTGCCCGTTCCTATCACACCTACATTTATTTGATCTGATGGAGCGGTTTTGAAAAGGGAAAAAACGTCTGAATTTGGTAAGATTAATGGGGCACTTAGCGTTGTTGCGCTCTTTTTGATAAAGGATCTTCTGGTTGACATCTTAGTGTTGGATTAGAATAAATTACTCAAATTGGTCTCTGCAATTTAACAAAAAACTTTTGCTATCTTGGGTTGGAATCACAGTTTACCTAAAACAAATCAAATTGAAAAAAATCACACTTAAATTAGGGATACTTCTTTTTTATCTCTTTATGAATTCCCATTCCTTGGTAATTGGACAAGAAATTAACTGGCAGAATTTACTGGAAGGAAACACAGTTGAAAACTTTGTTCAGCTCAACGGAAAGGCAGATTTTTCAATAGAAGACGGGGTATTGATCGGAACTTCAAAACGCAATACACCCAATAGTTTCTTAGCTACTAAAAAAAAATATGGAGATTTTATTCTTGAATTTGATGTACATATCGATTTTGGATTAAACTCTGGGGTACAATTTCGAAGTGAAAGTCTTGAAAGTTATCTAGAGGGAAGAGTACATGGGTACCAATGTGAAATCGAAACCAGTTCTAGAAAATGGGCAGGAGGTATTTACGATGAGGCCCGAAGAGGTTGGCTGTACCCCCTTACCCGAAATCCCCAAGGACAAGAAGCGTTTATCAATGGAACTTGGAACACCTATCGAATAGAGGCTGTAGGAAATACGCTAAAAACTTTTGTCAATGGAATTCAAACTTCTAATCTAGTAGATGATATGACGGCTGAAGGTTTTATTGCCTTTCAGGTACACAGCATATCAAATCCTAAAGAGGAAGGGAAAAAAGTCCGCTGGAAAAACATTCGGATAGTGACAACCGATCTTGAAAAGCATCGTATGATTGCTCCCAATAAAGTGCCTCTAATCAGCTATTTAGAAAATCAATTAACGCAAGAAGAAAAACGATTGGGTTTTCGCCTACTTTGGGATGGAAAAACACCAAACGGATGGCGTGGTGTCAAAAGAAGGGACTTCCCCAGTAAAGGTTGGCATATTGTCGAAGGGATCTTAACAGTTGAAGACTCTGGGGGCGGAGAAGCCCGAAACGGAGGAGATATTGTCACACTTCAAAGTTTCCGAAACTTTGAATTGAGCTTGGACTTTAAACTCACCCCAGGTGCCAATAGTGGTATTAAATATTTTGTTAAACCAGGTTTAAATCAAGGAGAAGGTTCAGCAATCGGTTTGGAATTTCAACTTTTAGATGACGATAAACATCCGGATGCCAAAATGGGTAAAAATGGAAATCGTACGGTGGGTTCCCTTTATGATTTAATCCGAGCAGAAAATAGAACAACAGGGGCCCGAGGGAAAAACTTCAAAGGAGTAGGAAATTGGAACAATGCCCGCATAGTTGTAAAAGAGGGTAAAGTAACGCATTGGTTGAATCACGTTAAAGTCGTGGAATACGATCGTTTCAGTCAATCCTTTGAAGCCTTGGTAGAAAAGAGTAAATACGAAAAATGGAAACAATTTGGTCAGTGGCCCGAAGGAGTGATCCTCCTTCAAGATCATGGGAATGAGGTTTCCTTTAAAAATATCAAAATAAGAGAATTCTAAACTATGGAAACAAGAAGAAATTTTATAAAAAAATCCTCTTTTGGAATTGTGGCGACGGCTTCCCTAAATTCCAATTTCATGATTGGAAAAAATATTTTAGGAGCTAATGATCGGATTCATTGTGCCATCGCAGGGGTTCGCAGTAGAGGAAAAGCTCATACTGCAGCGATACACCTTCAAAAGAACGCAAAAATTCTTTACAGTTGTGATGTAGATGATACCATTCTAGACGAACACAACCAATGGAGTAAAGAAAATATTGGCTATGTTCCTAAAGTCGAAAAAGATTTTAGAAAACTCGTTGAAAACAAAGAAATTGACGCTATTTTTATCGCCTCGCCTGAACACTGGCACGCACCTATGAGTATCATGGCAATGCAAGCTGGGAAACATGTTTATGTAGAAAAACCGTGTAGTCACAATCCCTATGAAAATGAATTGCTCATCGCTGCACAAAAGAAATACGGTCTCAAAGTACAAATGGGAAACCAACAGCGCTCTGCTCTTACGAGCATGCGCGCCGTTTCAGACATTAGAAATGGAATTATCGGGGAGGTTTACAAAGGAGAAGCCTACTATTCAAACAATCGAGGATCCATTGGAATTGGAAAGCCAGCTCCTATCCCTCAAACCCTTGACTGGGACTTGTGGCAAGGGCCTGCGCCACGAACCCAATACAAAGACAATATTCATCCGTACAACTGGCATTGGTTTCGAAATTGGGGAACTGGAGAAGTTCATAACAACGGGACACATGAGATTGATATTTGCCGCTGGGCATTGGGCGTTGATCTTCCTCAAAGTGTGACTTCTTTTGGGGGAAAATACGCCTACCAAGATGATTGGGAATTTGTGGACAACCAACAAGTCACTTTTACCTACCCCAAAGCAAAGTTCATAACTTGGACAGGGCACAGTCGCGGGTTAATTCAACCCAAACAACCTGGACGTGGCGTGACCCTTTACGGGAGTAAAGGAACCATTCAACTGGATCGGAATTTTTACAAATACTTCGACCTTGGTGGAAATTTGATCAAAGAAGAATTTGAAAATGTGGTGAGTCAAACAACTGATACCCGAGGACAAGGGGGGCTTGATGTGAATCACGTAGGCAATCTATTTGATGCCATAAGAGAAGAAAAACCTTTAACAGCAGAGATTAAAGATGCGAGCATTTCAACCTTGATGTGTCATCTTGCCAACATGGCGCAGGATGCTGGAGAAACACTTCATATCGATTCAACATCGGGTAAGGTACTGAACAATGATAAAATAATGCAAAATTGGAGAAGGGATTACGCTCCAGGATGGGAACCAACAGTCTAACCAAATGTGAAATATGGGAATTTCTCCATCTAACAAATCCTTTATCCATCCTGATTTTCTCCTAGAAACAGAAGCTGCGAAGAGACTTTATCACGAGTTTGCGAAGGACCTCCCTATCCTTGATTATCACAATCACCTTTCCCCAAAAGCCATTTCGGAGAATACTATTTTCAATTCCATGACCCAACTCTGGTTAGAGGGAGATCATTACAAATGGCGTGCGCTGCGAACCTTGGGAGTAGACGAAAAATACATTACGGGAACGGCTACAGATCAGGAAAAGTTTGTACACTATGCTTCTGCGGTACCCTTCATGATTCGGAATCCCTTGTATCATTGGACGCATCTAGAACTGGAACGCTATTTTGGAATTTCTGAGTTGCTTTCAAAAAATAATGCAAGTCCTCTTTATGAACAAACCAACGCTATGGCTACTTCTGCCGATTTCAGTACACTATCCTTGCTGGAAAAAATGAACGTAGAGCGCGTTTGTACTACCGAAGACCCACTTGACAATTTGGAGCATCACAAAACATTTGCAACTGGTAAAAATAGGATGCAGATGAATCCCGCGTTTCGCCCAGACAAGTCCATTTTAATTGATGCTTCTCATTTTAATGATTATATAAAGGCATTGGGAACCGCAGCGGACCTCCACATCAAAAGCTTTGATGATTTATGCGAGGCCCTTCAAAAAAGAATGGATTATTTTCACGCGTATGGGTGCAGTATAGCAGACCACGGATTGGAATACATTCCTTTTCGAGAAGCTCCGCAGTCAGAAATTGAACGAATTTTTTCAAAAAGAAGAACAGGATCTCAATTGGAGAGAGAAGAAAGCGAAAAATTTCAAACGGCACTATTACTTTTTTTGGGAAAAGAATACCATAGATTGGGTTGGGTGCAACAGTTTCATCTGGGAGCGATGCGAAATAACAATAGTCGCATGTTTAAAAAATTAGGCCCCGATACGGGTTGGGATTCCATCGGTCAGTACCCTATTGCTCAAAATCTTTCTCGATTTTTAGATGCCTTAGATCAGCAAGATCAACTTGCAAAAACCATTCTTTACAACCTAAATCCCGCCGATAGTGAAATTTTTGCGACTATGATCGGAAATTTTAACGATGGGAGCAGCAAAGGAAAAATCCAATGGGGCTCGGGATGGTGGTTTTTAGACCAAATCGAAGGGATGACGGATCAAATCAATACGCTCTCCAATATGGGAATCATTAGTTGTTTTGTCGGAATGTTGACCGATTCGCGTAGTTTCTTGTCCTTTCCAAGACACGAATACTTCCGAAGATTGCTTTGCAATTTATTTGGCAATGACATTGAAAAAGGACTTTTACCCAACGACCTGCCTTGGATTGGAAAAATAGTTTCGGACATCAGTTACCACAACGCAAAAAACTATTTTGACTTTTAATGAAATCCCAGTTTTACAGATCGACCCTAATTTGCAGTCTCCTTTTCGGAGTGGTTTTCCTTTTTACGGGCTGCAAATCCGATTCTAATGTCCGAATCATTCGCTTGGGACACGGACTGGATGTGACCCACTCGGTACACCAGGCCATGCTTCAGACCGATGTTTATCTCAATGAACTCTCTGAAGGAAAAATGCGCTTGCAAATCTATCCCAATCAACAATTAGGAAGTGAACGCGAATGCTTAGAACTTCTTCAAATTGGTAGTTTGGACATGACCAAAGTCTCTGGTGCGGTTTTGGAAAATTTTGCTCCTAAACTCAGAATTTTTGGGCTTCCTTTTTTGTTTGATAATAAAGACCATCTGTTTAAAGTACTAGACGGCACAATTGGAAAAGAGTTACTCAAGGAAGGAGAAGAGTATTGGTTGAAAGGCGTTGGCTTTTACGATTCGGGAAGTCGAAGTTTTTATACCAAAGAACGCCCTGTGGAACAACCCGAAGACCTCGAAGGCTTAAAAATTAGAGTTCAAGAAAGTGTTTCTGCTTTTGATATGGTAAAACAATTGGGAGCCTCCCCTACTCCAATCTCTTGGGGGGAGCTCTATACGGCTCTCCAACAGGGTGTCGTGGATGGTGCAGAAAACAATCCTCCTAGTTTTTATCTATCCCGACATTACGAAGTGTGCAAATACTACAGCATTGACGAACACACGATGATTCCAGACGTTTTGTTGGTAAGCACTCATTTATGGAATCGTTTAAGCTCAGAAGAACATGGATGGCTTCAAAAGGCGATTGACCAGTCCATTCCTTACCAACGAGATCTTTGGATTCAGTCCGAAAACGAATCCCTACAAGCTGTGATTGAAGCGGGAGTGGAAGTGAGCTATCCTAAAAAAAATCGTTTTCAAGAGGCTACTCAAAAAATGTATCAAGACTTTAAAAAAGACCCTCAAATGGCGGAACTCATCGAACGGATTAGAAATGAAGCGAATTAGAAAACAAGTAGATCAAATTGTAGAACGTTTCCTCGTTATGATTTTAGGCATAATGGTCATCAATGTGTTGTGGCAAGTTTTTACGCGTTTCTTCACTTCCAGTCCAAGTGCGTTTACCGATGAATTGGCACGGTATTTAATGATTTGGTTGGGGATACTGGGAGCGGCTTATGTCGCTGGAAAACAGGAACATGTGGCCATTGATTTTTTTGTTAAAAAACTAAAACCAGTACAAATAAAAAAAGTCGATCTTTTCGTTCGTTTTTCGATTCTGTGTTTTGCACTTTTTGGGATGGTAGGAGGTGGTGGACGATTGGTATACATTACATTAAAGCTCGAACAGTATTCCCCTTCCCTTCAAATTCCACTAGCCTTGGTTTACGCAATGATACCGATCAGCGGACTTTTGATTCTTTTTTATAAACTCACCCCGTTTAAAAAATAACCTATGGAACTCATCGCAATTTGTATCCTCGTTTTGAGTTTTTTTATTTTCATTGGCTTGGGAACCCCAGTGGCTTGGAGTATTGCCCTTTCTTCACTTCTAACTCTATTAGTCAGTCTTCCCAGTTTAGCAGCAGTAACGACCATTGCACAGCGCATGGCAACTGGATTGGACAGTTTTGCCCTATTGGCTATCCCTTTTTTCATCCTTTCAGGACAACTGATGACCCATGGAGGTATTGCTCACCGTTTAATTCGTTTTGCGAAAACCTTGGTAGGAACTCTTCCTGGAGGACTGGCTTTAATCAATATCATCTCGGCCATGATGATGGGAGCTATTGCAGGTTCTGCTATGGCTTCTGCTTCGGCGATGGGAAGCATTTTGGGACCTGAAATGGAAAAAGAAGGGTACGATAAAGAATATGGTGCGGCCGTCAACATTACTTCTGCCACCATGGGTCTGGTGATTCCTCCCAGCAATGTGTTGATTGTCTATTCCCTTGCGAGTGGCGGAGTTTCAATTGCCGCTTTATTTCTAGCGGGTTACATTCCCGGCCTTTTGACTGGGTTGTTTCTAATCCTAGTCGCAGCGCTGTGGGCAAAACGAAAAGGCTATCCCACCTCGCAGAGATGTAGTATCAAAGAAGTCCTTAGCTCTTTCATCCAGGCAGTACCCAGTTTGTTACTCCTTTTTATTGTAATCGGAGGCATAGTCGCTGGGCTTTTTACCGCTACCGAAGCGTCCGCTGTAGCTGTATTGTATACGTTGATTCTAGGAATGCTTTACAAAGAGATCCGAGTAAAAGACCTCTCCAAAATCCTTTTGGAATCCTCAAAAACCAGTGCCGTAGTCTTACTCCTCATTGCAGCCTCCATGAGCATGTCTTGGGTGATGTCGTATGAAAATATCCCACAAAATCTAAGTGATTTTCTACTCGGAATTAGTGATAATAAAATTATCATTCTTTTACTGATTAATTTAATTCTCTTGTTTGTCGGGATTTTTATGGATATGACACCTGCTGTACTGATTTTTACGCCTATTTTCTTGCCCGTGGTCAAGTCCATCGGAATCGATCCCGTCCAATTTGGAATCATCATGGTCGTAAATTTATGCATCGGGCTTTGTACTCCACCCGTAGGCTCGGTACTCTTTGTAGGAGTAGGTATTGCCAAAACGAGTATTGAAAAAGTAATTAAACCTTTACTTCCTTTGTTTATCGCAATGATAGTGGCACTGGGTCTGATTACCTATTTCCCCCAAATCACCTTGTGGCTTCCTCATCAATTTGGTTTTTAGCCACCCAAAAAATTAATATGAATTCATTATTTCCAACTAATCAATTAAATTTAAGGATGCATTACCGTTTTGTATCCATTTTGGTGTTTTGTTTAGGTACTGTTTCATGTGCGGATCGGGAAATCCTTCTGCAACTCCTCGAAGGAAATTCTTTTCAAAGCAACGCTCTAGTTCAGGTAAAACTTACTGAAAAATTTAGAAACCAGCCCCTACGGCTAATGGGGAAAAATTCTCGTGGACGCTTTGAAGTTCCTTATCAAATTCAAGAAGAAACCCTTTATTGGTTGAGTGACATAGAATCCACATTCTATTCGCTATTAATGGAAGCTCCTTCTGTTCACCCAGAAATCAAACTATCGGAACGCCAAGGTCAAATTGAAGTGTATCAAGACCAAACAAAAATTGTAGGGTATCAGGTGGCCGTAAAAAACCCTCCTAAAGGGATCAATCCAGCCTTCAAAAGAAGTGGCTATTTACATCCCGTAAATACCCCAAAAGGAATGCGCTTGACCCAAATTCAACCCAAAGACCATTACCATCATTACGGAATCTGGAATCCGTGGACCCATACCCTTTTTGAAGGGGATACCTTGGATTTTTGGAATTTAGCAAAGGAAGAAGGGACAGTGCGTTTTGCCAAACTATTAAAAAAAGAAAGTGGGGCTGTTTTCAGTGAATTTGAAGTTTTACAAGAACACGTCGTATTGAAAAACGGTGCTGAAAAAGTCGCACTCAACGAAACGCAACACATCAAAGTAATTCCCATAAATCAAAACCAGTATTTGATGGATTTCACCATACAATATGCGTGCGCAACAGAACAGCCCTTTACCATCCTCAAATACCGCTATGCTGGTTTCGGCTGGCGCACTACAGAAGAATGGGACAACCAGAACAGCAGAGTGCTTTCTTCCGATGGGAAAACGAGAAAAAATGCAGATGGAAGTACCGCACGCTGGTGTATCGTGGATGGGAAACTAGGACAGGGGTATGGCGGTGCGCTGATGCTCTCCCATCCTGAAAATTACAATCATCCCGAACCACTTCGCATATGGCCTGAAGACATGTACGGGCGAGGTGATTTATTTGTCAACTTTGCCACCACAAAAACAACTGACTGGGCACTAAATCCAGGAAAAGTTTATACCTTAAAATATCAATTACTAATTTACGATGGCACGATACAACCTGATGATGCTGAAAAGAAATGGAATCAGTTTGCGTATCCGCTAGAATATAAAATAAACCCTTAACTCATGAAAAGAAACAAACTCAATCGACGCACCTTTATCAAAAAAACATCGGCAACTGCAATCGCAGCCAGCCTACCAACCATAGTACCTGCTTCTGTTTTTGGAAAAAATGCACCGAGTAATCGCATACAAGTGGGTCAAATTGGGTGTGGTAGAATAGCACGAGACCACGACATGCCGGGTACGATGCAATACGATACTGCGCAACTCGTTGCCGTCTGCGATGTAGATCAAAATCGATTGAAGGACGGAAAAAAACTTGTGGATAAGTACTACCAAAACAAAGGGAAAAAAGCAGACACGAAAATGTTTGACAATTATCAAGATCTCATCGCCCATAAAGACATCGATGCGGTCCTCATCAGTACTCCCGACCACTGGCATGCACAACCCGCCATTGAAGCTGCTTTAGCAAAAAAACATGTGTATTTGCAAAAACCCACTTCGTTGACTGTGGAAGAAGGTCGATTGCTCAGTGATATTGTTCAGAAACAGAAAATTACCTTACAGGTAGGGACCCAGCAACGGTCTTCTCCTCAATTTCGTTATGCTGCAGAACTGGTGCGCAACGGAAGAATCGGAAAACTACATACGGTAAAAGTAGGTCTTCCGGGAGATCCTTCGGGGCCAGTTGCCCAAACAGAAGCGGTTCCTTCTGCATTAAATTTTGAGGCTTGGCTGGGTTCCACCCCAGAAATGGAATATTCGGAAATGCTGGTTCATCCCAAAGTGGGGTACGGTCGTCCGGGATGGCTTAGAAAAGAACAATTTGGAGCGGGGATGATCACCGGTTGGGGACAACATCATTTTGATTCCGCCGCCTGGGGCATGAACACAGAATACACAGGCCCCATTCGTGTAGAAGCCATCGCAGATTTTCCAAAAAATGGAAGTTGGGATGTGCACGGAGATTTTTTGGTCAAAGCAGAATACGAAAACGGAATTACCATGCTGACCAGTGGGGGCTACCCAAATGGTATTCGCTATGAAGGAGAGGAAGGTTGGATTTTTGTAACGCGAGGGGCGTATCGAGCTACCGCTTCTGACCCCATTCCAGTGAACAATGGAGTCAAATCCTTGGATGCCAGCGATCCAAGGCTTTTAGAATCCGTCATCAGTCCAAATGAAATTCATTTGTATAAAAGTGACGAACAACACGGAAACTGGTTGGAATGTATCAAAAGTGGTAAACAACCCATTTCTCCTGTGGAAATCGGACACCGCGCTTGTACCGTTTGTTTGGTGAGTCATATCGCTATGAAGCTTCCACGCCAATTGGAATGGAACCCTGAACAAGAACGCTTTGTAAATGATGCCGAAGCTAATGCCCTACTAAGCAGGACTCAAAGAGCTCCTTATGGGACTTCAAACATCAAAATTTAATGGGAAGGATAGCTGTTGTTCTTGCTTTATTGTTTTTTACAGCCTGTTCTGAGAAAGACCAAATTCGTTGGATCACCCTGGATCCGGGTCATTTTCATGCAGCATTGGTTCAAAAAACCATGTATCCCGAAATCAATCTCGAAGTTCATGTCTATGCGCCTAAAAGTGCCGATTTAGACCTGCACCTCAGCCGAATAGAAAGCTACAACAAACGAACCGATAACCCGACCCAATGGAAGACTACGGTCTATGACGAAGACGATTTTTATCAAAGGTTTTTAGAAGAAAAACAAGGAAGCGTTGTGGTGCTTTCAGGAAACAACAAGAAAAAAACGAAATACATCCTGGAGGCCATAGAAAATGGATTCCATGTCTTTGCAGACAAACCCATGGTAATCCATCCCAATGAGTTTAAAAACCTAGAAAAAGCATTTCAACGTGCCGAAGAAAAAAAATTACTGCTCTACGACATCATGACAGAACGCTCTGAGATTACCACCCTACTTCAAAAAGAACTTTCTCAACAAGAGGATGTTTTTGGTACTCTCATTGAGGGAAGTATTGAAAAACCGGCGATTGTTAAATCTTCTGTACATCACTACGCAAAAGAGGTCTCGGGGAAACCTTTAATTCGACCGGCTTGGTTTTTTGACACCCAACAACAAGGAGAGGGACTGGTAGATGTCAGTGCCCATTTGGTAGATCTCACTTTTTGGGAATGTTTCCCGGAACAAGCCATTCAACAAAACGATTTGGAACTACTTTCAGCAAACCGTTGGACTACCCCCCTGAGTCCAGTTGACTTTAAGAAGGTAACCGGACTACCAACTTATCCTGAATATCTTAGCCCGTATCTTCAAAACGACACCCTTTTTGTTTATGCTAATGGAGCCATGCACTACACATTAAAAGGACATCATGCCAAAGTGGAGGTCCTTTGGAATTTTAAAGCTCCCGAAGGGACAGGAGATACGCATTACTCAATAATGAGAGGAACCAAAGCCGATTTAGAAATTCTTCAAACGAAACAAGAAAATTATACCCCGACCCTTTATGTAAATCCCAAAGAAGAATTTGATCTTTCACATTTAAAAAGCACAATAGATGTCTTAACAAAAAAACATCCTGGACTTCGTTTGATAGACCACGGAAACCGTTGGGAGGTTGAAATTCCAAACTCATTACGTGAGGGACACGAAGCACATTTTGCAGCAGTAACCCGAAGGTTTATTGAGTTTTACAAACAACAAAAAATTCCAGACTGGGAACGCACCAATATGTTGACCAAATACCATTTGACAACCACAGCCCTAGCACGTGCCCAAAAAATAGAATAAATAAACAACCCTAACCGGAAATTTCTCATTTTTGAGAGAACACATTACCTTAATTTTTTTGACAGAAAAAAAGGAAAAGAAGTATTTTTGAAAAAAAGATATTATCAAAAAACTGGTCTCCATACTTTTTTTAAAGTGTCCTCGGTGTAGAAAAGGAAATCTTTTAGAAGGACATCCCTATCAACTCAGTAAATTCAATAAAGTCAACGAAAACTGTTTCAAATGCAATCTCAAGTTTAAGATTGAGCCCAGTTTTTTTTATGGTTCTATGTATGTGTCTTATGGACTGGGTGTAGCGATAAGTATCGCTGTGTATGTGGTTCTTTTACTTTTGGGATGGGCAAACCAACTTCTTCGAGTATTTTTTATCATCTGTGGAACCTTAATTGCTTTAATGCCTTATATCAATGCACTGTCTAAAGTCATTTGGGCGGGTTTCTTTTTTAAATACGATACAAATACTCTAGAGAAATAAAGAAAGGAAGATGAACGAACGAAATCAAACACTAAAATTACCCTTTGCTGCCTCCAAAAAAATTGTAGCCACAGCTCTGGAAAAGTACATCCAGGAAAGTCTTTCGGAGCCAGCTGAGGTTCTCAAACAGAAAACACCCGAAGCAATTGCAGAAGCGCTGAAGGTTAAAGCTATTTTTGAGAAAGGTTTTGAAAATACAGAACAACTTCAAGCCTTTATTACGACCTACCTCGAGAACACCAATCACCTTAAAAACCCGAGATATATGGGACATCAGGTGGCAGTACCTCAAGATTTATCGGGCATTCCCGATTGGATTCATGGGACGATCAACAATCCCAGTTCCTTGTACGAGATGGGGCCAGCTGGAGCCACTCTAGAGGGTTTTATGATAAACTGGATGTTGGATCAACTCGGTTGGTTTAAAGGGAGTGACTTGTCTGATTTCAGTCGGCTCAGTGAAAACGGAAGTGGAATTTTGACCCACGGGGGATCCATCGCCAATATGACTGCACTCTCCGCTGCTCGAGCTGCTATTGCACCAGAAGCTTGGGAAGAAGGCAGCCCTAAAGATTTGGTAGTAATGGGACCCAGTACCTCGCATTATTCCATCGTAAGAGCACTCTCCATCATGGGAATGGGTAAAAAGTCATTTATTCCTGTGCCTGTGGATGAAAATGAAGTCATCCTTACCCACGCATTGGAAGAGGTATATGCACAGATTAAAAAAGAGGGAAAACGAGTAATGGCGGTTGTTGCCAATGCCTGTGCTACTTCCACAGGGCTTTTTGATCCATTAGATGAAATGGCTTCCTTTTGTAAAAAACACCAACTGTGGTATCACGTTGACGGAGCTCACGGAGCCGTGGCGCTGCTCTCGAAACGACACAAAAACCTTGTTCAAGGTATTGAACAAGCAGACTCCGTGATTTGGGATGCACATAAAATGCTGAGGGTCCCTGCCTTGTGTACAGCGGTATTATTTAAAAATCAAAAACACATGTGGAACAGCTTTCACCAAAAGGGGAGTTATGTTTTTCATGAAAATGAAGTCGTGGGGATGGACTCCATGCCGTTTACGGTGGAGTGCACTAAGTCCGCATTAGGAACCAAGCTCTTTTGGAGTTTTGCCCTAGAAGGAGAAGAGGCCATGGTAAAATTTATTGAAAACAGCTTCCAGCAAGCTCGAGATTTGTATGAATTCCTCAATACTCACCAAGACTTTCACTGCCCCTACCCGCCCCAGTCCAATATCTTATGTTTTCAGTACAAACCCGAGGAACTAGACGACCAACAACAACTTGCTCTTCGGTACGAATTGATCAACTCTGGGGAATTTTATATTACGTCTTGTGTGGTTCAAGGAAAACGCTATTTGAGAACGGTTCTAATGAACCCCTTAAGCACTCTGGAAGACTATCGGGAGTTGAGTAAAGCCATTGAAAAACACGCTGAAAAATATGTTACTCTCTAAACTTGAGTTATACACAGTATTAGATAAAATGGATGTAATTCACTTAGATCTATTTCAGAAATTGAACTTTTCCAATAAAAAGCTACTTTAGCAAAAATAGCATCTATGAATTCTTTGAATTTAAAAACCTACATCAGTCAAGTCTTTGAGCAACAGGGTTTACCCTCGTTTTGGGCAGAAAGCCTGACCTTACTCTTGCTGTTCGTCCTGATTCTCTTTTTGGGGAGAGTGCTTTTTTGGGTGGCTCGAAAAATCATTATTGGAATTTTTAATCGAGTTTCCAAACGTACCAAATCTTCATTTGATGATCTGTTACTCAAAAATAAAGTACCAGGACTCTTGTCCTATATTCCTTTTCTCTTTTTTCTTTATGCATACATCCCAGGCTTGTTTGAGTCCCAATACGAATTGCTTTTTAGCAGTTCAAAAAATATTCTAGAAGCCCTCTTTGTGATTGTTTTTATTTCACTAATACGAAGCGTTCTAAAAACTTTAAACGACTACCTCAAAACGATACCGGCACTTAAAGACAAACCATTGGACAGCTACCTTCAAGTCGTTATGATTTTCCTTTGGTTTATCGGTGGGATTTTGATTTTATCTATTTTAACGGGTAAAGATGTTTGGAGTTTTGTAACCGCTTTGGGAGCCTTATCTGCTGTATTACTCTTTGTTTTTAAAGACACAATCTTAGGCTTTGTAGCCAGTGTACAAATTGCAGTGAATGACACTGTACGGATTGGAGATTGGATCAGCATGCCACAAAATAAAGCCGATGGTGATGTAATATCTGTTAGCCTTTCTACCGTTCAAGTTCAGAACTTTGACAAAACCATTACCTCTATCCCTACCTATAAATTGATTTCAGAATCTTTTATCAACTGGAGAGGTATGAGTGAATCGAACGGAAGGCGAATCAAGCGCTCTTTGCTTATTAAAGTCAGTAGCATTCGCTTTTTAGAACCTGAAGAAATTAAAAAAATAGAACAAATTGAATTGCTAGCTGCATTCCTCAAAGAACGGGCTGCAGAAATTGAAGCGGCCAATTCATCTAAAAAAGTAAATAAAAATTTATTGATCAACGGACGAAACTTTACCAATTTGGGCTTGTTTCGCAACTATACAGAGACTTACCTTGAAAATCATCCAATGGTCAATTCAGAGATGACCGTAATGTGCAGACAATTAGCTCCTACGGCACAGGGGATCCCTTTGGAAGTTTATGTTTTTAGTATCGATAAAGATTGGAAAAACTACGAACATATTTCAGCTGATATTTTTGATCATCTTTTAGCTTCTACTAAGTATTTTTCTTTGGAATGCTTTGAGCTGAGCCCCAGTATTCCCATTCAAAATCCTTCATAAAAAAAGGCTACCAAGGGCAGCCTTTTCATTTTTAAACACTGCGTGCTTATTCAATTCCTTGTCCCAAAATGTAGGGAGCATCTGCAGCTTTCAAGGCGGCTTCTATCTCTGGAATTCGAACTTCACTAATTGATTTAACCTCAGCTCTGAGCTGAATCAAAAGCTCTTTCGCTATTTTTAAACTCTTTCTATGAAGCGGTGTTGGACCGTAGGAGTTTCGCAAACCGACCATTGCATTGGACAGAAAACTTTGTATTCCTGCAGGATTGCGCTCTCCCACTTCTCTTCTAGAAGGACTTCCTGATATACTTTGGTTGATACGTGTCAAATCTAATTTCAATGCCTCCAGTTTAGGCTCCAAAGTTCCGGGAAGAATCTTCGCTTGTGCCAGTGCAGTAACCATTGCCTTGTGCATCTTCCCACTCTCTGACAATACATCGCGAACAGCACTAATGGACTTGTACACTTGAGTAATCTCAGTTAGATACGCGTTATACTCCTCATGACTGATTCCTTTTAAAACTCCCTCACGCAGGGCTTTAACTTCAAAGGGAATCGGTCCATCTAAAGGTGTTACCTCTCCATTTTGAACAAGGGATAAAGAAGCCTGATACGTACCCGGCTTTGCCAACGCACGCACCCCTCTGTAACGTGAGGGACTGTCCGAAATAGAATAGGGGTTAAAGTGTGAAAAATTCCAAGCCATACGATGACTTCCTTGAGAAGCCTTCTGACTAATTTTATTGATCACATTTCCCTGGCTGTCCTGAATACTCAGTACAACTTGAGCCTCTTTTTCCTGACGCTCGGTATCCAAGGCATCCCATCCGGGGAAAGGAATGTCTGCATTGTTCTTGTTTAGGCTTGTTTCTTTCTCTTTACGAACTTCCTTTTCCGTTTGGTATTCATCTGCCAAATGGTAAGTAAATACCGCCCCGTAAGTTGGGTTTTTTGCAAAATAATAATCCGCTCCTGTATTGCCAATATTACTTCGCGGAACAAACCACTTGGCTGTTCTCGGGGTGAAGAGCTTTCCTTTTTGGCTGAGGTTGTCTTCTGTAAATTCACGAAGTGCACTGTAATCGTCTAAAACAAAGAACCCACGACCAAAAGAAGCCGCTACCAGATCGTTTTCCCGCTTTTGAATAGTCAAATCACGGAAAGAGATGGTGGGTGCTCCCCCCAGTTTTTGCCAAGACGTTCCTCCATTTAGCGAAGTGTAAATTCCAAACTCGGTCGCTGCGAAGAGCAAGTTCTTTTTTATAGGATCTTGAACCATACGCCACACTAAAGTACGGTCTGGAATATTCCCGCTGATGGATTGCCAGCTTTGTCCTTTGTCTGTACTTTTAAATAAATAAGGATTAAAATCGCCTTCTTTGTGATTGTCCAAAGCGACATAAACTGTATTGGCATCAAACAAGTCTGCTTTAATATCATTCACAAAACTGCGTGGAGCCAAACCGAGAGCAGTAACCGGTATTTTTCTCCAGCTTTCTCCCCCATTTTCTGAAACTTGAATGAATCCATCATCGGTACCTGCATAAAGTAAGCCTTCCTGCATAGGAGATTCTGCTAAAGAAGTTATGGTGTTGTAATTAGACATGGCTCCTACATCCCAAGCATTGTCCCAACTTTGTTTGCGTCCCATGATGGGAAGAGTCAAACGGTCTTCGTTTCGAGTCAAATCTCCTGAGATGGGTTCCCAATCGTCTCCCCTGCTTTCTGATTTCCATACACGGTAAGAAGCAAAATAGAGACGTTTCGGGTTGTGTGGGCTCACCAAAATAGGTGCATCCCAATTGAAACGTTCATGGGATTCTCCCAGACCCGCTTTGGGTTGGATAGATACTTGTTCTCCTGTAGTCAAATCTATCCGGTACAACCCTCCTTGCTGGGTTTCCGCATAAATAATATCGTTGTACACAGGATCGGTAGCCGATTGATGCCCATCAGCAAAAAGGGTTTTATACCAATGTTTGTTTGCAATTCCTTCGCGTTCGTCTGTAGCAGAAGGGCCTCCTGCGGAGCCGTTGTCCTGAGTCCCTCCAAAAATGTGATAAAAAGGCTCGGCATTGTTTACCGCTACTTTATAGAATTGTGTGAGCGGCAGGTTTTTAATATACCTCCAGGTTTCAGCATTATCAAATGTTTCATAAATCCCTGCATCCGTTCCTAGCATAATATAATTGGGATCGTCTTTTTTAAATACGATGGCGTGGTTGTCAGAATGCTTGTCCCGTTCTTTTAACTGAACAAACGTCTTCCCTCCGTCACCAGAAGTGAGTACCCGTACATTCATCAAATACAAACGATCAAATTCGTGTGGGCTAGCATAGAGCTCTTGATAGTAATGCGGTCCTGTTCCTCCCGAAACGGTATCGGACATTTTGGTCCACGATGCCCCTCGATTCGAAGAACGATATACCGCTCCAGATTTTCTATCCAATTCGATGGCTGCGTACACCACATCAGGGTTTTGTGGTGAAATGGTGATTCCAATTTTTCCCATATTGGACTCTGGTAATCCCTCTGTGAGTTTTGTCCAGTTTTCACCACCATCATCGGATCGGTACAGGGCAGTTCCTGGCCCTCCACCCATTAGCGCTGCTACCGTCCGGTGCCGGTCCCAAGTGGCTGCATAAAGAATTTGTGGATTTCTAGGGTCAATCATAATGTCGGTAACCCCAGTCCATTGGTCATTTCCTAAAACGCGCTTCCAAGAGGTTCCTCCGTTGGTCGTTTTATAGAGCCCACGCTCTCCACCTGAGGTCCAAAGCGGACCTTGGGCTGCTACCCAAACCACGTCGGAATTGTCTGGATGAACGATGATCTCAGAAATGTGCTCTGACTTTTTTAAGCCCATATTCTTCCAGGTCGTTCCCCCGTTATCACTTCGGTATATTCCGTCACCATAGGCTACGTGTCTTCCTCCTACATTTTCACCCGTTCCTGCCCAAACCACATCAGGATTGGATGGATCCAATGTAATACAACCTGTGGAATAGGAAGGCTGATCGTCAAAAATGGGAGTCCACGTGGTTCCTGCATTCACAGTTTTCCAAACTCCAGAAGAACCCGTAGCCACATACCATACGCTTTCATTTTCTGGATGGGTTTTGATGTCTGCAATCCTTCCCGATAAAAAGGCAGGACCTACATTACGAAGGTTAAAGGCCTCTAAAGATACCGTTGGAGTAGATTCGGTCGTTTTTTTGTTTTTTCGTTTTTGTGCTTCTAGGGTTTGCAAAGGCAAAAATAAAAACACACTCAAAAAAGAGAGAACAATTGATTTCATATCGATTTGTTTTTAGTCTTACCAAAATACATTTTAATTCATTCTCAAACAATCGAATTCAATCATTTTTTATGATATTGTAAAAAAAACAACTATGCGTATTTCTCTTCTAGTACTCCTATCCCTTTTTTTAAACCTCAACCCTTCTCTTGCCCAAAAGTCAAACACAAAAGAGAATGCGAAAAAATTGATTGACTCCCTTACACAAGACTTAAAAAAGCAGGAGGGTCTAATTACATCGTACGTCAAAAACAATAAAATTTATTTTGAAATTGGAAGTGATTTGTTGGATAAAGATTTGTTGATGGTCACTCGTTTTGTTCAGTTTCCTGCTAATTTTCAAGCCTATCAAAATGCAGGCTCCAAGACCAGTGAACAACTTATTCACTTTTCAAAAAAAGGAACACAAATTGTTCTGACTCAAAAAAGCTATGTGAATATTGCCGATCAAGAAGACCCTATCGCACAAAGTGTGGCACAAAACAACTTTCCTCCTATACTTGCAAGCTTCTCAATCAAAAACAAAGAAACAGATCGATTCTTAATTGATGTAAGTAACTACTTTAATTCAGATTCACCTGGATTCAATATTCTACGCGCCTCTCAAAAAAAACAATTCGGTATCGGGTCTGCTGATTCCAGTCGCTGCTTTATCGATTCAGTCAAAAGTTTTCCTAAAAATGTCGAAATTCGACATACCCTTACTTACAGCTCCAATAAACCACCCCGAAGCAATCGTACCAAAACTTTGAGTTTCCAAGTCAACCATTCCCTCATTCTTTTACCAGAAAATCCGATGCCCATTCGATATGCCGATCCACGTGTGGGTTGGTTTACTTTGAGAAAATACGACTACAGTTCTGATGCATTGAAGTCCGATGCGGTTCAAATTATCAGACGGTGGAGATTGGAACCTAAAGACCAAGAAGCCTATCTGCGTGGAGAGCTTGTAGAACCTAGCAAACCGATTGTTTATTATCTGGATCCTGCTACGCCAGTCAAATGGCGTCCCTATTTTAAACAAGGGATTGAAGACTGGGCGCAAGTCTTTGAGAAAGCAGGGTTCAAAAATGCTATTCTGGCTAAAGACCCCCCAAGTCCAGAAGAAGATCCTGACTTTAGCCCAGAAGATGTGCGCCATTCCACAGTGCGCTATGTAGCTTCTACCACAAGAAATGCCACAGGACCCAGTGTTTCAGATCCCCGAACGGGTGAGATTATAGAAAGCGACATCATTTGGTATCACAATCATTTGCGCTCTTATCGCAATCGCTATTTATTGGAAACAGCAGCTGCCAATCCAAAAGCGAGAACCTTAGATACCCCTGAAGAAGAAATGGGAGAAATGATACGCAGGGTTATTGCTCATGAAGTTGGGCATGCCCTTGGACTCCCACACAATATGAAAGCAAGTGCTGCATATCCTGTAGATTCACTTCGTTCGGAGACGTTTACACAAAAAATGGGTATCGCCACTACCATAATGGACTATGCACGCTACAACTACATCGCGCAACCTGGTGATGAAAACATCCGCTTTGTTCGCCAATTGGGTCCCTACGACGACTATGCCATTGAATGGGGCTACCGCTATTTTCCCAGAGAAACTTTAGAAACGGAAAAAGTTTTCCTGAAAAAAATAGTCGATGCAAAAAGTATGAATCCAATGTATATGTTCGGTTCTGGAGGAAATGATCCTGACACTCAGACGGAAAACATCGGAGACGATCCTATAAAAGCAAGTGACTACGGACTAAAAAATCTAAAACTAGTAGCGAAAAATCTAGACAAATGGACCACGAGCGAAGGACAGTCCTATGAAGACCTAAACGAACTGTACAATGAACTGTTAGGAGTTTATCGTCGTTACATCTATCACGTGATAAAACTCATTGGTGGAATCAACGAAACGCTTATGGTAAAAGGGCAAGAAAACATCCCCTATAAAAATGTAAGTGCAGCAGCTCAAAGGCGCGCTCTAGCTTTTTTAGACCAAAATCTATGGTCCACTCAAGTTTGGCTATTGGAGTCCTCTCTATTGTCCAAAATTAAACAGGAAGGTGGATTGGAACGGTTTCAAAACCTTCAGTACAGTGCTTTGAATCGAATTTTAAGCGTCGAAAGACTGAATCGGATGCTTTCTGCTGGCGCAACTCTAGAAGGGAGGGGATTAGCCCCAGACGAACTTTTGGAACAAATCCATTCTCGTCTTTTTGATTCAAAAAGCCCCTTAGATGATTCTAAAATGGTACTTCAAATTCGCTTTGCCGAACGTATCAAAATACTTTCAAATGAGAAAAAATTAAATCCGAGTTTAAAAGCTACTCTGGAAGCGACTCAAAACGGGCTCCATAAAAAGGCAAAGAAAAGAGCAAAATCGGGAACACGTAAAGAAAAAAATCACTATAGTTATCTCGCTAGAATCACTGAATTGAATTAATTTTTTAAAAAAAGCGTCTCAATTTGTAACCCAAACCGTTTTTTAAAAATCAACCGTATTTGCAAAACAACATCTCTTTGGGGGTTCGCTTTGATATTGATTAACCCAACACGCCATGAACTACCTCAAAGGCAGCTTCCGCCATCCGGTTGCCTTTTTCATCTAGCAAGGGATTGATTTCGCAAATTTCTAGGGCTGTCAATTTTCCGCTGGCTTGAAATCCTTGAATCAATTGGATGATTTCACGAGGATCAAACCCTATGGAAACAGGTGTACCCGTTCCACGAGAAATTAAATCACAATCCAAGGCATCCACGTCAAAAGTGAGGTAGAGCAAATCAACTGCTTCTAGTTGCTGCAAAGCTTCTTCGACACAATACCCCAAACCTCTTTGACGGATTTCATGAACGGGATAGTTGCGAATTTTTTTCTCTTTCCTAATTGCATCTTCTTCTATTTCAGTATCTCGAACACCAAAATAAATGAGGTGTTCAGGCTGTAAAACAGGAGTGACTGTACCCAAACTTTTCATCTGTTCCCAATCAGCTAACGTATCTTCAGTTACCTTGTTGATCTGATAGGCTCTGTTATCATGACCCAAAGCTGCCGCCAAAGGCATCCCATGGACATTTCCAGACGGGGTACTTAAAGGCGTGTGTAAATCGGCATGCGCGTCAATCCAAATTGCTCCTAAAGTTTTCTCAGGATAAGCTGCCTTAATCCCTGCTAAAGAGCCCAAAGCTGAGGAATGATCGCCCGATAAAATAAGTGGAAAAGTATCTGCTTCAAGAGCCTTTTGTGTTGCCTTTTTTACCCGGCGGCATTGTTCAAGAACAAAATTAATCCGCTTCGCGGTGGTGTTTTTTACCTTGTCGTAAACCGTTTCATTGTGGGTTTTAATGTCCTCAAAAGGATGTTTATTAAAAAAATCATTCTTCGCATTAATCGCGGCAATCTCAAGGGCATCAATCCCCATATCCGAACCGCGTGTACCCGCGCCAATATCCGATCTGTTCTTTAAAATAAATAGTGGTTTCATGGAGGAGCTGTTTCCGTTAAAATTACTGCTAAATTAGAACTCTTTGCCGATTCCATTTTTTATCTTTGACAAAAATTTAAAAGCATGTCCTATTCAGACTTATACACCCCCGGATTCAAATTGAGAAATCGAGACCATTTTGCTGCGATTGTTCGAATAGCTTTAGCCGATGGAGTTATTTCAGAAGAGGAAAAAGCATTTATTGATCGCCTGGCAATTCATCTGGAAATTGAAGATGAAGAAAAGTCCTCAATCCTAGAAAATAGTAATCAACACCCTATTAACCCGCCAACTACAAAGCAAGGACGACTGGAGCGCCTTTACGATTTGGCACGTATGGTTCTAGCCGATCACATTGCAGATGAAGCGGAAAAACAGCTGATGAAACGTATGGTCGTCGGTTTGGGATTTCCAACGGATCAAATTGAGTCACTTATTGATAACGCATTTACGCTGATCAAAGACGGAAGTGATCAAGATGATTTTGTCGCTGCTTTTGACTAAATTTCAACTTAACTTTGAGCACTATTGCTTCGCCGATTAATCCAATCCCAGCGTTAAAGGTAACTAGTGCAGCTGTACCCCAGAAAAACCAACTAAAATCATCCTTTGATTTGAAGAGGATGGCTTCCCCCAATAAGGAAAGACCCAAGCCTAAAAGTATCATTCCTACTACGGAATAAATAAACCATTTTCTTTTCATACGTTTTAAATTTCGCATTCGATATTACGTTCCGATAAAAATAATAAATTGGATCCTTCGCGTATTAATTGAAAGGGATCAATTCACTGATTGTGTAGCGTATTTCCTCATCAGCCATTTGGTAACTGATATCAAAAAAGATGTAGGTAGGATACCCTAAGACTGCATCATAGGTAATCTCTTCTTCATCAGGATTTTGTTTTCTCGTTTCACGAATAAAATCAAAATAGCTGTCAATAGTTTGGATAGCAGAATCGTTGAGTTCCTCATAGGGAGTATCATCCACTTGAACCACCTCATTATTTTGTACTACTACCCGTTTGGGAAGGGTGTATTCTCGAATACAAAAACAACTGATTTGAAGGGTAAATTCATAGGACTTTAAATTTTGATCACGCCATTTTTGTTCCTCAACACTCAGCTCCTCTTCAGGAAGTACTTCTGTATTTTTTACACAAGAAAAAGTGAGCAGCACTAAAATTAAAGGAAGTGTTTGGGAAAGATTCATGATGCGATTTTAAACAAAATTTTCAAAAATTATGCCAGTACTTATTTTGAATAAAGCTTTTTAGATCTAAAATAAGAGGCGGTTCCTAAAAGAGCGACGACCACCACAGAATAATACACAAAGTTTGGAGTAATGATCTTGTCTCCACTGGCATAAGAATGCAATCCAACCAAATAGAAATTCACCCCAAAATAGGTCATCAGAATACTAGCAAAAGCCACCACGCTCATCAGATTAAAAATCCAAGTTCCGCGCAGTCTAGGAATCAAGCGCATGTGAATCACAAAGGCATAGACCATGATGCTGATCAAGGCCCAGGTTTCTTTAGGATCCCAGCCCCAGTAGCGCCCCCAACTTTCATTGGCCCACATCCCACCGAGGAAGTTTCCTATGGTCAACATAATCAACCCTACAGTGATTGCCAATTCGTTGATGATGGTAAGTTCTTTGATCTGCAATTTTATTTTCTGTTTGTTTTTCTGTGTGGCCATCAACATCAAGATTAGAGCTACAGCACCGATGATCATTCCTAAAGCGAAAGGTCCGTAACTTCCCACGATCACCGCCACGTGAATCATCAACCAGTAGCTATCCAAAACGGGAACCAAATTGGCAATGGCAGGGTCCATCCAATTCCAATGGGCAATCATCAAAATCATTCCTGCAACAAATGCTGTGGAGGCCATCGTCAAAGCTGACTTGCGTCCAAAAGCCAAACCAAAAAACTGGGTTGCCCAAGCCACGTAAATCATGGATTCATATGCATCACTCCAAGGGGCGTGTCCCGAAATGTACCAGCGGGCAATGAGTCCCGCAGTATGTAGGAGAAACAACACCACTAAAATACCTTGAAAACCTTTTACTAAATAAGAAATGAACCGATTGGACTTAAAAATTTGAACAATTAAAACCACAAAAAATAGAGTCCCTGCATAAATGTACCAGCTGAACAACTTTTTAAATATGTCGTATTTGTTATAAGCGATTTCAGCTCTAACTTTTTCTTGGTCAGGAAGAACTTCGGCTCCAAACTTCTTTTGAAAACCGTAAATGCTCTCCAATAAATTTTCTGCCTGCTCATAATCTCCGTCTTGTTGTGCCAAGCGTAAGGATTGAAAATAAAGTGGTAAAATATTGCGGACATATAAGGAGTCTTTTCCTGTAAAATTAGCCTCTGCCGACTCTGGAAAGGAAACCCATTTGTTATTTACATCATTGGGAATAGGAAAAATCCGCATGACTTTACCCTCCAGAGCAGCGTACAAAAGATTCACTCTTCGGTCCAGCTCGATAAAGTCTTTTTGAAACTGATTGGGTACCGCTGCCCGATAGGCTTCCTCTAACGGAATGGCCAGTTTATAGTTGCCTACCGTATCAAAAAAGGACAACAAAGGGGCGTATTTTGCCTTTGCATCCAACCCAGCGAGTTTGCGAATACTGTCATTGCCTCGCTTTAAATAAATCAGTGGAACGTTGTACCAAACCGCAGGATTGTTCATGATGGACAACAACACCTGATCGGAATTTAACCCTTGGTAGGTGTCGCTTTTACTCACCTTGCGTAGCAGTTCCGAAGAAAAAGTATTGGCTGGCTTCATCCGTCCACCAGCGTCTTGAATGATCAATTCTGCAAACGTACGGGCATGGGCTTCCGAAAAAGCGTCTGCTTTAATGATGGAGTCAAAATCGATGGCACTGCGTTGCTGATGTACAGGAGTTTGCGCTTGGAGGCCAACTGACTGTAAGGCAAAAAAGAGTACTAAAGTGATCAGGGCTTTCTTTTTTTGATTGATTTTATCCAACGCTTTGGAAAGATCTTGAAAGCGAGTTTTTCCAATAAAAAAAATACCAATCATACTCAAATACAACAACATATACCCCGCATAAGTAATATAGGTTCCCCACCAGTCATGGTTTACGGAAAGAATCGTTCCTTTCTCGTCAGGGTTAAAAGAGGCTTGAAAAAAGCGAAATCCTTTGTGATCCAAAACGTGGTTCATATAAATGTCGTAGTCAAAGGGTTCACTGTCCTCCAAACGAACTTTACTCATAAAGGAAGCGTAACTCTTTTCAGTTCCGGGATATTTTTCTGCAATAAAATCGTTGAGTTTTATGGCAAAAGGCAATTCGATGGACAGAGAACCAAACTGTAAATAAAAGTCCAAACCACCCGCAGTTACTTTCTTTGGATCGTTGGTAATGCCTTTTCCACCCAAAAGTGTCACTACTTGACTTTCTCCTTGAGATTGAACTTCCAATCGCAAGGCATTTTGAATCGCTTCCCCTTGTGTATCGGCTTTAACAATGTCAAAGACACCTCGAAGGGCAGGTTCGGGAATTACAAATTGAAAATTGGGTAGGGTGTACAAGGAGCGAAACTGCAATGGGCTTTCTGTTTCCGCTTCCAAGGTTCCTTGAAACTGATCTGCCATCCGCATAAACTGACCTGCAAAAGGTGAATTGATGGTGTATAAACCGTCTTTAAGAGTAATGTTAATGGCCCCGTCCTGAGGTCGGTTTAAGGTAAATAAAATGTTATGAATGTTTGCGATGTCCCCTTCTTTAAGGTAGTGATCGTGACGGTTACCATCGCCCGCTTCTACAATTTTGAGGTAGCGCTCTCCCGTTTCGTCCAAGACCAATCCTTCCGTAGCGTTTTCCAAAAAATCTACATAGGAAATGGTAAATGCCTGGCCGTTAAAATCATTCTCCCAAGAAAACGTATTGTTGACATGTTCGGAAAGTAAGAGGTCGTCTTCTAATTTTTTTCTTCGGGGCTGTCCGTCTATTTCTCCATCTACATAAACGGTAAGGTAGGTTTTTTCGGATAGCATTTTATTCTCCGTCATCCCTTCCCGTATGGGCATCACCCCTTCGTAACCAATATATCGGGTGATAAAAGCCCCGAGCAAAATCATTAAAAAGGAGAGGTGAAGCGCTAAGACCGCCCATTTTTCTTTTCGCAGCAGGCGGTATTTAAAAATATTTCCAATGAAATTGATGGCCATAAAGACCATTAACAATTCAAACCACCAGGCGTTGTAAATCCAAATTTTGGCGGTATCCGTACTGTACCAACTCTCAATAAAGGTTCCAAAGGCCATCGCCGTAGGATAGAGGATAAAAAGTACGACAGTCAGACGGGTGGAAAAGAAAATTTTAGCAATTTGGTCTTTCATCAAAAATCAGCATTATTCAGTTACAAATATAGGTCACGTACACCATTTGTACAAGATTTTACATTTTAAAAAAGTAGACTAATACCCAACAAAACCAGCTCTAAAACTAGACCAAAAACAAACACCTTAAAGGTGGCTTTGGGATAGAATTGTCCCAAAACCGCAGTTAAATAGGACATGGCACCCAGTCCACTCAAAAAAAGCAAGAAAAATTGGCACCGGCCATTCCATCTTTGGTGAGATAATAGGCCACAAAAGAACCCAAACAGGCCAAAATGATGGTGGCAGCAGGGATTAATAAATATAAAGAAAGAGAGCTCTTAATTACAAAATCTAGATATAAATCTGACTAGAAAAGTTGTTGTAAACAAATGCTTCATAGAAACTGCAAACCATGCAATCTCTCCGGAATATTAAAACCAATAAAGAAATTTAATCTCCCCCACCCCAACGGTTTTTGTATTTTTGGAGCATTATGAAGATTATACTCATCGGAGGTGGAAAACTGGGCAAGCAACTCTACAGCATATGTAATGCAGCGTCAGAAATTGAATTGGTTCAATGGGTAGTGCGTTCTGCTGAGAGAGGAAAAACTCCTGAAGGCATCTCCCTTGTAAATGAAGTTAACGAATTATACCCCGCTGACCTTTATCTTTTGGCGGTTACAGATCAAGCCATTCCCGAGGTTGCTGCGGTGCTCCCCGAGGAAGCCTTTGTTGCACACACTGCGGGAGGGGTTGCTCTAGAAGTACTCAACCAAAACCGCGCTGGGGTTTTTTATCCCCTTCAAACTTTTAGCGAAGGGCGGAACATTGACTTTTCAAAGCTTCCTATCGGTTTGGAATGTAAACAATCGACTGATCTTCCCCTTTTGGAAAAACTCGTCCAAGCCCTTGGAGCTCGTGTTTTACATATGAACTCAAAACAGCGAGAGCAACTGCACTTGGCCGCAGTCTTGGTCAATAACTTTACCAATCACCTTTTTGCGGAGGCAGCGGCGATTTGTAGTCAAAACGACTTGCCTTTTGAACTCCTCAATCCCCTCATCCAAGAAACGGTGCACAAACTAGAAGACCTGAGTCCCAAAGCAACACAAACGGGTCCTGCAGCTCGACACGATCATAAAACAATTGAAAAACACCTGACCTTAATTCAAGAACGCTCACTTCAAGAAATTTATAAAGCAGTAACTTTAGCCATTCAAAAAAAACAATGACCAATACCATTTACAAAGCCATTTTACCTCAAATCAAGACCTTTATTTTTGACGTGGACGGCGTCCTTACAGACGGAAAAGTCCTAGTTACCACCGAAGGAGAACTCTACCGAGCGGTAGATACCAAAGACGGTTATGCAATCAAATGCGCCTTGGTTCAAGGCTATAAAATTGTAATCATTTCTGGAGGAACGAACGAAGGCATCCGCGATCGTTTTAAAGCCTTTGGGATTTACGATATTTATTTGGGTGCCCACCACAAACTGGATGCCTATCAAGATCTGATGGACAATTACGACCTCAATCCAGAAGAAATCCTTTATGTAGGAGATGATGTTCCCGATATCCCTGTCATGGAAAAAGTAGGTCTTAGCTGTTGCCCCGCAGATGCCGTTTCCGATGTAAAAGCCATGGTGGACTATGTCTCCCATAAAAAAGGAGGGGAAGGTTGTGTACGTGAGATTATCGAACAAGTACTCCGGGTTCAAGGAAAATGGCGGTTGGACGTAGGTGCAGGAAAAGATTAAAAAAATGAACACGAACAGTTTGGAACTGATACTCGCCTCGGGGTCGCCTAGAAGACAAGCTTTTTTTAAAGAAACGGGACTGTCCTTTCGGGTGGAAGTAGTTCCCGTTGCCGAGGATTTCCCAGCGGGGCTCAACGGTATCCAAATTGCGGAACACATCGTCCGTCAAAAAGCGGAACCTTTTTTAGCTAAAATTCAAGAAAAACAATTGATCATCACTGCAGACACCGTGGTGTGGCATCAAAACCAATCCTTAGGCAAACCCGAAAATACCCAGGAGGCCAAGGCCATGCTCAAAGCACTCTCAAACAGCACCCATGAGGTGATCACCGCTGTGGGCTTTTTACAAAAGGGAAGTTTTGAAACCCTTTGTGAAGTTTCCAAAGTCACCTTTGGGATACTTTCAGAACCAGAAATCGAACACTACGTTCAAACAGGCTCCCCACTAGACAAAGCAGGAGCCTATGGGATTCAAGATTCCTTTGGAGTTCGTCATGTGACGCGAATTGAGGGAAGTTATTCCAATATTATCGGACTCCCTGTTCCTCAAGTGCTTAAAAAAATACAAGAAATTACTGTTAAAAATTAGTCGATTTTGTAAAATCCCAATATCTTGATCCTATGAAACTTTCATTATTATTTCTAGTCAAACAGCAAAATGACAAGTTGGATGTTTCACTCCTATACGAAGCAAAGTAGATACATGACCTATAAAAGCAACAATTTTAACAGATGAAAAAGAGTTTCCTCTTCCTCCTTGCGATTTCCTTGAGTTGTACAAATCCAAAATTCAACCCGTCAACGTCCTCTTCCCTGCCTCTCAGTTCTGAATTTAAAAGTTATTGGTTTGATGGAACAGCTGAAATTAGCAGTTATGCCTTAGAACAATCTCGCTATGGAGCTCCTCGAGAAGGAACAGCAGTATTGATTTATGTCACTGAAGATTTTCTCCCAGACAAACAAGTCAAAGCCAATCAAAAATCGGAATCCACTCAAACGGTTTTAAAACTGAACCGTACCAAAAACTTTTTAACGGGTATTTATCCCTACTCTATCATGACGAGTATTTTCTCCCGTTTGGGACAAAGCCGTCCCCTTGTAAAAACCACTACCTCAATACAAGAATGGTGTGGTCAAGCTTATTTACAACTCAACAGAAGAGAAGGTTTAGAGGTGAAAAGTCATTCCTATTTTGAAGGTGAAGCCGATCAAAATATCCAATTTAAAGATGCTCTAACCGAAGAAGAACTGTGGGTTTGGATCCGAACTCAACCCGACCGTCTGCCTCAAGGAACCTTAGAGTTGCTCCCTTCCTTCGAATTCATTCGTCTGAAACACAAACTGCTCCAATTGTATCAGGCCGAAGCTGTTTTGGAACAAAACGATACACTTCACACCTACTCCTTAACCTATGCGGAGCTACAACGTAAACTTTCAATCTCTTTTACAAAAGAAGCCCCTCATACCATTTTAGGTTGGACAGAAGAAGATTTAAAAAATCCCAATCAAACTACCCGAGCCCAAATCAAAAAAATAGTAAAACTCCCCTATTGGAAACTAAACAAATTGGGAGACGAACAGTTTCGAGATTCGTTGGGATTAAATTAAATAGAATGAAGAAAATTATCATTTTAACGGCATTGCTGTCATTCAATAGTGTATTGAGTCAAGATGGTGCTCGTATTTACAAGCAACTCAAAAAACTCAACACCCTTTCTTCGGTGCTCTATGTCGCCGCCCATCCCGATGATGAAAATACCCGTTTGATTTCTTTGTTTTCCAACCATTACAATGCACGTGCTGCCTACCTCTCAATTACCCGTGGAGACGGGGGTCAAAATCTAATTGGAACCGAACTGCGAGAAGGCTTAGGTTTGATCAGAACCCAAGAACTACTAGAAGCAAGGAAAATAGATGGAGGGCAACAATTTTTCACTACCGCAAACGATTTTGGCTACTCCAAACATCCCGATGAAACGCTTTCCATTTGGGATAAAGAGGAACTCTTAGCGCAAATCGTCTATCGCATTCGCGCTTTCAAACCAGACCTGATCATTCATCGGTTTAACCATCGCACACCTGGAAGTACCCACGGGCATCATACCAGCTCTGCTATGCTAAGCGAAGAGGCGTTTCACTTAGCGAATGACCCTACCGCCTTTCGGGAGCAATTGGATCGGGTGAGCTTGTGGCAACCGAAACGCCAATTTTACAACACCTCCTGGTGGGCCTACGGAGGCCGTGCTCAATTTGAAAAAGCAGACAAAAGCAATATGATCCCCTTGGAGAGTAATCCAGTAGACCTCCTCCTGGGAAGGACCAATGAAGAAGTTGCTGCCCAAAGTAGAAGTCAACACAAATCACAAGGTTTTGGAAGTTCACCAAGACTGGGGAGTCAAGCCGAGTATTTGGAATTGATCAATGGAACGATGCCCTCAAATTCTGATCCTTTTGATGGGATCGATACCGGTTGGAGCCGCGTGAAAGGTGGAGCAAAAATCAAGCAGCAGGTCGATCAACTCATCGCAAATTTTGATTTGGAAAAGCCCTACGAAAGCGTTTCGGAACTTACGGCAGTCTATCAAGCCATTTCAAACCTAGAAAATGAACATTGGAAAGCAATAAAACTGGAGGAAGTAAAGACTTTAATTCAAAGCTGTCTAGGACTGCGATTACAATTCAATACCGCTCAAGAGATAGGGGTTGCCAACACATCACTTCCTGTCACGTTACGAGCTCTTAACCCGAGTCCCCTTCCCCTTACCCTTCAAAATTTGGAGGGTGCTTTATCCCTGCAACCGCAACAAACACTTCTGCAAAATCAAGTTTGGGAAACAAAAACAAGGTTTAAAATTCCCGATCAAAGTACCACACCCTACTGGCTATTGAAAGAAGGCGATTTGGGAAATTACACGGTGGAGGAGGAAACACTAAAAGGCTTAGCGGAAACACCTAATTCCATCACAGTACAGTTCACCCTTTTGATCAATACTACTCCCATAACACTTTCCGTTCCCCTCACCTACCGCACTACCGATCGCGTAGCGGGAGAGGTCATTCAAAACTTTCAAGTCCTTCCCAGAGCCACGACCCAGCTGAGCGAAAAAGTGCTCTTATTCCAGGAAGCAGCACCTAAAAAGGTACGACTCCAGGTACAGGCTCATGTTGCCAACTTTAAGGGAACCGTTAGTCTTTGCACTCCTAAAAACTGGACTGTGACTCCTGAAAAACAAGAGGTTGACATTACTCAAGCAGGTGCGATGAAAGAATATGAATTTGAAGTACGTCCACCGAGAGGAAACAGTACAGGTCTTTTTTCTGCAGAAGTAAAGGAAGGATCTCAAAGCTACACTATGACACTAGAGGAAATTGATTACCCCCATGTTTCAAAACAATACATGTTGCGACCCAACAAAGCCACTGTATCCAAAATTGATCTTCAATCCAAAGTAAAAAGTATCGCCTACCTCAGAGGAGCCGGTGATAAAGTTGCCAAAAGTCTTCGGAATATTGGAATTGAAGTATTCGAATTTGATGTAGAAGACCTTCGACTCGAGACGCTCGTTCCCTTTCCGACTTTGGTTGTTGGAATTCGAGCATTTAACGTACACAAAGACCTTGGGTTTAAAAATCAAATTTTATGGGACTATGTCCGGCAAGGGGGAACCGTTGTAGTGCAATACAATACCAGTAGAGGACTGGACTCCTCCCTTCTAGCCCCTTACCCACTTCAACTTTCTCGAGATCGGGTTACAGATGAAAATGCTGAAGTGCGTTTCCTTAAAAAAGAACATCCCCTGCTGACGGAGCCCAATAAAATTACTACTGCAGACTTTCAAGGTTGGGTTCAAGAACGCGGTTTGTATTTTGCCAATCGGTGGGATGATCGCTATCAACCATTATTTTCCATGAATGACAAAGGGGAAAGTCAAAAAATGGGAAGTCTGCTTGTGGCAGATTATGGCCAAGGGAAATTTATCTTTACCGGGTTAAGTTTCTTTAGGGAACTCCCCGCTGGAGTTCCAGGTGCCTATCGCTTGTTTGCTAATCTGATTTCCTACGGTCAATGAAAAAAAACACCTATTACGTTTTAATTGGAATGAATCTGCTGTATTGGGCAGGCTTTTACCTTTTTATGATCAATTTTAGCTAATGGAACTACTGGATTGGATTGTTCTCACGAGTACCCTAGCCTTTATCGTTCTTTACGGTATTTGGAGTAACAACAGTCATAAGAACATTCAAGAATACCTCAAAGGAGGCAATGAAGCCCGCTGGTGGACTGTTGGGCTCTCCGTAATGGCCACTCAGGCAAGTGCCATTACCTTTTTGTCCACTCCAGGTCAGGCCTACCACGACGGAATGGGCTTTGTTCAATTCTATTTTGGTTTGCCCTTTGCCATGTTGATCATTTGTTTGTTTTTTATTCCGATTTATCATCGGTTAAAAGTCTACACTGCCTACGAATTTTTAGAAAATCGTTTTGATCTCAGGGTGCGCACACTTACCGCTATTTTGTTTTTAGTGCAACGAGGACTGGCTGCAGGAATTACCATCTATGCTCCTGCCATTATCCTCAGTGTAGTCCTGGGGTGGAACCTGAAATTGATGGTACTTTTTGTAGGAACTCTAGTTATTACTTACACCCTAGTGGGAGGAACCAAGGCGGTAAATGTCACTCAAAAACAACAAATGTTTGTCATTTTCTTGGGAATGTTTATCGCATTTGGATTTATACTTTACCGTTTTCCAGAGGGCATTTCTTTTTCAGATGCACTGCACATTGCTGGAAAAGCTGGGAAATTGGAAGTATTAGATTTTAGCATCGACCTGAACAGCCGCTATACATTTTGGAGTGGTTTGACAGGAGGCTTGTTTCTAGCCCTCTCTTATTTCGGTACGGATCAATCTCAAGTACAACGCTACCTCTCGGGAAAATCACTGAAAGAAAGTCAAATGGGACTTATTATGAATGGGTTGCTCAAAGTACCCATGCAGTTTTTTATCCTCTTGGTAGGGGTAATGGTTTTTGTGTTTTATCAGTTTGAACCAGCTCCTATAAACTTCAATCCGAAAGCTGTCGCTGCAGTAAAAACTAGTTCAGAAGCTGAAGCTTTTAAAACCCTGGAAATCGAAAATTTAGACACCCAAAGAAGACTGAAAGCAGCCATCCTCCAGGGAACTCCTTCCAAAGATATTCAACTTCTGAGCGAAGAGGAATTGGCACAGCGTACCCGTGCTAAAGCCCTGATCACAAAAGCAGCACCAGAGCAAGAGCTTAACGATAAAGATTATGTTTTTATCTCGTTTATTTTAGGGTATCTCCCCTCAGGGCTCATCGGACTGCTGATTGCCGTCATCTTTTCTGCTGCCATGAGCTCTACGGCTTCTGAACTTAATGCATTAGCCGCAACGACAACGGTAGATCTGTATCAGAGAAATGTAAGTGAAAAATCAGAGGCGCATTATGTAAAAGCCTCTAAAGGATTTACATTGGGCTGGGGATTGATCTCGATTCTCTTTGCCAGTGTAGGAAATCTCTTTGAAAACCTGATCCAGTTGGTCAACATCATTGGGTCGGTATTTTATGGGACAATACTCGGGATCTTTTTAGTTGCTATTTTTATCAAACAGATAAAAGGAAAGGCTATCTTTTGGGCAGCTGTATTGTCAGAAGCGTTCATTATCTTTCTTTTTTATCAGGATGCAGTGAGCTTTTTATGGCTAAACCTGATCGGGGCGGTGCTTACGGTCCTGCTCGGCCTTATTTTCCAAAAAACATTCAATGAAGAATGATTTTTTAAATCGTATTGATCAACTCACAGAAGGCCATAAACCTAAATACGGAAAAATGACTGTTCAGCAAATGGTATGTCACTGTACCGACTTGTATCGTCTGGTGCTCAGGGAGATAACCCTCAGTGAAAAGCCCAACATCAGTGCCGCAGAAGCAATCAAATTAGTACAATCCAGAAAAACAGTTCCCGCTCCAACCGAAATGGATCAAGTAGCAGGAAACGGTACCAAAACTTCTGATTTTAAAACTGATATTTCTTTACTTAAATCTAAACTGAAAGCTTTTTACGCTTTGGAAAAAGACTATGACTACCCCCCTCATTTTTACTTTGGAAAATTAAATAAGAAAGAGTGGGTTCAAATGGCAGAGTATCATTTAAGTCACCATTTAAAGCAGTTTGGGGTTTAAAGATTGGTGACTTACTCTCCCTCGACCTAAAGTTAAACATTAAAGAACGAGACTCCACCAAAAAAAACACCTCTAAAAGAGGTGTGATTTTGTAGCGAGAGGGAGACTTGAACTCCCGACCTCCGGGTTATGAATCCGACGCTCTAACCGGCTGAGCTAAATAAACACAGGGGATTACAATAGACTAAACCAAACTGACAGTAAAAACTGACAGTATGGAACAATGGAATCTAACAATTGGAAATGAAAAACAAGTCCCTGTAATCAATCTATTTTATGCTAATAGTAGGTATAGATATTGGACTGGACGAGCTATAGGTTTAAAGCTTACATCTCATGACAATCCTGAGCTATTAAAAGCTGCTTTTGAGTTGAAACT
>DBBQ01000044.1 GCA_002292265.1 Flavobacteriaceae bacterium UBA980 | reverse complement strand
TGTAAACAATAACAGTAAAAAAACACGAAATCGCTCTATTGAATAATTTAATTTTCTTAAATTAGTTAATCTAACAAACCCAAATACTATTAACCTGCTTGTATCGTTTTAAATCTTTTATTCGATTTGTAGAATTTAAAACCTTTCACAGCTAACAGAGAAAAGGTTTGTTACCCGAATACTTATTATTAACCAATCTAAAGTTTTAAACATGGGAATTATTGCAACAATTATTATTGGAGCTATCGCTGGATGGCTCGGAAGTTTAGTCTACAAAGGCACAAATCTTGGCATTTTAGGCAATATCATTGTTGGTGTTGTCGGTAGTTTTGTAGGAAATTGGATTTTCAACATCTTAGGCATTAGCCTAGGAACAGGATGGATTGGCGCCATTCTAACTGGTGCCATTGGTGCTGTTGTTATCTTATTCCTTATCAATGCGTTTGCTAAGAAAAAACAATAGTCTTTTCTAATTTCAATCGGCCCAGTTAAAAAACTGGGCTGTTTTTATCTGAGTAATCACAAGTTATTTAATAGGAACTTAAACTGGAAATATATTGTAAAAAAGTACTATTACATCGGTTTAAGTAAATCGATTGGGGCTACATAAATTTATATATATAAATATAGAAAAACAGAATTGATGTTCACAATCTTGTGAACAATACCTATCCAATACCCCTTTATACCATTACAAAAGAGTTTATTTTTAGCAAAAAAGAAACCATGAACGATCGACCCAATGATTTTCTGCGCATTCGGCCAGAGATTAAGAAAACGGTGGTGTTTGCTAACATGAGTATGGAGGAGCGTTTTCAGAATGAGACCCTACGCCCTATTTTAAAACTTCAAAACTCCCTACTCCTATTGGTTTTTGACACTTATATTAAAAAGCGCAAGGGTGTTTTTTACAGCTTAAATTTAGAAAAACGCTTGGCATATATTGAGGATAGTTTGACTAAAGATCAGAAATTTCGCAACTCTATGGAAGGCATGGTCATTGGTCTTTTCACAGTGAAAGAATACAATCAATACACCCTCAATTCCTCAGCACTAAACAAGCGTATGACACAAATGATCATTGAGCGCCTCAAAGATCAAGTGCAGCTCTTTGAAGTTCAGTTGTAGATTGAATACATAGCAGCACATTTCATGCGCTATCCGTTGTTTTAAAGGGGGTAATTGTTAGTTAAACATCCATGCTTTGCGCAAAGAAAGAGCTGTATCTGTAGCATTTGGATCTTCCACTATTCCGGACATCAAAGCACTTGGAGTACCTACTTTTCCTGAAAGAGTAAGGGTTTCGCTATTACGCTCTACGGTTATGGTAAACTCTTTTTCGGCATCCCACATAAAACTTTGTGTAAGCACTCCATTGATGGCAGCACCATTCTCCTGATTTATTTCAGGGAGCATTTTTCCATCCAAACCTAAAAACACATCCCCTAGCTTTAAGCCCATGGACTCCAGGGAAGAGTTCAAGCCTGTAATAACTAAAAAACGACCCTTGTCTTCAAAATCTTGAGGAGTGAAAACAGGATTTTGGGCATCTTTAAAAATTACTGCAGGAAGAGCGGCTTCTGTTTCCCCTTCAACCAATCCTACCTTAGAAAAATAATCATTATAATTGATGGGAGTGGTCCCTACAATATGCTCCGTAAAGAAAGACCCTACCTCTGGATACGTCATCGCCACGATCTCATCAATTAAATCTGCATCTTGAAAGGGTTTTTTATTTCCATAGCGTTGTGCTAAATTTTTCATCACCCAAAGAATTCCTTTTTCACCCCCACTCTTTTCGCGTATTATAATATCCAAACACATGTTTATCAATGCACCTTTCTGGTATACATTTCCATAGTTTGCAGCATAGGGTTCATCCACAATACCAGCACTCATTTCGGTAAAGGACATCGTATCGTCATAGCGTTTTCCATAATTCACTTTTTCGAACAAACGGCCATAAAAATCAGGCGCGTCAATTAACCCTTGATTAATTTGAAATAAATTGGCAAAATATTCTGTAGTTCCTTCATACATCCACAAGTGCTTAGACATAAGTGGAGTATTGTATTCGAAATTATGAATCTCTTCAGAATGAACATTCAACGGGGTTAACGTATGAAAAAACTCATGTGAAACTACATCTATAAGGTTTTGAGTTAATTCTGCAGGCTGCATTTGATCAACAAAAACTACGGTCGTTGAAGTATGGTGTTCTAAAGCCCCCATCATACCTCCAAAATACTGTAAGTCATCCATTCCCATTAAATACAATAAAATATCATAACTAGGTGTATTGTTAGACTCGCCTAAAAACTTCTTCTGGGCAAGCATCATTTCTTGAATCGCAGGTTGATAAGCAGTAGCTTTGTGCTTTCCGGAAGGAGAATAAATCGCTAATCCAACCTTTATATCATCTAAATCAAATGAAACCGCATTGGGTTCGCTATACATAATCGGATTGTCTATGATATGAAAATAACGATCCGCTTTAAAAATGTCTAACGAATCAGAGATTGAAATAGAAGGTAATGAAGTAAACGCTTGAAGATTTTTTGGAGATCGCACGGACAGTTTGTAAGGGCTTTCCTTTAAGTTTTCAAAATAGCCAATCATACTATGTAAATTGAGCAAGTGGGTTTTGTCAGTATCAAAACTAGTTCCACCCATAGGATAGATTTCGCTGCCATCAGGCCCGTCAAAGGTGTCATTGACCCAATACGTTATTCTTTGTAGCTTTTTTGCACCTGCTATTTTCCAACTATTTTGATCAATAGCGGTTACCGTTAGTGAATTTCCTTTGCTGTCAAAGGCTTTAAGATCTTCTGCAAAACGACCAAAATTTGAATATTCATAGGTTCCAGGCACAATCTGAGGGATATAAAAAATAATTTCATCACTTACTAATGCGGAAGGTGAAATTGTAATTTTCACTTTATCATCCACTACATTCTCCAGATCTATGGAAGCTTCTATAAGGATAGGGCTTAAAGAATTGTTGGTTTTTAAAGCTGCACAGCTAGTTAACAGAACTACGAGGCTTACGCTTAAAGTAAATTTAGATAGATAGGTTTTCATAAATAAGAATATTAAAGAATAGAAACACCGTTTAAGTCGGTGGTTAGAACACTTGAAAAATAATTGAAAATTGGCCGGATGGCGTTAAAATGTTGAATCACTTCTGTTTGAAAATTGGCTGCTAAAATAGCTTTATCATCCAGTTTTTTTATAAATAAATATTGTTTTTTTTTGATTAAGTCAATATTGGGATGTTCTTTAGAAAAACCTTTGGGAGCGGTTTTTACTTCCTCTCCTTCAAGTCCTCCCCATGCTTTTGTAAAAACGGGGTCTTGTAAGAGGGTTCGAAATTCTTCAGCATCCATCTCCATTTCTTTACGAATACGAAATAAATCTTCTTTGTTTGGGTTCCAAAATCCCGCAGCCAGGAAAGAATCTCCGGGAGCAATGTGAATGTAGTAGCCTCCTCTCAAACGAGGTTTTTTACGATTAAAACTCATTCCAAAATGGGTTTTGAAAGGAGTTTTGTTTTTTGAAAACCGCACATCCCGATAAATACGAAAAAGCTTGGCTCTTTCGATCTCATCTGTCTCGTTCATGCTGGCTTTAATTTCCTCACCCAAGATTTTAAACTCAGACTCTAGTTTTTTAAAACGAGGCTTTTGAGGCTCAAACCACTCACGAGAATTGTTTTCTGCTAAGGCTTTAAAAAAGAGAAGTACCTCTGGATTAATCGTATGCATAAATATAATTTAATTTTTAGTAGCTTGAATCCATCGGTTTATTTTGGCTTCTAAAAAGTGAAGTGGTACACATCCTGACTCAAGTACTTTTCTATGAAAAACTTTAATATCAAAAGCAACTCCCAATTCTGTTTCAGCTTTTTTACGTAACTCACGTATTTTAAGTTGTCCGATCTTGTAGGATAGTGCCTGTCCCGGATTGGCCATGTAACGTTCGATTTCTGAAGTGATACTAGCTTCAGATTCAGCTTCATTATCCAAAGAATATTGAATGGCCTGCTCACGTGTCCACCCTTTAGCATGAAGGCCTGTGTCTACAACCAAACGAATGGCACGATGCATTTCTGCTCCCAACATCCCAAAATATTGATAGGGATCCTGATACAATCCCAACTCCTCTCCCAAAGACTCTGTATATAATGCCCAACCTTCTCCATAGGCACTATACCATAGATCTTTTCTGAAAGACGGAAGTGCTGTATTTTCTTGCTGTAAAGAAATTTGAAAATGATGTCCTGGAATGGCTTCGTGTAAGAACAAATCCTCATCTGAAAACAGATTGTATTTGTTTACATCCGGAATGGGAACATAAAAAATCCCTGGACGAGTACCGTCCAAAGAACCCGGATTGTATTCAGCACTTGCTGAAGCTTCTCTAAATGCTTCGGTACGACGAACTTCAAAAGCTGTTTTTGGCTGCAAGTCAAAAAGCTTGTTGACTTGCGGCAACATCTTTTCTTGAATCGCATAAAAGTTATTAATCACTTCTTGTGGATCTGAAAAGGGCATTAACTCTTTTTTGTTTCGAACATGGTCAAAAAAGGATTTTAAATCTCCTTCATACCCAACTTGGCTTTTCACTTTTTCCATTTCTTGACCAATTCGGGTCACTTCACTTAACCCTAATTGATGAATTTCTTCGGCACTAAGCGTTGTGGTTGTATATTGTCTTATAGCGTGAGCATAATATGCATCACCCCCTTCTAATGAATTAAATCCACTCGTAGTTCGGGCTGCTTCAAAATATTCAGTTGCCATAAAATCATGTAGTTTTTGATAGGCTGGAACAATTTGATCCAACACCATGCTTTTGTATGCAGAAGTGAGTCGTCGCTTTTCTTCCTCAGGAAAGGACGTTGGAAAATTTCGCACAGGGCTATAAAAAAGATGGGTATTCAAATCTTGAGTGGTCATACCTTCTAATTGGGGTAAAACCTTTTTGATAAGAGATTGAGGTAAAACCCAACCTATTTCCATTCCCTCTTTCATTTTATCCTGAGCGCTCTGTAGCCATTCTAGATAGCCTAGAATTCGAACAAGCCAATTGTCATAATCCTGTACACTTTTAAAAGGTTGTGCACCTTCCCCACTGGCCAATTGTCCAACTGTAAGTTGAAAGCCCCACATTTGATCTATGGGCATTCGGTCTTTTGGAAACTCCATGCCTTTCAAGCTCATCTCACACTCCCAAATCAATATGTTTTTACTTAAGAGCGCATCCTCAGAAAGTGACGTGTCGTCAAACGCCTTCATTTGGTTTAAAAAAGAAGTGTAAAACGCCTTTTCTTTCTTTTGAAACGCATCAGAAAGGTAGTTTGGTAGCGTATCATTATATCGGGTATCTCCCTGGAAAGTTCCTTTTAGCCTGTATAGTGATAAGTTCTCTTGATAGTATGCTTCTAATGTTTCATCAAAAGTGGTGGAACTGTTTTTTGGATCTTGGCTGTTACAAGAAAGAACCAAGAAAGCAAGTGCTATTACTGTTTTTTTCATTGAAAAATTTGATTTTGAGATTTGTAAGCCAAACAAAAATACATTTTTTTTAAGGGCGCAACAAAGATTAGTTACTCCTCAATTCTAATACTCGAGAAATGTCTTTCAAGGAATACCCTTTTGCTTGAAGTAAAATCAAATAGTGAAACAATAAATCGGCACTTTCATCGAGAAACAATTCTTCGCTATCATCTTTAGCCTCAATAACAGTCTCTACAGCTTCCTCTCCTACTTTTTGAGCAATTTTATTGATTCCTTTTCTAAACAATGAAGCAACATAACTCGTATCACTATCCTCTTCTCTACGTGATTTTATGGTTGTCTCCAATTGACTTAAAAATCCAAAACTAACGTCGTTAGTAGTATTCCAGCACGTATCCGTTCCTTTGTGACATGTGGGCCCATGTGGCTTTACTTGAATCAAGAGGGTGTCTTGGTCGCAATCTTCTTTAAGACTCACAAAATGAAGGAAATTACCACTCTCCTCCCCTTTTGTCCAAAGGCGGTTTTTACTTCTACTAAAGAAAGTTACTTTTCCTGTTTCTTGCGTTTTAGTCAAGGCTTCTTGGTTCATGTACCCCAACATCAAAACATTTTTTGTGTTAACATCCTGAATAATTGCGGGAAGTAAACCGTCGGTTGATTTTGAAAAATTAAGTGTCGTCATATTAAATTCGTATCGCTATATCTTGTTGTTTAAGCTTTTGTTTGAGTTCGGGGATTAAGATCTCACCAAAATGAAAAATACTTGCTGCCAAAGCAGCATCTGCTTTTCCAAGGGTAAAGGTATCAACAAAATGATTGATATCACCCGCACCTCCTGAGGCAATGATGGGGATATTCACTTCATCAGATAATCGGGCTAATGCAGCATTGGCAAATCCCCCTTTAGTTCCGTCATGGTCCATAGAGGTAAACAGAATCTCTCCCGCACCACGTTGAGCAACTTCTTTTGCCCAATCAAACAAGTCCAGTTCAGTAGGCACTTTACCCCCTACTAAATGTACCTTCCATTGGTTGTTTATTTTCTTTGCATCAATGGCAATCACAATACATTGACTCCCAAATTGCGCTGCACATTCATTGATTAATTCTGGGTTTTTTACTGCCGCCGAGTTGATTGAAACCTTATCTGCTCCATTTTGTAAGAGGATTGCAACATCGTCTACAGTGGAAATACCTCCTCCCACCGTAAAGGGAATATCAATTGCTGCGGCTACTTTTAAAACTAAATCGGCTAAAGTTTTCCGCTTCTGTTCCGTTGCTGAAATATCCAAAAAAACCAATTCATCAGCGTTTTGATCGGCATATTGACGCGCTAGCTCCACCGGATCACCAGCATCTCGAAGATTAACAAAATTAATCCCCTTGACAGTTCTACCGTCTTTAATGTCTAAACAAGGAATGATACGTTTAGTTAGCATATTAGTTTGAGTTAAGGATATAATCTTCTAATTCTTTCATACTGATTTTATTCTCGTAAATCGCTTTTCCAATGATAGTTCCCTCACAACCCATTGCTGCTAGTTTAGGAAGTTCCTCAAAGGTTGAAATACCGCCAGAAGCAATTAATTTTATGTTCGGTTGTTTCTTCAATAAATCCTTATAAACCTTGAAAGAAGGCCCTTGCAACATCCCATCTTTGCTAATGTCTGTGCAAATTACATATTGAATTCCTTTGTTCTGATAGGCCGCTACAAAATCGATCAAGTGATGGCTGGAAGTCTCTAACCATCCATCGGTTGCAATGAAATCATCCTGAAAGTCTGCACCTAAAATAATTCTTTCGCTCCCGTAAATGCGGATCCATTCTTCAAAAAGAGCAGGCGCTTTAACAGCAATACTTCCTCCTGTAATTTGTTGGGCACCACATTCAAATGCAATTTTTAGATCTTCATTTGTCTTAAGACCCCCTCCAAAATCAATTTTAAGAGACGTTTTAGAAGCGATAGTCTCCAGTACTTTGTGATTGACTATGTGTTTTGATTTAGCGCCATCAAGGTCTACTAAATGTAGATGGTCAATTCCATGAGCCTCAAAAGCTTTGGCCACCTCTAATGGGCTTTCGTTATATATTTTTTGGGTACTGTAATCTCCTT
>DBBQ01000048.1 GCA_002292265.1 Flavobacteriaceae bacterium UBA980 | reverse complement strand
GCCTCGAGTTTCTGCTGATCTTGTTTTGAAAAAAATGCCTTGAGTTTTCCCATGGGTGTAAAAATAAAAAAAGCTACTCGGTTGAGTAGCTTTATGCCTTAAATAAGAGTAAAATTATTGTTTACCCAGCCATTCCGAGGCTAAATCGGGAGAAATGATAGTCTCCACAAAACTGTAGGAATTGCTTCCTTCTTTTTTAACCATTTTAATGGCTTTGGTCAATCTTTTTGAACCTGTTTGTAATGTTGCTACTGATTTCTTTGCCATGACTATTTAATTTCTTTGTGAACCGTCATTTTTTTCAAAATCGGGTTGAATTTTTTTATCTCTAAACGCTCGGGCGAATTTTTTTTGTTTTTTGTTGTGATGTAGCGTGAAGTGCCTGGACGTCCAGACTCTTTATGCTCTGTGCATTCTAAAATCACTTGAACTCGATTTCCTTTTTTTGCCATGGTGTTTACCCTTTATAGTGTCCTTTCTCTCTGGCTGCTTTCAAGACAGCAGAAATACCTTTTTTATTAATCGTTTTTAAAACGGAGGTAGATACGGTCAAGGAGACCCACTTGTCTTCCTCAGGAATATAAAAACGCTTTTTGATGATGTTGGCATCAAAACGACGCTTGGTTCTGTTCAATGCTTTGGAAACATTGTTTCCAAACATGACTCGTTTCCCGCTGATTTCACAAACTTTTGACATCTGTCTTTTTTTAATGTGGCTGCAAATTTACTGTTTTTTATACAGTAACAAAATTGTTTTTAAAAAATAATGTCGTTTTAAATCAATTCTTTATAAACCATTTCCAAAGCTTTATTTACCGCTTTACCCACCACGCGTTGGCGGTGTTTTCCAAAAAGGAATTGTTCACTCAGTACTCGTTCTTTCGTCGCAATGGCAATCCATACTGTTCCAACTTCCGCATCCGAATCGCCCTTTGAAGGACCTGCATTTCCTGTGGTGGCAAGCCCCACGCTGGCACCAAACTTGTTCCGAACCTGTACTGCCATGGCTTCAGCTACTTCTTGACTGACAACAGTGTGTTTTCGTATTATCTCCTCCGAAACGCCCAAGACCTCAGACTTACTCTGCGTATGATACACTACAGCTCCTCCTTTAAAATAGGCGGAAGCACCCGGAATTTTAGTGAGGCGGGCAGCAATTTCACCACCCGTACAACTTTCTGCAACTGCCAGTGTTTGCTGCTGATCGATAAATTGGGTTTGTATTTGCTCCTCAAAAGGGGAAGTGTCTTCAAAACCCACAAAAATGTCTTTGATCAGCGGAAGGAGCTTTTCTATTTCAGAATCGATGCGTTGTTCAAGCTCGGCCTCAACTTCACCTTTTCCAGACAACCGGAGTCGTACTCTCCCTAAGTTGGGCAAATACGCCAATTTGATGTCTTGGGGCAGTGCATTTTCCCAGTCTTCAATTCGCTGAGCAATGGCACTTTCTCCCAGGCCATAGGTCAAAACTGTTTTGTGGATAATAAAAGGGCGGGAAAAGTGATCCTTTAGTGCCGGTAGGACCTCGTGTGTCATTAACGCTTTCATCTCAAACGGAACACCCGGTAAGGAAATGATAATCTGTCTCTCTTTTTCAAACCACATCCCCGAAGCTGTACCGTGTTGATTTTTTAGGATTTTGGCTTTAGAAGGAAGTAAGGCTTGCTGTCTGTTTTGATCGTTGATGGGCGTGGTTACATATTTTTCAAAGATCTCCTCGATGTGCGCTAAGATCTCCTTGTTTTCAACTAAGGTGTCATCAAAATAGGAACAGAGGATATGCTTCGTTATATCATCTTTGGTAGGTCCCAGACCTCCAGTGAGAATGACTAATTCCGCGCGTTCGGAGGAGGCATCCAAAGCCTTCGTGATTGCAGTACGCTCATCAGAAATACTGGTAATTTGGGCAATTTCGATTCCAATCTTATTCAGCACTTTGGCTAAAAAAACCGAGTTGGTATTTACAATTTGCCCGATGAGAATCTCATCTCCTATGGTGATTAATTCAGCTTTCATTTGATCTTGACGGTAAAAGCTTGTTTGTCTTCTAAACGCCCTATTAAAATATCATTTTCTGCTACGGCACCCACCCCTGCTGGGGTTCCTGTAAAAATAACGTCTCCTATTTTCAATGTAAAATACTGAGAAATAGAACTGATCAATTCATCCACCTTCCACAACATATTTGCTGTATTTCCTTCTTGCACCAGCGTTCCGTTGCGTTCCAGTGAAAAATTCAATTGATTTAGATCCTTAAAATCGGTTTTAGAAAACCAATCACCAATAAGTGCAGAACCATCAAAAGCTTTTGATTTTTCCCAAGGCAATCCCCCCTCCTTCAATTCTTTTTGAAGTGCACGTGCTGTAAAGTCAATCCCCAAACCAATTTCATCGTAGTATTTGTGAGCAAATTCAGGTTTTATGTGTTTTCCAATTCGGTGAATGCGAACCAAGACCTCCACTTCATAATGAATCTCCGAACTAAAATGAGGAATAAAAAAGGGTTGGTTTTTCTGTAAAATTGAAGTGTCAGGTTTGAGAAATAAAACGGGCCCTTTGGGCTTTTCATTTTGCAACTCTACAATGTGTGCTGCATAATTTCTTCCGACACAAATGATTTTCATACGCTTACCCTTTAGTATTTAAAGCCTGAAGCCGAATTTCGGTCAATACTTTCTTGGTATATCTGGGAAAATCTGCATTGAGTACCCAACCGAAGTAGCCCGGTTCTTTTTCCAATACCTCAGTTACTTTTTTACCCTTGTGTTTTCCAAAACCAAAACACATAGCCCCTGCTTTGTCATAAACCACAAAACCTGCAAAATCTGCCGTTTTTCTTCGGGTGCTAAACTCGTTTAAAAAGGGAACATTGGGCTCCAAGTCGTTGTAGCGGTCTAGCTGTGCCAAAAGAACATCGTGAGTGGCTTGGGTATCTGCTAGGGCAGAATGCGCATTGGTGAGGTCCTCATTACAATAAAACTTTAATGCTGCGGAGAGGGTACGCGCTTCCATTTTGTGAAATATCGTTTGCACATCCACGGTTTTGGTGCTTTTAAAGTCAAAATCGATTTCTGCACGAAGTAACTCTTCTACCAAAAGGGGAATGTCAAAACGGTCTGAGTTAAACCCTGCCAGGTCACAACCTTTGAAAAAAGCGTATATTTTTTGAGATTGCTCTTTGAAAGTAGGCACCTCTGCTACCATCTCACTTGTGATTCCGTGAACCGCTGAAGCCTCAGCAGGAATAGGCATTTCGGGATTTACACGAGATTCTAGTGTTTCTTTAGATCCATCGGGATGGAGTTTGAGAATGGCAATTTCTACAATCCGATCTTTACTAATGTCAGTGCCTGTGGTTTCTAGATCAAAAAAACAAAGGGGTTTGGTGAGTTGAAGTTTCATGTGATTCTGGGTTAATAGGGAAGGGTTTCATCCCAATTTTCTAAATATTCAGCTACGCGTTTTACAAACATTCCTCCTGTAGCACCATTGATAATACGGTGGTCGTAACTGTGAGAAAGAACTACTTTTCTGCGGATCCCGATAAAGTCTCCCTTCGGAGTTTCAATAACTGCGGGCATTTTTCGGATCACGCCTATGGCTAAAATTCCAACCTGGGGTTGATTGATAATGGGAGTCCCCATAATGGAACCGAAGTTTCCAATATTTGTAAAGGTATAGGTACCGTCCTGTATTTCTTCGGGTTTTAAATTGTTTTTTCGGGCGCGGGTGGCCAAATCATTCACCGATTTGGTGAGTCCGACCAGATTGAGGTGGTCCGCATTTTTGATGACAGGCACAATCAAATTCCCATCAGATAAGGCGGTGGCCATTCCCAAATTAATATCTTTTTTTATGATGATTTTATCACCCTCCAGGCTGCTGTTTAAGGCAGGGTAATCGCGTAACGCTTTTATAATAGCAGTCATAAACAAGGGAGTAAAAGTGAGCTTTTCACCTTCTCGTTTTAAAAATGAAGCTTTGACTTGTTCTCGCCAGTCCCAAAGGTGGGTCACATCTACTTCGATAAAAGATTGTACATGAGCGGAAGTTTCTAAACTTGATTTCATGTGTTTTGAAATCAATTTTTCCATCCGACTCATTTCCAGAATTTGGTCTCCACCTCCTAGGCTAGGTTGTGAAGGTATCCGTTCTGGAATAGGAGGATTTGCGGCTTTGGTCTGTGGAGCTTGGGTTTCCTCTACAAGAGGTCTTTTTTCTAAAGAAGGTTTGTTTTTGATATAGTTGAGCAAATCGGTCTTGGTCAGGCGTTGGTCTTTTCCTGTACCGGGAATTTGATCCAAAACCGCTTGTGAAATCCCTTCTTCTTTGGCAATATTTCGGACCAAAGGGGAATAAAATCTGTCGCTACTTTCAAAGGCGGTTTGAACAGTGCTTTCACCAGTACTAATTTCTTCTTCTAGGACCGTGACGACCTCTTCAGTGGGGGGTATCTCTTCTTTCAATTCAGGCACGGGAGTGGGTTGTGTTTCTACCTCTTTGGTTTCCGTTTCATCCCCTTCGCCTTCGATTTCAATAACCACCAGAACTTCTCCGATTTGAACGACCTCGTTTTCTTTAAAACGCTGTTCTAGAATGACACCCTCTACTTCAGAGGTTACATCGGTATCTACCTTGTCCGTAGCGATCTCTACGATGGGGTCATCTAGGGATACGGCATCGCCTACTTGCTTCAGCCATTTTGTTACCGTGGCTTCGGCTACACTCTCCCCCATTTTGGGTAGTTTTAGATGATATTGTCCCATAGTAATTTGTTTTGCAAAAGTATCAAATTTTGTTTGGGAAAACGGATTTTTTTGACTCTTCTCCCAACCGTTTTAAGGATCAACTTTTTGAGATGGAAGCTTCGAAAGGGATTCGCGCTAAAATAGAGCGCCCCAGAGTAACCTCATCGGTGTATTCCAATTCATCTCCTACGGGAATCCCCCGAGCAATGGTCGAGGTTTTGATTTCGTAAGGCGCTAAGAGCTTGTATATATAAAAGTTTGTAGTATCCGCTTCCATAGTAGCACTGAGTGCAAAGATGACTTCTTCTACAACATCCGTTTTAACCTTTTCGACTAAAGAACTGATGTTTAAATCTTGCGGACCTACTCCTTCCATTGGGGAAATGATCCCCCCCAGCACATGATAAATCCCTTGAAACTGCGCTGTATTTTCAATGGCCATTACATCGCGAATGTCTTCTACGACACAGAGTAGCTTTTTATTGCGCTTGGGACTGGAACAAATTTCACAAATAGGTTGGTCTGAAAGATTGTGACAACTGGAACAAAAAATGACTCCTTCTCTTAGGACACTCAGAGCATTAGAGAGCATCTCAGTGCTTTCCTTAGGCTGTTTTAGAAGATGTAAAGCAAGACGCAAAGCAGTCCGCTTTCCAATTCCAGGGAGCATTGCAATTTCTTGCACTGCATTTTCAAGTAATTTTGAAGAAAAATCCATGTACAAATTTACAAAAAACTAGGTTGCTCTTACTTTTGTATATTCGTTTATGTAAACTCCAAAAATGATCAGTCCTCTTTTTATTTTCAGTCTTATTGTGGGTTATTTTCTTGTGCTGGTAAGTGTCTCTTATCTAGTGGTAAAAGAAGATTCCAACGAGGTGTTTTTTAAAGCCAACAGAAACTCGCCTTGGTATTTGGTTGCCTTCGGAATGGTAGGAGCCTCCTTGTCTGGGGTTACTTTTATCTCTGTTCCTGGCTGGGTGGACGCTTCTCAGTTCACTTATTTTCAAGTTGTCTTAGGATACCTCTTTGGCTATTTTGTAGTAGCCTATGTATTACTCCCTGTGTACTATAAAAATAATGTAACTTCAATCTATGAATATCTGTCTTCGCGTTTTGGAAAATCCAGTCATTACGCAGGGGCGTTCTTTTTCTTTGTTTCACGGGTATTGGGTGCTGCCTTTCGACTTTTTCTGGTCGCTATCGTTTTACAACAATTTATTTTTGATTTGTGGAAGATTCCCTTTGAAGTTACCGTGGTGCTGTCCATTGTATTAATTTGGGTCTACACCCAAAAAGGGGGAATTAAAACCATCGTATTTACCGACACCCTCCAAACTACGCTGATGATTTTGGCAGTAGTACTTTCTATTATTTACATCAACCAAGCCTTAGAGTGGTCCTTTTTTGATTTTCTGGCTTCTGCGGAGCTTTCAAAGTTTAGCGATGTTCTAGTAACGGATTCTCTTTTAAGCAGAAATCACTTTTTAAAATCTTTTATCGGAGGTGCTTTTGTTACCATTTGTATGACTGGACTGGACCAAGACATGATGCAAAAAAACCTCAGTTGTAGAAACCTAAAAGACGCCCAAAAAAACATGATCGTCTTCAGTATTGTATTGGTCATTGTCACGGGACTTTTCATGCTTTTGGGAGCCTTACTTTACATCTATGCCGCGAAAGAAGGAATAGCCGTTCCAATGATGGACGGCAGCCCCAAAACTGATTTACTTTTTCCGGAAATCGCATTGAATGGCAACTTGGGAATAGCAGTGGCTGTCACTTTTATTTTGGGCTTGATTGCTGCTGCATACAGCAGTGCAGACAGTGCATTGACCTCTTTAACTACGTCGTTTTGTGTTGATTTTTTAAACATTGAACGCTACGAAAAATCGGCACAAAAAAAACTTCGGAAAAAAGTGCATGTCGCCATGAGTATCATGTTGATTGGAGTAGTCATTGCCTTTAAATATATTTTGGATCGCAATGTAATCGATGGGCTTTTAACAGTTGCAGGATATACCTACGGTCCGCTATTGGGGCTTTTTGCCTTTGGAATCTTCACGGACTACAAGATCAAAGAGCGCTGGTTGTGGCCTGTACTTTTAACCGTACTTGCCTTAATCTGTATTCTAGCTTCTTTAGATGCCAGCGTTTTGGGAGGGTATCAATTGGGGTATGAACTGCTGCCTTTAAACGGGCTTTTGACTTTTTTAGGCTTGGTATTGATTCGTAGAAAGTAAGACCAAATTACAAGCATTTTCCCACGCAATCCCCTCTTTGTTAAGTTTTTGAGCAAAAACTGAATTTTCGGTTCCTGGATTAAAAAGCACTCTTTTGGGTTGTAATTGAATGACGAAATCAAAATAAGCTTGTTGCCGGGCTGGCGCGAGATAGAGTGAAACAGTATGAATGTCTATTTGCGGTGTCAAAGGAGGGACTATAGGAATTCCCCCAATACTTCCTTTTTTAACTCCCATGGGTACTACGGGAATCTGTGCAGCTACTAAACGATGCACTACTTGATAGGAATACCGTTCGGGATTTGTAGAAGCCCCCAGAACTAAGGTTTTGTAAGCTACCATTGAATACTCACACTTCCCCAAGTAAACCCACTTCCAAAGGCTGCCAGAACTACCCTACTTCCTTCTTTTATTTTTCCTTCCTCGCAAGCTTCAGTTAAAGCGATAGGGATAGAAGCTGCGGTAGTGTTTCCATAGCGCTGGATGTTGTTGTATACTTGAGCATCGCTCAAGCCAAACTTCTTTTGAACAAATTGGGAAATGCGCAAATTGGCTTGGTGGGGAATCAACATATCGATGTCTTCAGGTTTCCAACCCGCTTTTTGCAAACCAGCAAGGATCACTTCTGAAAAGCGAACAACAGCATTTTTAAAGACAAACTGCCCGTTCATATAGGGATAGTAGGAAATATCATCGGGGTCATTTGCTTCCATAATTTCAGGAACCCAGCGACCTGTGTTGGGACCAATTAAAGACAATTCCTTGGCGTATTTCCCTTCGGAATGCAGTTGCGAATTTAAGACCCCTACCTCATTGTTTTCAGCTCGTGTCATTACAACGGCACCTGCACCGTCACCAAAAATTACGGAAATATTTCTCCCGCGCGTGGTCATGTCCAGTCCTCCAGAATGGTATTCTGAACCGATCACTAACACATTTTTATACATTCCTGTTTTGATAAACTGATCTGCAGTAGCCACAGCATAAACAAAGCCTGAACACTGCATGCGGATGTCCATCGCCGGACAATCCGGTATTTCTAACACTTCTTGAACTAATACTCCAGAACCTGGGAAATAGTAATCTGGACTGAGGGTGGCAAATAAGATCAAATCGATATCTTGCGGAAGCAAACCGGCACGCTCAATGGCAATTTTTGAAGCTTTCACTCCCATCGAGGAAGTTGAATCGTCACTGTCTTTGGCAATATGCCGGCGTTCTTGAATCCCAGTTCGTTCTTGAATCCAAGCATCCGAAGTTTCCATTATTTTTTCTAAATCCGCATTGGTCACCACATTGTCTGGCAGGTATTTTCCAAGGCCTATGATCTTTGAATTGTACATATTCGTTATTTGTTGAAGAAACACCTAAAACAGGTGTGTTTTAATTTAATCATATTTGTTGGGTGTAAATATACATATTATGAATGTAGGAAAAGCTCTACATAATTCCTCGTAACTAAAGCAACCGATTCTCAGAAATACTGAAATAAAATAAAACTCCTCCTGACAAAGAGTACAAAGCAATTCGGCTTCATTACAAATTGGAATACTATAGTCTCTAGATAATATCAACTTTGGAATAGTTCCTACCTGAGATACTTTCGAAAAGACTCAGTCTCAATTTGAGCTTCCAAATCGTGAAGCAAGTGATACAACCCAAAAAAAGTTCGATTGATGTAAATAAAGTGTTTTGAACCTCGGTTGCCATTCATCTGTCTCAACTGGGAATCTTCAGTAAAATCTTTGGAAAGGTTGCTGATCGCGTCCCAAAATACAGCATCTGAAAAATCAAAATACTGATCGTGAAAGGGTTTGGTAAACAAGCGCATCATTTTCTGGAAGAGTGCTAGAAAGTACGTTGTTTCTTCCTCTGTATCCGTATCCAGGAGGATTTCTAAATCGGTGAGCAGTTTTACAAAAGACTCCTGATCTTCGATATTCTCTTTTTTAGAAAGCTCAAAGTAGGGGATATAAAAGTCTTCAGGGATCTCTTTAATACAACCAAAATCTATCGCAATCAGTTCACCTTGCTCAGAAACCATAAAGTTTCCGGGGTGCGGATCGGCTTGTACTTTTCGCAGCCCATGAATTTGAAACATATAGAAGTCCCAAAGGGTTTGTCCTAAAAGATTGCGTTCTTTTTGATTGAATTTTTCTCTTTTTACATATTCGGAAAGATGAACACCCTCCATCCAGTCCATCGTCAAGATCTTGGAGGTGGTCCATTTGGGATAATACTTAGGGAAAGTGAGATTGGGTAGGACTTGAGCGGCTTCCGAAATCATTTGACTGCTTTGGAGCTCTTGAAGGTAATCCGTTTCTTCTAGTAATTTATTTTCAACTTCTTCAAAGTATCGGTCCGTATCTTTACCTTTGAGGTTGAACATTTTTAGGGCAATGGGTTTTACAATAGCCAAGTCAGAACGAATGCTGTTGGCTACTCCAGGATATTGAATTTTTACTGCAAGGGCTTTCCCCTCTTTGGTGGCTCTGTGAACCTGGCCAATACTTGCAGCGTTTTCAGATTGCATGGAAAACGTATCAAAAAGGGCTTCGGGGTCGGCACCTAAATACTTTCTAATGGTTTTTTTGACCAAGGCTCCAGACAACGGAGGCACAGAAAATTGAGCGAGACTGAACTGCTCTACATAGGCCTGAGGCATCAGATTTTTCTCCATACTGAGCATCTGGGCAACTTTCAAAGCACTCCCTTTAAGCTCTTTTAAACCGTCATAAATATCTTTGGCATTATTCGCATTGAGTTTGTCTTTATCTTCTTCTCCGCGAATGAGTTTTTCTCCGTAATATCGCAAATAATTTCCCCCTATTTTTACTCCTGTGGAAACTAATTTTGTGGCGCGTTCAATCTTGTGGGTAGGAATTGAGTCTAAGGTTTTCAACTAGGCCGTCTTTATTTTTTCCTTCCAAAGGAATTTTCCAAAATCTACTATGCTGTCAATAGGAGTATTGTCAAAAAGATCAAAAACGGTGCGTACTGATTTTTCTATAGCCATGTCTGTTTTTTCAAAACCAGGGGAGTCGTCCTCCATCCAAAACTTCATTAGAAAAAGTAATTGCAACCAAGCCCCTTCCGAAAAAAGTGCTTCTGGATGCTTCGAAATCCGGGTTTGTTTTACTGCATTGCCTTCTTCAATAAGACCTGAGACAAAACCTTTAAACGCAGACCGCAATTCTTTTAACACACTCAACTTTTGAAGATCTGCACTTGCTCCGTCTAAGGCGAAAAGCACATAACTCCGGTTTAGCATGAGCACTTCAAAAAACGTAAAATAAAAGCTCAACAACTTTTCTTTTGGCCTTTGCATAGCGAACTCTTTTCCCTTGATGATCAAACCCAAAGCATTGTCAAAAAACTGACAGAAAATTTGCCCTTTGACATGATTCAGTGAACCAAAATACTGGTAAAACTCCGCTTCCGAAATACCCAATTCTTTACAAAATAGATAGACTGATTTGGGTTCTTTTTCCTGCTCTAAAACCGCACTAGAATAGGCATCGAATATTTTTTCTTTTAACTGTTCAGATTTTTTAGCCATGTGTCATATATTGTCTTCAAAGATATACTGTTTATTTTTTTATACAAAATGGTAAACACGTTTATTGTTGCTGTTTTTGTGTCATCTTGTCAGACTTTCTAGTATGGTACTTTTTTTGTCTTTCTCCAATCAAATAAAACGAATTATGAGTACTGGAAAAATTAATGTTGCGGTAGAGAATATCTTCCCGCTAATTAAAAAGTTTTTATACAGTGATCACGAGATCTTTTTAAGAGAGCTGATCTCAAACGCTACGGATGCAACAACCAAATTACAACACCTCAGCAGTCTAGGTGAAATCAAAGGAGACTTAGGCGACCTTACCATCGAAGTAAAGGTTGATAAAAAAGCTAAGAAAATCCACATCATCGATAAAGGAGTAGGAATGTCCCAAGAGGAGGTTCAAAAATACATCAATGAGGTGGCTTTTTCCGGAGCAGAAGAGTTTCTTGAGCAATACAAAGATTCCGCTAAGGACAGTGGTATAATCGGACATTTTGGTTTGGGCTTTTACTCGGCTTTTATGGTCGCCGAAAAAGTGGAAATCAAAACCCAATCACACAAAGGGGAACCCGCAGCGCATTGGGTATGTGATGGATCTCCAGAATACAGCTTAGAACCTATTGAAAAAGATTCGCGTGGGACAGAAATTATTCTTCATATCGTTAAAGATTCCAAAGAGTTTTTGGAAGAAGCACGAATTAGTGAGCTCCTACAGAAGTACAGCAAATTCATGCCCATTCCCATTAAGTTTGGGACCAAGGAGGAAACCCTTCCCCTCCCGGAAGGTGCTGCTGAAGATGCGAAACCTGAAACGGTTACTGTGGACAACATCATCAACAACCCCGACCCAGCCTGGACCAAAAAACCAGCAGATCTCAAAGAGGAAAACTACAAATCCTTTTACCGAGAACTCTATCCCATGCAGTTTGAAGAGCCCTTATTTAATATTCACCTGAATGTAGATTACCCCTTTAAATTGACGGGAATTTTGTATTTCCCCAGACTGAATAATGACCTCAACATACAAAAAGATCGCATTCAGTTGTATCAAAATCAAGTTTTTGTAACGGACAATGTAGAAGGAATTGTTCCTGAGTTCTTGACTCTTCTCCGAGGCGTGATTGATTCTCCTGATATTCCGCTCAATGTTTCAAGAAGTTACCTTCAAGCTGACGGCGCCGTAAAGAAAATCAGCAACTACATTACACGCAAAGTGGCAGATAAACTCAACAGCCTCTTTAAAAAAGACCGTAACGCCTTTGAAGAAAAGTGGAACGACATCAAAGTGGTGATCGAGTATGGGATGCTTAGTGAAGACAAGTTTTTTGAAAAAGCAGAAAACTTTGCCTTATTTCCTACTACGGAAGGCGATTATTTCACCTTCGAGGAGCTCAAGGAAGCGCTTAAAGACACGCAGACGGACAAGGATGATAAATTGATCCTTCTTTATGCATCCGATGCAGAGGCGCAACACAGCTATATCGAACAAGCTAAAAACAAAGGCTATAAAGTGCTCTTGCTGGATTCGCCAATCATCAGCCATTTGATCCAAAAACTGGAAGGCAGTAAGGAAAACGTTTCCTTTGCCCGTGTGGATGGCGATACGATCGAAAACCTAATAAAAAAGGAAGAAGCGTCCTTATCCAAATTAACAGACGATGAAAAAGAAACTCTAAAACCTATAATTGAGGAGGTGGTTAAAGAAGGAGGCTACACCGTTCAACTGGAACCACTAGACAGCAACAGTCTCCCTTTTGTACTGACCCAACCTGAATTTATGCGTCGTATGAAAGAAATGCAACAAACAGGCGGCGGAGGAATGATGGGTGCTATGCCCGACATGTACAACCTAGTGGTCAACACGAACCACGAACTGGTGGGTCAAATTCTCAACACCAAAACTCAAAAGAAAAAAGAACGCTTGATTCAACAAGCATTGGATCTCGCCAAACTTTCACAAAACCTGTTGAAAGGAGAAGCTTTAACCCAATTTATCCAACGCAGTGTGGATTTGATCAAATAATGAAATGCCGCCTTCGGGCGGTTTTTTATTGAATAGTCTTTATTTGCAGTATGCTTAAACCTTTAATCCTTCCCAGTGACGGAACCCCCACGGATTTTCCAGGGGCCCGACTGCGGTATTTCGATTCCTTTTTTACTGAAAAAGAAGCGGAAGCACATTTTAATCAACTGCTCAAAGAAACCCCTTGGCAGCAAGATCCCATCACGGTTTTTGGGAAAACCTATGCCCAACCTCGACTCACCGCCCTGTATGCAAACAACAGTTTGCCGTATTCCTACTCGGGGATAACCATGCATCCGCATCAGATGACCCCCTTACTTTCTCAAATCCAAGAGCGTATTCATCAAGTTTGTGATACCCAATTTACCACCGTACTTCTAAACCACTACCGAGATGGAAAAGACAGTAACGGCTGGCATGCAGACAATGAAAAAGAATTAGGTAAAAACCCCGTTATTGCTTCGGTGAGTTTTGGCGCAGAACGCTTTTTTCATCTGAAACATCGGGAACAAAAGGAGCTGCGTCTAAAAATACTTTTAAAAAAAGGAAGCCTCTTACTGATGGAAGGGGAAACCCAAACCCATTGGCTGCATCAAATAGCAAAAACTGCGCGACCTCTGGGGTCACGGATTAACTTGACATTTCGCAAAATTATTTAAAAACTTCATCCAGCAAATGTGCCAGACGAAGCCCTGCCTTGTGTAACTGAAGGCGAACACGATCAAAATTTTGGTACCGATACCGATATCCTAGATTGGTGTTTTCGGGAAGTTCTTGATACACCTTCTTGGTCAACTCGTGAATTTCTGCTACCCAAACCGAGAGTGAACCTGACACAATTTGCGCCTTTTGAGCTGGGGATAACACGGTTAAATTTTGCGCCAATTCGGTATAGCTCAATTGACTGCTATCGATCATATCACTATCCCAAAGTCGATGTAGATTCGAACGCTTCCCAAACCATTTAATCGACACTTCATTTCCACCTCGGTCTTCTTTTTTAGCCAGATGCATGGGCTGGTGAAGGTCTCCAATGAAATGAACCAAAAGCTTGAGATGAAACTGACGCTCCGCCTTAGAAGCCTTTTTATTTTTTAAAACAGCGACACACTTTTCAATGGCTTGGACAAGATCTCCCTTTAGGTTTTTCTCGCTGGTATTATAGGTTTCGTCTAAATCGAGGTTGGCATAATGCCAGGGACCGTAAGCTCGGTATCGGTCGTCTGATTTGATGTCATCTGCATAATTGGAAACATAAGCCAGAGAAACTCCATCGAGTAAACGATCGATCGCCTTAGCTGTTTTTTTTGAAATGTGATGTGCGGCTACTTCCCCCACCACACGGTGTCCTGTGGCTCCCCAATCTTCATTGGGTGCAGAAGGGTTGCTTAAAATTAAAGGAAGTATAAAAATAAATTTCAACATAAAAATTTGAATTCAAAATTAAACCTTATTCTTTAAAAAGGGTCTTAGTAAAGATTCGTATTTTTGAATTTCAAAAAAAAAACAAATAAATTGCTTTTGCAAAATCAAAGCCTTGCCCTTTATCTTTTTATTTTATTAAATGGTACACTTGCCCTAGCACAAAAGGAGAAGGAATTTCTAGTTCCTACCATAGAATCAGAATTACGCATAGACGGCGTGGGCGATGAAATGGAATGGAATGCGAGCGTTTGGCAATCTGATTTTTGGATGTGGCGTCCTGCTGACAGTCTTCAGGCGACCAAACAAACTCGTTTTAAATTTTTAAGAAACGAAAAAAACCTCTTTATTTTGGTTAAGTCTGATGCGGATGGCACTGACTTTACTACCCCCAATTTAAAACGTGACTTCAGCACCTATCCAACGGATTACCTGACCTTACTTTTCGATACATTTAGCGATGCCACCAATGCATTTTCGTTTGCGACCAATCCCATAGGACTCAAAGCGGATGGGTTGATTTCAGGAGGAAATCAAAGCTACCGATCCGACCGAAACTATGCGTGGGATACCAAATGGACCGTTGCTACAAAAATCACAGAAGAACGTTTTACGGCAGAAATAAAAATCCCCTTTAGTGCTTTTTTCTACGACAATTCACAAACTTCCTGGCGCTTTAACCTCTATCGAGGAAATACCCAAATCAACGAGACGAGTTCTTGGATACGCACCCCATTAAACCAAACCATTGGAAACTTGGGCTTTATGGGTAAAATGGTTTTTGAAACCCCTTTAAAAAAAGCGCGTAATCCTATTTCACTAATTCCCTATGTGAGTGGTGCGACACAAAAAGACTTTGTAGAAGGCACTTCAGGATCCAACACTTCGGTGGGAGGAGATGCGAAAATCCCTATTGGAAATGCGCTCAATCTCGATTTGACCTACAATCCCGATTTTTCGCAAGTGGAAGTCGATGATCAGGTGGTGAACCTGACCCGTTTTGCTATCTCACTTCCAGAAAAACGACAATTTTTTACACAAAATGACGATCTCTTTAAAGACTTTGGAGCCAGAAGAGATGTCATTCCCTTTTTCTCTCGAAGAATTGGAGTAGCTGAAGATTTGGAAGGCAATACAATCGAAAATAAAATCATCGCCGGGGCGCGATTGAGTGGGAAATTGAATTCCAATCTTCGTTTGGGCTTCCTAAACATCCTAACAGATGCCGATATCAAAAATGAGATCCCCTCCAATCTCAATACCGTTTTTACCTTACGACAAAAAGTCTTCGACCGCTCCAATGTCAGTTTCTTTTTTATTGACCGAAGAACGATGGAAGAATACGACTTTATAGAGGACGAGGCGAGTAAAAACAGTGTTACTGGAATCGAATACAATCTTGCCACTTCAGATAGTAAGTGGGCGGGCCGCGTCTTTTTCCACAAATCCTTTACGGAAGGGCTAAACGATGACGACCAAATTGTAGGGATGCGCCTACAACGGAATACGCTACGCCACCGAGTATCGATGGAGTTCATCCATGGAGGAGAAGATTTTCGATCGGATCTCGGTTTTTTTCGACGTACGGGTTTTGTAAAAGTTTCACCCCAATACACTTACAGTATTTATCCAAAAAATCCAAAAGTAAACAGTTATAGCTTTAGCCAACGCAGCTTTCTATTTTTTGATCCGGCAAGGAATTATTTGGCTACAGACCGCGTGTTTAGCAATTCCATTAGAAAAAGCTTTTTAAACACCAGCAGTCTGTCCTTGGATTATACGAATCGATATGTGTATTTGACCTCGAGTTTTGATCCCACTCGAAGTTCAGACGGTGTGGAACTTCCTGAAAATACGGGTTATACCTACGGAGATCTGGAAGTTAACTACCGTTCGGACCAACGGAAAAGTTTTAACTTGGACACCAAGGTGACCTATGGAACCTTTTACAACGGAACCAAGTTTACCGTAGAAAATGAAATCAATTGGAGGAAACAACCCATAGTCAATGCGAGTATGATCGTCAACTTTAATGCCATTGAACTTCCAAAACCCTACGCTTCTAGAAATCTTTGGCTGGTGAGCCCCAAGGTGGATTTTACGTTTACCAAAACCCTTACCTGGACTACATTTGTACAATACAACTTACAGGGTGAAAATTTAGGGGTAAACTCCAGAATGCAATGGCGCTTTGCTCCGCTTTCCGATTTATTTATTGTTTACAATGATAATTACATCAGCACAGACAATTTTTCGCCAAGATATCGTAGTTTTAACCTCAAATTGACGTATTGGCTAAATATTTAACAATAGTACGATTTCGAAATATACTATCCCTACTGTTCGTGGGGATCGTACTAAGCTCATGTAACCCCTCAACAAAAGAAGCATCGGGTGACCTGATGGTTGTGAAGGGCAGTGTGGAAGGTTTACGCAAAGGGACGCTCTTCCTTCAGAAAATTCAGGACACGATGTTGATCAATATAGATTCTACTGTGGTCCAGGGAACCCCAAAATTTGAATTTCAAACTCCTTTGGAGACCGCAGAAGTTTTTTACCTCTATTTGGATAAAGAAGACGGAGACAGCCTGAATGACCGGATCTTGTTTTTTGGTGAAAAAGGCACAATTGAAATCAACACCCTACTAAAAACCTTTGAAAGCAGTGCAAAAATAACGGGATCTAAAAATCAAGAACTCCTCCAAGAATATCAATTTTACAGTAGAAAATTCAACGAACAAAACTTGGAATTGGTCAAGGGCATGTACCAGGCGCAAGCGGACGGAAACATCTCACGTTCCGATAGTTTGGAACAAAAAATTAAGAACCTTTTAAAAAGAAGGTATCTCTACACCATCAACTTTGCTGCAAATAATACGAATGAAAACATCGCGCCTTATTTGGCGTTAACACAGGTATTTGATGCGAATTTATCGCTACTGGATTCCATCGCAGTAAAGATGACTCCCGAAGTGCAAGCCTCTAAATATGGGAAAGAGTTTTTGAGTTTTCTTGAAAAAAGACGAGAAAGCGAAAGAGAAAATTAAAGTGCTACAGATTTCTTTAGCAAAGAGGACATTACTTTTTTGCGTTCTTTTGCGATTGTTTGAAACTGTCCCTTCTTGTCCTCTCCATTTACTGCATTTATTTTCATCATCAATTCGTCAAAAGCTTGGATTGCATCCTCAATTAATTTTTCACTTTTAGCTAAATCACCGTCGGGATTCGATAACTCCCAAAGATAAATCTCCTCGATAAGGTCTCCGATATCGTTGTTGATTTCCTTTTTTAGCAATTTGATACTTGACATAGCTTTAATATAAATATAATTGAAGATAAATATTTTTTTGTACGAAAACCAAAAAAGTGATTTTTTTATTCGGAATAACTCACATAGTTTCGCGGGGTCTCGTAAAGAGTAACTTCCAATGTATGTTCTGGATTCAGGTGAGGCTTTAAGGAATTGTAAATGACAACCACCATGTTTTCTGCTGTGGGAATTAGATCGAAAAACTCGGCTACTTCTTCATTCAGGTTTTTGTGATCCATCTTGTCCTCCACCTCGTTTTTGATCAAGTCTTTTAAAATTTTCATATCCATGACATAGCCCGTTTCGGGATCTATGTCCCCAGTGACGTGAACAATCAATTCGTAATTGTGTCCGTGATAATGAGGATTGGAGCACTTTCCAAAAAGTGCCTCGTTTTGTGCGTTGGACCAGTCCTTTCGGTACAGCCGATGTGCGGCGTTAAAATGAGCTTTTCTACTGACGGTTACTTTCATCTGTTTCTATTTAATGTTTTTAAAAGGATCCTACTCCGACTTTGGTTAGCCTACCCGTAGAACATCCAAATTACCCTAATGCTGTAACTACAAAAAGTAAGGGAGGTATCATTTTATACTATTTATGTGCTTGTAAAAACGATCAAAGATAATTTTAAACCAAACCGTAAATTCCTCTGGAGTTTCCTGTAGAGCTTGGGCTATTGCCTCTAACGGCATCCATTTCCAAGCTGCTACTTCCTCTGGGTTGATCACTGGAGCTTCTTCGTAATGTCCCAACAGTACATGATCCAATTCGTGTTCTGTCAATCCATTGTCTAAAGGAGCTTTGTAAATAAAACTGAACAAAGCTTCTAGTGAGGTACTAAACCCCATCTCTTCTTGCAGGCGGCGTTTTCCGGCCTCTAGGTTACCTTCGCCTTCCCGTTGGTGGCTGCAGCAGGTGTTGGTCCACAGACCCGGAGAATGGTATTTGTGCAAAGCGCGCTGCTGCAGCATTAGCTCTCCTTTTTCATTTAAAATAAAAACGGAAAAAGCACGGTGCAAAACCGCTTTTTCGTGGGCTTCCATTTTGGGCATGGTGCCCATAAGATTGTCCTCAGTATCTACTAAGACTACTTTTTCTTCTTTCATGCGGTACAAAATTACCTATAATTTTTGCAAAAACCTATTGTGGTTCGTTTCGCTTGAGAGATTATTTGGAGTATTTTTGTCCAAATTTCAACCATGGGATTTTTAGAGGAAATCAAAAGACGGCGTACCTTTGGGATCATCTCCCACCCCGATGCGGGAAAAACCACCCTGACGGAAAAACTCCTCCTTTTTGGTGGTGCTATCCAAGAAGCAGGAGCGGTCAAGTCCAACAAGATTAAAAAGACTGCGACCAGCGACTTTATGGAAATCGAACGCCAACGTGGGATTTCCGTAGCTACCTCTGTGTTGGCTTTTGTTTACAAAGACAAAAAGATCAACATCTTGGACACCCCTGGGCACAAGGATTTTGCGGAAGATACCTTTCGCACCCTTACCGCCGTGGACAGCGTGATTGTAGTGATAGACGTAGCCAAAGGAGTGGAAGAGCAAACCGAAAAACTGGTGGAGGTCTGCCGGATGCGGAACATTCCCATGATTGTCTTTATCAACAAACTGGACCGTGAGGGAAAAGACGCCTTTGACCTTTTAGACGAAGTGGAACAGAAACTGGGACTTACCGTAACCCCACTCTCACTTCCCATAGGGATGGGCTATGACTTTAAAGGGATTTACAACCTTTGGGAGCGCAACATCCAACTCTTTCAGGATGAGCAAAAACAAACCATCGGAAAAAAAATCACCTTTGAGCAGGTGGACGATCCGGAGTTGGAAGCCGCCATCGGTAGTGCACGGCTCAACACATTAAAAGAAGAATTGGAACTCGTGGAGGGTGTGTATCCCCCCTTTGACCAAAGTGCTTATTTGGAAGGAAAACTGCAGCCCGTCCTGTTTGGCTCTGCCTTAAATAATTTTGGGGTAGAAGAACTACTGAACTGCTTTATTGATATCGCTCCTGAACCGCTACCCAAAACCTCGGAAGAACGTTTGATCCAACCCGAGGAAAAACAATTCAGCGGTTTCGTTTTTAAGATTCACGCCAATATGGACCCCAACCACCGCGACCGCTTAGCGTTTGTCAAAATCGTTTCGGGTACCTTTGAACGCAACACGCCTTACCTCCACGTGCGCCACAATAAAAAATTAAAGTTTTCCTCTCCCAACGCCTTTTTTGCTGAGAAAAAAGAAATTGTGGATGTGTCCTACCCCGGAGATATCGTAGGACTTCACGATACGGGGAATTTTAAAATAGGCGATACCCTCACCAGCGGAGAGCTACTCCAGTTTAAAGGGATTCCCAGCTTTTCCCCAGAACACTTCCGCTATATCAATAACAAAGATCCCATGAAAGCCAAACAACTGACCAAAGGCATTGACCAACTGATGGACGAAGGGGTGGCCCAGTTGTTTACACTCAACCTCAACGGACGCAAGGTCATTGGTACCGTGGGTGCTCTGCAGTTTGAAGTCATTCAATACCGCTTGCTCCACGAATACGGTGCCCAATGTTCCTTTGAAAACCTGAATGTCCACAAAGCGTGCTGGATAGAAGGTGATGAAAAATCCACCCTCTTCCAAGACTTTAAACGGATCAAACAAAAATTTTTGGCTCAAGACAAAAGCGACCAACTGGTCTTTCTTGCTGACTCTGCCTTTTCCCTGCAAATGGCTCAAGAACAATACAAGGAACTTCAGTTTCATTTTACCTCGGAGTTTTAAGAGCTTAGACGTTTCCTTTTTTTTGCTAACTTCGTAAAAGACAACACCCAAATCTGTCTTTATCATGACATGCCTCCAGTACCTCACTACGGAACATAAAAACCATGCTGCTACCAAAGCCTGTTTTGCTTTTGGCAGGGATTAAATACATATTATAACGAACTCTAAAAAGAGACAACCCTTACCTACTATTCAGGAACTAGTAGGACATTACTCGACAAAGACAACGGAACGATATACTCATGTTCCTTAACGAAAGTTAAAACGAATTGAAAGCCCTATTAATCGAATTTTGGAAAATCAAAATCTTGATAATCAGCATATTAAAATAAATAAAACAAAACGATAAAGGCGATATATCGGAACCAGTTCTGATATACGGTAGTTGTAGGCAATACCGAAAAACTGAGAAAAATTAATGAGACCAAATAGTTCAACAAATCTTAGAAATAGAGTTAAGAAGCTATACTTGCCGAAAACCAAAGCTCTTTATCCACTATTTGAAATAATAAGTAATTCTATTCACGCAATAGAAGAAAAAAAAGTTGAACTAAATGACCAAAATTTCAAAGGGAAAATTGAAATAAAGATAATCCGTAACGGAAGTGAAGAAATTTTAAAGAAATTAAAAGCACTTATTGCTGCTCAAGTCACCTTTAGAACCTTTTTTGATGAAGCAAAAATCCACCCCAACGCACACCTGATAAAAGGCGTGGTTTGTGGCTATCGCATTGAAGAAATAGAAGATGAGTTTGAATTGTACAAACAGTGTAGGCAAATGGAAAAGCTAATTGATGAATTGGCAAAAGGTCGTAAATTGGAGAAAATTTTGCGTGAAGAAAAAAAGTAAGAATTTGAGAACCGAATTAAAAAACACCTGTTACCAAACAATTTGGTGTATTCAAATAAAAATAAAAATGGAGAGATTCTGTTTTAAAGTAGCTTTAAAAATAGTGGCTCTTTTTTGTTGGAATTTGACTTTTTCTCAAGCCTATCTAGCCGGTAGTGTTTATTACGATGCCACAGGCTATATCGAATATCGAGCGGGAAATATGCCCCTTGTAATTTCTGCACCCCACGGGGGGAACTTAGAACCCACCTCCCTACCCGACCGAAGTTGCAATGGGTGCGTTTTACTAAATGATCTTTGGACCAAATCCATTTCAGAAGGTGTATATGACGAAATCGTTGACACTTCCGAATTTTATCCTCATCTGGTTATTAATTTGCTGCACAGAAAAAAGTTTGATGCCAATCGAGATCGTATTGAAGCGACCGATGGAAATCCAAAAGTAGAAGAGGCCTGGGAGGCATATCACACCTTTATTGACGCTGCAAAAGAAACTGTCATTTCAGAATACGGAAGAGGATTGTTCTTAGACATACACGGTCATGGACATTCCCTTCAACGAATAGAATTAGGGTATTTGTTGAGTAAATCCGAAGTACAAGCTACAGACGCTGAACTAAACAGCGCTTCTTTGATAGAGGAAAGTAGCATTAGAACTTTGGTTTCGGACAACACACAGCAGTATTCCCATGCAGCATTAGTAAGAGGGCAGCGTAGTCTTGGAACTTTATTGGACAGGAAAGGCCTTCCAACTGTACCCAGTTTATCCGACCCATTCCCCCAAAGTACCGAACCTTATTTTACTGGTGGATACAATACCCAAAGACATGGATCCAGAGATACAAATGGAGCAATTGATGCCATTCAAATTGAATTAAACCAAGAGGTTCGATTTGACGATTCAACACGACTGACTCTAATTAATTCACTAGCCCAATCTGTATTAGAATTTTACAATTTACACTATAGCGGGGAATTTACTTCTGATTACAACAGTAGCCTTGATGTTGAAATAATTGACACTGCTACGACCCCCTCAATTTCATTTTATCCAAATCCCGCATCAGATTATTTAGCAATAAACACAAATGTGGATTCTCTTGAAGTAGTTGTTTATAATGTAATGGGTCAAAAAGTACTATCCGAAAAACTGATTTCAACCGAAAAATTAGATATTAGCAAGCTCCAAAGCGGCCTCTATATTGTTAAATTATATAACCAAAAAAGGGAGCTACAAACAAAAAAAATACTCATTCGATAAAAAAGATGTTCAACAAGAGTTTAAGAGTTCTCAAGTACGTTTTAATTGGAGAACCTGCCCTGTACCGACATCTCAAAATCTAAACAACTATGAAAAATAGCGTTGTTCTACTTCTCACACTAGTCCTTTTAGGTTGTAACCAACAAGAAGCGGATGTCTATCTTTTTTCATTTTTTAAAGGAAATGGAGAGAAAGACTTGTATTTAGCCGCCAGTAGAGACGGTTTCAGTTGGGAGGCGCTGAACAACAACCAGTCCTTCTTAAAACCCCAAGTGGGCAAAGACAAACTTATTCGAGACCCTTGTATTATTAAAGGTGGTGACGGAAAATTCCATATGGTATGGACCGTAAGTTGGAATGAAAAGGGAATTGGCTATGCAAATTCAACAGATTTGATTCATTGGTCGGAACAAAAATACCTTCCAGTCATGGAGCACGAAACCGAGGCGAGAAATTGCTGGACTCCTGAATTGTTCTATGATACCGACTCCAAAACGTATTTACTCTTTTGGGCAACAACACTACCCGGCAGATTTCCAGAGACAGATACTTTAGGAGACGACGGATACAATCACAGAATGTACGCTACTACCACAAAAGATTTTATTGATTTTAGCGAAACCAAACTCTTCTATGAACCTAGCTTTAATGTCATCGATGCAACGATACTGAAAACGAAAGACACCTATCGGCTGTTTATCAAAGACGAGACCCTGCTTCCTGAACCCAAAAAAAATATACGAATTGCAACGAGTGACAAGTTGCAAACACAGTGGAGTCCTCCCTCGGAACCCATCACCCAAAATTGGGTAGAAGGACCCACCGTTATGCAATTTAATGACCATTGGATTGTCTATTTTGATCGCTATACCGAAGGAAAAATGGGAGCTGTACGTTCTTCTGATTTAAAAACTTGGACCGACATTTCTGATCAAATTCAATTCCCTGAAGGAACTCGGCATGGAACAATTTTTAAAGTCAAAGAAAGCCTCTATAACAATATCAAATCCCAGAATAAGAAGTAGCAAAACTAAAAACCCTCCAAAAGGAGGGTTTTTATATTAGGCTTCGCCGGCCGGTCCAAAATTGAGTGGAATCGGCGGAGGCTCATTAGTTTCAATAGTTCCATTTGTGTTTTCGAAACGTTGGATGTTGTCTGCCAAAGCTTTTTTAAAACGCTTGGCGTGTTCGGGGGTCAAAATCACACGTGACTTTACCCGTGCCTTGGGCGCACCCGGCATGACGGTAATAAAATCTACGATAAACTCGGACGCCGAATGGTTGATGATCGCCAAATTGGAGTACACTCCGTCGGCTGTCTGTTCATCAATGGCAATATCCAATTGCTTCTGCTTGGGGGCTTTTTTCTCACTCATGGTTTTAGAAACTGATTTCCTCTTCTTTATCAATCAAAAGACTGTTGTACTCTTCTTTCGAACCTACAATGATGTCGTTGTACACTCGAAGTCCTGTACCTGCAGGAATCTTGTGTCCTACGATAACATTCTCTTTCAAGCCTTCTAGGAAATCTACTTTTCCATTTACGGCTGCTTCGTTCAATACTTTTGTGGTTTCCTGGAAGGAAGCCGCAGAAATAAAGGACTTGGTCTGAAGTGAGGCTCGGGTAATCCCTTGCAATTCAGGCTTCGCAGTAGCAGGTGCCACTTCTCGAGCAACAACCAAGGCTTTGTCTTCGCGTTTCAGTAACGAATTTTCGTCGCGCAACTGTCGAGAAGTAATAATTTGACCTTGCTTCAGATTTTCAGAATCGCCCACTTCTTCCACAATTTTCATTCCGAATAAAGCGTCGTTTTCTTTCATAAAGTCATAACGGAAGACCAACTGGTTTTCTAAGAAAATAGAATCTCCTGGATCTAGGATACGAACTTTACGCATCATCTGACGAACTACCACTTCAAAGTGCTTGTCGTTGATCTTCACCCCTTGCAGTCGGTATACCTCTTGAATTTCATTCACTAGGTATTGCTGAACGGCAGAAGGCCCTTTGATGTTTAGAATGTCCGATGGCATAGTCGATCCATCTGACAATGGCATTCCTGCCTTGACAAAATCGTTCTCCTGTACCAAAATTTGATTGGATAGTTTGACCAAATATTTCTTGATGTCTCCAAACTTGGACTCTACAATAATCTCGCGATTTCCTCTTTTGATTTTACCAAAAGAAACTACCCCGTCGATTTCAGAGACTACGGCTGGATTGGAAGGGTTTCGCGCTTCAAACAATTCTGTTACACGGGGTAAACCTCCTGTAATATCCCCAGACTTGGCAGATTTACGTGGAATTTTCACTAGGATTTTTCCTTCTTCAATCTGATCTCCCTCGTTGACAATCAGGTGCGCTCCTACAGGTAAGTTGTACGATCGCAACACATTTCCTTTCTTATCTGCAATAGACAAGGTCGGAATGAGTTTTTTGTTTCTAGATTCAGAAATCACTTTTTCTTGGAAACCAGTTTGTTCGTCGATTTCAACCTGATAGGTCATCCCTGGTTCGATGTTTTCAAACACGATTTTACCTGTAAACTCAGAAACAATCACCCCGTTAAAGGGATCCCATTGACATACTGCAGTTCCTTTTTTAACTTTCGTTCCATTTTTAATATGGAGAGAAGAACCGTAAGGAATGTTGTTGGTACTTAGGACACTTTTGGTTTTGGAATCTAAAATTTTAATCTCTGTTGTTCTAGAAATCACAATCTCAGCATCATTGCCTTCAGCATCTTTCCCTTTAACTGTTTTTAAATCTTCAATTTCTGCAACTCCATCAAACTTAGTGATGAGTTTGTTTTCTTCAGAGATGTTTCCTGCAACTCCACCAACATGGAATGTTCTCAAGGTCAGCTGTGTTCCCGGCTCTCCAATAGACTGCGCTGCAATCACCCCTACGGCTTCTCCTCGCTGAACCATTTTACCGGTGGCAAGGTTTCTACCATAACACTTTACACAAATTCCGTGCTGGGCTGCACAAGTCAATGGGGAACGCACTTCTACAGATTCTATAGGTGTATCTTTTATTTGAGCCACATGTGCTTCCTTGACTTCTTCACCCGAAGCAATGATTACCTCATTGGTTCGCGGATTTACAATATCGTGGAGGGTGACACGTCCTAAAATACGTTCTCCTAAAGTTTCTACAACCTCTTCGTTTTTCTTCAGAGGTTTGACTTCTACTCCGCGTAGGGTTTCACAATCTTCGATGTTGACTATCACATCTTGAGATACATCGTGAAGACGTCGCGTAAGATATCCCGCATCCGCTGTTTTTAAGGCGGTATCGGCGAGTCCTTTTCGCGCTCCGTGGGTAGAGATAAAGTATTCTAAAATGGAAAGACCTTCTTTAAAGTTGGAAAGAATCGGATTCTCGATAATCTCTCCTCCTCCTACATTGGATTTTTTGGGTTTTGCCATCAACCCACGCATACCGGTCAACTGACGGATTTGTTCTTTAGAACCTCGAGCTCCAGAATCCAACATCATATACACCGAGTTGAATCCTTGTTGGTCTTCGCTAATACGCTTCATTGCCAATTCGGTCAATTTCGCATTCGTAGAGGTCCAAATGTCAATCACCTGATTGTACCGCTCATTATTGGTGATCAGACCCATGTTGTAGTTTCCGATAACCCCATCGACTTGACCATTGGCTTCGTCAATCATCGTTAATTTTTCCGGTGGGATAATAATATCACCTAGGCTAAAGGACAATCCACCTTTAAAGGCAAAGCCATATCCCATGGCTTTGATCTTATCCAAGAATGCTGCCGTTTCGGGGACGCTCGTTACTTTGAGTACGTCTCCAATAATTTCTCGCAAGTTTTTCTTAGTCAAAACCACATTAAAGAAACCTGCGGCTTCTGGAACAACTTCATTGAACAGAACACGTCCTACGGTTGTATCGATGATTTGATATTCCAGTGCTCCTTCTTCGTTGAGTACCTTGGCTCTGATTTTGATCATCGCGTTGAGTTCCACATGCTTTTCATTGTACGCAATATGTACTTCTTCAACCGAATAGAACGTCAAGCCTTCGCCTTTTACTTTCAATTTTGGAGTTGACATTCGGGCTTTGGTCATGTAGTACAGACCCAAGACCATGTCTTGAGAAGGTACAGTAATCGGGGAACCATTTGCTGGGTTTAGAATACTGTGAGATGCCAACATTAAAAGTTGTGATTCTAAGATAGCCTCTGGCCCTAAAGGCAAGTGAACTGCCATTTGATCTCCGTCAAAATCCGCGTTAAATGCTGTACATACTAGCGGGTGCAAATGGATCGCTTTTCCCTCGATGAGTTTAGGTTGGAACGCTTGAATTCCCAAACGGTGTAGTGTGGGGGCACGGTTCAAAAGTACCGGATGTCCTTTCAACACATTTTCCAAGATATCCCAAACTACGGGTTCTTTACGATCGATAATCTTTTTTGCAGATTTTACCGTTTTGACAATTCCTCTTTCAATAATCTTACGGATTATGAACGGTTTGTACAACTCAGCGGCCATGTCTTTCGGCAATCCACATTCAAATAATTTTAATTCAGGTCCTACAACAATTACTGAACGCGCAGAATAGTCAACACGTTTCCCCAATAAGTTTTGACGAAAACGTCCCTGCTTCCCTTTTAGGGAATCTGATAAAGATTTTAAAGGACGGTTAGAATCGGTTTTTACAGCAGAAGCTTTACGCGTGTTGTCGAATAGAGAATCCACGGACTCTTGTAGCATTCGCTTTTCGTTTCGCAAGATAACCTCAGGTGCTTTAATTTCTACTAAACGCTTTAAACGGTTGTTTCGAATAATTACTCTACGGTATAGATCATTTAAATCTGACGTCGCAAAACGACCTCCATCTAGGGGTACCAAAGGGCGTAATTCGGGTGGGATAATTGGAACGACCTTCATAATCATCCACTCAGGGAGATTTTCTCCGCGTTCGTTGGCATCTCTGAAAGCCTCTACGACTTGCAATCGCTTTAAGGCTTCTGTTTTACGTTGTTTCGACGTTTCATTATTTGCTTTGTGACGCAATTCATAAGAAAGGGCCTCCAAATCAATACGAGAGAGCAGTTCAATCAAACATTCTGCTCCCATTTTTGCAATAAACTTATCTGGGTCGCTGTCTTCTAAATATTGATTTTCTGCAGGGATCTGCTCCATGACATTGAGGTATTCTTCCTCAGTCAAAAAATCCATGGGTTGTAGTGATTCCCCTTCTTCATTTTTAGCAATCCCAGGTTGAATAACTACATAACGCTCGTAATAAATGATCATATCGAGCTTCTTGGAAGGAAGTCCAAGTAGGTATCCAATTTTGTTTGGAAGCGAACGGAAGTACCAGATGTGTGCTACGGGAACTACCAAGTTGATATGTCCCACGCGGTCTCTACGTACTTTCTTCTCGGTCACCTCTACCCCACAGCGATCACAAACGATTCCTTTATAGCGGATTCTTTTGTATTTCCCACAGGCACATTCGTAGTCTTTGACTGGGCCAAAGATACGCTCACAGAAAAGTCCGTCCCGTTCCGGTTTATGGGTACGGTAGTTGATCGTCTCGGGTTTTAAAACTTCTCCACGAGAATTTCCAAGGATAATCTCTGGCGAGGCTAAACCAATTGAGATTTTATTGAATTTTTTTTGCGTAATGATTTCGTTATTTCTAGCCATAGCTAACTGTCGTCTTTTTAAAAATTATTCTTCCAATCGAATGTCAAGTCCTAATCCCTTCAGTTCGTGCATCAGTACGTTGAAGGATTCGGGTAACCCAGGTTCCGGCAAAGTATCGCCTTTCACAATGGCCTCATAGGTTTTTGCTCGTCCTATGACATCATCGGATTTCACGGTCAAAATTTCTTGTAGGGTACTGGAAGCTCCATAGGCTTCAAGTGCCCATACTTCCATTTCTCCAAAACGCTGACCTCCAAACTGCGCTTTCCCTCCTAGAGGTTGTTGCGTAATTAGTGAGTACGGTCCAATAGAGCGCGAGTGCATTTTATCATCAACCATATGCCCTAATTTCAACATATAAATTACACCTACCGTAGCGGGTTGGTCAAAACGCTCTCCTGTACCTCCGTCATACAAATAGGTATGTCCATACTGTGGTACTTTTGCTTTTTCGGTCAATGCATTGATCTGATCGATAGAAGCTCCGTCAAAAATAGGAGTTGCGTATTTCTCCCCTAAGTTTTGACCTGCCCATCCTAAAACGGTTTCGTAAATCTGACCAATGTTCATTCGCGAGGGTACCCCTAGTGGATTCAATACGATATCTACAGGTGTCCCGTCTTCCAAGAAAGGCATTTCTTCCTCACGGACAATTCGGGCTACAATCCCTTTGTTTCCGTGACGTCCTGCCATCTTATCTCCTACTTTCAGCTTCCGCTTTTTCGCAATATAGATTTTTGCTAATTTTTTGATTCCCGCAGGAAGTTCATCTCCCACACTGATCGTAAATTTCTCACGACGCAGGGCTCCTTGTAGATCGTTTTCTTTGATTTTATAATTGTGAATCAAATCTGCAATCAACTCGTTGGTTTCCTTAGAAGTCGTCCAAGTACTCTTTGCTAAGTGAGTATAATCTTCCACCGCAGAGAGTAGCTTCAAAGTGTATTTCTTTCCTTTTGGAAGAATTTCTTCGCCTAGGTCATTGGTGATTCCTTGACAGGTTTTTCCATTGACTATCGAAAAGAGTTTTTCAACTACAACGGCTTTCAACTCGTCAAATTTCACATCGTAGACGTCTTCAAGTGCCTCCAATTCTTGTTTGTCTTGGTTGCGCTTGCGCTTGTCTTTTAGTGAACGGGTAAAGAGTTTTTTGTCTATCACTACCCCACGTAAAGACGGCGGTGCTTTTAATGAGGCATCTTTTACATCTCCCGCTTTGTCTCCAAAGATGGCACGTAGTAATTTTTCTTCTGGTGTAGGGTCAGATTCTCCTTTTGGAGTAATTTTTCCGATCAGAATATCCCCAGGATTAACTTCCGCACCAATACGGATCATTCCATTTTCATCCAAGTCTTTGGTAGCCTCTTCGCTTACGTTGGGTATGTCGTTCGTTAACTCTTCCGTACCTAACTTCGTATCCCGAACATCCAAAGAATATTCATCGATATGGATGGAGGTAAAGATATCTTGTCGAACTACTTTTTCGGAGATTACAATTGCATCCTCAAAGTTATACCCTTTCCAAGGCATAAAGGCGACTTTCATGTTTCGCCCTAAAGCCAATTCTCCAGCCTCAGTAGCATACCCTTGGCAAAGGACCTGGCCTTTGGATACGCGGTCTCCTTTTTTGATAATGGGTTTTAAGTTAATACAGGTACCTTGATTTGTTTTTCTAAACTTCACCAAATTGTACGATTTCAAACTGCCGTCAAAACTCACGAGCTCTTGTTCGTCAGTAAAGTCATAACGGATAGAAATTTTTTCTGAATCGACGTACTCAACAACACCATCGTTTTCCGCATTAATCAGTACACGAGAATCCGAAGCAACTTGCTTTTCCAATCCTGTTCCTACAATGGGAGACTCGGGACGTAAAAGCGGAACCGCTTGGCGCATCATGTTGGATCCCATCAGGGCACGGTTTGCATCATCGTGTTCCAAAAAGGGAATTAATGAAGCTGAAATTGAAGCGATCTGATTCGGCGCAACGTCTGTATAGTTAATTTGATCTGGACTTACTACAGGAAAATCCGCCTGATCCCGTGCAATGATTTTTTCATCCAAGATCTTACCAGCTTTATCAAAATTGATATTGGCTTGGGCAATCAATTGATCCTCTTCTTCCTCGGCACTGAGGTAATGGATTTCTTTTAAATTGATTTTTCCATTTTCAACTTTTCGATAAGGAGTTTCAATAAATCCAAGGTTATTTACTTTGGCAAACACTCCAAGTGAAGAAATCAATCCAATATTGGGTCCTTCAGGGGTTTCGATGGGACACAACCTTCCGTAGTGGGTGTAGTGTACATCACGAACCTCAAATCCGGCGCGTTCCCGTGAAAGTCCTCCTGGACCTAAAGCAGACAAACGACGCTTGTGCGTGATTTCTGCCAGCGGGTTGGTTTGATCCATAAACTGAGACAACTGGTTGGTTCCAAAGAAACTGTTGATCACAGAGGATAAAGTTTTGGCATTGATTAAGTCAATGGGAGTAAACACCTCATTGTCCCGAACATTCATTCGTTCGCGAATGGTTCTTGCCATACGTGCCAGACCTACACCAAACTGAGAAGACAACTGCTCACCTACCGTACGTACACGTCGGTTAGAAAGGTGGTCAATATCGTCAATCTCTGCTTTGGAATTGATCAGTTCAATCAAATATTTTACAATGGTTATAATGTCTAATTTGGTTAAGACCTGCTTGTCCATTTCAACCTCTAAACCGAGTTTTTTGTTCATACGATAACGCCCTACCTCACCCAGGTTATAACGCTGATCCGAGAAAAAGAGCTTGTCTATAATTCCTCGTGCCGTGTCTTCATCTGGTGGTTCTGCATTTCTCAGTTGGCGATAAATGTGTTCCACCGCTTCTTTTTCTGAATTGGTTGGATCTTTTTGTAAGGTGTTGTAGATGATGGCGTAGTCCGACATATGTGCATCTACTTTGTGTAAAAGAATATTTTTTACACTTGCCTCTATGATCTCGTCAATGTGTTCTTTTTCGAGTATGGTATCCCGATCGATGATGATCTCGTTTCGCTCGATGGAGATAACCTCTCCTGTATCTTCATCAACAAAGTCTTCGTGCCACGTTTTTAAGACTCGTGCAGCTAATTTTCTTCCCAAAACACGCTTCAATCCGGCTTTGGTGACTTTAATTTCTTCTGCAAGGTCAAAGATTTCCAAAATGTCACGGTCGTGCTCAAAACCGATAGCTCGGAACAAAGTTGTAACTGGTAATTTTTTCTTACGGTCAATGTAGGCGTACATCACACTGTTGATGTCTGTTGCAAATTCGATCCAAGACCCTTTAAATGGAATCACACGAGCCGAATACAATTTAGTACCGTTGGCGTGGAACGATTGACCAAAGAATACCCCTGGAGAGCGGTGTAACTGAGAAACGACAATACGTTCAGCACCGTTGATCACAAAGGTACCACTAGGCGTCATATAAGGAATTGTACCTAAAAAAACATCCTGTACGATGGTTTCAAAGTCTTCGTGCTCCAAGTCGTTACAATACAGTTTCAAACGTGCCTTGAGTGGGACGGAATAGGTCAGTCCGCGCTCGATACATTCTTGAATAGAATACCGTGGGGGATCCACGAAATAATCTAAAAATTCAAGAACAAATTGATTTCTTGTGTCCGAAATGGGAAAGTTTTCTTGAAACGTATTGAAGAGACCTTCAACATTACGTTCGTCAGATTTTGTTTCTAACTGGAAAAAATCCTGAAAGGATTTGATCTGTATATCCAGAAAATCGGGATAGTTGGGAGTGTGTTGTGCTCCTGCGAAGTTGGTTCTTTGGCTCTGTTTACTAGGCATCTAACTGTGTTTTAATGGTCATCATACAAAAGGGGCGGACACTAAAAAGGGATAGGCCTTTGGAAAAAATCCAAAAGCCTAGACCTCTATTGGTATGGATTGAGACTACTTAAGCTCAACCTCGGCACCTGCTTCTTCTAGCGATTTTTGAAGCGCTTCTGCTTCATCTTTAGCAATTCCTTCTTTCAAAGGAGAGGGTGCACCGTCAACTAATTCTTTGGCTTCTTTAAGCCCAAGACCAGTCAATTCTTTTACTAATTTTACTACTGCGAGTTTAGAACCTCCAGCGGCTTTAAGGATCACGTCAAATTCTGACTTTTCCTCTCCACCTCCACCAGCGGCAACGCCACCAGCAGGGCCAG
>DBBQ01000039.1 GCA_002292265.1 Flavobacteriaceae bacterium UBA980 | reverse complement strand
AAGCGGTAAAGGTTCCTGTAACATGTCCAGTTATTGTAGGGGTTGGATCAGCATCGTTGTCACTATAGGTGGCTGAACCATATGCAATTGTCGCAGTTACAGAAGCTGATATTTCAAGTGTAGTTGTGGCTGTAATACTTGAGCCGCATTCTATTACTGTGTAGCTCACTGTATAGCTTCCCGGAGTAGATGCAGAAATATCTATCTCTCCTGTGCTACTACTTACAATTGTGAGCCCCGCAGGCACAGTAAAACTTCCACCCGCCTGACCCGTAATTGTTGGGGTAACATTAGCTGAAGAAGAACAATATGGAGTGCTAGGATAACTAAAATCTGCATTTAATGCAGCAGTTATGGTTACTTCAAAAGAGCTAGTGTTGCTACATACTCCAGAAGTAGTATAAGAAACAGTGTAAGTTCCCGCAGATGTGGCGCTTAAATCAATTTCCCCAGTTGAAGTGTTGATAAACGTAAGACCAGCAGGAGAGGCTGTAAATGTTCCTCCAGAAATCCCTGTGATTGTTGGTGTTGGATCACTACAAGATTTACTATAACTCGCAGAGTCATAAGTAAAAGAAACATCGTCATCCTGAATAGTAATAAGTGTACTAGTTGCTGTTGCACAAAGCCCTGAGGTGGTGTAGGTTACAGTATAGCTTCCAGGTGTTGATCCGTCAAGATCAATTGTTCCAGAACTTGTGTCATTAAAGACAAGTCCTGCTGAAGAGCTAAATGTTCCACCACTTGTTGTTAATGTCGCCGAAGGATCAGCATCGCTAGCACAAAAAGTGGCTGCTGAATAAGAAAATGATGGATCTTCAGCTGCGCTTAAAGTTATAGTTTTAGTCACTGTCCCAGGACAAGTTCCATTAGTTGTAAAGGTAATGGTTGCTGTTCCCGTTGAATTTACCGTAAAATTATATCTAGAAGGGTTTACATAGGTAAATGACATTATTCCCGAAGGTGAAACCGTGAAAGTACCTTGAGTTAATGTGCCGTATACAATAAGATCTATAGATCTAGAATCATCCTCACAGATTTCAGTAATTGTACTCCCGGATACTTGAAAATTAAAATCTGGATTATCCTCTTGATTAACATTGATAGAAAAATTTTGTGGATCACTTTGATTATCACCTCCATTAGCAGTTCCTCCGTCATCTTCTATCCTTGCTAGAAGTGATACGTTTCCGCTTCTGTTTGCTTTTAAAGTAAAAGTAAGAGTGCCCGTAGCACTAATTTGAGGTTGAACATCAAAAATGGCTGGGTTGTTATTGGAAATAATTTCAAAACTTACATTTTGTGTGCCTGAATCTCCATCGTCAATATTTGTAGCCCATCCAGTGGCAGTATAAGCACCACTATTTTCACAAAGGGTAATATTTGGTCCTTTGGTAAACGAGGGCTCTTGATTAGGTTTTATAACTGTAATTACAAATGTATCACTTACTGTACATGCGGATACTGACGAACCGTTAGAAACTGAACCTATTTGATCAACTCCTACCGTAACAGTTACTGTACCATACTGGTTATCTAAATAGTCAATTATAAGGTTAGTCCCTGAAATCGTGGTGGTAATAATTGAGTTATCAGTATTGGTAACTGTGTAAGTTAAGTCTGTTGTGTCTAGATCATTAAATAGAGTGCTTAGTGAAATTGTTTGATCATCACTATTCCATGTGGCTGAAATATCACTTAAAGAGGTATTTACTGTTGGACAATCGTTTACTGGTTGAATATTAACATTAAAGGTAGCTGTATTATCACAGCCAGAATTTCCGTCAGTATAATCAAATGATATTTGGGCAGCGCCGGATTGATTTTCTTGAAAACTAAGAACTAAAGAAGCCGTCCCAGAAAGCGTTGCTGCTACAAGAGTTGTGTTATTTGAGCTGATATTAGTAAAGGAAACAGTATCTGAATCAGCATCGGTTACAAAACTATTAAGGTTAATAACTATATCATCTCTATCCTCTTTTAGTCCTGGAGCTAATGTAATTGGATTATATACAGGGCAATCATTGGCTGCTGCAACATTTAGTGTAGCTATATTGGATTCAACATAACACGAAGTGTCTTTACTATTATACACCCTCGCTTTATACTTCCAACCGTCATTTGATAAACCAGGATTACTAATTGTTTGAGAAGAGATATTGCTTGGGCCACCTCCCAAGGCTGTATATGAGCTCCCACCGTTTGTTGAAATATACCATCTGTATTTGACTCCATTTGCATGGGTTCCCGTAACTGTAAATGAAGTAGCAGTTCCAGGGGCAACATTAACATCTGAGGGCTGTCCCGTTATTGTTGGATTTGTACAATTCACATTTAGGGTAACTGAAGTTGAAGTTACCACGCAGCTTGCATCTGTTGCATTTTCGACGATAACTCTAAACTGATAATCATCTAAATCTAAACTGAGTCCCGTTAGGTTTACTGTTGCTGCAGTTGGAGATGAGAAGGTCGTTCCACTTACAGCTCCACTGGATAAATCTTCCCAAGAACTGCCATTAGGACTTATTTGCCAGGTGTAGCTTACATTAGAGGAAGGTGATGTGGTTACTCTAAGCTGAGAATTAGTTCCTTCATTAGCGTTATTTGGAGTTATTGAGGGCTGCTGGGTGATAGTTGGGACATCACAACCGCCGACTTGATAAGGTGAAATGGAGGAGATATTACCTTGAAGTTTGAAACCTACTTGCCACCAAACATAAACAGGCTTATCAATAGTACTAAAGTCAAAAAATGATTCATTAGTAAAATTATTATGAGGATTGGTAGTCTCTCTATATCTAATTTTCCATGTTTCTCCATCTATAGTTTTGCTTCCAGCAGAATTAAATGATGAGATTGGGTTTAGAGTTGTCCCCTGAAATTTAACTTTTCCAGAGGCAAGAGAATTAAGCTCAGCATCTGAGGCATTAGTCATATAATATATTGCTAAATACTCATTTTCAGTATTCCATAGCGCATGTTCATAATATCCACCTGCTAAACTTATCTTGTTATAACCTGGAGAAGTATAACTATTATATATTGGGCCAAGAATAGTCATGCCAAATTGGTTGGTTTTTCCCGAATCTGGATTAGCAAAAGTTTGATGAGTAACTAGTAGTTTTTTATCTGATAATACTGCATAAGGATTACTAGTCGTAGTAGAATTAAATCCGGGTATATGATGAAATCGAACTCCTCCTTTATTTAAATTATAGGAAGTTCCATTAAAAGTATAAGACGTAGTTCCTTCTTCTACTGCAACAACAACTATTCCTTGCCTGTATGAAGTTGTGTTAACAGGTGTTTTTGATCGACTCATTAGGTATTTTTTACCTAAAGCTTTAACAGGCACTAGCTGTTCAATACCTATATCTTGTGCATTCACGGAACCATCTAGTAGTCTACCTCCCCAACTACCGGAGGTGACTACCATTTCTTTGTCATTAGATGAAAAAACCCTAGTTCCTAAGGAATTATTATTTCCAATCCATGATCTTTTGAAAATTAAGCTCTCTCCCTCGTTCAACGTAATAGTTTTGTTACTGGCTAAACCAGTTGGAGTATACCAGGCTTTAGTAGAATTAAGCACTACGTTGTTGCCATCTTCTAAAGACATAACGCTAATAAAGTCTTGATCACCCGCTGCGTTGTTCTTGCCTTCAGTATAAAAATGTGCAGAATAGAATTCCACACCTGCACCCCTAGCTACGCCTTTTGAAGAAAATGCTGCGCCATGTGTATTAGTTCCATTACCATATTCTGTTGAACCTCCAGCTTTAGCATCAGGCTGTAAAACAGTTCTCACATAAATATTTCTAGTAGCTACAATTTTGAGACCATAGTGGCCTGTCTTTAACCAACTTTGATTGTACAATTGATTAATTTTTGGCTTTTTTTTCTTGTACTTTGCATACCTGAAAAACTCTTGTACTTTAGCATTACCCGGCGACCATGTATATGGACTCCCTGGACTAATATTTCTGTTTAGAATAGGCGATGAATCCCACCCTGTTCCTGAGGCGTTTCTTCTGTATACTTTAACATTAGTGTTACCGGCTTCAAAAGTAGAAAACATGAAATATGCCCCATTAAATACAGATTGATTCTCAAGATTAGCCATCTTACTTCGACCAGTTAAATCTGTGAGATAAGGAATATAATGTGTGGTATCATATTGGGAATGCAGAGTGCCAAGTAATAGAAGCCAAAAAGAAAAAAAATAATATTTAGAAAATCTATTTAACATCTAATCAATTGTATTTAAATGACTCACAAGTGATGTTTTTTTTTCTACTCTAATTTTCTTTCTAATGTTATATCGATAGGTATCAACACTAGATAATGTAATGTCAAGCTCTTTAGAAATATCTGCACTAGAATAATTAAGTTTAAGAAACATGCAAATAGAAATCTCCCTTTGGGTTAGATTGGGGTATTTCCTTAACAGGATTTCTAAAAATCTAGGATTGGTCCGATTGAATCTTTCTTTGAAACTCACTTTTATATTTTCTCTTCACTAGCCAAAACTATAATAGTTTATCAATAAAAACTCAATGATTAATGATTGAAAATTAGCATGCAGTATTAATGCAGTATTAAATTAAAATTAATGGGGTGTTTCGAATAATCAAATGATAGAGCTTCTATGACATTCCTAATCCAAACACAGGGGCATGGGTTTTAGAAAATAATTTTTCTATTAGAACAGGGATATTAGATTTGATATGTAATCCATTCTCTATATATTGTTTACATGAAAAGAATACCCCGCCTTTTGGCATTTGCCCTAACAGCATTCCTAATCCTATACAGTTGCTCTGCTAAAAAAGAGAGTGCTGAAAAAAATTTAGAGTCTTGCTATTCAAATACTGAGATTCAATCCATATTTCTTAACGGGGAAAGCAGAGAATATATATTATATATCCCTGATTCATACGATGGAGTATCAACTATTCCTTTAGTGCTAAACTTCCACGGTTTTGGTGAAAGTGCAAGTGACTTTATCAATAATGCTGATATGCGAACAGTTTCAGAATCAAACACATTTATTTTAGTCTATCCGCAAGGAAGTTGTTTAAATGGTTCGTCTCATTGGAATGCTTGTCCAACTGAAGGAGATAATAAAAGTGATGTTGATGATTTTGGTTTTGTTGAATCAATTATTAGTGTGATTTCGTCGCAATATAACGTAGATTTAGAAAGAGTTTATGCTGCAGGATACTCTAACGGTGGTATGATGGTGTATGGACTTGCGAACTATAAAAGTGATTTAATTGCTGCAGTAGCATCTGTCTCAGGAGCTATGTTAGATTGTATAGGCTCCACAAGCCATCCCATGCCAGTAGTACATCTTCATGGAACCTATGATGGTGTTCTTCCATATAATGGGAGTAGTGATTGGAGTTCTGTACAAAGCACATTAGACTATTGGATTAATTTTAACAAAACTATTACATCTCCAACTGTAAGTAATGACAATAGCGGAGGAATGTCAGTTGAACATTATATCTATGACCAAGGAGATAGCTCAGTTTCTGTTGAGCATTATAAATTCATAGGAGGAGATCATGTTTGGTTTAGCTCAACTTTTCGAGGTCGAAATACTTCTGAATTAATCTGGAATTTTATGTCAAAGTATGACATAAATGGATTAAGATAATGTACATAATTATTCGATTAAATCTGGCGAACTATTTTTTGGAATAAAAATATCTACTCAAGTGGAGGATTTTCCTTTTACACCGATGGACACAATCCAAATCCTCTCTAATCGATTGATATCATAACTATATCCTGATATTCTTGTGTAGTGGTTTTAGGAGTCAATTATACCTATAAATGTATTTTGTTTAATATTTAATTAAAAAAACTAAACAAAATGAATTTGCTTTTGTACCATTGTGTTTAACTTAAAAAACAATCATGAAAAAATTAAATTCACTATTATTTGTATTGCTGTGTTTATTGATGAGTAACCGAACCCTTGCTCAAGGGACAATTGTAGATGTAGCTGTTGGAAATGAAAATTTCTCGACTTTAGTAACCGCCTTAAAAGCAGCCGACTTAGTAGCAGCTTTACAATCTGATGGTCCTTTTACCGTTTTTGCACCGACAAATGATGCTTTTTCAAAAATAGACTCAAAGACGTTGGGTTCATTACTAGAACCAGCTAACAAAGAAGCATTGGCAAGTATTTTAACGTACCATGTAGTTTCGGGACAATTAAACGCTTCAGATGTCGTAAAAGCTCTTACTGACGGTGGAGGAAAAGTGGTAGTAAAAGCACTCAATAATCAATCATTAACGGTCATGCAAAAAGACGGAAAAATATGGTTGATGGATAGTAAGGGAAATTATAGTGAAATCGTTGCAACAGATGTAATGGGGTCTAACGGAGTTATTCATGTAATTGACACTGTTGTTATGCCAGAATAATAATTTCTGAGTTTCATCTTTTTAAACCCTCCCAAACGGAGGGTTTTTCTTTTACACCAATTCTCTATATATTAGAGGTAGTATTAACCATAAATCAATTAAAATGAAAAAAATATTTTTTGTATTAAGCTTATTTCTAAGCTTTGGAGTTTTAGCTCAAACTTCAGTTCGTTTTTATAATCTCAATGTCAAAAGAGGATATGAAGAGGCTGTTGTCAAAACTTTTACTGACTTTGTCCAAGGAGAAAAGTGGAAACCAGGGGCAGGAATTTTACTTCAGGGAGTTCGTTTTAAAAATGGAGTTACCCACAGAATAGTTGTATATGGTGATCCAGAAAATTGGGGTACCGAGAGGGAAAGAACCGAAGATGAATGGAGTCTTTATCGTGAAAGGATGAATAGATACACTCATCCAAATTCCATTGATAGTGCTATGGGGTCAATCATAAACTTTAGCGATGGGGATCGAGAAAAAAATAAGACTGCAAGAGTTTATGATGTAAGAGTTCATGAACCTGAGAAATTTTTAAAAGCATGGAATAAAAATGTTAAAGAGGCAAAAAGTATTCTTGGGGACAGAAGAATTGGATTAATCAGTTATGAAGTTGGTGGTGCTTCAGGGGCAACTCATGCACTTGTTGTTTCTGGTGAAAATGACAATGATGTTCAAGTTACTTTAAGAAAAATTCAAAAGACTAAAGCTTTCAAAGAATACATAGAATCCAGGGGGAAGGTAGATTATATTCAAACGTTCGCTATAACAACGGTTATAAGGTTTTAAAATAAAACTATAACAAGATAGAAACAAACCCTCCCCAGTGGAGGGTTTTTCTTTTATACCAATTCTCTATATTTTAGGGATGTTATTAATCATAAATCAATTAAAATGAAAAATCAAATAGTCTCTCTCCTTATAGTAATAGTACCTATTATTGCTTTTTCTCAAAAATCCGACCTCTCACAATACAACAATACGATAAACAAGGTAAAAGAAGAAGTAACCTATTTCAAAATTGAAAAAATTAACGCTCAATTTTATATGCTTGTAGGGGGCGGTGGAAATGTAGGAGTCTTTATAAATGATAAGGAGGTTGTTTTAATTGACAATTCATATGAAATCATTGAAGATATTCTTATGGCTTCTTTAAGAGAAATTACTGACAAACCAATCAAATTTATCATCAATACTCATTTTCATCACGACCATTCTGATGGCAATAGAGCTTTTGGTAAACAAGGGATTCCAATTGTATCCCATCAAAACGCAAAAAAAAGAATGATGGAAGATGCGGAACTATATGGTGGAATATACAGTTTTATTAAAGATTTTGTCCAGCCTAAATATAATGATGCCTCATTACCTGTATTTACTTATGAGAGTAAAATGACCCTAACACAAGGCGATGAAGAAATTGAATTATACAATTTTGGTAAAGCTCATACAGATGGGGATAGTGTTGTAGTATTTAAAAACAACAATATTATACATACAGGAGACGCATTTGTAAGGTATGGTTATCCCTATGTTGATTTAAATAATGGGGGCTCAATAAAAGGGTTAATCGACCTTTTGGGTATGTTAGAACTATTATGTGATGAAAATACTATCCTAATTCCTGGACATGGTGATTTAAGTAGAAAAGAGGATGTGACGAGTTTAAAAAACACATTAAATGACTTGTATGTAAAAACTGTAATTGGTTTGAAAAAGGGATTATCATACAGTGAAATTTCAGATTCAATTGAGGAAACTCTTAATGGAGATACTTCCGTTAAACTTAATTATATCAAATCTATAGAATTGGAATTGTCAAGAAACTAACTTGTATTATACCCTGGCCGATCCGCATCATTAGGTTGAGGGATTTTTAATTCTTTTGATTTAAACTGCATCGAGAGCTCACCAAAACTTTATGAGAGATTTCGTATCTTTTGATACAACTAAAAACAAATTTAAATGGAAAAGGTTAAATTATCTTTTGAAAAGAAATGGCTTGACAGAGCAATACCACTGCGATTTAAAATCAATTATTGGCTTTTAAAAAAACTTGGATTATTTGGTTTTGCACTGTTTGCCTTTGCCTGGGGTTTTATACTTTCTGTGATTATACACAAATACATTATAAAGTTTCTCTAATCAGATCCCAACCTAAAACTTTGTGATGGATTTAGTAGATTTGAGTGTGTGAAAAAACTTTTTTTAATCCTATTTCTAATCTCTTTAAATAGCTGTGCAGTTGATAATTGTGTAGTAATTACCCGAAAGGAAAAAACAGGAATTAATTTTTTATTCTTTTTTGATGACGGTATAAATAGGAATCAAGCTACGGTTGATGAATTTGGTGCAATTCCTTCTGGGGCTGTAACCGAGGCAGTTTATAATCAATATGAAGTTGGAGATACCTACTGTAGAGATTAAAACCTAACAAAAAGTCTATCTACTACCCTCCCTTCCTAAAACTTTGAATTGGATTTAGTAGATTTGAAAGAATGAAAAAATTTCTTTTAATACTCCCTTTTTTATTTTCCTGTAATCACAATACTGAAGAGTGTTTCTGTACTGAAGAATACAATCCTGTTTGTGCAGGTAATAATCAATATTCAAATCCTTGTAAAGCGCAATGTGATGGTTTTGAAAATTCAGAAATCACCATTTTACTAACTCAAGAAGAAATTAATACAGGTATGTTAGTTGAGGTTAATTGCTCAATTTAGAATCCTAACTCCTTTTAAAACTCCTCCTTTCACATACTTTTCATGAACAAAGAAAGCTATCTTTAATTTTGCTATTGTATTGTTCCCTTTAATTTCAATTAAATCATCGGCAGATCCGCTTCATTAAATTCAGCGGATTTCTAATTTTATAAAAGAGTAGATCGTATAGAGAATTCACTAAAATTTTGTGATGGAAATAGTATATTGAGATATAATTTAAAATCAAACAAAAATGAAGACTAGTAAAGATATCGTAATTGGAATATGTGCATTAATTGGATTTGCTGCTATTATCACCGGCTTTAAAAGCGAAGAAATTTCAACAGTTCAGCAATACGAATATGAAATTGTAACTGTAGTAGAATCAGTTGTGCCTAAGGGACTGGGAAGGTCAAGAATGATAGCAAAGACAGAAGTAGTTGACTACAATCCATCTACCACTGTGAGAATGGAAGATGGTGAAAAAGATAAATCCAAAAACGACAAGCGTAAGGATATTAGAACAAAAGCATTTGAAGAAACGAAACTATTAAACTTCTATAATATAGGTGGAATTAGATTTAACAATATTGCAACAAACGATGCAATGGTAAAATCAAAATTAAATCAAATGACTGCCGATGGCTGGGAATTGGCTTTTGTGACAGGAGGTGTTGAATCAAGTGGAGATAAAGACCCAAATGGAATTTATCTTTCACGTTATATTTTCAAAAAACCCTTATAATCTCTACGAATTTATCGTTATAGCATTTTATTATTCACATATAAACCTTTCAAATAATAAATATTCCTTATACAACAATAGTTAGATAGTGTTTTATTTGTCTGATTTACATTCATTTAAATTTGATATTTGTGTAAGAAATTAGGGTTGTAGGTTTAATGAAATTGAAAATGTTTGACTGATGATAAACCACCACTACGCATCTCTTTTTTTTATTTGATTTTTGTTTAGTTTGTGATAAAAGTGGGGATAATTGCTGTGAAAAAGAAAGATTCAATTTAACCCCACTTTTTTTATGTATTCAATTCAAAGGCTTTATCCCTATTATAAGCGGTAGCTTACCTACGAGCATTTGAACTAGAACGTCCTGTAAATTACAAGAAAATTTAAGAGATGTACGAGTGTTGTACAATTTGTAAGTGGGGGAAATAATATTCATATTTTGTTGGAAAAATGGGTTTCCGTCGAGTCTCATCAAATATTCTAATGATAAGATGAATGAGGATGAAACAGGAGTCTTACAAAAACACTTAACATTGCTTTTGACACTACACAATTATTAAAAATTATTGAAAACAATACTAATTACATAGATTACTGATTTTTAAATCAGAGGTATTTTCTATTCATGTGGTACAGTAAAACGGAGGATATAGACATTGAAGATTTTGTATCTTTATCATTCTTAATCATAAATCAATTAAAATGAAAAAAATCACACTTATTTTTATTTCTATGCTGGTATTTAGTTGTACCCCAAAAGCAGAAAAAACTCCATACCAAACTGGCATTATTAAAATGGAGGATGCAAAATCAAAAAGGATTATTGAATTTCACCAAGCTTACATCAATAATAATTTTGATAGTCAGATGGATTTATTTTCAGAAGATGCTGTGATTCATATCAACGCAGATGACGTATCAGCCAAAGATATGATTTCTGGTTTTGCAGAAGGGAGTCAATTCTACAATAACATTCAATACAAAGAATGGAATACAGGAACCTTTATTCTTGATGACGGGAGCATCTTCACGAATATGTGGTTTACATGGTCTGCAACTTCAAAAGCAACGGGTGTAACACTCAATAATCCTGTCCACAACTGGATGCGATGGGAAGGTGATAAAATAGTTGAAGGTGCTTTTATTTTTAACCCTACAGATTATATTGCAAATATGAGCAGTGAGTAAATGCTCTTTTGAAAAGGGTATGATCACAGTTCAAAATCAAATTCTCCCTCCCGCGTGGAGGGTTTTTTTTAAAAGCAAAAAGGATTTGAAAAGCAACCATACTTAACAAATCCTTTAAGTTATTCCGTTGCGTGAACAACGTGGTGCGAATATACAATAAAAACCAAGACCTCAAAGACACAGACCCTAAGACCACTAAGGGAGAATCTAAGACCAACCCGATAATTTTTTTATTTGTTACGACATGGATTATTCTCTTTACTATGCATTTGTGTGCATGGATCTATCTTTTTACATATAATTTACCTAACTTACGTAATATGAAATTTCTTGAAAAATATTATCCCATACTGTTAGCGTTTTTAAGCTTTCTCTATTCAATTTATCTCTGGTTTTCAGGACAACAACTCGAAGGTTTGTATGTCGGTCTTTGGCCGGTAACCATTTTAGGTTTTGCTATTGCCATTAGACAAAGAAGAAAAGATTCAAAATAAGAGATTATGAATAATAAAGTCATGTTTATTGTCGGATGTATAGTCTTTTTGATTTATATCTACTTTTACTTTCGAATCGTATTGAGACAAAAATTCGGTAAGAAAAAACACAATTCTTAATCCACCAAACTACCCTTTTCAAAATTTCGGGAAGAACATTCAGGGATACTCAATCTAGAAGTCTGTTAATTTTAATACTTTTAAGGTTTACTTTTCCATATTAAATCAACAAAGTATGAAAACGATCTCGACTAGTATAAGTCTTTTATTGCTCCTTTTAGGTACAGTTACTTTTGCACAAGAGGAATCAATAATAGAAGATATTATAAAAGAAGCTGAGGAAAATTCACAACTAGAAATTCTAGCCCAAGAATTACTAGACGGGATCGGCCCTAGATTAGTAGGGACGCCCCAAATGAAAAAAGCGCACGACTGGGCTTTAGGAAAATACACGCAATGGGGCATCGAAGCAAAAAACGAAAGTTTTGGTACTTGGCGAGGTTGGGAAAGAGGAATATCGCATATCGATATGTTACAACCTCGAGTCCAGAGTTTACGTGGAACGCAACTCGCCTGGAGTCCTTCTACTTCCAAAAAAGGAATAACAGCAGAAGTTATAATTTTGCCCGAGGTAACCAACCCAGAAGAATTTAAGTCCTGGCTCCCTAATGTAAAGGGGAAAATCGTTTTGATTTCAAGAATGGAGCCAACTGGGAGACCGGATTACAATTGGGAAAAGTTTGCTATTAAGGATTCTTTTGAGAAAATGAAAACCGAACGGGATTCGTTGTATAAAAGGTGGAGGACCAACCTCAAAAACACGGGCTACAATTCAAGAAGTATCGCAAAAGCCCTAGAAGAAAGTGATGCTGCCGGTCTAATCAGTTCCTATTGGTCACGAGGTTTTGGAACCAGTAAAATTTTTAGTGCCCGTACCAAAGCCATCCCCACAGTGAGTCTGGAGTTGGAAGATTACACGCTAATGTATCGCTTAGCCGCAAGAGGTCAAAAACCTGTAATAAATATAACCGCACTTTCTAAGGAACTAGGAGAAGTCCCTACCTTCAATACCATAGGGGAAATAAAAGGAACGGAGAAACCGGAAGAATATGTGGTTTTATCCGCTCACTTTGACTCCTGGGACGGGGGTACTGGTGCAACAGATAATGGTACTGGATCTCTTGTCATGATGGAAACTATGAGAATCTTAAAAAAAATGTATCCCAATCCCAAACGAACTATTCTTGTTGGACACTGGGGGAGCGAAGAGCAAGGTTTAAACGGATCTCGTGCTTTTGTTGAAGATCATCCAGAAATTATCGCAAACATTCAAGCCGTATTTAATCAAGACAACGGGACTGGGAGAGTCGTAAATCTTTCAGGGCAAGGCTATTTACATGCCTATGAATATCTTGGGAAATGGCTTGCTAAAGTCCCTACTTCTGTAACAAAACATATTGAAACAACTTTCCCAGGTACTCCTGGAGGTGGAGGTTCGGATTATGCCTCTTTTGTAGCCGCTGGTGCTCCTGCCTTTAATCTAAGTTCGCTGGATTGGTCCTATCGTGATTATACCTGGCACACCAACCGGGACACCTATGACAAACTTATCTTTGACGATATTAAAAACAATGTCATCCTAACTGCACTACTAGCCTACATGGCCTCTGAAGATCCCGAAAAAAGTTCTCGAGAAAAAAGTGTATTACCTGTCAGTAAAAGAACAGGAAAACAAATGATTTGGCCCAAAAAAAGAAGTCCAAACAGGAAAGGAGGGATGCGGTAGTTTCGTGTTTTCCGTTTGGGCGCAAGAGTTCCTCTGTGCGAGTTCCAAAAGTGTTCCAGACCTACAAACTTCACAAACTTGTATACGTACCTAAAAACCCCTTACCTCGGTGTGGAGTTTTGTTGTGGTACATTTGTGGCTTCATCCAATCCTTAATTCAACGCTTCGCAAAAGCAACTCATTTCTCGTCATGGAGACTCAAGTGAGGCACCGTAAAATAGCTCATAAAAAATACAAATAACTTAGCCTTTTTCTAAACCTTTTCAATCTAAGCCATCGAGTAGTTAACTTAAATATAAACAACGGTGTTTAGGTATAGTCATAATTATGCTTTAACTTTGAAAAAAATTGTTAAACAAAAGGGCTCAAAAAGAACACTTTTGACCATAAAATCTAAGAATTTATTGAAAGTGTTTATCAAAATCGAGTCTTTAGCATTATTTCATTAAACAAATGTCAAAGAACACTTCACTTAAGACAGTGAGAAAATGGATCTTATTTTTTGTAGGATTTGTTGTTATCGCACTGTCGTTTCAACTATCAAAACTAATTATTGATAGTAATCCTTCTCCAAGAAAAAAAGCAGAAAACTCAGTCAAAGAAGTCTACACTCTAAAAGCAAAAAATGGACCTTTGCAAGTACAAATACCTTCCAAAGGAGTTTTACAAGCCTACAAACGCATTCAAATTACGTCTAGGGTACAAGGCGTAATGCAAACGATAAATCCGTTATTCAAAACTGGACAGTCCTACAAAAAAGGGCAGCAATTGGTACAGATAGCCTCTTCAGAATTTCGTTCGAATGTCATTGCACAGCGGGCTTCCTTATACAATCTTATTACTTCTGTATTGCCCGATTTACAATTGGATTTTCCTAAAGCCTATGAGCTATGGAGTGCCTATTTAAAATCCTTTGACCTGAAAAAACCAGTTCCTTCCTTACCAAAAATGGATGAAAAGGTTCGCCTTTTTGTTTCTGGTCGTGGTATCATCTCTTCCTATTACACTTTACAAAACTTAGAAAAGACTTTGACTTTTTATAAAATTAAAGCTCCTTTCAATGGGGTTTTAGTGAGTGCTAATGTTACGGAAGGTTCATTAATTAGGCCCGGTCAGGATTTGGGGGAGTTTATTGCTCCTGGGGATTACGAATTGAGAGTTGCCCTTCCTAGGTCCTATGTGTCCAATATAACAGAGGGAGCAGAGGTCAAGGTTAAGTCGATAGACGATGAACGCATCTACACCGGTATAGTTTCTAGAATTAATGCGATGGTAGACAGTCAAACCCAATCGGTAAAGGTATTCATCCGATTGCGTGATGAAAATCTGAAAGAAGGGATGTTTATGAATGCAGAGATCAACGCTATGGAGTTCAACAATGTTTTTGCGGTAGACAGGGGCTTACTAAATGAATCCCAAGAGCTGTTTGTAGTTCAAGACAATAAGTTGATTTTGAAAAAGGTAAATCCCATTCACTTTACCGAGACCCTTGCCCTTATCCAAGGGCTTGCCGATGGAGAAGAAATCGTTGCTCAGCCATTGATTGGGGCGTATGAGGATATGGAGGTTTTCCCTATTCCTTTTGAACAAAAGAAATAGACCGCTCTCATGAAAAAGATTATAAATTACTTTATAAAATACCACGTTGCGGTTAACGTCGTTATTATTGCCTTTTTATTGTTTGGAATCTTAGGATTAAAATCATTAAAATCTTCTTATTTCCCCCTTACAGAATCTCATATTGTTCAAATTTCAGTGGTCTACCCCGGTGCTTCCCCGATGGAGGTGGAAGAAGGGGTGATCTTAAAAATTGAAGACAATTTAAAAGGCTTGAGAGGTGTGGAAAGGGTCACCTCTGTATCTAGAGAGAATTCAGGATCAATCACCGTTGAAGTGGAAGAAGATTTGGACATCAACTTTATGTTGTTGGAAGTTAAAAACGCGGTAGATCGTGTACCCAGTTATCCAACAGGGATGGAGCCTTTGGTCGTATCCAAGAGGGAACCTATTCGGCCTACAATCAATTTTGCACTGACTGCTAAAAACATAAAACTGTTAAATCTTAAAAAAATTGGGCGTCAAATTGAAAACGACCTAAGAGCTTTGCCGGGAATCTCTCAAATAACCGTCTCTGGATATCCAGATGAAGAAATTGAAATCGGAGTAAATGAAAACAAACTTTTGGCTTACGGTCTTAGTTTTAGTCAAGTGGCACAGGCGGTAGCTAGAGCCAATATCATCGTGACAGGAGGTCGTGTTAAAACCGATGCAGAAGAATTTTTAATCCGAGCAAACAACAAGTATTATTACGCTGAGCAACTTTCTAACATAGAAGTATTGTCTCTCTCTGACGGAACTCAGATTTTATTAAAAGATGTAGCTGAAATAAAAGATCGGTTTTCTGAAACTCCCAATGGGAGTTATTTGGAAGGCAATGCTTTAATCAATATAAGCGTGACTTCTACCAATTCTGAAGATGTGATCTCGTCAGCAGCAACGGTTCGCAAGTATATTACTCAATTTAATGAAACCAACGACAACGCTCAGTTAGAAGTTCTTGACGATGCTTCAGTTACTTTAACAGAGCGGAATCAATTGTTGACAGAAAATATATTTCAGGGAATGCTATTGGTGCTTTTATTCCTCTCCATCTTTTTAAATTCTAGATTGGCTTTTTGGGTTGCTTTTGGCCTCCCGGTGTCCTTTTTGGGGATGTTTATTTTTGCACCACTTTTCGGTGTCACCATTAATGTCTTATCTACATTTGGGATGATTATCGTTATTGGAATCTTGGTAGATGACGGAATTGTTATTGCAGAAAATATCTATCAGCAATACGAAAAGGGAAAGTCTCCCTATCGCGCAGCTATAGATGGTGTTATGGAGGTAATTCCCCCAGTAGTATCTGCCATTATCACCACTATTTTGGCCTTTTCACTTTTCCTCTTTTTAGATGGAAGAATAGGAGAGTTTTTTGGTGAAGTTTCCGTTGTTGTTATGTTGACCCTTTTTATTTCATTAATAGAAGCTCTGATTATACTTCCGGCTCATTTAGCACATTCAAAAGCGCTACTGAAAAAGAAGAAAAATCCAAAAACGCTTGTTGCAAAAGCATTTTCTAAGTTAAGAGAGATCAATAAACTAGGAAATTTATTTATGAAATCTATTCGAGATCGTGTTTATGAACCGTCACTTCGATTTTCATTAAACAATCGGTTTTTAGTCATCGCAATCTTTATTAGTTTGTTTCTCCTTACTGTTGGTTCTTTTGGAGGGGGGATTATCAAAACGTCTTTTTTTCCTTCAATTGCCTCTGACCGAATTTCCATTGACTTAGTCATGCCCAATGGAACAAACGAAAGAATCACAGACTCCATTATCACTCAAATAGAAAAAACGTCCAAATTGGTGGACCAGGAGTTTACCGAGAAGTACCTCAAGGGGGAAGAAAAGTCTCTTTTTGTCAATACGATTAAAACCCTCGGTAATGGAGCTTCAAAGGCCAATCTAACAATCAACTTACTCCCCGGTGAACAGCGTCCTGACCTCATCCGCTCTCGAATGGTCTCTACACGGATTGCAGAACTTGTAGGTCCCGTCATTGGCGCTGAAAGTATTGTCTATGGATCTGGTTCAAATTTTGGAGGTAAACCCGTTTCGGTATCGCTATTATCAAACAACATTCAAGAATTAAAAGAAGCAAAAACTGAATTGAAGAATGCCTTAAATTCCAATGCATTACTTAAGGATGTGGAGGACAATGATCCCGTGGGAATCAAAGAGATTACACTCGAATTAAAAGACAACGCCTACGCCTTAGGCCTGGACTTACAATATTTAATGAGTCGTGTTCGTGCTGGTTTTTTTGGTGTACAAGCACAACGTTTTCAAAGAGGTCAAGATGAAATTCGGGTATGGGTTCGCTACAAAAAAGAAGATCGTTCTTCCATCACCCAACTAGAAGACATGAAAATTGATTTACCCAATGGCGATCTCGTCGCTTTAAAAGAGATCGCTTCGTATTCCATTAGAAGAGGAGAAGTTTCTATCAATCACTTAGACGGGAGAAGGGAAATCCAAGTTTCAGCCGACCTAAAAAATTCTGAAGAAGCCTCTGCCACAGACATCATGGCGGATATTCGAAGCAATATTATGCCCAAAATTCAAGAAAGGCTCCCTACGGTGAGCGCCTCCTACGAAGGTCAGAACCGAGAAGCCTTTAAACTCATCAATTCCCTGTCTAGAGCTGGGATACCCATTTTGATTTTAATTTATATAACCATTGCTTTTGCCTTTAGAAGTTATTCTCAACCCATTTTACTCTTTGTATTAATTCCTGTAAGTTTAATCGGTGTTGCTTGGGGGCATTGGGTTCATAACTTTTCGGTTTCTATTATTTCTTTACTTGGAGTCATAGCGCTTATTGGGATCATGGTTAATGACGGGTTAGTTTTTATAGGAAAATTCAATTCGAATATAAAGGAAGGATATCGGTTTAAAGAGTCCTTGATTTTAGCCGGTAGATCTCGATTTAGGGCGATTTTCCTTACTTCTGCAACCACAGTTGCGGGGCTTACACCCCTGCTTCTGGAGAAAAGTAGACAGGCACAATGGTTAAAGCCAATGGCCATTACGGTTTCCTATGGAATCGCTTTTGCTACAATTTTGACTTTGATTTTACTGCCTATTTTCATTTCACTGATCAATGAGGCTAAGGTCTATTTCAATTGGTTGGCTTCTGGAGAGTTTCCCTCGCAAGAATCTGTTGAAAGAGCTTTAATCGAGAAAAAAGAAGAAGATATAATGGCTGAAACAGAGTCAGAAAACGTTCAGATATGAGAGTAAAATTTAGCATCGCTTTACTATTTTTTGGAATTTTTACATCAATTCAGAGTCAAGAAAACCTATCAAAAGAAGAAGCTCTGGCCATCGCTCTGGAGCAAAACTTTGGAATACTCATTTCAAGGAATACTACAGAAATAGAAAAAAATAATAGCAGTCTACTAAATTCAGGGTATTTGCCTTCAGTGGCTCTTTCGAGCGGGGGGAATTATACCGGATCGGATGCCGAAATTGCATTTCCGGGACAGGTGGATGACCAAGGAAATCCAATACCAAATCGGGTTTTTGAAGATCAAGAAACACAACGCTTTAATGCTGGGATAAATGTAAACTATACACTTTTTGATGGTCTGGGTAGAAAATATACCTACAAACGACTTAAAGAGCAATATGCACTTAGCGAATTACAGCTTAGAGAAACCATTGAATTTACCATTTTACAACTCTTCGAAGTTTACTTTAATATCGCTCAGCTCACAGAATCGAATGCTATTTTACAAGATAATTTAGCTGTATCTCAGGAGCGTCAAAAGCGAGCTGAATATTCCTTTATCCACGGGCAAGGAAATAAACTTGCTGTATTAAATGCTCAGGTAGACGTTACTAATGACAGCATTAACTTGATCCAAACAAAACAGCAACTAGATAATGCAAAAAGAGATTTGAACCTGCTCTTAAACCAGCCTATGGAACAAGCCTACAGTGTTGATTTGAGTGTAAAATTTGTGCCTGAAATCCAAATAGAAAGCTGGTTGGAGACTGCCGCGGAAAATAATGTGGCCCTTTTAAAGCAAGAACGCAACTATCAAATCAATGCATATGATATTAAAATTCGTCAATCGGGTTACCTACCTACTTTAGGTCTAGTAGGATCCTACGGATGGAATCTAAATAAAAGTCCCGCTTCTGCCTTCTTCCCTGGAACCAATAATACGACATACTCAGTAGGTATAGGTGCCAGTTTGAGTTGGAACCTTTTTGATAGTGGGCGTACCCTTACTCAAGTGAAAAATGCAAAAATTGCACTGGAAAATCAAAAAATTCAAGAAGAGGAAACCCTACTTACCTTTGAGCGAAATCTGAGAAACGCCCAGCAAAACTACCAAAACGCAGTAAACATTTATACGATTCAAAACAAGCAAGTGGAAACAGGAAAGTATAATTTTGATCGTTCCCAGGCCCAGTACAAACTAGGGTCAATAACCGCGATCGAATTTAGACAAGCCCAAATCAATCTGAGAAATGCCCAAGTCCAAAGAGCCGCTGCGAAATACCAAGCCAAACTGGCAGAATTAAATTTGATTCAATTGAGTGGACAATTATTGAATGTAGAGCTATAAAGTCTCACTAGGGTTTAGATCAAATCCGATTATTTTCTCGATCTCTCGGTACAGAGGTGTTTCCTCCAATGAACAGGCTATCTCCTACATTTCCAAAATCCTCAAAACTCCCAACTTTTACTACAGTGTCATTCAAAAATTAGACTCCTTAGAACCTGTTGGAATTCTTTCGTTTATTCAAAGAGATAACTTAGATGCTCCTGATTTTGGTTTTACCCTATTGCCTAAATTTTACAAAATGGGATATGCTAGGGAACCCTCCTCACCTATTATCGCTATTTGTTGGGAAGAAAATGAAACTTCAATCAATCTGCTAAAAAAACTAGGGTTTTACTTTCGCAATGCTATAACCCAGAACAAACAGGTACTTCATATTTATGAAATTAAACAAGAACAACTACTCTAACAAACATTGGAGACCAAGGGGTGAATAACCTAACAAGCAGTAAATAAAAACCCACGCAAAGTTTTTTTATCTTTAGAAATACGAATTTTATATCAATGAAAAAATACATCACTATTGTTTTAAAATGTATTGTTTCCTTTACGATAGCTAATGTGTGGTTATTTCGCTACGGAAAACAAACAATTTATAGAGGTGGAGAAGCCACCGATTTAGTTTCCGAATTTGCCGCATACGGCCTATCACTAATTACAATGTACGCTATTGGAACCTTGAAAGTTTTTGCTGCTTTGCTTTTGTTGATCAGTATTTTCTATAAAAAAATGGAATTGCCTCCTCTACTTGTCATTGGTGGGTTGATGACTGCAGCACTTTATTTCCACTTTTCCATAGGAGATGCACTAATCAAATCGCTACCCGCAGCTTTGATGTTAAGCGCATGTACACTGATCTATTTTTTGCGCTTTCAGAAACAAGAGGAAGCAAAAGAATAGCGTTTAATACATACATTTCGTGTTGTCTTCCTTTACAAAGTAAGGCTTGTAGTTTTTTGCCTCCGTATCCATACAACCACAGAGATTTAATAATTCTATATTTTTAAAATCAATCGGGTGGCTTTCTGCTTGTAAAGCAATATATCCTTCTTCGATGGGGTTCCCTGTCTTTTTAAGCCACATTTCTTTATTGGTCACACCCATATTATCCCAATCTTCGCCTTGATAAGCCTTCGCTATAAAACTCTCGTCTACAAAAGGCTTAGTGTATTTCAAAACGGTGTCGTTTTCAACAATGTGTATCACCGACTCATTCCCTAAAATGACAGCTTCTACATGAACCCATTGATCTCCGTGATAGGTTTTCGACTCAGAAGAAATACAGTGGGTATAATCCGGTTGCTCCTTAAAATAAACCGCAGTTCCTGGAGTACATAAATTTGCCGTGGTGCGTTCACCGTCACCTAAACCCCCTAAGAGCTGTATTTCTAAGGATACCGGAAAATGCTGTTCAAAAGCATTACTTGAGGCAGATTGGGAGTGAATCATTACTCCACTGTTGCGAATATTCCAACCTTCCCCTCCAGGGGTTTGTTCCCCAAGAAAACGGTAATCAAATCTGAGTTTATAATGTGAATAAGGTGTTTTGTAATACATATGTCCATAGCGGTCATCAAAATCTTCATATTCGTCATAGACAATTCGGACTAGACTATCCTCTACTTGAAAGGTGTTTTTGAAATTTTCATTTAGGGGCATATCAGCAATTTTAATTGTCCAGCCAGACAAGTCCTTACCATTGAAGAGAGGAGTCCAATCTTCCTTCACCAAACCGGATTCCTTCTTTTGACAGGAACCGAACAAAAAAATAAACAATAAAAATTGAGCGTACGTTTTCATATTTGCATAGTATCGTCATTAAAAATAAAAAAAATAATGGTAGAATTGGGAGGAAACAAGAGGCGTCTTGGTTTTGTTTTATAACAAAAAAGGAAGGACATGCAGTCTCTTTCTCGTCCTCGATTTTCATTTTAAAACAATCTACGTAACTTGGGGAGTAATAAAAAAAATCAGATGAGGAACCTGTTTGTACTTTCGGTAGTATTTCTTTTTAGCGTGACTTCGTGTAAAGATGAAAATAAATCCAACCCTCCCAATATCATAATAATCTATGCGGATGATCTGGGGTATGGAGATGTAAGTTCCTATGGCTTGGGAACATTAAATACCCCCAACATAGATAAAATTGCCAACCAAGGCACTCGATTTACAAGTGGCTATTCCAGTTCTGCTACCTGTAGCCCCAGTAGGTATGCCCTGCTCACCGGAACCTATCCGTGGAGAAACAAACGTGCAAAAATTTTAACTGGGGCCAATCTCATTATTGATACAACCGAAATGACCTTGCCAAAAATGTTAAAAAACAGTGGCTATCAAACAGGGATTGTAGGAAAATGGCATCTGGGACTCGGAGACTCCAAAATTAATTACAACCAAAAAATTAGCCCTGGTCCCAACGAGGTTGGATTTGACCATAGTTTTATCATGCCCGATACCCAAGACCGTGTTCCTACCGTCTATATTGAAAATGGAAAGGTCGTTAATTTGGACCCTAAGGATCCCATTGAGGTGAGTTTTGAGAAAAATTTTGAAGGTCAGCCCACAGGAAAAGAAAATCCTGAACTGCTTTCCATGATGTGGCATCACGGACATAACGGCTCTATAGTAAACGGAGTCCCGCGAATTGGATTTATGAAAGGCGGCACACTAGCTCAGTGGAGTGATATTGATATGGCAGACGAATTTTTAAACCAAGCAAAAAAATACATCAGTAAGGTCAAAGACAATCCTTTCTTTTTGTTTTACACCCTACAGCAGCCCCACGTACCCAGAACCCCACATCCTCGTTTTGAGGGAAAATCGGGGATGGGACCTCGAGGAGACGCCATCATTGAAGCTGATTGGTGTATTGGTGAATTATACGCACATCTGGAAGAAAACAAGCTGTTAGAAAATACAATCCTTATCCTCTCTAGCGACAACGGCCCTGTTCTCAATGACGGTTATTATGATGACGCTGTTGAAAAAATTGGAGACCACACCCCCTCAGGTGGTTTAAGAGGGGGGAAATACAGTCTCTTTGAAGCAGGTACGCGCGTCCCACTGATCACCTATTGGAAGGGAAAAATAAAACCTCAAGTTGCTGACGAAACAGTTTCACAGATTGACTTTTTGAATTCTATCGCCGCATTAATCGGTTCTCAAACAAGATCCAAAGACGGGGTGGATTTATCTGAAGTTTTGTTTAAAAATTCAGGAACCGGAAGAAGCGAACTGGTGATAGAAGCGCAAACCAAAACCGCTTTTAGAAGCCAAAATTGGGTACTCATACCTCCCTATGCAGGACCTGAAAAAAGTTATTACACGAATGTAGAACTTGGAAATTCGGAGAACTATCAACTTTTTGATCTAGATACAGATCAGGCACAACAAAACAACCTAGCAAAAAGCCAGCCTGAAAAATTGAATCAAATGATTAAAAGGTACCAAGAAATCATTGGAAGTAAAGAATGATTTTTTATCGAAATTAACCTAAAGTGATTTTAATAATCCCCCGTCAATTGGGATAGTAGTTCCCGTTATGTACCCCGCAAGATCTGAAGCTAAAAAACAAACTAAGTTTGCATATTCTTCGGGTTTTCCGATGCGTTTCATGGGGACAGTAGCTTCCATGGCAGCTCGAACTTCAGAAACTGGGATTCCCATTTTTTCGGCTTTTTTAGTATTCAGTTGTTCGATACGTTGAGTATCGAAATACCCCGTAAGAATTGAATTGATCGTGATTTGATCTTCTGCAATATCTACAGACAAACTTTTTGCCCAGGTCACTAAAGCAGCGCGCAAGGTATTGGAAAGTACCAAGTAATTCAGAGGTTCCTTTACTGAAATGGAAGCGACGTTGAGTATGCGTCCCCATTGTTGTTCTTGCATATGCGGTAAAGCAAGAGTCGTGCATAAAACAGCACACTTAAACAATAAGTCAAAAGCGTCTTGGTACTCCTCAATCTGTTTTTCTAGAGCACTTCCAGCTGCTGGTCCCTGAGTATTATTGATTACTATATCAATCTTATGATCTCTAAAAAAAGCATTTACTTTTTTAGAAAAAGCTTTGTAATCTGAAAAGTCAACGACTAAATAACGGTGGTTCTGTGCCTGGGAACGATCCAGTCGGGCGACCAACTCTTGGAGACTCGATTCGTTTCGTGCCATGACAACCACTTCTGCACCTGAGGCTGCTAGTCGTTCTGCAATTGCCCGGCCTATCCCTTTGCTAGCTCCCCCTACCAAGGCTCTTTTTCCTGTTAAATCAACCTTCATAAATTATTTGTATTTTTCACGTGCTGGACTAAAAACGTCCATTAATTTACATGGAGTAATCGCTTTTCCTGAGTGGGGAAGATTTGATGAGATGTGCACAATATCTCCCGGTTTACAAATTTTTGTTTCCCCATCTAGGGTAAATTCAAAGTCCCCCTCCACCACATGCATAATTTGTTCGTGTGGGTGTTGGTGTTCAGGTACAACAGCCCCTTTTTCAACTGTCCAAAAAGCCCAGGTGAGCTGGTCACCATGCACCATTTTACCGTGGTACCCAGGCATTAATTCTTTACTTGGCAGTGCATTCAGATTCATATTCTATAAGGTTAACTTGCCTCTAAGGTAATGCATTTGCGAAAACCGAAGGTTGATTCACAGGATCTTAAACTTTTGAACGAATACTTCATTTTCAGTTAATCAGTGAAAAGATGCCATTTTTTTTGATAGAGAAGATACACTCATGCTGAATTTGAAAAAATAAAAAGACAGGAAAGGGTCTATTTCCAATATCCTTTCTTTGACTCCTTTAGTTAACCAACTTACCCTTATTGCTTTCAGAACCTGTTTCTAAGATTTTTTTTGAGAAAAATTGAAAACCTTGCTCTTTGTTTTACCAGATCCTGAAAATAACCATTTGATCTAGATTTTTTTTCAGAAGGTTCTTATTGTTTTTATTAAATTTGTAATGAATCGTTTAATGAAAGAGAATTATGTTGGAGCTTCACGATATTCAGTATCTGTATGAATTTATTTTTTGGTTGGTTACCTTTCTTGTATTAAGGATGGTTTGGCACAATCCTAAGGTCCGACTCGCCTATGGATATGTAGTGGCTGGATTCAACTTATTTGCAATTATCATGTACACCATTTCTTCTGTTTCAGGCCAGATATCAGGTCTTGACGCCTTGTCCTTTGGATTTCTTCACGTAATGGTTTCTACAGTCATGCTTACCCTAATCTATAAGGAAATTAGAATCGAAAACAGCAAAAATCAAATCTCGTGAAAACGATACATCCAAATTATTTTCTAGGGATTTCCATCATTGTCGCAATGCTCATTTACGCCTTTGCAAATCGGTACCAGCCCTCTCCTGTAAATGAAACATTGATTATCGACAGCTGGTCTGGAGACCTATATGACATACAGGGAAACAACCTTTCTAAAATTCATAAAAACTTCGATTCCCCTGAGGAATTTTCAAATCCGAATCCTACTAAAATTCAATAAAAATTCCTCTATCTAAAGTTGCACTAAACCACAATATTACTCTAAAATAGTTTTCTTTGTGTAAACTTTAAAGCGAACTTATGGAACTTGAAATGCTAGAAATTGTGGGCTGGTCTGCAACGGCTTTTGTGATTTTCTCTTTTCTGATCAACAATATGTTGTGGCTCAGAACCGTAAATTTAGTAGGCGCATTTTTGTGGTTACTTTACGGAATTATCGATGTTTCGTACTCCATCATTTTTCTAAATGTCGTAATTGTGAGCATTCAAATATTTAAAATTATTGGTTTATTGAAAAAGCCCAAAGTTTAGTTCGCTTTATCGGATTAGAAATATTTACTGTTCCGCACAAGCTCAAAAAAATCCCTTCTGCAGTTAAAAGAAAAAAGAATTTGGTTTTCAGAAATAAAATAAATTCTTTAAATTTGTGAATATCCCGTGTGGACTGGGAGAAACAATAAAGTCGCGGGTGGAGAGAACGCATCCGAAAAAATCGTTACATAGGTTTAACGCTAAAAGCATCCCCAAGCTAGCGAAAAGTTTATGTTCATTTTGAAAACAAGAGATTCAACTTCATTTTCTTTTTCTGGTTTTAGTATGTTTTGGCATTACTGTTTTTAATTATGAAATACTACAACAAAACCCGTACGATTGAACAAAAAGTAATAGACAGAGAGATTCTAGAACTTATGAGAAAACAAAACGATTTATTGAAATCTATTTTAGAGCAGGTAACGAAAAACTAAAACCCCCTCCTTATCATGAAAAACAAGCTGCTCATTTTCTTTCTTGTGTTGGGTATTGTCATGTCTTATGGTTCGCTACAAAAAGTGAATGATACCAACAAGGAAAAGAAAACCAATACATTACCCCCTGATGTAGGCTCTAATAAATACTCTAAAAAAAGAAATTAGAACCCCCTAAGGGAAACGTGTTTCATCCTCACTCTGTCTCCGTTTGTTGAGCATAGAGTGGGGTTTTTTATACTTGTTGCTGTAGGGCTTCTCTGAAAGACATTGGTGTTTTCATATTATTTTTTGTAATATTAAATACTAATTTATTTAAGAGATGAGCGATGTTAAGTACTTTTTAGCTTACAGTATTCCTCTGTCAGCAATTGTCGGAATGGAAATAGGAGGAGTTTGGAGCTTTACCACTGTCCTTTATGCCTTTGGATTCATTCCTATTTGCGAAGCCTTTTTAAAACCCAATCCCGAAAAACTCAACGAAGAAAAAATTCAAAATCGTTTGACAAATCGCTTTTTTGATTTGATGCTTTACTTCAACATCTTCATTGTATTTTCAATCTTAATCATGGGCATTGGACAGTTGACTTCCCAATCACTTCTGGTACATGAACGTATCGGTCTTGTTCTTTCTGTTGGAATTGTATTGGGCACCAATGGATTAAATGTAGCACACGAATTGGGACACCGCACCACCTTCTGGGAGCGTACCCTTGCCAAATTTTTACTTATGCCCGCTCTCTATATGCACTTTTATATTGAACATAACTTTGGTCATCATCAAAATGTAGGTACTCCAAAAGATCCTGCAACCTCTAAAAAAAATCAATCGGTTTTCTCATTTTGGTTTAGCTCAGTTATTGGTCAAGTGCGCCATGCGTTTCAGCTTCAAAAAAACATCCTTAAAAATAAAAAACGGGGTTTTTTTAGCCTGTACAATGATTTCTTTTTTTATCAGTTGTTTCAGTTGTTTTATCTAGCTTTTATAGGCTCCCTTTTTGGAATACCAGGAGTTTTATTTGCTATAGCAATCGCTGTAGTTGCAGTTTTATTATTAGAAACCATCAATTATATTGAACACTACGGGCTTTTAAGAACTCGGAAGGGATCACGATATGAGCGCGTTACCCCGATGCATTCCTGGAATTCCAATCACGCCATTGGACGTTTGGTCCTCTATGAATTAACACGTCACAGTGACCACCACCATCGCGCTACAAAAAAGTATCAAATTCTTGAAAGTATTGAGGAAAGTCCACAACTACCTTTTGGCTACACCACCTCTATGCTGATCGCTTTCTTTCCACCGCTGTGGTTTAAATTGATGAACAAGCGTATCCCAAAAAACTCCTGATTTTTTATCTTTAGAAGCAGGCTTTTTAAAGGAGTTTACTATAGTTTTTAATTATTCAGCTATTCGGAAATGGTATTTTTATTTGGAATCTCAGGTCAATTAAATTGTAAGTTTGAATGTTGTTTAAATCTTTTGTTCATTTAATAGATTGTTTGTGGGGTAAAGGTTTGAGGATGGATGTTTGACGTAAGGAAGACCTTTAACTAAAACCCCACTTTTTTTAAACAACTCCAAGAGATACGCCCTGGACTTTACCAATTGTATATTATTGCCAAATTTTACCAAAAATCCATTCCTTAAAATGGATCCAACCTATAATGCGTTTTTAATGTATGCCAAACATCGTTTAACCTCTTCCACAGCGCTTGAACCTTCCGGAATATCGTATTCCACTTCAATAGTCACAGGAAATGTATACTTTTTGTCTTGAATCAAACGAACCACTTCTTTAATCGGAGTGTCCCCTGTACCCCACATTAGGTTCCCCCCACCATTACTTCTCTTTTGACGGTCTTTCAAATGCATGCTCACTATCTTATAGTGTTTTTCGTCAATAAATTGAACTGGGTTTTCATTTTCTGCAGCAATGTAGTGGCCGAAATCAAGATTCATGCGGTTTGTACTTGATTGAGTTATTGCAGTATCCCAAAGTGTTGGCGTTTGTTGTTCATGTCCATGGTACCCGACAAGGATACCCTCTTCTTCGGCAAGTTTTCCCAATCTTGCAGTATGCTCGTCATCCGAAGGATGTTCTAAAGTGATGTGATTTGCACCCAACGCTTTTGCAGCCCGCATTCCATATCGAATGGCATCATCTGAATCATGCTTCCCAAAAACACCTGGCTTAAAAGCAAAAATGGAGAGACCCGCTTCTGTATACAGCTTTTTGAGCTCTTCAAATTTGCTGAAATCTATATTTTTCCTCCACTTATTTAATTCTTCTTCATGAATTTTACGATCCCTGTCAAACTGTTCGGCCTGCTCTTGTTCCTGCTCGGTCAACGTTTCTTTTTTATATCTTTTGTACAATACACGCATCACCGCAGGGTCTGACATCGGACTTACAGGTGCACCAGCAAAAGGCTCTGCATGATTGCCCATCAACTCCACATGCTTGACACCACTTTCCTTGATGTATTCCAAAATGGCTAAAGGGCTTTGGTCTTCCATTGTTCTAAAAGAATATGTTTGGACCCCAATAGTAATTTCTTTTTTACTTTCAGCTGTATTTTGACAGGATGCACTCAGCACAGCTATTATAAAAATAGCCATCAGTCGGTTCAATTTTGATATCATATGTTCTCTTTATATTGGATTTGGGATGTAAATTTATTTAGAGTGAAATATAAGGCTATTTTTTTATAAGTAAAACCGTATGTAGATCTAATCTATTATTGTAATATTGCAATATGGGAATTACAAAAACAGCAGGTTTTGCTATAAAAACCAATCAGATGGCGCAAATACTAAAAGTCTTGGGACATCCAGCAAGGCTCTCCATTATTCAAATGCTAGCAAAAAGCTCTGATTGTGTGGGAAACGAATTTGTAGCCCAACTCCCACTGGCACAACCTACCATCTCAAGGCATTTGGCAGAGCTCAAAAAAGCAGAGCTGATTCAAGGAAGCATCGACGGGAAAAATATTTCTTATTGTATCAATTCGAAACGATGGAACCAGGTGCAACATTTCCTACACAACATTACACTAGAAATTCAATCCAACAAAGAGCGGTGCTAAGTAAAAACTCCAATTAAATTGAAAAAATGAAACTTTCAGAAATTAAAAACTATTTGAACTCCTTAAATTCTATCCAATTTTCCTTACCCGACGGAACTCTTGTCCCCTCTCATTTTCATGTCACAGAAATTGGACATATTCAAAAACAGTTTGTGGATTGTGGGGGAAGTTTACGCAAAGAAGAAGTCATCAATTTTCAACTGTGGACTTCAGACGATTATGACCACCGCCTAAGTAGCTCCAAGTTGCAATCAATCATCCAAATGTCAGAAGAAAAACTCGCTTTAGACGATTTACCTATTGAAGTAGAATATCAAGGGGCTACCATCGGTAAGTATGATCTGGAATTTGATGGGGAAAAATTCTTATTAATTTCCACTCAAACGGACTGCCTGGCTCAAGACAAATGTATAGTGACCCCAGCGGTAGAGACTGCTCAAACTCAATGTGCCCCAGGATCTGGATGCTGTTAATCCCTCAGAGAAAATGATACCTATAACACCTGAACTAAAAAAGAGTATCCAAACAGCGCTCGATGAAGAAATCTCAAAAGAGCGCAAGGAAGTCCTGCATGTACTTGTAGAGTACATCATAAAAAAACGTACTGAAAATTCGGTAGTTAACCTCAATTTTATCTGTACCCACAATTCTCGGCGTAGTCAATTTTCCCAAATATGGGCGCATACCGCTGCTGCTTACTACGGCATTCCCGCAAACTGTTTTTCTGGGGGTGTGGAAGTCACCGCATTCAATGAGCGTGCTGTAGCTTCGATAGAACGAAGTGGGTTTTTAGTGACTTCAACAGGTGAAACCAATCCACACTATCAGGTTTCATACCACAAAGAAGCGTCGCCCCTGTTGGTCTTTTCAAAATTAGTTGAGGATCCCATAAATACATCTAATCCTTTTGCTGCAGTTATGACCTGTGCACATGCAGATGAAAATTGTCCGTTCATCCCAGGAACAGAGCAACGTATTCCTTTGCGGTATGAAGATCCAAAACATTTTGACAATACTCCTATGGAAGTGGAAAAATACGACGAACGCTCCCTTCAGATTGCTGCAGAACTTTTTTACGTTTTTAAAAGAGTGAATAAGTCATAATTAGAACAACTGGTGCATCTGTTATATCTCTCATTTTCTTAAGTTTAGGGTATGTTTAAACGATTTTCCATCCTGACTTTCGCTCCTTTGGCTCTGCTCTTGATTCCATTAATTGCCATGCACTATTCTGACGAAGTCCATTGGACTCTAATTGATTTTGCGATTATGGGAGTGCTGTTGCTCGTCGCAGGGATGTCGACACAGAGGGTGGTCAAAAGAGTGAAAAGCTTTCCCAGACGTGCGACTTATATCATCCTGATCCTTCTCCTCTTTTTATTGGTGTGGGCAGAATTGGCTGTTGGAATTTTTGGTTCTCCTCTCGCAGGTAATTAATTTAAAAGTCGTCTCAGAATAAAATCAACGGGAGATTCTTGATAGGCTCCTGAATAGTCTAAACCGACTTCGATGGCCTTCTTGCGGAGAAAATCCGCGTGTTTGTAGCTGTGGAAAAGGACATTAAAATCGAGGGGGTTACCAGCAGTGACAACCACATCATCGTAAACAGGGTTATAAACATACAAAGGAGGATCTTTTGCATCTATTTGACTGCGGTAATCCAAAAGTTTCGATAGCTCTTCTGTGGGAACTCCATTGTAAAATTGAACAAAAAGAGCTTCGAGTTCTGGGGAGGTGGCTCGTAAACTATCTAAAGAAAAGTCTGGAAAAAGTTGTTCCCATTGATACAAGTCATAGCTACTCTGGGCAAGGGTTGCAAAAACGCCTTGTACCTGACTATTACTCTGTGCTCTAAATCCATTCCACTGTGCAATTCCAGCTCCTGCAGACACTCCTGCAAGAATAAGTTTATTTGAAGGGAGGTTTAATGCTGAAGCCTTACTCGTTATAAATTGGATCACTGCTGCGCCGTCTTCTAGGGAGCTGAGAACACCCTCAGCTTGGGAATCATTAATAAAGGTGTATTCTGCATTTACAACGGCTATATTCTGCGCTAAAAGTGCTGTAATAATCCCTTCTACTTCCCCTTCGTAGAGATCTTCTTTGGTTCCAAACAAGAAAGCTCCTCCGTGAAAAAAAAGAATTGCTCCGTTTAGTGAGTCACTTTGAGGTAAAAGAATGTCCAATCGGTTGCGCTCTCGAGTTCCATAAGTAACATCCTTAAAGAACAAATAATTGCCCTCTATCGGAGTAGGTGATGATCCAACACCCAAAGCAATTTCAAGTGCATTAATCTCCTCTGATTCCAAGGAGTTGGATTCTGAACAAGCGGTAACTATGAGCATTATAAAAACGCTCAAACAGTTAATTGAGGATTTGATTTTCATAGGGCATTTTTCTTTAATACGGTTCCAGATTTTATAGGTTTAAACTCTCCTTGGTCAACGGCTAACCGACCATTTACAACAACGTACTCTATCCCTTCAGAATATTGATGGGGTTTTTCAAAAGTGGCTTTATCAAGTACTGTTTTTGGATCAAATAGGGTCAAGTCCGCCTTGTATCCTTCTCGGATCAACCCCCGGTTTTTGAGTCCCAGAGCCTGTGCAGGTAAGTACGTCATTTTATGTAGTGCCTCATTCAACTGTAATACATTACGCTCCCTAACATAACGTCCTAAAACTCGGGGAAACGTTCCATACCAGCGGGGATGTGGATGTCCGTCACCCAACTTGACCAATCTTCCGTCTGAGGCGATCATAGTTTGAGGATGTTTCATAATGTTTACTACATCCGCTTCGTCCATAGCGTGAAAAATACAACTTGCACCTCCCTTGACTTGAGCTTCTATAACCAATTCAGCTCCGTTTTCTGTTGTGGGCTCAAGCCCTCTAAGGGTACACCAATACTTTAATGTTTTCCCTTCCAACTCGGGCATCCACTTTACTTTTGCAAACTGCACCCGATCCAAATCATCTCCCCCACGGTCGTTTAAAATATTGAATACAATTCCCTTTTTGATGCGTTCCCGAAGTTGGGGGTCTGCCAAACGTTTTTTAAACTCCTTGTTTCCTCCGGCACGCGCCCAACTAGGAATTAATACAGAAATCCCTGTATAACTGGCATTGTAAGGATATTGGTCGATTTGTATGTCCAGCCCTTTTTCTCGAGCCTGATCTACTAGTGCTAAGGTTTCGTTGCTTTTCCCCCACATGGGTTTTCCAATGACCTTGTGGTGAGTCAGGATTACTGGGATCGTTGCCTCTTCTGAAATGGTGATGGCTTCTTCCACAGAGGCAATTACTTCCAGACCTTCATCTCGCAAATGAGAGGTGTAAATTCCTCCTTTTTGAGAAGCCTCTTTAGAAAGTTCGATAACCTCATCCACTTTAGAAAAATTCCCTGGTAAGTATTTTAACCCTGTAGAGATTCCAAAAGCCCCTTCGTCCATAGCCGTAGAAACCAAAAGCTTCATTTTGTCCAACTCCTCAGATGTAGGTGCACGGTTATCCAAATTCATAACTGCTCTTCTTACGGTATTGTGACCTACTAAAAATCCCACATTCATTCCTACCCCAACTTGAGCTAAGCTATCTAAATATGCGCCAAAGGGTATGGGACCTCTTCCGTCGGGACCTCCTAAACTGGTAGTGACTCCCTGACGCAGGTGGCTTTCGCAATCCGAAAGGGAAAATATGGGTTCCAAATGTGCGTGAAGATCTATAAAACCTGGAGATACTACTAGCCCTGCAGCATCGATCACTCGTGGTGCTGTTTTGTCGGACAAGCTCCCCAAAGCAACAATTTGATCGCCACGAACACCCACATCCATTAGGGCCGGGTCATCTAACGTGCCGTCATAAACTGTACCATTTAGTATGAGTAAATCATAGTCGTACGTTTCCGTACAACCGAAAGAAAAAAGTAAAATGACAGTTGCTGAAATTATTTTTTTCATCGAAAATTGTTTTTTTTAAAAGTATATAATTTAAAGCGAACTCCGCAGTGACGAACTCCAAAGAACCTACTTTATTTAAAAAGACGAGGAAATTAAAACTTTTCAGAAAGTTTTTTTTATCTTGAAATCAAACTAATAATTATCGAAGACCGCTCTTCCAAAGGTTCTTTCACTACTCTAATTTTGTTGATTCTCTCTGGAGAATTGATTTTTATACTTCCTTATTTTTTAGCTCGTGTTTTTCGACCCACTTTTTTAGCTGTCTTCAATGTCAACAATGTTGAATTAGGAAGCTTATTTTCGGTCTATGGAACGGTTGCGTTATTGTCTTATGTTTTTGGAGGGCCTTTAGCAGATAAATTCCTCCCGAGAAAACTCATCGCCTCTTCCTTGATTTTTACTTCCCTAGGGGGGTTGGTTCTCGCCGCCTATCCCAGCCTATTCATACTCCAGATTTTATATGGTTATTGGGGATTTACAACGGTCTTTTTGTTTTGGGGTGCGATGATTAAGGGAACTCGGATTTGGGGAGGCTCTCTAAATCAAGGGCAGGCTTTTGGTTATTTGGATGGGGGTAGAGGACTCACAGCAGCCCTTATGGGGAGTATAGGGGTTGCCATTTTTTCAATTTTCCTCCCCGAGCAAGTTCTGGAAGCAAGTCTTGAAGAACGCCAGTATGCATTTCGTAAAGTGATTTTATTTGCCTCGGCCATGGTCACTCTTACTGGGATCCTGGTCTATTTTTTTATGAAAACAGAAGGAGCAAAAGAAGACTTTACAAAAGACAATTCAACTTCGTTTAAAAATATCATAGCCGTACTAAAGCTTGAATCAGTATGGCTTTTAATGGTTATTATTCTCTGTGCCTATTTTGGATATAAGGTTACCGACATTTATTCTCTGTATGCTTCAGATGTTCTAGGTTATGACGAAGTAAACGCTGCCAATGTAGGTTCGCTTCAGCTGTATCTGAGACCCATTGCCTGCTTTGCTGTTGGTTTTCTAGCCGATAGGTCCAATGGAATTTCTTGGATCATTAGAGGCTTCATAACCCTGCTTTTGGGAGCAGTTCTTTTTGCCAGTGGATTACTTGCTGCTGAACAGTCCGTTTTATTTTTTATTTCCTTAGTTATTTTAGCCTTGGGCACCTATGCCATTCGCGCTTTGTACTTTGCGGTTTTTAAAGAGGGAAACATTTCTTTCGCATTAACAGGTACAGCTGTGGGGGTCATTTCGCTAACGGGATATACACCAGACATTTTCGCAGGTCCATTAATGGGTTATTTTTTAGATCAATATCCCGGTATCTTAGGCCACCAGTATGTATTTGTCCTTTTGGCTGGCTTTGCAGTACTAGGCCTTCTAGCTTCTTGGCGATTTGCAATAATCTCAAAAAAATAATAGTAATACCAGTCCTACCAATCCGTTTCTTCAAAACCCTCTAAGACTTTTTTGTGGAGCGAATGGAAAAAAATAGTCGAATAGTTAATGAGTGTTTTTTGGTACTCTTGGAGTACTCTAGGTTGCGACTGAATGTAAATTTCCTTTTTCTTTCTGCCAGTCATTGAATAATAGTCTTTCCCCATTTCTATTTGAGCTTTTTTGATGACTTGTTCTAGGTCTGTTTCATCAAAGTCCATTTTCGCTGCAAAGGGAAGCTTGTATTCTGTGAGTTGCGCATCGGAGTATTTTCCGTCTTGGTAACTCATTTTCAACCAGTATTTCCCGTCTTTTACCTTAATGATTAAAGTATAGTTATGACTGTAGTCTATATAATCCGAAAGTTCTGCAACGTTTGGATTCATCAATTTGTAAGCGTCTAAGACAGGAACAAGAGCAAGTGCCTTGACAACGATTCGTTTGGAAGGTTTATCCATATATTTGATCGCTACATCAACATCTTGAAAAATTAAAGAAAGGACATAATGAATTTCTGAAAATAGGGCTTCTGCTGAAACATCGGGAACCTCATATACTTGTTCTATTGAATTTCCATCAATTTTTTGGGCAAATAATCCGCTACTTAAGAAAAGTGACAAAAGAAAAATCTGTAGTTGTTTCATGCCCACAATTTACAATTTCTTCAACAGTGCTCTAAAAATCTTTTTTAATTTAAAAAAGGTTAAAACCCATCTTTGGCTTTTCTTTTTATGGGATAGAGAATGGTTTTTCATTAAAGAGTGTTTATATTTACGGTTCTGTAAACCAAGTTCAGTTTAAAACACCGTACGTTTTATTTCAAACTTCTCCTTTTGTGTTCAAATGACAGATGTACTGGTTTACAAAACGAAAAAAAATTGACATGAAAATAGAAAATACTTCTAAAATAGCAATTCAAGACAACCGATCCACTTGTCCTGTGAGTACGGCATTAGAAATAGTTGGAGACCAATGGTCATTGATCCTTATCCGAGACCTTTTTTTGCAACGCACCACCTTTACCGATTTTAGAAATTCTCCTGAAAATATTTCAACCAATATTCTTTCGGATCGAATCCATAAGTTGTCCCACTTCAATCTAATAGCGCACCGTGTACACCCAAAAAATCGAAAAATAAAACAGTATTATCTCACCGAGGCAGGTATGAAGCTGTACTCTATGATTTACGAACTGTCTATGTGGAGCAAAGAATATTTAGACATAGAATTTCACCCTCTTTCAAATGAGTGGTATCAAAATACTGATGGAGTCAAGCGTGAAAAAGTAATAGAGGAAACTATAAAAGAATACAAAAAATTCAAGGAAAAACTATTGATGGCATCCTAATAAACTCCTTTTTATACTCGTTTTTTTTCTCATTTTCAATTTCATTTCCTTAGCTTAATCTATATTTGACGCATGTCAAAAGCGATAAATCAACTTATTGAGGCAGAACAAAAAGCAGCCACTCTTTTTCGAGAAATAGAAAGTAGCCAACTCATCCAACCTGGAAAAACTGAACGTGAAATAAACCAAGAAGTTTATGATTTGGCTTTTGAACTCTTTGGCATAAAAAAATACTGGCACAAACGCATTGTTCGAGCGGGAGAAAACACCTTGTTTCCCTATGATGAAAATCCCGAAAATCTCCTCATTAAAGAAGACGATATTGTATTCTTAGATTTTGGCCCTATTTTCGAATATTGGGAAGCGGATTACGGAAGAACCTATGTACTAGGAGGAGATCCCTTAAAGCACAAACTGGTCTCAGATATTGAAACCGCTTGGAAAGAAGCAAATGCTTTTTTTCACTCCCAAAAAGAGATCAGCGGAGTTACACTATATAAGTATTGTTGTGATTTGGCTACCGACAAAGGATGGGAATTTGGAGGGCCTATTGCAGGACATCTCATCGGTCATTTCCCACACGAAAAACTCGAAAAAGAAGACAAAACAAATTATATCCATCCAGAAAATCACATCGATATGAATGCTCCAAACCAAAAGGGAGAACAGAGGCATTGGATCTTAGAAATTCATTTTGTAGATCGACAAAAAAAGATTGGAGGATTTTTCGAACAACTGCTAATCCCCTCTCACTGATGAAAGAATTTTGGAACGCACGGTACAACGCGGAAAGCTATGCCTATGGAAAAAATCCAAACCAGTATTTTAAAGATCAAATAGACCTGCTGCCCCCTGGCAAAATACTCCTAGCGGCAGAAGGAGAAGGAAGAAATGCCGTCTATGCTGCAAGCTTAGGATGGGACGTATTTGCTTATGATTTTAGTGAAAAAGCCTACCAAAAAGCAATGGCTTTAGCTCAAGAAAAACAGGTTGAAATCAACTATCAAATTGCCTCTTTGAGTGACCTCACTTTCGCAGATGCCTTTTTTGATGTGATTGGACTGATTTATGTTCACTTCCCCGATTCCATACGAACTTCAAACCATCAAAAACTTAGTTCTTTACTTAAAAAAAGAGGACGGATTATTCTAGAAGCTTTCAGTACCAACCACCCACAGTGCCAGAAAATAAATCCTCGTGTGGGAGGTCCCAAAATGCCTAGTCAATTGTACAGCGAAGAAAAACTACGCACAGACTTTGAAGGTTTTGAATTTACTCAACTCAAAGAAGAAAAAATTACATTAGAAGAAGGTACATTTCACAACGGAATTACTACGGTGATGAGAATGCACGCACTAAAGTGATTTTTAAAAAAGTATTCAAACCATTTTTTTTATACTTTCACCAAAAAAACAAATTTAGGTCGAAATGAGAAGCTCAATATCTATTTAATCAAATAGGATAAAACAAGCGAGTCCTTTACGATCCTTGAAAATTATGTTAGCGCTATTTTAAATTCTTCTTTTAAAACCGGTTTACTATCAATAATTCAAATTCTATCAAAGAACGTTTGGCGATTCAACAGTCTTCATTTTTCTGCTCAATCAATACCAACCCGAGTCTTCAAATCAAATACTTTGAACTCCTTTAACAAAAAAACAGCCCTTGTACTTGTACTTTTATTTTTTGTTTTTGAGGCGCTGGCTCAAGAAGAAAAAAGGACGGTAACCGTAAAAAAAATAAGTCAACCGATTGTTTTAGACGGTGTTTTGGATGAGGAGGTTTGGAGTAAGGCCGATCGTGCAAACGATTTTTGGCAACAATTTCCAACTGACTCCTTAAAAGCACAAGACAAAACCGAAGTAAAACTACTCTATACCGATACGCATTTATATGTAGGTATTACTGCACATTCTATCGGAGATAACTATACAATAAACTCCCTTAGGAGGGATTATAGTTCCCGAAACAACGATAATGTTACCCTAATTTTTGACACCTTCAACGACGGTCAAAATGCTTTTCTGTTTGGTGTAAATGCCTACGGTGTTCAGCGGGAAGCGCTTGTGTCAGAACGAGGTGTCGATACCCGAGGATTTAACCTTACCTGGGATACCAAATGGAAATCGGAAAGTACCTACACCGATGAAAACTATGTATTGGAACTTGAGATTCCGTTTAGTTCTTTAAAATATCCTGAAAATTCTAAGGTATGGGGGTTTCAATCCTACCGATACGATTTCCAAAGGAATGAAAGGAGTATTTGGACAAACGTGGACCAAACCCAGTTCCCCATTAATATTGGATATTTTGGAGAACTTATATTCGAAGAACCCCTGAAAAAAAATAAAACCCCCCTATACTTGATTCCCTATGTCAACGGTCTTACCTCAAAAGATTTTACTAACAGTAGCACTAACAGTTCTTTTTCTACGGGAGGAGATCTAAAAATTGCCATTGGTACGGGACTGAATTTGGATGTGACACTTAACCCTGACTTTTCAAACGTAGAAGTAGATGACGTAATAACCAACCTCACACGATTTGAAATTACCTTACCCGAAAAAAGACAATTTTTTATTGATAATGGAGACCTTTTCGGAAGCTATGGAAGTTTTAGAGATGCAATTCCTTTTTTCTCCAGAAGAATTGGAATTCAAAGAGATGCAGAAGGTAGAACGATACAAAATGACATCATCGGAGGGGTTCGTTTGAGTGGTAAACTAGATGAAAATTGGCGGTTGGGAGTTTTAAGTATTCAAAATAAAGAAGACCTTAATAACGAAATTGCTTCAAACAACAACGCCATGTTTGCCCTGCAAAGGAAAGTTTTTGGAGAGTCTCAGGTAGGGGTTTTTATGGTCAATCGACAAAGTCTAAAAGACTATGATTTCGTAGCGGAAAAAGACACCTACAACCGTGTCATTGGATTGGACTACAACCTGGCCTCTGCAAACAACCGATGGATCGGGAAGTTTTATACCCACAAATCTTTTCAGCCCGATGACAACAAAGGAAATCTCTCCAGCTTTGCCTCGATACTATACAACACCCGAATCTGGCAATTTTACTCCAATACGGTTTATGTAGATGAAGACTTTCGGTCGGATTTAGGTTTTATTCGAAGAACAGGAATTGTCAAATCTGGAAACCGTGTACGGCGAAGCTTCTATCCCAAAACAGGAAAAATCAATTCTCATAGTTTTCAACTGTTGAACTTAATGTGGTTTCAGCAAAATTTGGATTATTTGAAAACCGATCACTCACTGAGTGCCAACTACACCCTGCAGACCAATGCCCAAAACCAGTTGGAATTCGAATTTAGTCGCGATTATATTTACCTGTTTGACAGTTTTGATCCCACACGATCAGAAGAGGCCGTTCCCCTTCCTAGCAATTCAGAATATACTTACAACGATTGGAGTTTAGAGTATCGCCTCAATTTTGCCAATCCCTTTATTTTTAATTCTCAAATTTCCTATGGAGGATTTTTTAATGGTGAAAAATTTTCGCTCACAGGAACAACTGGTTATCGATTCCAGCCGAATTTTATTTTAAGTGTCCAATGGGACTACAACCGCATTGAATTGCCAAAACCCTATGCAACTGCAGATCTCGTCTTAATCCGCCCCAAATTTGATGTCACTTTTAGTAAAAAATTGTTTTGGTCCACACTGATTCAATACAGTAACCAAACTGATAACTTGGGGATTAACTCAAGATTGCAATGGCGCTTTGCTCCGCTTTCTGACCTCTACCTGGTTTACAATGACAACTATTACACCCAGCAGTTTGGCCCAACCTTCCGATCGATCAATCTAAAACTAACTTATTGGATCAGTATGTGATGTAGCATGCTAAAGCCAACAATTATAAATTTTGCAAAATCAGTTGTTTTTCGAAAACTTAAAATTGATATTTTGTCTCAAGACACCGCATTGCATTTAATTTATTTTTATCTTTTTACTAAAATCAGTACCGATGTCTTTTTTAAACTCACTTTGGAATGAAATTATAGGCTTTTTTGGAGTCAATCAATTCCTTACTATTTTACAAAAGCAAGACTATGCACTCCTATTAAACTATGAAGGAATCGTGGCTTTGGTGCTTACCAAGAAGAAGATCCGAACCTTACTATCGATTACGGCATCACAAGGCCGATCAACTCAGGGAGTTTTGTACAGGTGTATTTTGGTGAATTTATTCATTTGGTCAAAGACGTAATCACCGCACCCGGGATAACCAACCAGCTCCGTTACCTTTTTTATCCCCCCGGTTGGAGTCATGAGTCGGGTCATCAGACAGCAAAAATGATCCGTAAAGCCTATTTAACTAAAAACGAATAGTCAAAATCAAATTAAACGTTTTATTTTTACCCTCTGTCTCAACTAGATTTGAACTAAACTATGAAAAAGAATACAGGCTATTACTTCAGATTGATTCATCGCTATTTAGGATTCTACCTTGTGGGAGTCATGGCGGTGTACGCCTTTAGTGGAACCATCATGATTTTTAGACGAACAGATACGTTTAAAAAGGTGACCGAAGTGCAAACAAAACTAGAACCCCAGCTGGACGAATATACGCTAGGCAAAAATCTCAGTATCAAAAATCTTAAAATCACCAAAACAGAAGACGAAGTTCTCTACTTTGCAGAGGGTCAATACAATCAAACCACAGGAGAGGCGCTTTACTTAAAAAAAGAATTGCCCTACGTCATTGAAAAAATGGAAAAGCTACACAAAGCCACTACCGAGAGTCCCATTTATTGGTTGAATATCTTTTTTGGAGTTTCTCTGTTGTTTTTTGTCGTTTCTGCGTTTTGGATGTTTTTACCCCAAACCACTGTGTTTAAAAAAGGGGTTTACTTTTCCTTAGCAGGCTTGGTGATGACCTTACTTATACTGTTTCTTTAACTTTCATTTAGGATTAAATTCCAAATACCACAATCTCTTTTGTTAAGTGATTGTGACATCACTTTAATTAACCTAGATCCCCTTTTCCAAATCAAGGCCAGAAGTGTAATGCAAAACAAAAAAAGCCCTCCATTTCACTGGAAAGCTTCTCACTGGTTGTAAACATTGGAGTTTTCCCAATTTAACAACACACAACATCTTTAATAATTGCGGTCTGGACGGGACTCGAACCCGCGACCCCATGCGTGACAGGCATGTATTCTAACCAACTGAACTACCAGACCTCATTTGGCGTGTGCAAATATACGCTGCATTTTGAATTTGCCAAACAATTCAATAAAAAAGAAAAATCTTATATGACGGCGTCTAGAGCACCTGCGTAAGTGGTTTTGGGAGACACCCCTACATGACGTCCTACCAGCTCGCCTTTGTCAAATACTAAAACTGTAGGAATATTTCGAACACCGTATTTTGCAGCAAATTCTTGATTAGCGTCAACATCTACCTTACCTACTACGGCTTTACCTTCATAATCTTTACTCAACTCTTCGATAATGGGGCCAACCATACGGCAAGGACCACACCATGCTGCCCAAAAATCAACCAAAACCGGTTTTTCTGATTGTAATACAACCTCATCAAAAGTTGCATCTGTAATTTCTAATGCCATTTTTTGAAAATTTTAATGCCCAAATGTAGTTATTTTTAAGTCGTTACATTGCCAACTTTAGATCAAATTTCTTTATTGAGGAATGAGGTTTTACAATAGTACTAGTTCAACTTATAATACCAATCCTCCAAGGCCAACGCTTCGAGCAAAGCTGGAGAAATCTGTACCTTTTGTTTTTTACTATTCAACGTGAGTTTTATCTTTTTCTCCGAATCATAAATGCAAAAAAATAAGGATTTATTTCCTTTAAATTGCTTTAAATGACTTTGTAAATTCTCTACTTTCGTGTCATCTAACTGATGGATGTCCAACTGTAGGGTGAGTTTCTTTGCATGATTTTCGAGCGTATTCTGTAGCATTTCAAAACTCAAATACTGCATTCTGGGCGCCCCAACTTTACCTGTTTCTTTGTTTGCCCATCCGGGCCGAATCATGATCCGAATTCGAATAAACTGATTGACCACTAGAAAATGTCTGTACTTTAAATAGTCCTCTCCAAAAATGCGAAACTCATATTGGTCCGTGAAATCTTCCACTGTAAAACGAGCCCAGCCTTTTCCATTTCTACTTTCCAAATGTTCCACATCATTCACGATACCTCCTACGCTCAGTTCTCGATTGAGAAACGGCTCCAAATCGCCTAAACGGTTTAAAGAAATAGAAACAAAATGCTCCATCTCGTGAGTGAAATCATCCAAAGGATGGGAAGAAATATAAATCCCAACCACTTCTTTTTCTTTTTGCAAACAAATCAAATTACTCCATGACTCACAAGAAGGAATGGTTAAATCTTGATACGTTTGATCCGTCTCTTCTCCAAAAAGACTAACCTGAGCAGAGTTTAAATGCTCTTGGTATTTCGCTCCAAAACGTATGACCTTTTCCAAAAAAGTAATCCCATCCCCATCGGGGTTAAAATACTGTGCGCGGTGGGTTTCGCCAAAGGAGTCAAAACCTCCTGCCAAGACGAGATTTTCCATCGCTTTCTTATTTGCTGCACGCAAATCTATTCGCTTGACTATATCAAAAATAGAAGTATATTTTCCTTCTTTTCTATGCTCGATAATCGTTTCTACAGCACCTCTTCCCACTCCTTTAATTGCTCCCATTCCAAAACGAATGGCTTGCTTATCATTCACCGCAAATTTGTAAAAAGATTCATTGACATCTGGCCCCAATACATTGAGTCCCATCCGGCGACATTCTTCCATAAAGAAGGTAACCTGCTTGATATCGTTCATGTTATTCGAGAGTACTGCTGCCATGTATTCTGCAGGATAACGCGCCTTTAAATAGGCCGTTTGATACCCAATCCAAGCATAGCAGGTGGAGTGCGATTTATTGAAGGCATAGGCGGCAAAGGCTTCCCAGTCTTTCCAGATTTTCTCTAGGACTTCTTCGGGGTGGCCATTCGCTTTTCCACCATCGATAAATTGTGGTTTTAATTTTTGCAGCAAGGCAAAAATCTTTTTTCCCATTGCCTTCCGTAAAACATCGGCATCACCTTTTGAAAAGCCCGCCAACTTCTGCGACAAGAGCATCACTTGCTCTTGATAAACAGTAATTCCATAGGTCTCTTCTAAATATTCCTCCATGGCCGGAAGGTCATAAGCAATCTCTTCGTTCCCGTTTTTTCGATTGACAAAACTAGGGATATATTCTAGCGGCCCAGGTCGATACAAGGCATTCATCGCAATAAGATCGGCAAAAACGGTGGGCTTTAAATCCTTGAGGTACTTTTGCATCCCCGCAGATTCATATTGAAAAATCCCTACTGTTTCTCCGCGTTGAAAAAGCTCATAAGTCTTGACATCATCTAAGGGGAAACTGTCCGGATCTAAATTAATATTGTGTTTGTATTTGACTAGCTTGACCGTGTCTTTGATCAAAGTCAGGGTTTTTAATCCCAAGAAATCCATCTTGAGCAAACCGGCATCTTCTACAACCGAGTTGTCAAATTGGGTGACATATAAATCAGAATCTTTGGCGGTAGCCACAGGAACAAATTGCGTAATATCATCTGGAGTAATAATCACCCCGCAGGCGTGAATCCCCGTATTGCGCAATGATCCTTCTAATACTTTCGCTTGCTGAATGGTTTGCCCAGAGATAGAATCTTCATCAGCCAAGTTTTTGATTTCGTTGACCTTTAGAAGCTCATCGGCGCGCAGGTTCTTTTTCAATTCTTGATCGTTTAAGCCAAAGATTTTCCCCAGCTTCATATTGGGTAATAATTTAGCAATGCGATCGGCTTCGCCCAAAGGTAAATCGAGCACCCTTGCTGTATCTCGAATGGAAGACTTTGCCGCCATGGTCCCATAGGTGATAATTTGTGCTACCTGATTAGAACCGTATTTTTCAATCACATAATCCATCACCCGACCGCGACCTTCATCGTCAAAGTCAATATCGATATCGGGCATACTCACCCGGTCTGGATTTAAGAAACGCTCAAAAAGCAAGTCGTATTCAATAGGATCAATGTTGGTAATCTTTAAACAATAGGCCACCACAGATCCCGCGGCAGATCCCCGCCCCGGCCCTACCGAAACATCCATGTCGCGGGCCGCTGCGATAAAGTCTTGTACAATCAAAAAGTACCCCGGATAACCCGTATTGGCAATAACGTCTAACTCAAAGTCAATCCGCTCGGTGATCTCATCTGTTAATTCGCTATAACGCAGTTTGGCGCCTTCATAGGTCAAATAACGTAAGTAATTGTTTTCTCCTTTTTTTCCGTCGGGGTCATCTGCTACTTGATAGTCTAGGGGGATATCAAACTTGGGCAGTAAGACGTCTCGCGCAAGTTCAAAAGCTTCGATTTTATCGACCAAAGCTTGTATGTTCAAGATGGCTTCTGGCACATCTTGAAACAGCTTTTTCATCTCCTGGCTGTCCTTAAAATAATATTCTTGGTTGGGGAAACCATAACGGAAGCCTCGCCCTCGACCAATGGGTGTTGCTTGCTTCTCCCCTTCTTTTACGCAGAGTAAAATATCGTGAGCATTCGCCTCTTCCTTCTTGGTATAATAGGTGTTATTCGTCGCAATAAGCGGAATGTTATACTTGCGGGAAAATTCGATCAACACCTCGTTAGCGCGGTCTTCTCCTTCTTCCCCGTGGCGCATCAATTCGATATAAAAGTCTTCGCCAAATTGCCCATGCCACCACTGCAAAGCCTCTTCGGCTTGTCTATCACCGACATTTAAAATCTTCGCCGGTACTTCTCCATAGGTGTTTCCACTCAACACCATCAAGTGTTCTTTGTATTGTTCAACGAGCTTGCGGTCAATGCGCGGGACATAATAAAAGCCATCGACATAGGCCGCTGAAGTCAATTTTGCTAGGTTGTGATAGCCCACTTTATTTTTTGCTAAAAAGACGACTTGATAACCATCATCTCTACGGGTTTTGTCTTTATGATCTTCGCACACATAAAATTCACAGCCTATAATCGGTTTGATTTTTTGGTCATCCTCCACTTTGGCATTATGCCCATTAATCGCTTTGATAAAATGAAAAGTGCCCATTAAGTTTCCGTGATCGGTTATGGCAATGGCTTGCATATTATCGTCTGCAGCAGCATCGACTAATTGATTGATGCGCGAGGTCGCTTGCAGGACAGAAAACTGAGAGTGATTGTGTAAATGCACAAAAGGTGCATCGGCGAGTGCACCGCTAACTCCGGCAGCTGGCGCAGGTCCCTTTGGCGAAGCCTCTTTCTTAAGCGCTGCAGAAGCTTGCTTAAGGTTTTGATGGGTTAAACCAATTAACCCAAAGGGGCGGCTGCGTTCCCTTAGATCAACCGTCTGTGCTTGTTGGTTATCAAACGCATCTGGGTGCAATTGATCTTGACGCAATAATTCCAGGAAAGCGCGAGAAGTGGCCTCAACATCTGCTGTGGCATTGTGCGCTTCTTCAAAGCTTTCTTGAAAAAGAAAGTGGTAGAGTTCACTTAGCGTAGGGAGTTTAAACTTGCCCCCACGACCGCCGGGGAGTTGACATAAAGTCGCTGTTTCTTCGGTACAGGTATCGACCACGGCTTTTCCTTCTAGTACATCGGCCAGACCGGCACGCAGGTATTCTGCCCCCATGATATTGCGGTCAAATGACACATTGTGCCCCACCACATACTCCACTTGGTCAAGCGCTGCGTGAAATTTCTCCAACACCTCTTCTAACGGAATTCCTTGATCCTCTGCTAAGGCAGTTGAAATTCCGTGTACGTGTTCAGAATCAAAGGGAATAGTGAAACCGTCGGGTTGAATCAAATAATCTTCATGGGCGATCACCTCGCCTTTTGCATCGTGAATTTGCCAAGCAATTTGAATACAGCGCGGCCAATTTTCACTATCGGTTAAAGGCGCGTTCCAGCGCTTAGGCAATCCCGTGGTTTCGGTGTCAAAGATTAAATACATCAAAACGAAATTAACAAATAATTTGAGGGCAGAAGAAAGGAGTTATTGGCAGTTATTAACGATAGCCCTTTTTAGATTTTAAATAAAAAACATACCTTGTTTTACCCAAATCGATTATACCGTGACCCGAAAATTCAAAAACAAATATCGCGTAGATACCGTGCGGGCAAAATGGTGGAATTATTCCAATAATGGTTCCTATTTTGTCACCATATGTGCCAAAGACCGCCAACATTTTTTTGGTGAAATTTCCGATGCAAAAATGGAATTGAATGAAATTGGGCAAATTGTTGTTCGTGAATGGAAACGTATTGCCGAAATCCGTCCGCATATTTTTTTGGACGAATTCGTGGTAATGCCAAATCATTTTCATGGAATTTTAATTGTTGATCACGGTATTGACCGTAGAGACGTTTTGCCAAAACGTATTTACAATGGTGTGCATAAAAAAATGTCGGAAATTTCCCCGAACAAAAATTCTATTTCAACCGCGATCCGTTTTTTTAAACGGCAAACCACCATCCACGCCCGAAAAATCAACCCCCAATTCGCCTGGCAACCCCGTTTTTATGATGTCATTATTAAAAATGAAAAATCATTCCATAACATCAGGCGATACATCAAAATGAACCCCGCAAAATGGCAACGGGACAGGAATAAACAAAAGGGTTTATTCTTCTAAGCCAATATTCGTACCTTCCCCTTGAAAAAGAAAAATTAGGCATGCCATTACTGGAATTCACCTCAAAAGGGATTTACTGTAAACAAGCTGGCGTCTATCTCGATCCTTGGCGGGGCGTGGATAAGGCGATTATTTCGCATGGCCATTCTGATCATGCACGCTGGGGTAGTAAACACTATATCACCCACGAAATCAATGTGCCTATTATACAGCATCGTTTAGGGAAGATTTCGGTAACGGGGAAAAAATACGGCGAAACCTTTAGCATTAATGGGGTTCTATTCTCTTTTCATCCGGCTGGACATGTGTCCGGTTCTGCACAAATCCGAGTGGAATACAAAGGTGAAATCTGGGTCTTTACCGGGGATTATAAAACCCAAATCGATGGGATTTCCACTCCTTTCGAACCCGTGAAATGCAATACTTTTATTACTGAATGTACCTTTGGTTTACCCGTCTTTCAATGGGAAGAACCTATAAAAGTCCACGACAGCATTAACCAGTGGTGGGCGCAGAATCAAGCCGAGAAAACCACCAGTTTATTGATGGGGTATTCTTTAGGCAAAATACAGCGGCTGTTAAAACACCTCGACACCAGCATCGGGAAAATATACACCCATGGCGCGACAGAGCAGATGACCCAAGTATTGCGTCAATTCATCGATTTTCCAGAGACGGAATTGATCACACGCGAGACTACTAAAAAAGAGGTGGAAGGCAATTTAGTCTTGGCGCCTCCTGCAGTTTTAGGCAGTGCCTGGGTCAAGAAACTAGGGCAACTTTCAACGGGCTATGCCTCGGGCTGGATGGCCTTTCGCGGTGCGAGAAGAAGACGTGCCGTCGATCGCGCCTTTGTCTTGTCCGACCACGCCGACTGGAAAGGACTCCTGTCAGCCATTAAAGCCACCGGCTGTGAAAACGTGATCACTACCCACGGTTATACTGATCTCTTTGCGCAATACCTGCGGGAACAAGGCTGGAATGCCCGCACCGAAAAAACCCAATACGAAGCCGAAACCCTTGAAACTGCCGCTACCGAATGAGACGTTTTGCCGCTTTGATCGAGGAGCTTGACAGCACCAACAAAACCACTAAAAAAGTCGCTGCCTTGACCCAGTATTTTAAGGCTGCGCCAAAAGAGGATGCCCTGTGGGCCGTCGCCCTTTTATCCCATCGCAGACCCTCGCGCCCAGTCACCACTACTTTGATGCGGGCCTGGGCAGCAGAACTCGCACAATTGCCCGAATGGCTTTTTGAAGAATCCTATCATATCGTGGGAGACCTGGCCGAAACCATCGCCCTTTTAGTCCAACAGGAAGCCAAAGGAACACCCCCTTCCCTCTCCCAATGCATCGAAGAAATCATCGCCTTAAAACCCAAAGAGGAGGAAGAAAAAAAAGCCTATATCCTTAACCGCTGGCAGAGCCTAGACAACTTTGAACGCTTTGTCTTTAATAAAATCCTCACTGGGGGTTTTCGCATCGGAGTGAGTCAAAAATTAATGACCCGTGCTTTATCAAAAGCAGTAGACATAGACGAAAACATCTTAGCCCACCGCTTGATGGGACAATGGTCCCCACAGACCACCACCTTTGACGAACTCATCTTAAATCCCAATCCAGAAGATCAAATCTCCCAGCCCTACCCCTTCTTTTTGGCCTATGCCTTAGAAGACGATTTTAAAGAAAAAGAAGCGGTCGAAAACTGGCATGTCGAACACAAATGGGACGGAATACGTGCTCAATTAATCGTTCGAGAGGGCAAACATTTTTTATGGAGTCGGGGGGAAGAATTAATCACCGATAAGTTTCCAGAACTGGCTTGTCTCGCTGATCATCTCCCTAACGGGACAGTAATGGACGGAGAACTACTGCCGTATAAAGACGAACAAATTGGCGATTTTAACGCCTTGCAAAAACGCATCGGGCGAAAGACCGTTTCTCAAAAACTTCAAAAAGATATTCCCATTGTGATCATGCTGTATGATCTTTTAGAATGGGAAGGAAAAGACATGCGCGCACTTCCTTTGGCAGAACGGCAAGACCTTTTGACGAAGCTATACAATCAAGTTAAAGGAGCAAATGTCCCCCTATTATTATCAGAAGTTTTGCAATTTTCCAGCTGGGAAGAAGTTGCGATTGAACGTGAAAAAGCAGCAGAAAAACGCAGTGAAGGCTTAATGCTCAAGCACAGGGATTCTCCCTATGCCGTGGGGCGGAAAAAAGGGACTTGGTGGAAATGGAAATCAGACCCCAAGACCATCGATGCGGTTTTAACCTATGCCATGCGTGGCCATGGGCGACGCACCAATCTTTATACCGATTATACTTTTGGCCTTTGGCAAGAGGATACTCTAGTCACCTTTGCCAAAGCCTATTCGGGTTTAACCGATGCCGAAATCAAAAAGGTGGACCATTTTGTCAAGCAAAATACCTTAGATCGCTTTGGCCCAGTGAGACAAGTCAAACCCGAGTTGGTTTTTGAAATTGCCTTTGAAGGCATTGCGGCTTCTCCCCGACATAAAAGCGGAGTTGCCGTGCGATTCCCCCGTATTTTACGCTGGCGACACGACAAAAAAATTACAGAGGCCAACAGTCTTGAGGACCTCAAACAATTGCTCCCATGACAACAGTACGGCAATGGTTTAAAGCACAGGGTTGGACCCCTCAAGCCTTTCAAAAAGACTGCTGGAAGGCCTATGGAGAAGGGAAAAATGGCATGCTTCACGCTCCCACGGGTAGCGGAAAAACCTTTGCCCTTTGGGGCGGGATCCTGCAAGAAGCCCTTAAAATAAAAAAGCATCCTGTGGGGATTCAAGCTCTTTGGATTACGCCTTTACGCGCTTTGGCGGTGGAGATTCAACAGGCCACCCAGCGCATGACTAGCGAGCTGCATCCAGACCTCAACATCGCGATGCGAACTGGAGATACTTCTCAAAGTGAACGCGCCAAACAGAAACGCAAACCCTCTTTTGGCCTTGTCACTACCCCAGAAAGTTTACATGTTTTATTGAGCACCAAAGACCACCCCAAAAGCTTTCAACATCTCAAGGTAATTGTGGTGGACGAATGGCACGAACTCTTAGGAACAAAACGCGGGGTTCAAGTGGAATTAACCATTGCTTATTTACGCTCTTTCTTTCCAGAGCTAAAAGTTTGGGGGATTTCGGCTACACTGGGGGATAAAGATTTAGCTCGAGAAATCTTGTTGGGCCCCATCGAGAATTATGTGACAGTCAATGCCCAAATCAAAAAGAAAATCAAGGTCAAGTCCATATTGCCAAAAAACATGGAGAGCTTCCCATGGCGAGGGCATTTAGGGATCCACCTTTTGCCGCAGGTTTTAAAATTGGTGCAAAAAAATAAGACCACCCTGATTTTTACCAACACTCGGGCACAATGTGAAATTTGGTTTCATCGCCTTTTAGAAGCCGATTCTAATCTAGCCGGGAGCATCGCCATGCACCATGGGAGCATTGATAAGAAAATTCGCTTGTGGGTAGAAGATGCGCTGAGACAGGAACAACTCAAGGTGGTAGTCTGCACCTCCAGTCTAGATTTAGGAGTGGATTTTTCTCCAGTAGAAAACTGTGTACAAATAGGTAGCCCAAAAGGAGTAGGGCGCTTTATTCAGCGGGCGGGACGCAGTGGCCACCGTCCCAAAGCTGGCAGTACCATTCACTTCCTTCCCACCCATGCGATGGAGTTGATCGAATCGGTTGCGCTGCAAAGAGGAATCGAACAACAGCAAATCGAAGACCGCATCCCCTTTCTCAATTCTTATGACGTTCTACTACAATTTTTAATGACCCTTGCCGTAGGAAAAGGCTTTCAGCCAAAGGAACTTTTCCCCATCCTTCAAAACACCTTTTGCTTTCAAACCCTAGACGAAGAACGCTGGCAGTGGCTGCTCAACTTCTTAGTTAAAGGAAGTCAAAGCCTGGAACACTATGACGAATACAAAAAGGTCAATGTGTTAGAAGATGGCACGCTTAAGGTCCTCAACAAAGGCATTGCTATGCGCCACCGCCTTTCGATGGGAACCATCGTGAGCGATGCCAATCTAAAAATACGATACCAAAAAGGAGGCTATCTTGGCACCGTCGAAGAATGGTTTGTCGCCAAATTAAAACCGGGGGATGTCTTTACCTTTTCTGGACGTAATCTGGAATTGATTCGCATGCACAATATGGAGGTCATTGTACGAAAGTCAAAATCCAAAAAAAGTCGTATCCCTGCCTGGATGGGGGGACGCATGAGTTTTAGTGCTCACTTGAGTGATTTATTGAAACAAGCTTTGTGTGAAGAACGCAATCTCGAAACTCCAGAATTTAAAGCCCTCGCACCTGTATTTTATCAACAACAGCGGGAGTCAATTATCCCGCAGCCCAATCAATTTTTAATTGAACGCTTTCAAACCAGAGAGGGCTACCACACTGTCTTTTATCCTTTCGAAGGCTACGCCATTCACGAGGCCATGGCCAGTTTGATGGCTTATCGCGTAAGTCTCTTATCGCCCATCACCTTTAGCATGTCTTTTAATGATTATGGCTTTGAATTATTGTCCGACCAGCCTTTTGCTAAGGACGATTTTTTAGACAATAATCTTTTGACCCTGGACCATTTACACGAGGATTTAGAAAAAAGCATCAACGTATCAGAAATGGCCAGACGCCGCTTTCGGGATATTGCTGTGATCTCGGGTTTGGTCTTTCAAGGTTTCCCAAATAAACCGATTAAGGCCAAACACCTACAAAGTGGCTCGCAATTGTTCTATGATGTTTTTAAAGATTATGAACCCGATAACTTATTGTACCAACAAGCCCTTGAGGAAACCTTTGACCACGGCATGGAAAACGGGCGCATGACCCAAGTGTTTGAAAACATCGCTGGCCAAGAAATCATATGGCGAGACTGCAGCCAGCCCACCCCCTTTTCGTTCCCATTAATCACAGACCGAATCCGTTCTAAACTCTCTTCTGAAAGTGTAGAAGATCGCATCAAGAAAATGTACCTTCAATTGGAAAAAGCAGGAGAATGAAGCGGATCAAAATCAAAGAAAATCATTTTGTGTTACACCCCAGTGGGGCCGTCTTTTGGGAAGAACAAAAGACCCTTTTGTTAGCCGATGTTCATTTGGGAAAAGTCGCTCACTTTCGCAAAAATGGGATTGCTGTTCCCCGAAAAGCAGAAGGTGCTTTTTACCAAAAAATCACTGCACTTTTAGCAGAATTTCCCATAGCGCGTTTTTTGTTTTTAGGAGATCTTTTTCACAGCTTCCAAAACAACGAATGGCTCTTATTTACCGCCTGGGTCAAACAACAAAAAGCGTCAATGGTTTTAGTCGAAGGCAATCACGATGTGATCCCCGCTGCCCAGTTTGAGGAGATCGGACTTCAAGTGGTCGATCAGCTTATGGAAGAGGGCTTCTACTTTTCGCATTTCCCTACTAAAAAAGAAACGCACTTTGTCTTTTGTGGGCATGTCCACCCTGGGGTCAAACTCAAAGGGAGTGGTTTGCAACAAATGAAAATGCCCTGCTTTTTTCAGTCTCCACAGCAAATGATCCTCCCGGCCTTTGGCGCTTTTACGGGTTTACATATTTTGACTCCCAAAGAAGGAGATCAAGTTTATGTGAATACCGGAAAAGAAGTGACGGAAATCCGAGAAAATAAAATCTAAGGAATTATCTTTATCAAAAAAAAATCAATCCGTTACTAAACGTTTTTGATCCACTTGCTTCCCAGAAGAAACTCCAAGCCTCTTTTTCTGAAAAGCAATGCGTCCAAATCAAAGGTTTGGTCGGTTCAGGCTTGTCTTTTCGTCTTGCAGCTGCATTTCAAAAACAAAATCAATCCGTCTTACTGGTTCACGAAAATCCCGAGCAAGCGGCTTATTTTCTAAATGATCTAGAACGCTTGCTGAGTCCAAGTAACGTACTTTATTTTCCAGCCAGTTACCGACAGCCCTATGCTCCGGAAACGACTGACAATGCTAATATTTTACTTCGTTCTGAAGTCCTGAAGAAACTCAGCACTTCCAAAAAGCCAAGCATTGTAGTGACCTATCCTCAGGCAGTATTTGAAAAAATCATTTCTCAGCATACCTTAAAACGGATTGCTTTGAATTTAAAAAAAGATACGGAAGTTGCTTTAGGACACATCAACGAACGTCTTTTTGAAATGGGCTTTGAACGGGTGGACTTTGTCTCAGCACCTGGAGAATTTGCGGTACGTGGTGGCATTATCGATGTTTTTTCTTTTGCCTATCAGCATCCTTACCGGATCGAGTTTTTTGACGAAACCGTAGAACGCTTGTCCAGTTTTGATGTGGTTACACAACGATCGATTACCGCTTTTGATGAAATTGAATTACTCCCCAACACTTCGGACCACGACTTTACGGACAAACGCAAAACATTACTTTCATTTTTTTCTGAGGAAAGCTGTTTTGTCTTTGCAGATTTTGATAAAACGACTACTCGTTTGGAACAACTTTACGAAAAGGCAGAAACCACCTTTCGCAGTCTAGACACCACTACTCAATACCCACCTGAGACTTTATTTGTAAACCCCCAAGAATGGATTGCAGATTGCCAAAACAAATCCGTTTTAGTACTTGAAAAAACGGAACAATTGAAAATTCAAGACCAGCTTTTTATCAAGCAAAGCCCTCAACCCCCTTTCAACAAAAAGTTTGATTTGCTGGTCGCTCATCTCAATAAAAATATGCAAAGCGGCTATCAAAACACGCTCTTTTGCAGTAATGAACAACAAGCCAAACGCTTCCATGATATTTTTGAAGAAATGGAAGAAAAGGTGCATTACCAAACAGAGGTACTTCCCATTTACGAAGGTTTTGAGGATTTAGAAGCGCAGTGGGCTTGTTTTTCAGATCATCAAATTTTTGAACGCTACCACAAATACCAGCTGAAATCGGATCGTAGAAAAAAAGAAGCATTAAGTCTTAAAGAGTTGACCCAAATGGAAGTGGGCGACTATGTAACCCATATTGACCACGGAATTGGAACCTTTGGAGGCTTGCAACGCATTGAAGTGGAAGGAAAGTGGCAGGAAACTATCAAATTGATTTATGGAGAACGAGATATTCTCTACTTGAGCATCCACTCCCTGCATAAAATTAGTCGCTATGCGGGAAAAGAAGGTTCTGTCCCGAAGATTTACAAACTGGGGTCTAAAGCTTGGAAAGCCCTGAAACAAAAGACCAAGAAAAAGGTTAAAGAAATCGCCTTTGATTTAATTGAACTCTATGCCAAACGCCGACAGAAAATAGGCTTTGCCTTTGATCCGGATAGTTACCTGCAATGGGAACTCGAAGCTTCATTTTTATTTGAAGACACGCCAGATCAGGAAAAAGCAACCCAAGCCATCAAAGCCGATATGGAGTCTACCCAACCTATGGATCGGTTGATCTGTGGCGATGTAGGTTTCGGAAAAACGGAGGTGGCTATACGCGCCGCATTTAAAGCGGTAGACAACAGCAAGCAAGTCGTTGTTTTGGTACCCACCACCATTTTGGCTTTTCAGCATTTCAAAACATTTTCCCAACGCCTGAAAGAATTGCCAGTGCGGGTAGATTACCTGAACCGGTTTCGGTCGTCCAAAGACAAAACCCAAATTCTAAAAGATCTTGCAGCTGGAAAAATCGACATCCTCATCGGCACCCATCAACTGGTAAATAAGAATGTAGTTTTTCATGATTTGGGCCTCTTGATTGTAGATGAAGAGCAAAAGTTTGGTGTTTCGGTCAAAGAACGGATCCGATCCTTAAAAGCAAATATTGATGTGTTGACACTCACCGCCACCCCCATTCCTAGAACTTTACAGTTCAGTCTGATGGCAGCTCGGGACTTGTCTATAATCGCTACGCCCCCTCCCAATCGCTATCCCATAGAAAGTGAGGTCGTCCGTTTTAGTGAAGTACAGATTCGAGATGGTATTCTTTACGAATTACAACGGGGGGGGCAAGTGTTTTTTATTCACAACAGAGTGGAAAACATCCAGGAAATCGCTGGAATGATCCAACGCCTCGTTCCCGATGCCCGAATTGCTATAGGCCACGGTCAAATGGAGGGAAAAAAACTGGAGCAAACGCTTCTTCGGTTTATGAATGGGGAATTTGATATTCTTATCGCTACCACTATTATCGAAAACGGATTGGATGTTCCCAACGCCAATACGATGTTTATCCATAACGCTCAGAATTTTGGATTGAGTGATCTTCACCAGATGCGGGGTCGTGTGGGTAGAAGTAACAAAAAAGCCTTCTGTTATTTCATCACACCTCCCTACAGCGCGATGAGTAGTGATGCTCAAAAACGAATTAAAACCATAGAACAGTTTTCTGCGATTGGATCTGGAATTCAAATTGCGATGAAAGATCTCGAAATTAGAGGAGCCGGAGATTTGCTGGGAGGAGAGCAAAGTGGATTTATCAATGAAATGGGTTTTGAAACCTATCAGAAAATTTTGCAACAAGCCATTGAAGAATTAAAGGAAAACGAATTTAAAGACCTCTACGAGTCCGAGTCTAACGATCAGTTTAAAAGCTATGTGCGGGAGGTACAAATTGACACCGACCTCGAAATTTACCTCCCCGATAATTACATCAATATTGTCAAAGAGCGTCTGGCTTTGTACCAAGAACTCAGTCAACTTAAAACCCCCAAAGAACTTGAAGAGTTTGAAGCGCAATTGACAGATCGATTTGGTTCATTACCTCGTGAAGCAAAAGAATTAATGGAAAGTGTACGGTTGAAGTGGGTGGCTACCAAGTTGGGCATGGAACGACTGATCCTTAAAAAAGGGAGCTGTTTGTGCTATTTTCTTTCTGATCAGCAGAGTGATTTTTTTCAAGGAGAACGGTTTCAATACCTGTTGACCCAAATTCAAAAAAACGCAGCACGTATGGTGCTCAAAGAAAAGAATATCCCAGCAGGTCCTAAGCTGCTTTTGTCCATTCGTGATATTCATGAGGTACAACAGTTAACCCAGCTGCTCAAGCAGTTGGTCGTACCTCACTAAAGGTTTTTCAAATCTTTGATGACCTTAAAAGCAATGTCAACTTGGTCTTCATCCATCAAAATGGTAAATTCATTGGAGGTTGAAATGACTTCCGTAATGTTGACTCCTTCCCAAGACAAACGCTGAAAGAGGAAGTAATAAATTCCTGGGATTTTTACATTATCTGTGGGCAATTTAATCGTAATCGAAGAAAGGTTTTCCACTTTAGATTGGCAAACCTCGTTTTGAAAAAGTTCATCCACGAGAGGGACTATATTTTGACTGACCACGATATTGCTCTCTGCCACCCCGCGGGAGGAAGTGTAAAACACATCTTTTTTAAATTCTATTTTTTTTAGCAAGTTGGCTTGTGTCAGTAACAAGGTTTCGGACAGCAGAAATCCATAGTCTACCAAAGCGGAGCGCACCGTAATGTCACCCAGATTTTTTAATACTTTGATGATCTTTTTAGTCGCTGTATAGCGGGCGTCGTCAGAGACTCTTTTCAAAGACATGATGATAGCGCCTTGATTTACGGGCTTGTTCATCAATGCCTCTATATCGGGATGTATTTTCCGAGCTAAAGAAGTCAAATTGATAATTCCGTCTGAAAGAGCAGAGGCCAAATAAGGTTTGGTCTTTACGTATTCTGAAACTGTGGAAGCGATTGTTTTCATAAGATTTATTATTAAACCCGAATTATATAACAGAAACTCTACTCCAGTCGAAAACTATCGCAAAATGTCGCTTTGTTTGTGTTTTTGAACTTTACAACAAATCCTATTACCTAATCTGGACTAAAACTCTTGTTTTATTTTTAACAAAAGTAATTATTTAAAACAAAATGTTACAAATAAAACACTATTCAAATGCGTAAAAGGCATTTTTGATATGCTTTACTTTCCAATGTTCTCCCTTTACGGTAAACGCTAGGATATCAAAACGCACTTCCCAATCCAACTGATTTGATGAGATATAGTGATCTACAGCACCCACCAAAAGTTTAATTTTTTTAGAGGAGACAAATTGTTCGGGAGACCCAAAAAAGTCGGTACTTCGAGCTTTAACTTCCACGCAAATCAAAAGTTGATCTTTTTGCATCAGCAGATCTACCTCTGCTTTACCAAAACGATAGTTTTGTTTTAACAAACGATAGCCTTTTTTTATGAGGTACTGTAAAGCGCGTTGCTCTGATTCTTGTCCAAAAAGATTGTGCTGTGCCTTGGATTTAGATTTGGATGATTAAAGATACTTCCTTTCTTAAAAACATCTGGGTTTTGCTTACTTTTGAAAAAAAATTGAATCGTCCAATGCCAAAGCGCTATACGATAACGGCTGCCCTTCCCTACACCAACGGACCCATACACATTGGCCATTTAGCCGGAGTCTATGTTCCAGCAGATATTTATGCGCGTTACCTGAGAGGAAAAGGCAAAGAAGTTGCTTTTATCTGCGGGAGTGATGAACACGGTGTAGCCATTTCTTTAAAAGCAAAAAAAGAAGGGAAGACACCGCAAGAGGTGATCGACCAATACGATCAATTGATCCGTACTTCTTTTAGGAGTTTTGGAATAGAATTTGACAATTATTCTCGAACTTCCCGACCGATTCACCACACTACCGCACAAGAAATTTTTTCAGATTTACACCAAAAAGGAATCTTTGAAGAGAAAGAAACAGAACAACTTTTTGATCCGGAGGCCAATCAATTTTTAGCAGATCGTTATGTCACAGGAATCTGTCCGATTTGCCAACATCCTGAAGCCTATGGAGATCAGTGTGAAAACTGTGGAAGCAGTCTAAGCGCTACAGATCTTATCAATCCACAATCCACCATAAGCGGAGCGGAACCTGAAATGCGTAAGACCAAGCATTGGTATCTTCCTTTGGATCAGTATGAGACATTTCTAGAAGAGTGGATTCTCAAAGGGCATCAATCCGACTGGAAGCCGAATGTTTATGGGCAGGTAAAATCTTGGATTGACAATGGTTTACAGGCCCGCGCAGTGACTCGAGATCTGGACTGGGGAATTCCTGTTCCTGTTTCGGGAGCGGAAGGCAAAGTCCTCTATGTTTGGTTCGATGCGCCCATCGGATATATTTCTTCTACCAAAGAATGGGCCGCCGAAAAAGGAATAGACTGGGAACCGTACTGGAAAGACAAAGACACTCAGTTGGTTCATTTTATTGGAAAAGACAATATCGTTTTTCACTGCATCATTTTCCCTGTGATGCTTCATGCTACGGGAGATTATATTTTACCTGAAAATGTTCCTGCAAATGAATTTTTAAATCTGGAAGGACAAAAAATTTCCACGTCAAAAAACTGGGCTGTCTGGTTACACGAATATTTAGAAAAATTCCCCGACCAGCAAGATGTACTTCGCTACGTTTTGACCGCCAATGCTCCAGAGACTAAAGACAATGACTTCACCTGGGAAGAATTTCAAGCGCGAAACAACAATGAATTAGTCGCTATTTATGGAAACTTTATCAACCGCGTGGTGGTTCTTACCCATAAATATTACGAAGGGGTTGTCCCTAGTGCAGGGGTATTATCCAAAGAAGATGAGACGGTCTTGGATGAAATGCAGCTTCTCCCTAAAAAAATAGATCAGTCCATCACCCAATACCGTTTTCGAGAAGCCAGTCAGCTCCTGATTCAACTTGCCCGTTTAGGAAACAAATACCTTGCAGAGGCTGAACCCTGGAAACAGATTAAGACAGATCCCGAACGAGTCGCTAGCATTATGTATACAGCACTTCAGATTGCAACAGGTCTGGCCCTACTCAGCGAACCTTTCTTACCTTTTACAGCGAAAAAATTAGCACACCTCCTCCACTTGGACAGTCTCCAGTTAAAATGGGAGGATGTGGGTGAAAAAAAGGAATTGATTCCCACCGATCATCGGATCGAAAAAGCACAGCTTTTATTTCAAAAAATAGAGGATGTTCAAATGGAGCAACAACGAGTAAAACTAGCAGCAAGTGCAGAACAAAACCAAACGGAAACACAAACTATTGCTCCACTAAAACCACAAACTTCTTTCGAAGATTTTGATTCCCTAAAGCTCCAAGTGGCTGAAATCCTTGAAGCTAAAAAGGTTCCCAAGACCAAGAAATTGATGGAACTCAAAGTGCAACTAGGAAGTGAAATTCGAACTGTGATTTCGGGAATTGCACAAGATTTTGACGAAGCCGAGCTGATCGGGAAGAAAGTAACCCTTTTGAGCAATCTAGCTCCGAGAACCCTTAAAGGGATTGAAAGTAAGGGCATGATTCTTTTAGGAGAAAACGAACAGGGTCAATTTGTATTTGTAAATCCAGAGGACGACACCGTTCAGAATGGAGCTGAGATCCTTTAGGTTTTGACGCTCCGAATACCCATCGCTTTTGATCGTTCGTATCGCCTTCCACTGGCAGAAAACCATAGGTTTCCAATGGAAAAATACGAACTGCTCCCCCAACAACTTCTATTGGAAGGAACCTGTGAGCCAGATGATTTTTTTACTCCGAAGAAGGCTAGTTTAGAACAAGTACTTCGCGTGCATGAGAAGGACTATGTCGATCGGCTATGCCGTTTAAAACTCACAAAAAGTGAGGTGCGCAGTATTGGTTTTCCTCTGAGTGAAGCCTTGGTACAACGTGAGTTTTTAATTGCTGGAGGGACAATTGAAGGAGCAGAAAAAGCCTTGTCGGAGGGTATTGCTATGAATATTGCAGGTGGAACCCATCACGCTTTTCCAGATCATGGGGAAGCTTTTTGTTTGCTAAACGATCAGGCAATCGCAGCGCAGCATCTTTTGGACAGCGGACAAGCAAAAAAAATTCTCGTCTTAGATTTGGATGTACATCAGGGCAATGGAACTGCGGTTATTTTTAAAGACCATCCTGAAGTATTTACCTGTTCCGTCCACGGGGCCAAAAACTATCCTTTTCGAAAGGAAAAAAGTGATTGGGACCTCCCTCTAGAAGATCAATGTGCAGACCTAACGTACCTGAATCAGTTAAAGACATTACTCCCCAAACTTTACGAAAATGTACAACCTGATTTCATTTTTTATCTCTGCGGGGTAGATGTTCTGGAAACGGATAAATTAGGTCGTCTCGGCTTAACCCTGAACGGTTGTAAACAACGGGATGAACTCGTACTTTCCTTTTGTAAAAAAAACAAAATCCCGGTACAATGTAGCATGGGAGGGGGCTATTCTAAAGACATAAAAACCATCATTGAGGCTCACACCAACACCTATCGTATTGCGAAATCGTTGTTTACCTAGCGTTCCAGGTTTGGCTTTTCATATTTAGAGCGGCGATAACAATATCTTTTCGACTTACCTGACCTACCAAACGACCCTTTTCAAGAACAGGGTACCTTCTTCTGCTGGATTTTGAAAATTTAGCGGCAGCATCAAAAACACTTAGAGTAGATTCAATGGTATCCACATTTTCTGTCATGAAGTGGCCTACAGATTTATCCAAGATGGGCATGTTAAAATAACGACTATCGGAGATTTCTTTCATACAATCGGCCTCTGAAATTACCCCGATGAGCTTTCCTTTTTCATCCACAACGGGTCCCCCTGAAATACGGTATTTGATAAAGGCTTGCATCACATCGTGAATACTTTGCTCTGGGGTGAACAGGACTAAATTCGTGGTCATGATATCTGACACGGTTAACTTGCTGGGAGTGACTCTTTTTTTTTGAGCCCGCTCTCCTTGAAAACTTTTTACGGGCATAATAAATAAATTTTGATTTATCCTAAGGTAGTTTTTTTTGATTAAAATTTGAGATTCCTTTCAAAAAATTAACAATTCAATAAAAATATATCAGTACTATTACTAAAATTTCACTAATGTCTACTATAGGTATTTTAGGTTGTGGTTGGTTGGGGGTCCCACTGGGAAAATATTTACAACAGCTTGATTATACTGTAAAGGGTTCTCGGACTTCAGAATCGGGGGTTGTAGAACTCCAAAAAAAGGGAATAGAGGGGTATTGTGTTGTTTTAGAGGATGACCAAGCCCTAGGGCTGGACACTTTTTTGGATCAAGTAGATACCCTCCTTATTTCCCTACCTCCTAAGCGACCCACTTCCGAAGTAGGCTATGTTCGAAAAATCCAACTACTACTGGACGCCTCGGCCTCTTATCCAATTCAGCGTATTTTATTTTTGAGTAGTACCTCTGTCTACGGATCCAGAGGAAACAGTTACGATGAAACCAGTCCTGTAGTTCCAGAAACTTTCTCGGCCAAGGCATTAGTTAGTAGTGAACAACTCCTAGATGAATATCCTATTCCCTCAGTCATCGTTAGACTGGGAGGGCTAATTGGGGTCGACCGCAACCCGATTTATTATCTTCAAGGAAGAACCATTCCAAACCCTAAGGGAAAAATCAATTTTATTCATCAAGAAGATGCCGTCCGAGGAGTAGCTACTTTGGTTTCCCATTCCGAGCTTCAGGGGATTTTTAATTTGGTTGCTCCACATCATCCGCTCAGAGAAGACTACTATTTACATATGGCACAAAAAGTAAACCTCCCCGTACCTGAATTTAATAATGAGGAGGCTCGAGTACGTATTATCAAAGGCGATAAAATTTGTCGTAAAACTCCTTTTCATTATTCTGTAGATAACTTGTTGATATAAAAAGGGGGGGGCACTTAAACCTCTAGCTTATAAAAACTACCTTGATGATATAAATTTAACAATGTCTAAAAGCAATCAACATATTGCCTCCTTAGAAAAACTCTTAACGCATCTAAGAAATGCGAAACTGGAGTATTTGAAGGCTGCAGACCGTGCTTTAGTTTCTGAAGACAAGCGGTTTTTTAATCAACAAGCCATGATTCGCAATCGATTTTTTCAAGAAATTTTGAGTGAATTGCAAAGCCTTGGAACAAGCTATGACGACCTAGTAGTCAGCCGATTTAACTTTGACCAGTTGTTAATATCTTCCATTGATCATATCAAAACTTCAGCCATAGAGAAGTGTTTAGAGGCTGATAAATTGTTGTTGGACTTGTATCGAACCCTTTTCGACCAAGAATTTGAGAACTCCAAATTATTGCAACATCTTTCCAGTATTGAAGTTGCCTTGGATCAAAGTCAAGTAATTGCAACGGAGCACCGCCACAAAAAAGAAGTAAACTCTTAATTTAAAGGGATTGTCTGGGAGACTACAGTAGACTCTTCTTGTTTCAAAACCTGCATTCGTAAAAGCAAGGCGTTGTAATGTCCGTAAAGCGTTTTTAATGAAGGAATTAAAGAATCTTCCTTATAATGTTTTGTGAAATAACGTGCTTTTTGGGTCTGCATTTGAACTACTTTAAAGCGGCTTCTTATTTGAGGAGTCTCAAAGCCTCCAGGGAGTGTGTCAGAAACTATTTTTTTTATTCGAGCGGAAATCCCTATAATATTAACTCCCACATCGCGGAGGTCTAGTTCTTTTAGTCGTTCAAGGGCTTCGTATAAATCGATGAATTCCTCCCATTCTTCTAATCCGTTTTCCTTTAACAAGGCCTCGGGATATTCAACCAAATCGAATCGAGCAGTCAGTGGAGAACTCGTTTCCTCATTGTTTGCTAAAGTACCTGAGACCGTACTTTCCGCTGGTTTTCCATTTTTACAAGCAGTGATGCAAAATAGAAACAATACAAAATAGCGCAGAGAACCCATAGTAGTTGATTTAAATTCCCAAGGAATTAATTTTTAGCAAAAGTATGGTGAAAAAAAGAAACTGGAGTATAAACAAATGAAAGGGGAATGGACCTTCGATATTAATTTTGACTTTGTGAAAAACAAGTTGTAGTGGAAAAGCAACCAAAGCCCATCCGAAATAATTGTGAAAAGAAGCCAGTCCAGTGTTGAAAGTCCAAAAGTCTAAAACAGGAGCTACGGGTTCCATGACGAGGTCTAGGGTCAACATCAAAGCGGTTCCTAAAAGCGCTTTGGACCACAGTTTTTTTAGGAAAAACTGAGCGATAAAGCCTGTGATAAAAATTAAAATACACCAGTTGACCCCTATCATTAGGGGAACTTCCATCACTTTGGTTCCTAGGGCATTGCCGTAAGAATATTCTCCAAAAATAAATCCGTATCGAACTCCTAAAATTTCAGCTAGCATTCCCGTGGTAAAACAGAGCAGGACGAGTGATCCCATTTTTTTACTCCATTCTGTATTGATCAAAAGCAGGGCAAAACTCAAAAGAAGATTGACAGGCGTCCCTTTAATAAACCAGGATGCATTGCTGTAAATAATTCCAATTAATCCAGAAACATGAAAGAGCCAGATTAAGCCGATAGCGGCATTTTGCTTTGTTAAGAGACTCGTTTGCAGCATTCAGTTATACTTTGGGAATGAGATCAGCCACGATTTTGGCAGAGAGTAAGCAAAGAGGAATTCCTCCTCCCGGATGTACACTTCCACCACAAAAGTAGAGGTTTTTTATCCGACTGGAAAAATTGGGATGACGTAAAAAGGCTGCCATGGCATCATTGCTTGATGCACCATACAAGGCACCTCGATACGATTGGGTTTTGGCTTCAATTCGCGGAGGGGTAAGCACCTCTTCACAAACGATCCATTGTTGAAGTGGTACCCCCAATCGCTCCGACAATTTCTGAATGACGATCGTACGGAGTCGATCTACTAATTGCTCCCAGTCTTGCCCGTGCTGTGCCGGAGTATTGACCATCACAAACCAGTTTTCACACCCTTCTGGAGCATCTTCAGGAACGTCTTTAGAAGTAATATTAACGTAAATAGTAGGGTCTTCAGCTACTGTTTGCTCCTTAAAAATCGCTTGAAATTCCTTTTGGTACGCTTCAGAAAAAAAGATGTTGTGCAAGTCCAGCTTCTCAAACTGACGCGCAATTCCCCAATAAAAAATAACGGCTGAACTGGAGCGCTCTTGCTTTAATCTTTTTTGCGGGGGCTTCGCTTTTGGGAGTAACTTTTTATACGTATGAAATACATCCATATTTGAGACAACAAAATCCGCTTCATAAGAAGCAGTTTTAGTTTTTACTCCTTTTGCTTGATCCGATTCAACTCTGATTTCTTCCACAGAGGTCTCAAAATGAAACTGCACACCAAGACGTTTTGCCAAACCAAAAAGCGCATCGGTAATAGAGACCATTCCCTTTTTGGGGACAAAAGTACCGTAGGCACTTTCCAAGTGTTGGATCAAGGTCATCATCCCCGAGGTTTGATAAGGATCTGACCCGTTGTAAGTTGCGTAACGATCTAAAAGTTGAATAAAATGAGCGGACGAAAAGGCATCAATGTTGGCTTGGTGTAAGGTTTTTTGAAGCTCAAAAGTGTGAAGCTGAAATAAGGCCTTTACAGTGTCTATTGAGAGAAAAGTTTTAAGCTTGTGCAACGATTTTTCTAAAAACAAAGTGGAAGTAAGCTCATATTTCTTTTTTGCTCTGTTGAAGTAACGCTCTATATTTTCTTCAGGCTCGCCAAAGGTTTGATGGGCTTCTTTAATAAATTGTTTTCGATCTGAATAGGCTGTAAACTCGGTGCCGTCTTGCCAAAAATAGGTGCACGCCACTTCCTTTTTTGAAAACTCAAAGTGTTCTTCTGCAGACTCCCCCGCCAATTCAAAAAGTTCGGTTACAAAATGAGGCATCGTAAATAAAGAGGGGCCTGCATCAAATCGATAGCCCTGGAGACTGAAGGTAGATAGTTTTCCTCCCGGATAGGAATTTTGTTCAAAAACCTGTACTTGATAACCTTTGAGGGCTAAGCGAATACTACTAGCCAATCCAGCAACTCCAGCACCCACAACGATTGCTTTTTTCATGAATCTAGAGATTTTGTAGTGTCCGAAATTAAGTGAAATCGAGAAAAAAGATCTTCTTTGTACCAGTTCATCTGTTTCGTTTTTTTTACAATATCCGCGTGTGCGCGGTCTTTGTAGGCAAAAGTGTTGACAGCCTCAAAATCATCCCAAATACTTATTGTGGCTTGTTGTATAAAAGGCCATTCTCCAATGCCTTTGTAATACTGAACCCCTTGTGCTGTTTCTATGGCTTTACTGGCAGCAGGAACTGCTTTCCAGAAAGAAAACAGGCGATTCCAATGAAGTGTAGCCCGAGTAATTACGACCGCTTTTTGGTTTCCCTTGGCTTCTAAACCCGGTTTTGTTTTAAAAGGGTTTTGCCCACTCCACTTACCGTGGCTTTTTACGGCGTTTAAAATCAGATCCCTCTGGCTCGTTGCTTTTTCTTGGTAAGTTTTGAAAATGGGGTGCTTTTGAAGACAATTCTGATAGAAGGGGAGATCCTCCCATACACCCAGAAAGGCATATGTAGAAAAATCGGGGCGAAGGCTAAATCCCTGCCCCCCTCCTGTTCCTAGAAACTTATAAAATTTCAAGCCTTCGATATTTTTTAAGCGCAGAGGAGCAACACCCATCTGTTGGAAAGCCCAGAATTTGTTCGTTTTAAAAGAAAAAAGCGTGAGCGTAGTCACCTGTGTCATTAACCTGAATGTATAAATACTGTATCTATATTAAAGGTAGTGTTTTTAGGAAGAAAAAAGAAAAAACGCCTCTGATTAGGATTTTAGAATTTAACTAATGGAAGTAATTAACAGAGACGTTTTGAAACCAAATCGAACTTAAACTTGTTTAAATATATGTATAAAAAGTTATACGCGCCAATTTTTGTTGAGGTATTTTACATTTTTATAAAACAACTGTTTAGTTTATTATATTTATATACTATTAATATACTCATTATAAGCAGTTTAATGAATTTCTCTATTAAACAAAATGCTTTTGCGAGAAAACAACAATTTCCGTAAAAAAATTCTTCTTTTTTACTACAAATCACCTTGTGGAGGACTTTTTTCGGTGCCATACTATTTTTTTATTTAATAAAGAAACTAAGTTTAAACAATTTGATGATCCATAGATCGTAATTTAGAGGGTGTGCTAGGAGTAATAGTATAGAAATCCTCATTTTACTGAAATTGGACCTTTTGTATTTCCGCAGTTAAAAGCAGTTTTTCTATTCAAAGAAAATACCGCTCTTAAAAAAAGATAAATTGATTATCTTAAACTAAAAATCAACAATGGTTAAGCCTAACATCTCTTTATTATTCGTTCTCCTTTTTATGAACGTCTGTTTTTCACAAAACGAACTTCCAAGCTTAGAAGGTAAAAATGTGCTAGTTGTTTATGGGGGTTGGGAAGGACATCAACCTGAAATTTTTGCTAAAAAGATTACTTCCTGGCTGGAAGAACAGCAGGCTGTGGTCCGTCTAGAAAAAGGAACTGCAATTTATACAAACACTTCAGTGATGCAAAAATTTGATTTGGTTATCCAGCATATCACAATGAGTGAAATGACCACTAAAGAATCGCAAGGTTTAATAAAAGCCGTCGCTTCGGGAGTGGGTCTTGCAGGATGCCATGGAGGCTTAGGGGACTCCTTTAGAGACGATACCGAATACCAGTATATGGTGGGAGGTCAATTTGTGAAACACCCAGGAGGCCAAGTGACTTATAATGTAGAAATAGGGTCAAAAGAAGATCCAATTACTAGGGATATTAAAAATTTTACACTCCATTCGGAACAATATTATATGCACGTAGATCCTGCTTTGGAAGTATTAGCTACGACCAAATTTTCTGGAGCTCATGATGCTTGGATTGAAGGGGCGGTTGTTCCAGTCGTGTGGAGAAAACCTTTCGGAAAGGGCCGTGTATATTACAATTCCATTGGCCATTCCAAGCAAGATTATGAAATCCCTGAAGTGTGGAGCTTGATCACAAGAGGTGTCGCATGGGCAGCACATAAAGAATAAAGCATCCTTTCTTACAAATCGTTTTTTACCGCTTCTTTTTATAATATCTTTGTACTGCTATGAAATATCCCAGTATGTGTTTTTTATACTTTAATGTGTGATTGCTTGGATGTTTCCTCTGTCTACCCGAGAAAACGGTATTAAAAAAAACAGATGAAAAGAAAAATTGTTATTGTAGGCTCAGGGTTTTCTTCCCTGTCCGCCGCATCCTATTTGGCTCAAAAAGATTTTGAAGTTCACGTCTACGAAAAAAACCAAACCTTAGGAGGTAGGGCTCGTCAATTAAAAAAAGACGGATTTACTTTTGATATGGGACCTTCTTGGTATTGGATGCCAGATGTTTTTGAATCATTTTACAATGATTTTGAAAAAACGACAAAAGACTTTTACCAATTGGAACGCCTCGACCCAGGTTATCAGGTAGTTTTTGGAGAAAATGAAAGCATTGCTATTGGAGATTCCTTAGAAAAAATCTACACTGTTTTTGAAAACGAAGAAAAGGGGAGTAGCAAAAAACTAAAACGCTTTATTGAACTTGCCAAAGAAAATTATGAGATTGCAATTCAGAACTTGGTCTATCGACCTGGTATTTCACCTCTAGAGCTTGTCACCCCAGTGACAATAAAGAAGATCAAGTATTTTCTGAGTAATATCAAAAGAGACGTTTACAAAGACTTTAAAAGTCCCAAACTCCGACAAATTTTACAGTTTCCTGTGTTATTTCTAGGAGCAAAACCCTCCAACACCCCTTCCTTTTACAATTTTATGAACTTTGCAGATTTTGGATTAGGTACTTGGCATCCAGAAAACGGAATGTACAGTATTGTATTAGCAATGGTGGCTTTGGGAGAGTCTCTTGGAGTCCATTTCCATACGGATACAGCTGTAGAAAAAATTACCGTGGATGCATCTGGAAAAGCCAACGGAATTGTAGTTAACGGAGAAGCCATCACTGCGGATATTGTCCTTTCAGGGGCAGATTATCATCATTCTGAAAAGCTATTGGATCCTAAATACAGGGTTTATAGCGAGTCCTATTGGGATAAAAAAGTCTTTGCACCTTCGTCACTTTTGTTTTATATCGGGTTAAACCAGAAAGTGAAAAATGTATCCCATCACACCTTGTTTTTCGATGTTGACTTTGACCTACATGCACAAGCCATTTACGACCAACCTGAATGGCCAGAGAACCCCTTGTTTTATGCTAATTTCCCATCGATGTCCGATCCAACGATGGCACCCAAAGGGAAAGAAGCTTGTTTTCTACTAATCCCTATTGCACCGGGTATTGAAGATACTTCCGAATTGAGAGAACACTATCTCAATCTGGTATTAGATCGAATGGAAAAGTTGACCGAACAACCGATTAAGGAGCAGATGCTCTTTTGTGAATCTTTTTGTGTAAATGATTTTATTGAGGACTATAATTCCTACAAAGGAAACGCCTATGGTTTGGCAAACACGCTACTACAAACAGCGTTTCTGAGACCGAAGCTCAAAAGTAAAAAAGTGAAAAACTTGTACTTTACAGGACAACTCACTGTGCCGGGACCAGGAGTACCTCCTGCATTAATTTCTGGAAAATTAGTTGCTGATTTAATTTCTGCTTCTACTTCGGATTAAGTACCCACCAAATGAATTCAATTTCGCTATCTCGGACCGCGACTACGGAATCTAACATTTCTGTACCTTCAATCAATGAGGCTCTGTACAATTGCAACTGTTCCTTAATACTCCACTCCCAGAGGTCAATTCTTTTGTAGAGATTGTATTTAATAAATTTGTCCTGTTGGATGTATTTCCTGTTTTCAATCCAAAATTCGTTGTAATCTAGATCTACCCATCGCAAATCAGAAACCCATTTATTCGCCACTCGGTCTTTAAACTGGTTCACATAGCGCTCTTCTTTTTCGCCTGTGTTTTCAATTAAATATTTGAGTTCTGTTCCGTCGTAAATATTGGTGATTTTGAGTCCAACCTCCTTAGGAAGCAATCGAAAGGTTCCGTCTAATTTTATAGCATCAAAACTTACCCGAGTAGGATCAAATGGGTCTCTGTTAGGGTACATTCCCATGGGTGAAAAAAAGTAATTCTCATCAGGATCATTCTCGTCCTCCATGAACTCGATAAAAATACTGTCATTATCAATATCCCATTTTTGGTATTGTTTTTTATACATTTCAGTAACCCAATCAATTTGCTCAATGTAAGCATCAGTATAGGTAATCATTTTGTCAATTTCTTCCCTTAAATTGACTAAGTTTTCAATCCCGTCCGCACGGTTATCCGACTCACCTCCTTGTTGTTCTATTCCAAAGGAAACCGTCACACCAAAAACCAGTATGATAAATTCAACAATAGATTTTTTTAATCGATCCCAAAAATCCCGAATATCAAAACGATCTCCCAAGGTTATTAACCTTAGAAACCAGTTGAGTTTTTCTTTTTCAATTCCAGAGGGTTTATTCCCTTTCTTAAATTCTTCCTTTGTTAGGTAACCGTCGTTATTGGAGTCTAACTCGTCAAAATCTTTGTCTTTGCTCATTAATATAGTTAGTAAAGGTTACTTCCTAATGTAAAAGTATGAAATTTGAATCAATCTGCTTTTTTATTACAAAACGGATTTGATTGAGCTATTGCTCCTTTTCCCAGAAAGGGAGTTCAGGATCAAAAATTTCTTTAAGCAACTCGAAAAGTTCTTTTTCAAAAACATTCAAAACCTCATCTCCGAGATGTAAAAGATGCTTTTTCCTTGTGTTTTCTTTTTGAGAAACTGCGAGGAACTCATTAGTAAATGTTTTTAAAGGAATCACACCAGCAATACGCTTTTCCTCATTAAAATCATTCTTTAAAACGTAAGCATAGAGTAAAACTTGAAATAAGGGTCCTTTTTTTGGTAGCGTGCGAATCTCCTCCCAATCCGTAAAGGCTAAATCTGTAGCTGTGACGCTTCCCGTTTTATAATCTACAAATCGCAAGGTTCCATTATAACGGTCTATACGGTCAACGGTTCCTCTAAAGCATATACTTCGTTCAATGGTTTTGACTTCTATAGCTTTTTTAAACTCTTGTTCAAGACCAATAATTTGAATTTGATTGCCTTCCAGGACTTGTTTTTTTTCGGAACCTAAAAACTGTTGGAGTACAGCCTCCATTACTTGATAAATCAAAAGGTTTTTTCCAGTTCTTTTCTCTTCGCTTTTGGTTTGAGAATCGAAAGTTGCTGCTAAAATTTCAGGGAGTTTTTCCAACATTTGGTCATAATCAGACTCCTTCATGATCAACGACAAATAGGGCGTATAAAGGAGCTCTAACACCTCATGCATGATCGCCCCTTTTTCTATGGCGCTAAGTTGCTCATTAAATTCTTCCACAGGTTTGATTTTAAGCATGCGCTGTTCGTAAAACCGATATGGGTTTCTGATGTACTGCGTGAGCGAGGAGGGTGAAAACCCCTCTTGGCCTATGTGTTCCAAATGCGCGAGAATGGCAGCTGTCTTTAAAACTTTCTTTTGCGTATAATCTATTTTTGGAATGGGAAGGGCTAGCTGCTTGAATACAAGATGATGCGAGGGATGTTTAAAATATTCTAGATGGATCAAAAAACGACTGCGTTCCCCTGAAAAAAGGCCTTCCGCAGCGGCGTTGTAAAGTAAAAACACTTTTTTTGAGCGTTGTAACAATCGGAAAAAATGATAGGCGTACAGATGGTCTTGCTCTACAAAAGTATTCATCCCAAACTTTTTTCGTACCCCGTAGGGAATCCAAGAAAAGGGTGTTTTTCCAAAAGGCAAAATTCCCTCGTTGACATTAGTAATAATTACGTTGTCAAAATCCAAAAGACGAGTTTCCAAAAGCCCCATAATTTGAACTCCATCAAAAGCATCGCCCGTAAAATCAAAAGTTTCTTCACCCGCTAAGGATTCGAAAATCATTTTAAAATCTCTGAGAGATTTCATAAACTGGTGTTCTTTATGTCGGTCTACAAGAGATTCGAACAGACTAAGAAAACGGTCACATACTTGAATTTGAAAAGATTCGTTCCTTTTTTTAAGGTAACGCTCCTTTATAGTTTGGGTGATTTTTATAAGTCGCTCAATAAAATCAGCTACCTTATCGAAAGGGGTAAAAACAAGCGTTTCAACACCCCCCTTGGCACACAACGTTGTGGTACTGACAAAATTTTGTTGCTGGGTCTCAATCCATTGATCCATTGGAGACTGGCCCTCCTGAAAAAGAACTTTCGCAATTGTAATTTGAGAAAACTCATACAGTTGACGTGTTGGAAATCCCAACGTACTGAGGCTTTGCTGTAACTCAAAATAATGTATAAAAAATCCGAAAAGAACCGTATCCTTTAAGGGGTATCCCATCGTAATATTCCAGGGCAGCTCCTCTGGCAAAACAGAAAGAGTAGGAAGTAAGAGTGTTTCATCGCCCAAAACCACCACAGTGGAGTCTCCAGGGTTTTCTTCCTTCAATTCTTTTGCAATTTGAATGGCTGTTTTGGATTGAATACTGTTTTTTGCCGTACTGATTATCTCGAATTCTTTGGCTTCTGAAAAGTAATTCGTAAACAAGGGCTTGGGTTGTTTATTTAAAACCTTCCAGTTTTTTTGATAGGTTCTAATGTAGTGTCCTGCACTGTGGTAGGCATCTTCATAAAAGGTTTGGTCTAAATCCCAAATAATTTCTGCTTTACTCTCTACAAGAAGTTCCTGAATAATGGTTTCCTCTGCTTTAGTCAACGCATTAAAGCCTACAAAAAAATGTTTTGAAAGGTTTTGTTGGGTGTAAAAAGATAGATTTTGAACCGCTTCTCTGAGTCGCAAACCCGAATACCCTCTACCCATTTGCAGCAACTTTTTGTAAAGTTTTTCGTAATACAGAGAATACTGCTCCTGAATTTTAAAATGTCGTTTGCTTAAATCCCCTTGTTTCTGATCTCCCCATACTTCAATCTCTCCCAGAGCAGACATAAAACTAAAGAGTTCTTTTGCATTGACAAGTTGGGTATCGATTTCATTAAACTCTTCGAGAAGAGTAGCTCCCCATCCGTAAAATTGATGAAATGACTCTAACTCCTTTTTTGGAGTTTGCTCTTGATACACCTCATACAATGCATACAAGAGATCTACTTTGGGCAAGAGTTGGATACTGGAAAGTTCCTCAATAAATTGGGAAACGCTTATGATTTCTGGAGCCACCAAAGGAGTCTCTATAGTTCTTTTAAACGCTTCTTTTAAAAAATTTATCGCTCGATTACTGGGGACAATAACTTTGACCTGATCCCTCTCACTATGGGCGGCAACAATTTTTTTTGCGACATCATCCAAAAAAGTTTGCATCCCTAAATGTAAAAAATCAGGTCAAGCTAAAGCGGTTTATTTTAAATTAAATCATTGATTTCAGTACTATTGATAAATTTCAAATACTACTCTACGGTTTTCACGTCTTCCCTCTGCGGTATCGTTAGATACGGCTGGACGAGTTTCCCCATATCCCTTTGCAGAAACTCGAGAAGGTGACATCCCTTTTTCAATCAAATAGCGCATTACTGAATTTGCTCTTTTTTCCGATAACGCTTGATTGAAAGAAGCTTGACCAGAAGAATCTGTATGTCCTTCTACCACAACTTTATAACTAGAATAGTTCTGAAGTGTGTTAAACACCTCGTCTAAAATTTGGTTATTTCTTTCATTGAGTTTAGAATCGTTGGTGGCAAAGTAGATGATTTTCCCAATCTCTTGAAGTCGTTCGATAATCTCTTGGGTAATCTCAGGACAGCCGTCGTTTTCTATGGTTCCTGCTTCGTCTGGACATTGACCCTCTAGATCTTTTACTCCATCTCCATCTGTATCTGGACATCCATTAAACGCTGGGATTCCAGGAGTATTGGGACAGTCATCTTCCTCATCTTGAATGCCGTCTCTGTCTGTATCTGGACATCCGTTGAAAAGTGCAATTCCTGCAACTTCTGGACATGCATCTTCTTTGTCAGGAATGCCATCACCATCCAAGTCTTTTTTCGCACCAAAGAGGAAGGCAAGACCCATCAGATGTTGAAAATGTTTTACTCCGTAAGTTTCTCCTGTGTTTTTATAAATAGTTTCCAAAGTAAGGGCCGTCTTTTTCTTGGGACCCAGCCATATTTCTACCCCAGCCCCCAAATTGAAATATCCTGCACCTTGCTCATCAAATATGGAGTATCCCCCTCCCACTTCTAGAAAAGGCATTAGCGTTTTTCCTTTAAATAGGGTGTTTAAATTATAGGATACAATTCCATCGACATTGTAATAATTGTCTGAAGCTGGAGTATCTCCGTATTGTTTAATTGAATTGAAACTGAAACGGGTTCTAAAAGAAAAACCAGCTCCAATATAATTCTTGACCCCAATATAAGAGGGATACGGAGCAATGTTCCAATGATTGATAGTTAAAAATTCTTCAAAAAGATCTCCGGAGCCAACCCCCCCCTGTTGGAAAGGTATCCACAGCGTTAATTCCAAAGAAGAACTTCCAGGGTTCAGCTTCATTCTGTGCTTTGACAGAGGTAAGTAACAGTATAAAAATGGTTTTGAGTACGACTACAGCCTCTTTTTGGAGAAGAGAATAATTTTTCGATAAGGTAAACATGAATTGTAGATTTGGGTTATACGATTTGGGTTTATTTATAAATGTATTTTAAATATAAACAAAATATATTACTCGGGATTTACCTTAAGAATCTGTACCTCTGGATACAAATAAACTAAATAATTTTTGACTTCTTGAAACCCGAGATCTTTAATCACACGAGCGTAATTCAAAAGCTGATTTTCATCTTCTTTTTTTGGAATACCAGTTTTATAATCTAAAACCGTGGCTTCTCCTGTACTTGAAAAATTAATCCGGTCTGGTCTTAAGGTAGGCCCGTTGGGCGCAAGAAGGTCTTGTTCACAAAGGATCTGATCTCCTTCACTAAATAATGAAACTAAATCGGGGTGACATGCTACTTCCCTTAATTTGTCTTCTACCTCTTTTTTTAATGCTTCTGAGAGGATTTTTTGCTCCAAAGCTTCCTTAATCACTTCTGAAATTCGATCTGCTGTAATCACTTTTGCTAATAGGTCGTGAATCAATACACCGCGATCTCGGGCAGCATCCCCGACTTTTGTTGTGGGCAAGGTTTCCACAATTCGTTTTTTCCAAGCATTGCTTAGCGGCAGTGAAAAGAGTAAATGTTCACTGTACATATCACGACTTTGTGGTTGTCTCTTTTTGGATCGAAATACCCCTTGTTCAAAAGGGATTTTAGCCTCTAGCTTTTTTCCTTGTGCTTCTACATAGAATTTAAACAAATGTGCGTAGGTTGTTCTGGCTGAATCTACTTCTTGGGTGATGACATATAAAACCTCTACCGCTCTGGTGAGCGCCACGTAAAGCACATTAAACGCATCCAAGTGTTGCCCCAATCGATGTGAATCATATAGTTTTTGTGCCTCTGGACCGCAATGTTGTAGTTCTTTCGAAAAATTCAACCATCCCCATTGGATAGATTTCAAAGGCTCTTCCGTAAATGGATACCATACTTTTTCAGTGACGCTTGGGCTTAAAGGGGTATCCATAAAGGGCAAAATAACCACGGGAAATTCCAATCCCTTGGCCTGGTGAATGGTCATCAGTTGGATTGCGTCAAGAGCGTCTGGTAGTGCAATTCGCAATTGCTCACCCTGGTGTTTCCAATGATTTAAATACTGTGCGATTGTAGTTGTATGGGTTTTTGAAAATTCAAATACATCTTCCAGTAAGGAATGCACATAGGCATCTTTTAGGTCCAAAGAAGGAAGGGAAAGTAGTATGTATTCAATTGCTTCTGAAATGGGGAGTGAAGCCATAAGCCTTAAATCAAAATCAAAAGGGAATCGCTCCCTCAAATGGCTGAAAAAAACAGTTGACTTTTGATGCAAAATTTGTTTGGCAAATTCGTGATACTCCTCCCTAGGTTGACTCTCGATTTCCCAAAGAACATCTAAAATCGTTTTGTGGTGTTCGGGTGTATTCGGACGTACGGAAAGTTGTAAAAAAGCGATAAGCAGTTGAACTTTTGTTGATTGGGATACCTGAAGGGACTCTGAGGAAACTAAATCGTACCCCTCTTGAACCAAAGCGGTACCGATCACCGCTGCTTGATTTTTTTTACGAACTAAAATTGCAATTTCTCTTTGACGGTATCCTTTTTTGAGGAGCGTTTCAACAGCAGTAACTGTCTGAGCGACATAAAGAGGAATAGTTTCTTCTTTTGTGTCTCCTTTTGGAATGGCTTCTATGCAAACGTAGCCACCTTCTTTTTGCGGTTGCTGTTGACTCCCCTCCCCATAGATTTTTTGATACTCAGGGGATTCAAAATGTGCTGCATGTAGTTGAAAAAAGGCATTGTTAAAATCCACAATTTCTTTTTCTGATCTAAAATTGCGATCCAAAGAGAAACAGGTTGCCTCGATTTGGAATGGATTTTCTGTTTGGTTGATCAGCCTAATATACTGTTCCATGTTTCCTCCTCTCCACCGATAGATAGCTTGCTTTGGATCTCCAACCAAGAGTAGTGATCCACTTGAACCCAGAGAACGTTCACTTTCTATTGCATTGCCGATTAAGGGAACCAGATTGGACCATTGCAAACTAGAGGTATCTTGAAATTCATCTAAAAAATAGTGCTGATACCGCGTTCCGAGACGTTCAAAGATAAAAGGTGCAGGTTCTTCCTGAACCAAGTGACTGATCTTTCTATTGAATTCTCCAAGTAAGCGAACTTCTTTTTCATTCTGGATTTCATTTAAGCGCTGTTCCATCAGTTGGAGTAAAATTCTCGGAGTCCAAGACTTTACTGTACGCTGAATGATTACATACTGCCCTACTGCTTTTTTTATCTTATTAAAATAGGACCGTAATTCGGGTTGAATTTCGTCAATTAATACTTTTTTTGAGGAATTCAATGTTTTGTTATACAAGGGCTTCTCTTGATTTAAAGCAGCTTCAAGTTGATTTCCATAAAGTTTTGTAAAGGCTTCATCTACCACATTTTCAAAGTGTTTGTGCATCAGTTTTAATTTGAAATCCTCAGCTTTTAACCCTTTTTCGTCTAAAAAACTGAGTGCCTCGGTAGCAAATTGTCGGGCTGTTTTTTTAGCATTTTCTGATACACGTTCTAGTTGTTTTTTATCTTCTTGTAATCCTTCTAAGGTTTTATTTTTTATATCGGCTATCGGTTCGCGATCATTCTCATTGAGTAACATCGAAATAAATTCGGACAAGTCCTTTTGAACGTCCCAATCTTTTTCTGACCTAACTTTATTTAAGCTAAATGTTAACAGTAAGTCAGAAAGCAGTTCGTCTTTCCCTACTTGTGCAATTATGGAGTCTACGGTTTCTTCAAATAAATCAGTTGGGTCCAACGCAACCTCAAAGCCATAAGGCAGTTGAAAGTCTCGAGCAAAAGTACGGACCAGTCTGTGGGTAAAAGTGTCGAGTGTGATCACGTCAAAACTACCGTACTCCAAAAGGAGCTTACGCAGCATCTGGCCAGATCGAAAGGCGAGCTCCTCTTCGGAAATTGACAAGGCATCACAAAGACTGGTAGCCATGTGCACCTCTTTAGAAGGAGGTTGAGAAAGCGAGACTAGAGTTTCTAAAATTCGTGCCTTCATCTCATGCACCGCTTTGTTGGTAAAAGTCAAGGCTAGCATGCTCCGAAACGGCTGTGAGGTTTCCTGACTCAGTAAAATTTTAAGGTATTCCAAGACCAGCGTATGGGTTTTTCCAGACCCAGCTGAGGCATTGATGATATGAAAGTTGGTCGTATTCAAAATGTTAAAAAAACAATTTAAATGTAAGGCTTTTGATAAGTTAGGCTTTCATTGACAAAAGAAATTTTAATTTTGCTTAAACTTAAAAAAATTAATTATGGCTTTTGAATTACCTTCTTTATCCTATGCCTATGACGCATTGGAACCGCATATTGATGCACGTACGATGGAAATCCATCACAGCAAGCACCACAATGGATATACTACCAATCTGAACAACGCGATTGCTGACTCTCCCTTAGCAGACCAGTCCATTGAAGAGATTCTCTCCGGGCTCGATTTAGAAAATAAAGCGGTCCGCAATAACGGAGGAGGCTTTTACAATCACCGTTTGTTTTGGCAAGTCATGTCTCCCAACGGTGGCGGGACACCTAGCGGGGCTTTGGCAGAAGCTTTGGACAGCGCTTTTGGTTCTTTTGATGAATTTAAAACTGCTTTTTCAAAGGCTGCGGCAACTCAATTCGGTTCGGGATGGGCCTGGCTTTGTGTGCACAAGGGTGGCTCGGTGGAGGTTTGTGGGACGGCCAATCAAGACAATCCCTTAATGCCCGGAATAGGTTGTGAGGGAACCCCTATTTTGGGAATTGATGTTTGGGAACATGCCTACTATTTGAACTACCAAAACAGACGCCCAGATTATATCAATGCCTTTTTTAATGTTATTGACTGGGATAAAGTAAGTGAACTGTACACTGCTGGAGTTTAAATTTTACAAATAAAAAAAGGCGATTCTCAAACTTAGAATCGCCTTTTTTACTTTTTTGAATCCTGCCACTTCCTTGTGCAGGTTTTTTTTAATAAGCCCTCTTGTTGTTCTTCTCAACAAAGTTGATAAACGCTTTATTCACCACCCGACAACCACCTGGAGTAGGATAATTCCCCGTAAAATACCAATCCCCTAAGTTTTTAGGGCAGGCTTTGTGCAGTCCTTCAACCGTTTGAAAAATCACTTCAACCTCAGCCTTAATCTTATCGGATTTTAGCATTTCAGCAATTTTATTTGAAATTTCTATGGCGCTAAAGGGGTCGTAAAGGGCTTGGACATAATTTGGAGGCACCTCCACTTGCTCTTCAATGCTTTTTAGACAATTTTGATAAATCTCTTGAATTGTTTGTTCCTTAGTTCCTCGGTCCTCGTGAAGTACCAAAGCGGCGCGAAAAGCGATAAATTCTTCCAACTTTGCCATGTCGATTCCATAGCAATCGGGATAGCGTATTTGCGGTGCGCTGGAAACCACAATAATTTTTTTAGGACCCAAGCGGTCTAACATCCGTAAAATACTTTTTTGCAATGTAGTCCCCCTCACGATGCTGTCGTCTATGATCACCAGATTATCAGTATCGTGTACTACACCATAGGTGATATCGTACACATGCGCTACAAGGTCGTCTCGATCACTATCTTCCGTAATAAAAGTTCTTAATTTTGCGTCTTTGATCGCAATTTTTTCAATCCGGGGTTTGAGATTGAGCATTTTTGTTATGGCCTTTAAATCAGGAGTTTGGGTTTTGGTCAATTCCTCCGTGAGCAAGGCTCTAACGTGATCTTGAACAGCCCCTATCATCCCGTAAAAACTAGTTTCTGCGGTGTTGGGAATAAATGAAAAAACCGTGTTTTCCAAATCTCCTTTTATCGATTTGTGGACAAGTGGAAAAAGTGCTTTTCCCAGGTCTTTACGCTCTTGATAAATCTCCGAATCTCCACCTCTTGAAAAATATATTCGTTCAAAAGAACACGCTCTTTTGGTCTGGGGTTCTAGAATTTTTTTGATTCTTGTTTCTCCTCCCTTTTTCGTGATCAAAGCATGACCCGGCTCAAGTTCTTCAATCTTTTCATAGGCAATGTTAAAGACCGTTTGAATGGCTGGACGTTCCGAGGCAACCACTACAATTTCATCATCGGAATAATAATAAACAGGACGAATTCCTATAGGATCTCTCAGTACAAAAGAGTCTCCATGACCTAACAATCCAGCCATGGCGTAACCTCCATCCCAGTTTTTGGACGCTTTACGCAAAATTTTTGAGAGTTTCAATCGCTCGGCGATCAAAGGAGAGGCCTCCGCTTTGGTATATCCTTCGTGGCGAAGGTTTTTATAGATTTTTGCAACAGCATCATCTAAAAAGTGTCCTATTTTTTCCATCACAGTGACCGTATCTGCACGCTCTTTGGGATGCTGTCCCAGATCTACTAGGTTGTCGAAAAGCTGGTTGACGTTGGTCAGATTAAAATTTCCGGCTACAATTAAATTTCGATGCATCCAATTGTTTTGTCGTAAGAAGGGATGAACACTCTCAATACTGTTTTTCCCAAACGTTCCGTAACGTACATGACCCAGCATCAGTTCGCCTACATAGGGAATCTGTTGTTTTAATTCTTCTGGCTGAGAGAGCAAATCTGGCGATACCTCCAATTGCTTTTGAATCCGTTCGTTTATAGTCTTAAAAATCTTTTGAATGGGTTGGCTTTCCGCAGAGCGCACACGACTGATGTAGCGTTGGCCAGGAGACATATTGTATTTAATGCTAGCAAAACCTGCGCCGTCTTGTCCGCGATTGTGCTGTTTTTCCATTAACAAATACATCTTGTTTATCCCGTAAAGTGCACTTCCGTATTTTTCCTTGAAAAAAGACAACGGTTTTTTTAGTTGTAAAAGGGCAATTCCACACTCGTGCTTTATCGCGTCACTCATTAGAATAGTCGTATTATGTTAATTCAAATTCAGATAAAGATTTAAAAGCTAAAATGCGTTGATGCAATTGTTCTCGAGTCAAGGTTTCCAAACATTCGGTTCCAAACTTTTGCACAGTAAACGAGGCCATGGCAGATCCCATAATGACCGCTGTTTTCATTTCGTCAAATGTAATCTTCCCTCGCTGTGATAAATATCCAGCAAAACCACCGATAAAACTGTCCCCTGCACCTGTTGGATCAAAAACCTCCTCTAATGGAAGTCCTGGGGCACAAAAAATCTTGTTCTCATGGAAAAGTAAGGCACCGTGTTCCCCCTTTTTTATGATGACATATCGGGGCCCTAAAGCCTGTAGTTGCTTTGCCGCCTCTACTAATGAGTGCGTATCCGTTAGTTGACGTGCTTCTTCATCGTTGATGGAAAGTACATCCACGCGTCCAACAACCTCATCCAGTTTTTCGCGATAACTCTCTATCCAAAAATTCATAGTGTCCATCACTACTAGTTTAGGAGCCTTCATTTGGTCTAAAACTGCTCCTTGAATATTGGGATCAAGGTTTCCTAACAGGACGATACTTGCGTCTTTAAATTGTTCCGGGACCTTAGGATCAAATTTGGTCAATACGTTAAGTTGGGTATCTAAAGTAGTTCTTATATTGAGGTCATTGTGGTATTTTCCACTCCAGAAGAAGGTTTTTTCTCCAGCAATGGTGGCTACTCCTGAAAGATCCAAACCTTTTTGGGTTAGTAAATCCGTGTGTGCTGTTTCAAAATCATCTCCAATTACCGATACCAAACCACAGTCAATTTTGAATTGAGAAGCCGCCAAACCGATGTAAGTAGCACAACCTCCTAATATTTTCCCCGTTTTTCCAAAAGGGGACTCTATTGCGTCATAGGCCATAGTGCCTAAAACTAAAAGTTTGTTGTTCATGATACAAAAGTAAAAAAACTATACGTGGCTAATTGTGTTTTATTACAACATTTATCAAAGACTGTAAACAATTAAGAAGGCTTGCTTTCAATTTGTTCAAATACGATATCCGAGGGCAGGTTTTTACCCTTTGCTGCCTGAACTGCCAATTGGTCACAGCGCTCATTTTGTGGGTGCTGGTTATGCCCTTTGATCCATTGAAAATGAACCTTATGCTTTTTGTGTACCTTCAGAAAGCGCCTCCATAAGTCGCTGTTCTTTTTGTTTTTAAAGTCTTTTTGTTCCCAGCCAAAAACCCATTTTTTTTCAACCGCATCAACCACATACTTCGAATCCGAGTAAACAACTACCTCCATTCCCGATTCTTTGAGTAATTCCAACCCTATAATTACAGCTAGTAATTCCATTCTATTGTTTGTGGTGCGGGCAAAACCTCCCGAGAACTCTTTGACATAGGACATGCCTACCCATTCTAGGATAATGCCATAGCCACCAGGACCAGGATTCCCTAGCGAGGATCCATCGGTGTAGAGATAAACTGATTTAGCCTTCATGGGGCGTCTTTATTGAGTAAAGAATGGATCACTTTTGGAAAATGAGTATACTCCAATTGATGGACCTTGGCTGCAATATCTTCTGTAGAATCGTTGGGATGCAGGCTTACTTTTTTTTGAAAAATAATAGCTCCCTCGTCATAGGCTTCGTTGACGTAGTGAATGGTAATCCCAGTTTCCGTTTCCCGATTGTCTTTAACCGCCTGATGAACGTGTTGTCCGTACATCCCTTTACCTCCGTATTTAGGTAAAAGTGCAGGGTGGATGTTTACGATTGTATCTGGAAAAGCCCGTACCCATTCCTGACCTATCTTCCATAAAAATCCTGCCAACACGATTAAAGTAGGTTGCTTACATTGTATTCGACTGAGGAGCGTTCCGTCCTGAAATGCATTTCTGTCAAAAACTTCTGCTTGTAGGCCTAGGGATTCAAGCCTTTGTATAACACCCGCACTAGAATTATTCGTGTAAACTCCTGCAATTTCGACCTTTGGAACGTGTTCAAAAAAATGACAGATGTTTTCCGCGTTAGTTCCGTTTCCAGATGCAAATAAGATAATTTTTTGTTTCATTTAAAATAAAAAACTCAGCAATGACCTGTTGTAAGACAAGATAACTGTTATCGTTACTCAAAATTAAGGTTAATATTCAATCTCAATCCGTTGAATTCCTTTAAAGTTTTATATTTTTGTTGACACTTTTAATTTAAACAAAGATTAATTATGTCAGACATTTCCTCAAGAGTAAAAGCCATCATAGTTGATAAGCTAGGGGTTGATGAAAACGAAGTTGTGGATGGAGCAAGCTTCACCAACGACTTAGGAGCAGACTCATTGGATACCGTGGAATTGATCATGGAATTCGAAAAAGAATTTGATATCCAAATTCCAGATGACCAAGCTGAAAACATCGCAACTGTTGGTCAAGCAATCAAATTTATTGAACAAGCTGATTAAATAAGCGCCATGAAACCAAGACGCGTAGTAGTTACCGGATTGGGAGCCCTTACACCAATTGGAAACACCCTCTCAGCATATTGGGAGGGATTATTGTCTGGTACCAGTGGGGCAGCCCCCATTACTTATTTTGATCCGACTTTATTTAAAACCCAATTTGCTTGTGAGCTTAAAAATTTTGATCCTTTAGATCATTTTGATCGCAAAGAAGCAAGAAAATACGACCGTTTTGCACAGTATGCCCTCGTTAGCGTTGCCGAAGCTATTGAAGATTCGCAACTCCAACTGGATACTGTAGACAAAGACCGAGTAGGAGTAATTTGGGGTGCTGGAATAGGTGGCCTTGAAACCTTTCAAAACGAAGTATTGAACTTTGCTGCAGGTAATGAAAACCCGAGGTTCAATCCCTTTTTTATCCCAAAAATGATTGCGGACATTGCCCCTGGGCTAATCTCAATCAAATACGGTTTTAGAGGGCCTAACTTTGCTACAGTCTCAGCCTGTGCTTCGGCATCGAACGCTATGATCGACGCCCTGAACTACATTCGTTTGGGCTACGCAGATGTGATCGTAACAGGTGGTTCAGAAGCTGCCGTAACCAAAGCAGGAATTGGAGGATTTAATGCCATGCACGCACTTTCCAAAAGAAATGAGGATCCCAAAACTGCCTCTCGCCCCTTTGATAAGGATCGTGACGGATTTGTATTGGGCGAAGGAGCAGGGGCTTTAATTTTAGAAGCGTATGAGCACGCCGTAGCTCGAGGAGCAACTATCTATGCCGAACTTGCTGGAGGAGGACTCTCTGCTGATGCCCACCACATGACGGCGCCTCATCCCGAGGGTCTGGGAGCTACAAAGGTGATGGAAAACTGCCTTCGAGATGCAGCACTAGACCCTACTGAAGTAGATGCGATCAATATGCATGGTACGTCTACTCCTCTAGGAGATATTGCGGAATCCAGTGCCATTGTAAAAGTATTTGGCGACCATGCCTATGCTATGAATATCAATTCTACCAAATCCATGACTGGTCACCTCCTGGGTGCTGCGGGAGCGGTAGAAGCCATTGCCTCGATAATGGCGATAAAACACGGAGTAGTTCCCCCCACAATAAACCACCAAACCCCTGACGAAGAAATTGATCAAAAAATTAATTTCACTTTTGGTAAAGCACAAAAAAGAACCGTAAACGTTGCCCTCTCCAATACTTTTGGCTTTGGAGGACACAATGCCTGTGTACTGTTCAAAAAAATAAATTAAATTGGGAGTGTGAAATTCCTGAACTACATACGAAATTCCCGAATGGCATCATCCAGGAATTTTTTTTCTAAATTTCAGGAAAAATTAGGTATTCGAACCTCAAATAAAGCCCTTTATAAAGAAGCCTTTACGCACCGTTCTTTAAATCTAAAAAACGTGAAAGGAGAGGCTGTCAATTTCGAACGACTTGAATTTCTAGGTGATGCATTACTGACTAGCATTGTAGCAGAATATTTGTTTCAATATTACCCTTTGGCCAAAGAAGGTGCCTTGACCAAATTGCGGGCTAAGATTGTGAGTCGGGTGAAACTGAATCAGATCGGAAAAGAAATGGGACTTTTTGAATTAGCGCAAATCTCAAATCACCATAAAAATTTTGGCGATGATATACACGGCAATCTCCTAGAATCTTTGATTGGAGCCTTGTTTATCGATAGAGGGTACGAGAAAACCAAAAACTATGTGATCAAAAAAATCATCCTCCCTAATGTCGATATGGAACGCCTAGAAAGTTTGGTGTTGAGTTACAAAGCTTTTTTGATCGAGTGGGGACAAAAACAAAAAAAAGAAATTCAATTTATCACTGAAGAAGATGCCGGTGTCAATCCCAAAATCAGCTATACTGCCCAGATTTTTTTAGATCGAGAACCTTTGGCAAAATCCAAAGCCTTATCCAAAAAAAAAGCAGAGGAAAAAGCAGCGCGTGTAGCAGCACGAATTTTGAAAATAAACCCCAAACCTCTAAATTCCTAAAATGGGACAAAAAATTTATCATCTAGAGGTTGAAGAGTATCCGGTAGAAGAATATTGGGTGGCTGTTCATTCCCCTGTGGAGGCACACCAAATTGCTTTTTATATCAATCAACATTCTTCCATTTTATTAAAGCGTTCACAAAAAGATCTTGAAAATCTTCGGAAACAAGGACCCTTTCAGCTTTTCGAATGGGAGGATTTGTATACTGATACAAAATGTTTGTTGCTCTCCAATAAAACCATCCAAGAAAAATCCAGTCCTTTATCAAAAAATGACACTTTATTTGAACTTCCCGAAAGAAATGAAGTATCTTTATTTACTGAATTTAAACAGGCTGATTTTTTTATAAAATCTTCGGACAACACATTGCTTACAACCCTACAAAATAAATTGAGAAAATGGCCCTTAATTTCGATGTGCTACCGTATTTCTTTAGAAAAAATCAGTAGCCAATCAAACCAAATATTGGAGTAATGAATTTTATCAAAAAGACTAAAATAGTCGCGACACTAGGACCTGCGACCTCTTCCGAATCGGTGTTGGAAAAAATGATTTTAGCAGGAGTAAATGTTTTTCGTGTCAACTTTTCTCATGCTACTTACGAGGATGTTTCCAAGCGCATTCAAATGATTCGGAAAGTAGATCAAAAACTCAACACCAATACCGCCATTTTAGGAGATCTACAAGGCCCAAAACTCCGAGTTGGAAAAATGAAAGAAGGCACAGAAGTATTTCCTGGAGATCAGGTTGTCTTTTCGACTGACGCTCCCTTTGAAGGGGACGCTCAAAAAGCCTATATGAATTATAAAAACTTTCCCAAAGATGTTTCCAAAGGAGAACGTATTTTACTCGATGACGGAAAGTTGATCTTTGAAGTTTTGGACACGAATCATGTCAACGAAGTGAAAGCTGAAGTCATCCAGGGAGGTCCATTTAAATCCAACAAAGGTGTAAATCTACCCAATACCAATATTTCACTGCCCGCTTTAACCGAAAAAGATGTTAAAGATGCGGAGTTTATGTTCACTCAGGATATCGATTGGATTGCACTTTCTTTCGTGCGATTTAGTCAAGATATCATTGACCTCCAGGAATTAATGGCCAAACATCTCGATCGAAAAATTCCTATCATTGCTAAAATTGAAAAACCTGAGGCGATTGAAAATATTGATAAAATCATTGCCTATTCCGACGGCTTGATGGTGGCTCGGGGAGATCTCGGGGTGGAAGTCCCAGCACAAGAAGTTCCCTTACTTCAAAAACGTTTGGTGCATTTAGCAAAAAAAGCGAGGATCCCAATCATCATTGCTACCCAGATGATGGAAACCATGATCGACAGCTTAACCCCTACCCGTGCCGAAGTAAATGATGTGGCAAACTCCGTAATGGACGGCGCAGATGCGGTAATGCTCTCAGGAGAAACCTCCGTTGGAAAATATCCTGTGGAAGTCATCAACACTATATCCGATATAATTGCCTCTGTAGAAAATTCTGATTTGATCAATGTACCCCAAAGCCCACCCAGCATTCGTACAAAGCGATTCATCACCAAATCCATTTGTTACCACGCTGCCCACATGGCAAACGATATTACTGCAAAAGCCATCTGTACACTCACAAATAGCGGGTATACTGCATTTCAAATTTCTGCTTGGCGACCCCAATCGCTCGTATTAGTTTTTACTTCTAATAAAAAAATCCTCAATCAGTTGAGCCTGTTGTGGGGAGTCAAAACGTTTTACTACGACAATTTTAATAGTACTGACAAAACGGTTGAAGAAATCAATGAAATTGCATTTAAAAAAGGGTTTGTAGAAAAAGAAGATTTTGTAATCAACCTCGCCGCCATGCCCATTAAATCTCTGGGAATGGTAAATACGCTTCGGGTTTCGACCATTTAAAAAGGCAAGCTCAACTGGGTGAGTTCCCCTTGTGGTTTTACTTTTTTTTCTTTCTTCAGTGTGTTCAGATTGGAAAGTGAAATCCCGATCAAACGAACTGAATTCTGCAACTTTTCCTGATAGAGCAACGCCTTTGCTTGTTCAAAAATGAGGTCTTGAGAAGACAAAAACAAAGGACCCGTTTTGCTACGGGTTTGTTGTTTAAAATCACTGTACTTGATTTTTAAGGTGATCGTTTTTCCAGCTACTTTATTTTTTGACAATCTTTTTTCTAAAATCGCTGCAATATTCTGAAGCTTGTCCTCCAAAAACAATTCACTACTGAGGTTTTCTTCAAAAGTGCGTTCAGCACCGACAGATTTCGGAGTTCGGTGCGGCTTGACGGGACTGTTGTGAATCCCTCGTACTACCTGATAATAATAGGTTCCTGCCTTGCCAAAGTGATGCGTCAAGTCTTCTAAGGATTGTGCTTTTAGATCGATCCCTATGTAAATTCCCAGTTGGTACATCTTTAATTTGGTCTTCTTTCCAATGCCGTGGAACTTTTTGACATCCAGGGTTTCCAAAAAACCCAAAACTTCTTCTGGAGGGAGTGTTTTTTGACCATCGGGTTTATTCCAATCACTGGCGATTTTAGCCAAAAATTTATTGATTGAAATTCCCGCTGAAGCAGTCAATCCGGTTTTTTCTTTGATTTTACTTCGTATTTCTTCTGCCACTAAAGTCGCTGAAGGATAGTCAGAAACATCCAAATACGCTTCGTCTAAGGAAAGGGGTTCTACTAGAGTAGTATATTCCATAAAAATGGACCGCACCTGCTCTGAGATTTCCTTGTAGCGTTCAAAACGAGGTTTTGCAAAAATCAGGTGGGGACACAGTTTTTTCGCAATCAAACCGCTCATGGCGCTACGAACACCAAATTTTCGCGCTTCATAACTAGCAGCTGCAACGACCCCACGGGAACCTCCTCCTCCCACAGCAAGTGCCTTTCCTCGTAATTCAGGATTGTCCAACTCTTCTACCGAAGCAAAGAACGCATCCATATCAATATGAATGATTTTCCGTTGGGTAGCAAAAGACGGCTCCAAAGACATGGAAAGTTTTTTTATTCAAGCTATTTGGTGTTCTCTAGGAAACAAGTCCAAAAAGCTAATTTGAATTTATTCGTCTTGGTAAATTTTGACCTCAAGGTTTCCTGCTGCATCCATATGGGCACGATACATTCCAGGCGTATTCATCTCCATCATGGGGTTTCCATTGCGGTCAATACCAACAACACCTCCATCTCCCCCTAGTTTGGCTACTTTGTTGTGGATGACTTCGTAAGCGGCTTCTTGAATTGTCAGTCCTTTGTATTCCATTAGGGCGGAAATATCATGCGCAACTACCGAGCGGATGAAAAATTCTCCCCAACCTGTTGCGGAAATAGCGCAAGTGGCATTATTCGCATAGGTCCCAGCCCCGATAATGGGTGCATCTCCAATGCGGTTCCAATTTTTATTAGTCATTCCACCAGTGGAGGTTCCTGCAGCAAGATTTCCAGACAAATCTAAAGCTACACAACCTACGGTTCCGTAGCGCTGATGCTCAAGGAAATTTCGTTCTTCTGGAGTCCACGAGGTCTTTTTTGCTGCTGCTGCCTCTTGAACTCGCTTTAACGCATTGATTCTTCTTTCTGTAAAAAAGTACTCAGGAGCTACAATTTCCAATCCTTGTTCTGCTGCAAAAGTATCAGCTCCGGCGCCAGATAACATTACATGGGGAGAGGCTTCCATTACCTGAATAGCAGCAGAAATCGGATGTTTTATTGTTTTTACACCTGAAATAGCTCCTGCATCCAAATTATCTCCTCTCATAAAGGAAGCATCCAGTTCAATGCTGCCTTCCGCATTTAATACAGCTCCTTTTCCCGCATTGAATAAAGGAGATTCTTCCATGACATGTATTGTTTTTTCAACTGCCTCTTGACTGCTTCCTCCCGCTTTTAAAATGCGATGTCCCACTTGGATCGCTTCAGCTAAAACTGCACGGTATTCCTGCTCTTTTTCTGGAGTCATATTTTTTCTCAGTATAGTACCTGCTCCTCCGTGAATGACGATTCCAAAAGTGGGTTCTGGTTTAGGCTCTTGTTTTGGTGTTTCAGCACAACCATATAGAACGATACACGCTATAAATAGAATTTTTTTCATCTTGACCTTTGTTATTTTATCTAAAGTAAGCTTTTAAGTTGATTCTGAAAAAAGAGCAAAAGAGTAGTGGCTTATTTTAATTCGTAGAAGTGGTTCATTGAGGAAAATAAAGTATTTTTATCAAAAATAATCTCATGTACGCTATCTTAAAAACGATTCACTCTTACTGGGCTTTTTTAGTTCTAATCATCCTAGTACTTGCTGTTCTTAATGCAATTCGTGGAAAAGCTTCAGGAAAAGAATTTGGAGCAAAAGACCTTAGAATCAGTCTTTTTGGTCTTATCTTTTCTCACATTCAGTTATTGATTGGTTTGATTTTATACTTTGTCTCCCCGCGGTTTGACCAATGGTCTACTTTGGGTATGGGTGTGATGAAGAACGCAGAAAGCCGCTTGTATTTAGTGGAGCACCCCATTACTAACATCTTAGCAATTGTGTTGATCACCATGGGATGGTCCTTGCATAAAAGACAAACTATATCTTCTAAAAAATTCCTCCGGATTGCTTTGTTTTACGGTTTAGGATTGGTGTTTTTGCTCAGTAGAATTCCGTGGGATGCTTGGATTTAAAATAATTTAGAATCCTAAATTGAAGATTTTAATGCCCCTCTCTCTTTCCTCTCCTAAAAATGAAATCGCTATAATAGGAAGTGGTAGCTGGGCCACGGCTTTAGTGAAAGTGTTTACAGACGCTCGAAATCACGTCCATTGGTATGTTCGCGATCTTGATGAAGCCTGTGCGATTCGATTGAAAAACAGGAACCCAAGTTATCTTTCTGAGATTAAGTTTAAACCACAAAAGTTCACCGTTACATCAGATGTCAATGAAGTTGTAAAGGCATGCAATTGGATTGTCTTGGCAATTCCCTCTGCCTTTTTAGACGCGACCCTTCAAAAAATTAATGTTTCCATAAAAGACAAATACATCGTCTCTGGAGTGAAAGGAATTGTTTCTGAGAGCAAGTGTATTGTTGGAGATCATTTACACCAAAATTTTGACTTGCCTTGGGACCAATTCCTTGTGATTGCTGGACCCTCACATGCGGAAGAGGTTGCTTTAGAGCGCCTTTCATATTTGACCTTGGCATGTGCGAAAAAAAGTAATGCCGTAGAATTAAAGAAGCTGATGCACACCAAATACATACACGCAAAAACCTCTAAGGATGTGGTTGGAATGGAATATGCAGAAACGCTTAAAAACATATTTGCCTTAGCGGTTGGCATAGCTCATGGACTCAATTACGGAGACAATTTTCAAAGTGTTTTATTGTCCAACGCGCTACGAGAAATGAACCGTTTTTTAAAACGACTTTCTGGAACCCGAAGAAATGTCAATCAGTCTGCCTACTTAGGTGATTTACTGGTCACGGGATATTCTACCTTTAGCAGGAACAGGCGATTTGGAAATATGATAGGCAGAGGATACACTATAAAAGGAGCACAACTGGAAATGAACATGATTGCCGAAGGGTATTATGCCGCTCTACCCATCTATGAACGTGCTCAACAACTTCAGATAAAAAGCCCCATTATTGATGCCGTATATCAGATACTGTATCAACAGAAAAGCCCTAAAAAAAGTTTTAGAAAGCTAACGAAAGAATTGGATTAAAGCGTGGCTTTAAACTGTTTTAAAAAACGGACGTCGTTTTCAAAAAACAAACGGATATCACTTACTTGATACAGCAACATTGCGATTCTTTCAATCCCCATTCCAAAAGCAAATCCTGAATATTCATCAGGATCAATACCACAATTTTGCAACACATTGGGATCTACCATACCACAACCCATAATTTCAAGCCATCCTGTACCTTTGGTAATTCTATAGTCTGTTTCGGTCTCTAATCCCCAATAAATATCAACCTCTGCACTGGGCTCGGTAAAAGGAAAGTAGGAAGGTCTTAATCGAATTTTAGAATTCCCAAATAGGGCTTCTGTAAAGTATTTGAGGGTTTGTTTTAAATCGGCAAAAGAGACCTCCTTGGCTATGTAAAGTCCTTCTACTTGATGAAAGATACAATGCGCTCTGGAGGAAATGGCTTCGTTTCTAAAAACCCGGCCAGGAGAAATGGTTCGTATTGGAGGTTGGTTGTTTTCCATATGTCGCACTTGTACAGAAGACGTATGGGTTCGCAATAGGATATCCGGATCGGTTTGGATAAAAAAAGTATCTTGCATGTCCCGCGCAGGGTGATGTGCTGGTAAATTGAGCGCAGTAAAGTTGTGCCAGTCGTCCTCTATCTCAGGTCCCTCTGAAATACTAAACCCTATTTGTGTAAAAATATCAATAATCCGATTTTTGACTACAGCTAAGGGGTGGCGGTTTCCTGTATCGATTGGGAAAGCCGTTCGGCTGGGGTCACTAATTCTCATTTTAGAGGCCCCTGCTCGAGATTGAGTTTGAAGCTCTTTTACCTTAGTCGTTACGGCTTCTTTTAATTTGTTGAGTTCTTGTCCAAAAGCTTTCTTCTCTTCTACAGGAACTTCTCTAAACGAAGCAAAGAGGTCATTTAAAATTCCCTTTTTCCCTGCATAGCTAACCCGAAATGTTTCTATTTCTTGAGGATCAGTACTTGAGAACGCTTCAACTTGTTCTAAATATTCTTTTACGCGATCAATCATAGGACAAAAATAAAGGAGTTTTAGGAAATGACCCCCTGCTTAAGGAAGTAATCTACAATAGCGCTTTTTATTAAAATACTTTGTTCGCCAGACTTGAGATGAGGCAAAGCCTCTACCAGTTCAAAATGTGGCCAACCCTGTTCATCATACTGGTCAAAACGATAATACCCGTAAGGCTCTAAAACCACACAAATTCCAATGTGAATTAGGTTTACGTTGTCTTCTTTTTTAAACCGTTCGTGGGGCTTGCCGTACTCTTGAAGACCGATTAAATACAAAATCCCCTCTACGTCTATTGATTCCGCATCGGAAAATTTTTCTGTCAATCGGACCACCAAACGATCCCAACGCTCTTTCAGTTGCGGGTCTCTACTATTTTGAGTCATATGCAAAGATATTATTTCGATTAGCAATCCGAAAAAAAAGCTTCTCCTTGCTGTAAAAAAACTGTACTTTGGCAAGGTGAATGTTTTAGATAGTATCGTTTTAATTCTTCTTGCCTATGGTCTAATCAGTGGTTTTATGAAAGGGCTTGTCTTAGAATTAGCAGGGTTGATCGCTTTCATTTTGGGCTTGATGGGAGCTTTTAAATTTTCGAGCCTTTTAGGGAGTTACCTTGGAACCTACGTCGATTGGAGTCCTAAAACCATTCAAGCAGTGAGCTTTATCTTACTTTTTTTAGTCATTATCTATGCCGTATCCCTTTTGGCAAAAATGATTACCAAAACCTTAAAGCTGATCGCTCTTGGTTTTATCAATAGAATCGCTGGAGGTCTTTTTGGATTGCTTAAATGGGGGGTTATCCTCAGTGCGTTGACTTTAGTTTTTCAGGAGGTCAACACAATTGTCACACTTTTTCCTGAATCGACCTTAAATACCTCTAAAAGTTACGCTATACTGAGTGAGTTTGGGAGTTTTCTATTTGATTGGGTCTTACAATCCGAAACCCTTCAGGAACAACAACTTATTTAGTAATCGCGCTTTCCAATTTTTTTAAAGAGGCATTTCTAATCCATCCCTCAGACCCATTGGCAATTCGTATTTTTTGCCATTCCTCGAGCTTGTCCAGCAGTTGGACTTTGGTTCCTTCGTGAAGAGTAAATAACAGATCTCCCTGTAAGTTGGGTTCTGACCAGATATCGATCTGATCTGAAAATAAAATGGCATACTGTGTGTTTTTGTCCTGTTGATCTATCGTGAAGGTGACAAAGAAACTGGTTATAAATACTATTAGTACAAGCATTGCACTAAAGAAAAAGCTGCGTTTTAATTGAGCCGATTTAAAAAAGAGATACTCTAAAAACAACCCCACAAAAACCCAGAGCAGGAGGACGGTAAGTACAGACCAAGTAGAAAAGCTGAATACCCCAAACAGGCTTTTTTGGAATTGTGCAATTTGAGACTCCGGCAGATTTTCTATGGCATCAATCGTCATATTTTGAGCAAAAGCACTGTTGACTTGAATGTCTTCATCTTTGGGGTTGAGCTGTTTTGCTTTTTCAAAATAATAAATGCTCTCCGCCACTTTATTCAGTCTGTAATACGCATTCCCCAAATTAAAATACAAGGCGGCACTGTGCTGTCCCATCTTCAGGGTTTGCTCATATAACGAAATCGCTTTTTGGAAATCCCCTTCATTATAAGCTGCGTTTCCTTGTTCAACCAAATGTTCCATAGAAGCTTGAGCAACTCCCGTTGTGGTAGCCAACAAGAGAGAAAGAAGGACTAGGGTAAATCGTTTGGTTTTAAAAAGGGTTTTAAACTGCTTCATAACTGTCTGTCTATTTGGGCTATGAGGGTACTGGCTTTTTCAAAGTCTCCTTGAATATTTACGGAAGACCCCGGAGCATAGCGCGCCATTTCACAATTTTCAACAACCGTTACAAATTCCCGGGCGATATGCTGCGCTACTTTTTTCTCTGTGAGTAAACTTTCAATTTTTGACTTGCTCAGTTCCGTTGTTTCTATTTTGAGTTTTGCTTTTAAATAATTGTGTAGTGCGCGTTCTAAGGCCTCATAAAATCGGGCTTGATCGTGGAATTCTTTTTTAGCCGAGCTCAGATATTTTTTTGCCAACTGCTGGGCTCTGCGTTGTTTTACACTACTGGCATCTTTTGTTTTATCGAAAACAAAAAGTTTAATTAAATATGCGGTAAGTAAAAGGAAAATAGGCAGAAGTAACAAAGTCCAAAAACTGCGACTCATCCAAAACACCTCTTGATTGATTCGACTCAAAGTAGTATCTAGATTGATAAAACGAAAGGCGTTTTCATCTGTGGTTATTACTTGTTTTAGTTCTGCTCCAGTTAAAGATGTTCTTGGGGTTCCTGCTGTAGGGCCGTCAAAAACGTCCACAATGAGGTCTCGGGAGGTTAACGTCTTATAAGAGGTCGTTTGTGGATCGAAATAAGAAAACTGTACTGGGGGAATTGGATATTTTCCTTGAAACTGAGGTACAATTGTATAGTTGTCCTCAATAGTCCCTTGCATACCAGAAAGGGTAATTTTGACCTGTTCGTCATGCTCGGGTTCATAGACTTCCAAGGTGTTTGGAACGCTTATGGTGGGGAGATTAAACAATTTTAGATTGCCTTTCCCTTTGACTTTTATTTTTGCTTGAAACGACTCAGACGCTTTGAGGTCCTCTTTATCTAAAATGACATCAAAGTCAAATTGACCCACTGCACCCGAAAAGTTTTCAGGTTTATTTTTTTCAGGAAGTGATTTTACACGGATTGTATTTTGTCCCGTAGTAATCGTTTTTTGTGCCTGAGTGAGGATGCTTCTTCCAAATAAATCTCTTCGGTTGCTGGGAACATTCAAACTCAAATTTAACGTAAGTGGGGGAAGTATGAGCTTCCCTGTTTTTTGAGGGTAAAGCACCGCTTTTCGCCAAACGACTTCATTATAGGGTTCTCCTTTGTAAGTCCCTCGCATATTGATCTCTGCTCGGGGAATATTAATCAAGTGACTCCAAAAATCGGCGTAAGAAGGAGATTCCAACTCAGAAACATCTGATACGGATATGGGATTTCTAAAATACAGTTTGTAGATGACTGTAATTCCCTCATTTAAATAGGGATTGGTTTTTGAAATTTCTGCAACCAAATGAATGTTTCCATCAATCAGATAATCAATATTGTTCGGATCGTTCGGCTTTTTTACGGCTTCCGTCACTTCAACGGAGATCGGTGTGGTTTTATATACCTCCCCATTGATTGTAATTTCTGCTTGTCCAATTGTGATTTTCCCTTTTGTTTTTGGAGTCAGAAAGTAGGTGTAGGTTTTTGAAAAACTTTGAACGCCGTTGACCCAAGAACGACTCACGGACTGTTGAGGACCGCTAACAACCTGAAAGTTGGTAAATTGGGGAGGATTAAAATTATCCCCGTTTTCGTTCATTTCAAAATCAATACGGAGGCGTTCGTTAATGCCCAATCGCTTTTTACTTACTTTGGCGTTAAAGCTCACTTGTGAATGCACAGAGATGGCTCCTAGCATAAGGAAACAGAACAAAAACGTTACTGAATGCCGTAAAATCATAACTACCAATCTTTCTTTCCTCGTACAGGTACGCCTTTTACTTTTTTAGCATTGACTTTATCTTGAACTTTCTTTTCTTGATTGTTCATCGCCTCTAACAAACTTTGTACTTGCTGGGGAGAAAGTTGTCCTTGTTTTGGAGCTTGTTTTTTGTCTTGAGGTTTCTCTTCCTGTTGGTTTTGTTTTGGATCTTTTTTTTGATCTCCTTCGTTTTTGGGTTCTCCTTCGTCTTTGGATTCCTCTCCTTCATCCCCTTCTTTTTCGGGATCTTGTTCCTCTTCATTTTCTTGGTCTCCCTCCTGATCTTTGTCTTGCTCCTTGTCCTGCTGATCCTCTTGCTCCTTTTGTTCTTTTTGATCTTTATTGTCGTCTTGCTCTTGTTCTTCTGGTGGCTTTTCTTTTTCTAGAAGCTCTTTTGCCAGAGCGTAATTGTAACGGGTTTCTTCATCGGCGGGATTATTTCTCAGTGCGTTTTTATAAGCCTCTACAGCTTTTTGGTATTCTTTCTTCTGCATGTATACATTTCCCATATTGTGAAACGCCTGATGCTTGGTTTCTTTGTTTGAGGCAAATTTTTGAGTTTGAAAAAAGCGCTGCGAGGCTTCTTCGTATTGTTCGTCAAGAAAATGGGTGTTCCCTAGGTTGTACAAGGCTTCCGCTTTTTCTGGGGCTAAAGAAAGGGCTCTCCTGTACGATTTTTCAGCCTCGGTGTAGGCTTCTGTTTCTGTTTTTTTGTTTCCTTCATAGATGTGATTGGTTATTTCTCCATTTTGAGAAAAACCCATATACCCCAGCAGTGGGAATAAATAATAAAAAACGTTAGTTCTCATTTTCATTAAATAGATTCAATTTTTGGATCCATTTTGTTTTGGTCTCAAACAAAAATAGGTCGATTAAAAGAAAAAGTAAAGCAGCCCCTAAAAAAGCTTGAAACCGGTCTTTGTAACTCACAAATTTTTTTGCTTCAAACTCTTTTTTATCCATGGCTTTGAGTTGTTCGGACACAAAGTCCAGAACAGCTTGGGTCTCATTCCCGTCTTGATAGGCTCCTTCGGTTGCCGCTGCGATGGCTTCCAAGACTTCTTGATTGCGCTTTGTAATCACAACTTCACCTTCAAAATCTTTTTTGTAGGATTCTACCACTCCGTTTCTTTTAAGCGGAATGGGGGCTCCTTGCTCTGTTCCTACTCCAAAGGTGAAAATCTTAATCCCCAATTCTGCAGCTCTAGAAGCGGCATTGGCAGCATCGTCGGAATGATCTTCACCATCGGAAATTAAAAAAATCACACGATTGGTTTGATCCTCATCATCAAAAAACGTTCCAGACAAATCGATTGCACTGTCCAAAGCAGTTCCCTGGGAGGAAAGCATATCGGTATTGAGTGCTTGAAGAAACATTTTGGCTGCTCCGTAATCGGTGGTGATGGGGAGCTGAGGGACCGCTTGCGCGGCATAGGCGATGATCCCCACGCGGTCGCTTGCCAATTGGTTCAATATAGCAGAGACTAGGCGTTTTGATTTCTCGATTCGATTGGGTGCGATGTCCTCTGCCAGCATACTTTTGGAAACATCAATTGCAAAAACGATGTCCACACCTTCTCGTTTTACCGTTTCTAACTGGGTTCCAATTTTGGGATTCATCAATCCAAAAACAATAAACACGATCACAAAACTCAGAAGAATCATCTTTAAGGTTGGCTTAAACTTGGAGCGATTTGGACTCAAAAGCTCCAAAAGTTCGGGACGTGCAAATGCTGCTTGTGTCTTTCGTTTCCATCCCAAGTACAACGCATAGAACAGCCAGAGTACTGGTAGAGCACTCAGTAGGTAGATGTATTCGTAAGCGTCTATTTGGTACATTTAGATAAAACTTTTAAATAGTGTATTTCTTCCAATCCATTCCAAGACAATAAGCCCCAAGGCGAAAAGCACTAAAATTCTGTATTTTTCCTCGTAATTATAATATTTAAATTCTTCGATCTCTGTTTTTTCCAACTTGTTGATTTCAGCGTAAATCTCTTCGAGCTTTTTATTGTCTGTCGCCCTGAAATAAATCCCTCCCGTTTCTTCCGCAATTTCTTTGAGTAAGGCTTCGTCAATTTCTACTTTGGTGAGTCCGTATTTAAACTTTCCGTTGGGCAATATCCCGATAGGAGCTAGGGCCGTTCCATTGCTCCCCAGTCCAATGGTATAGGTTTTAATTCCAAACTCTACCGCCAATTCGGTAGCAATCTTGGGATCGATAAAACCCGAATTGTTGACACCATCGGTCAGTAAAATGATGATTTTACTTTTCGCTTTGCTGTCTTTTAATCGGTTTACAGAAGTTGCCAAGCCCATTCCAATGGCCGTACCATCATCAATAAGTCCTTGAAAGGAAATCTCTCGCAGGGATCCCTTGACAATACTCTTGTCGCTCGTGATCGGCGTTTTAGTATAACTCTCCCCTGCATAGACCACCAGACCGATCCGATCCGACATTCGGTCTTCCACAAAGGTTCCAGCAACCCGTTTGAGCGCAGTAAGCCGATCCGGTTTTAAATCTTGAGCCAACATACTGGAAGAAACATCAATCGCCATCACGATATCAATTCCTTTGTTGGTCTTGGTTCGGGTGGAGACGTCTACCGTTTGAGGTCTTGCAATCCCTAAAATCAGGAACCCCATCGCCAATAACCGCAATACATACAAAAAGGGATACAATTTAGCCCAGATCGAAGAGCCCCCTTGAAACCCAGAAAGGCTGGGCATTTTTAATACTGCTTGTTTCTTTTTCCAAGTGAAGAAATGCCATACCAAAGCCACAGGCAACAACAAAAGGAGCCAGAGGTAAGTGGGATTTGCAAAATAAATTCCTTCAAACATAGATTAAAGTTCTTTTATCAATTCTATACTGTTAATGATCCGTTGCTCGATTTCAGATGCATACCGATCGTCTTTTTCATACATCATCGTCAGGATGATGGTTCCTTCTTCAAAAGTAAACAGTAGCGCATTAAACGAACACCGGACCCGTTCTGAATCGCCCCTCTTAGGATAATCTAAGGTTCCATAAATTTTAGCTACAGGTACTCCAGAGGGAAGATCAATAGCGTCGTTTTTCATTAAAATATTGACCGCTCCTTTAGATTCGAAATTGGAGATGATGGAGTTTACTAAGGCTTGTCCTTTTTCCAGGTCGGCTTGTTTGGGATCTGTAGTTGGGCTTTCAGCTTGTTGGGGATCTCTTGGTGGAAAATCAAATAACAAATCAATGTAAAACGGACTGTCAAAAGTTCCCAACCCAAATTGTTGGATTGTTTTTTCTTCACGTGAAAAACGTTCCAAAACATCTGGAGTTTCAATTTTCAAGGGAGGGGTGCCGTACTGACTCATGACCCAATCTCCACTAATCAATCCTTTCGTAGGATAGGCTAAAAGAGTGTCTCGTACAGGATAATACCCGTAAACAAGCATACTGACCACCAAAGCGAACAAGCTTATAAGTCCTACCCCTGAAAGCCCCCAAATCCATTGTTCCTTTCTTCGTTTTTTGGCAAGGTATTCCTGATAGGCTGCTTTTTCTCGCAATTCTTCTTCTGTGGGTTTGGGCAGTGCTTCCTTGGTTTCAATCACTACATGTTCCACCACTTTTCGGTCTTCACTGGCAATGCGATATTCCGGCATGGACTTGGCAAATTTCACCAAATCTGCATTTTGAAGGACTGCCCTAAGGCTACGTAAGGTTTTGGAATCCAAATCCAAAGTCCCCGCATTTTTTCGCAATTCCAATTTAATTAACAGCTCTTCCGAAGTACTTTCCAGCGCATCGATCTTTGCTTCTTCTTCCAGATAACGACGAACCACATCTGTCAAACGAGAGTAGTACTTTTTGTATTCTTCCTGTGCACTGAGGCGTTCGTTTTCTAGGGCTTTCAGTTCCTCAATAGCACGATCAAAAGGAGGGAGTTCTTTCTCTCGAAGCTCTTTTCTTCTTTTTTGAAATAAATAGGTGTAAAAAATTCCAAACAACGCCAAGACAAGTACCAAGCTCCAAAGGATTTGAGCAATCAATATTTCGTAGTTTTTTTCAACCTCCTGTAAAGGTTTGATATCGTAGAGCTTTTGTTGGATCGTGTCAACAACGACGGTGTTGACACGTAGAGGTACCAGGTCTGCAATTTTAGAAAACCCATTAATTAAAACCTGTTGTTGCGGGATAAAATAGTCTCCAGAGTCAAACTGAATCAGAGCGTATTTTTTAGTGAAAAGATAATGCGACTGGGTTTTCAGAGTATCAACTGGACTGGCTTCTAACAACTCAAAAGGAGCAAACAAAGGCTGTTCGGGAAAAACTACTTGGGCGGTACTGTCTGCCTTAACTTGAAGAATATAATCAATTTGCTGCCCAATTTTGACTGCTGTAGAATCTACAGCCACGATCAGTATTCCTTCGTCCTGTGACCAAGAAAGCAAAGAAATTAACACCCCAAAAAAAGTAAGTCCCTTTTTGATCATCTACACACGTGCTTTAAAATATCCCAACAATTTTTTGACATAGCTCTCCTCTACACTACAGCTCAACTTTCCTGCTCCATTTTTACTAAACAACTCCTCATAAGCACTGACGTGCTGTCTGTACTGGGTTTCGTAGTTTTTTCGGATCTTTTTCGAAAACGTACTGATCCACTGTACCGCGCCTGTTTCTGCATCGCGGATGGGAACAATTCCTAAATTGGGGAGTTTTGTCTCTACGGGATCATACACCCGAATCCCAGTGAGGTCATGCTTTTTTGCTGCAATGCGTAGGGTTTTCTCATAGCCCTGATCCATAAAATCGGAGAGCATAAAAACTATGGCCTTCTTTTTTAATACCCCAGAGAGAAACTCTAGTGCGTTGCTGATGTTTGTTTTTAAACTTTGAGGTTCAAATTCCAGCAATTCGCGAATGATTCTCAAAATATGTGATCGTCCCTTTTTGGGTGGAATAAACAATTCCACCTGATCGGAAAACAAGAGTAGGCCTACCTTGTCGTTGTTTTGGAGTGCTGAAAAAGCAAGTGTCGCTGCAATTTCAGTCAGAACCTCCCTTTTAAATTGGGTTTGGGTACCAAAAGCTTCCGATCCACTTACATCTACGACAAGCATCAGAGTCAATTCCCGTTCTTCTTCGAATACTTTTACAAAGGGTTCGTTGTAGCGTGCCGTCACATTCCAATCAATAGAACGCACGTCATCGCCAAACTGGTATTGGCGTACTTCACTGAAGGTCATACCGCGTCCTTTGAAGGTAGAATGATATTCTCCCCCAAAGACGTGGTCGCTTAAACGACGGGTCTTGATTTCGATCTTACGAACTTTTTTCAGTAGCGCTTTTGTATCCATTGCGTCCTGTCGGTCTAATAAATTGGAAAATACGGCTAGGGTACTTCGACTTCGTTGATGATCTGGGTGATCAGATCTTCCGAGGTTATGTTTTCAGCTTCGGCCTCATAAGTCAAACCGATACGGTGGCGTAATACATCGTAAATCACAGCACGAACATCTTCTGGGATGACATAGCCCCTGTGTTTTAAGAAGGCGTGACATTTCGCAGCAGTTGCCAGATTGATACTCCCCCTTGGAGAAGCTCCAAAACTGATCAATGGTTTTATCAAGTCCAGCTTGTAGTTTTCAGGATAGCGGGTTGCAAAAATCAAATTCAGAATATAGTTTTCAATTTTTTCGTCCATATACACCTCCCGAACGGTTTCTTGAGCGGTTAAAATCTGCTTGGTGCTCACCACCGCTTGAACTTTTTCAAAGGCGCCTTTTAAATTGTTCCGAACAATACGTTGCTCCTCGTCCAGCTTGGGATAGTCAATCACTGCTTTGAGCATAAATCGATCTACCTGCGCTTCAGGAAGCGGATAGGTTCCTTCTTGTTCCACAGGGTTTTGAGTTGCCATGACCAAAAAAGGAGCTTGCAACTTGAAGGTGCTGTCCCCGATGGTCACTTGTTTTTCTTGCATTGCTTCCAGGAGTGCCGACTGCACCTTAGCTGGAGCCCTGTTGATCTCATCTGCCAAAACAAAGTTGGCAAAAATAGGCCCCTTTTTGATGGAAAAGTCGTTCTCTTTAATGTTGTAAATCATCGTCCCTACGACATCTGCTGGGAGTAAGTCTGGAGTGAACTGGATCCGACTGAAGCTTCCTTTTACCGCTTGACTTAAAGTGTTGATGGCCAATGTTTTTGCAAGACCGGGTACCCCTTCGAGAAGGATGTGACCTCTCCCCAACAAGCCAATTAACAAGCGTTCTACCATGTGCTTTTGCCCTACAATGACCTTGTTCATCTCCATAGTGAGCAGGTCCACAAAGGCACTTTCCTTTTCGATTTTTTTATTTATGGCTTTGATGTCTGCCATTTCATTTGTACTGTTTTCCATAGGAATAATCTACAATTTTTTTGGATAGCAAATTTGAAAAATATATTGCCATTTGGATGTTAACAATTGGTTAAAAATTGAACTCCCCTATCCTCTCGGAGACCTTCAAATCTTGCTAATTTAGAAGATAAAATTAATCATTTGGTATGGAGATCAACCCCTTTTCTAGAATAATTTCAGGAACCATGACTTGGGGTGCATGGGGTCGTCAATTTTCTACAAGTCAAATGCACGCTTTAATCGAAGAAACAGTTGCACTTGGGATTCACACCTTTGACCATGCCGATATCTATGGTGGTTATACCACAGAAGCGGAATTTGGAAGGGCTTTTCAACAAAGCTCCGTCTCTCGTGAAGCGGTTCAGTTCATCACTAAATGTGGTATTCAATTTCCCTGTGAGGCGAGGCCTGTACCAGTAAGACATTACGATTACAGTGCCGCTCATATCCGAATGAGTGTAGAAAATTCATTGCGTAGGCTGCGAACGGATTATGTTGACCTGCTCTTATTGCACCGTCCTAGCCCACTTATGGATGCGAAAAGTATAGCAAAAGAAATTTTAAAACTTCAAGAAGAGGGGAAAGTAAAACAATTTGGGGTTTCCAACTTTACTGCATCCCAAATGCAGCTCCTTCAAAAAGAAATTCCCTTGGCTTGGAACCAGTTGGAATTCTCCATTACCCATGAGTCGTCCTTCTTTGACGGAACCTTAGACCATATGAACGTCCACGGTATTGGAGCCATGGCTTGGAGCCCTTTAGGGTGTTACTTCAAAGAAAATACGCCACAAAAAGAGCGAGTAAAACAGGTGTTGCTTCCCCTTTGTGAAACGTACACTTGTTCGGAAGATCAACTGCTCTTGGCCTGGCTACTCTTTCCTCCCGCTTCGATTTATCCTGTTGTAGGCACTACCTCTGCCGCTCGACTTCAAAAATCTCTTGAAGCCACAAAAATAACTTTAAAAATCACCGACTGGTTTCTGCTTTTAGAAGCCAGTATGGGCAACCCTTTACCCTAATTCTATGAAACAATCTCTTCTATTTCAAGTCATAAAGCTGAATGCTAATTTGGAAGTTCCACTATTCTGCTGAGCGAAGTCGAAGTCTAACCTTTTTAAAAATACTAATAGATGAAAAATAAAATTGCATTAATCACGGGAGCTACAAGCGGAATTGGATGGGCAACAGCTGAACGCTTGGCAGAAGCAGGAGTACAATTGATCCTCTGCGGAAGACGGACTGAAAAACTAGAAGCCCTTGCCAAAGCGGTGGGAGGTAATCCCCAATTACTCACTTTTGACGTACGAGATAAAGCTGCGGTTTTCCAAGCCGTGGACAGTCTTCCTAATGCATGGAAATCCATAGATCTATTAGTTAACAATGCGGGAAATGCTCACGGGCTAGACCCTGTTCAAACGGCTAGTTTGGAGGATTGGGACGCGATGATCGATGGGAACGTAAAAGGCTTGATGTATGTCACCAAAGCAGTGCTCCCCCATATGGTTGCAGCCAAAAAAGGACAGATTATCAACTTGGGATCCATCGCTGGGAAAGAGGTCTATCCCAACGGAAGTGTGTATTGCAGCAGTAAAGCGGCAGTAGACTTTTTTACACGTGGCTTGCGAATTGATCTCAATCCACTTGGAATTCGGGTAGGTGCTATCCACCCAGGGCTGGTAGAAACAGAATTTTCTGAGGTCCGCTTTAAAGGAGCCCAAACACGTGCCAAAAATGTGTATGAAGGAATCGAAGCCCTTACCGCAGAAGAGGTTGCCGATGCCATTTTTTACATGGCCCAAGTCCCCGAAAAGGTAACCATCGCAGATTTGGTCATTCTCCCTACACGCCAAGCCAATGCTTATGTCAACAATCGGATGAAGTAGTATTGCAAAGATTTTTGTAAATTTTGTTTATTATTTAGTAACCCCAAATACCTAATCCATGAGTAAAATGTACATCAAAAAGTCTTTACTGATTCAAAAAGAAGTAAAGTCTATTTTCAATTACCTAAACGACTTTCACAACTGGCCTCAATGGTCTCCTTGGCTCATCGCCGATCCCAACACTTCTCTAAATATCGACACAGATGGGAAGTATTACATTTGGGAAGGAGACGTTACAGGGAGTGGAGACATGAGAGTCTTAAGTGAAACAAAAAACAAGTCTCTTTCTTGTTCCTTAAACTTTTACAAACCCTGGAAATCCAAAGTGGAAGTAGACTTTTATTTAGAAGAAAAAAGCGATGGAACAAAAGTTGCCTGGACCATGAAAAGCAGCCTTCCTTGGTTTTTATTTTGGATGAAAAAATCCATGGAGGTGTATGTGGGTATGGATTACGAAAGAGGGCTTTTGTTACTCAAAGATTTAGTGGAACAGGGTAACACCTTATGCGATCTGAAATTTGAAGGATATAAAAACTCTAATAAAACAAAATATATCGGTTTTGAAACCCGCTGTAAAATGTCAAACATTGAACAAATCATGACCGAAGATTTTGAAAATGTCGTTCCCAAATTAGTCCATGAATATCAAGACCTGATCTGTGGAAATCCATTTACCTTATACCACAAATTTGATCCCGTAAAGGACAAAATAGTGTATACTATTGGTTTGCCCATTAAGGAAGCCATTCATGACCTCCCTACTCCATACTTTGTGAAAGAACTTCCCGATATCAAGGTACACCGTGTTTTACTCACCGGGCCCTACCGCCATTTGGGAACTGCCTGGGCAACGCAAGTGATGCACCAAAGAGCGAAAAAATTTAAATCTAAAAAAGGCTTGGTTCCTTTTGAAGTGTATTTAAACAAGCCTCAAGATACTGAAGAAAAAGAACTAAAAACAGCTGTTTTTAATCCTCCCTATCTCAGAAACCCAAACGGAAAATACAAAGGCTATCCTTTTCGGAATGAAATTCAGGGTACTCAACTCGAGGGCTATTCCGATCATTTTCCGGTCTATGTTGTTTTAGGAAAGGGGATCGAGTAACACGTGTTACTCCTCCTCCAAAATTTCGGGATATAAAAAGTGGTTGTAGGGGAAACGGGTCACGTGGATTTGACGGACTGCGTCATAGACTCGGTTTCGGAATTCCTTTAGGTTCTCTTTGTTTAGCGCAGAAATAAACAAAGCTTGCACGTTCATGGTACTCATCCAGGTTTCTTCCCATTCTCCAAGACTGTAATGCTTTTTCCCGCGTTCTTCTACCAGTTCAGTTTCGTCCCAGGATTTAGGTTCATAGGCATCAATTTTATTAAAGACCATATAGGTGGGTTTGTCCAAACTGTTGATCTCTTTGAGAATCTGATTGACAGAATCAATATGCTCTTCAAAATTGGGATGAGAAATATCCACTACATGAAGTAATAGATCGGCCTCTTGGACTTCATCCAACGTACTTTTAAACGATTCTACCAATTGGGTCGGTAGTTTTCGAATAAACCCTACGGTATCACTCAACAAGAAAGGAAGGTTTCCGATCACCACTTTTCGCACGGTGGTGTCTAGTGTTGCAAAGAGCTTGTTTTCGGCAAAGACATCACTTTTTGCAATGACATTCATCAAGGTGGATTTTCCCACGTTGGTATATCCTACCAGCGCTACACGAACCAATGCTCCTCGGTTTCCCCTTTGGGTTGCCATTTGCTTATCAATCGTGATCAGCTTCTTTTTGAGTAAAGAGATTTTATCACGTACGATCCTTCGGTCAGTTTCAATTTCTGTTTCTCCTGGTCCCCGCATCCCAATACCTCCTTTTTGACGTTCCAAGTGCGTCCACAAACCCTTAAGACGGGGGAGCAAATATTGGTATTGTGCTAGTTCCACTTGGGTTCGCGCATAACTGGTTTGAGCGCGTTGAGCAAAAATATCGAGAATGAGTCCTATCCGATCTAGGATTTTGACTTTCAGCATCTTTTCAATATTTCCCTGTTGGGCTGGCGTCAGTTCGTCGTCAAAAATTACAGAAGAAACATCATGAGTTTTAACAAACTCCAACACCTCCTGCATCTTTCCAGAACCGATAAAAGTCTTCGGATTGGGGGGATCAATTTTTTGAGTAAACCGCTTCAAAACTTTACCTCCTGCCGTGTAGGTCAGAAATTCCAATTCATCCAGATATTCTTTGGACTGTTCTTCATTTTGACGACTGTTGATCACACCTACAAGTAGTGCATTTTCAAGGCTCAACGATTTTTCTTCAATCATATTTTTGGGTATCCCATTTTTTGAGTTCCAGACGGTTTCCATCAAACACAGCATAGGTGAAATGGGAAACCCAATCGCCGAGATTGATGTATTTTGAGTCTGCGTTCAAATCGATTTCCAAAGGAATGTGACGGTGCCCGAAAACAAAATAATCACGGTGTTTTTGTTCCAGTTTACGTTTCGCATAACGCGCCAACCATTCGTTTTCATCTCCTAAAAAAACGGCATCCTCATCTCCTGATATCAATTTGTTTTTTACTGAAAGATAGTGCCCCAACCGCATTCCTAGGTCGGGATGCAACGCTCTAAAAAGGCGTTGAGCTAGGGGGTTGGTAAACAACTTTTTCATTCGTTTGTACCCTTTGTCGTTAGGACCCAAACCGTCTCCGTGTGCGATAAAAAAAGTAGTTGTATTAAAAGTAAATTCTTGAGGTTTATGATAAACGGGGATATGAAGCTCCGTTTCAAAATAGTCTTTAATCCACAGGTCGTGATTCCCTACAAAGTAATGAATGGGAATTCCCCGATCGGAAAGGGTTGCTAATTTTCCCAAAATTCGGACAAAGCCTTTAGGAACTACCTTTTTGTATTCAAACCAGAAATCAAACAAGTCTCCCAATAAAAACAAAACGGCCACGTCTTCCTCGATCTCGTTCAACCAACGCAGAAAATGTCCCTCGCGGACTTTACTCAACTCAGGAGTAGGAGCTCCAAAATGCTGGTCGGAGGCAAAGTAAATTTTCTTGTTTTTGGGAAGTTCCATGAAAGAGAATTAACCAATCGCTTGTTCTAAATCCGCGATTAAATCTCGTACATCTTCTATACCTACACTGAGTCGAATCAGTGCATCGACCACCCCACTTTTTTCTCTTAGCTCTTTGGGAATGGAGGCGTGGGTCATGCTTGCCGGATGTCCAGCCAAACTCTCAACTCCCCCCAGCGATTCCGCAAGGGTAAAAAGTTTTAACCGCTCTACAATTTTAATGGCTGCCGCATAGTCAGCTCCTTTGGTTACAAAGGAGAGCATTCCTCCAAAACCATACATCTGCTTTTTAGCTACTTCGTGATTGGGATGAAATTCAAAACCCGGCCAATAAACTTTGTCAATTTTGGAGTTTTCATTTAAAAAATGAGCAATAGTGGCTGCATTTTTACAATGACGCTCCATTCGAACGTGCAGAGTTTTGATTCCTCTCAGAGTTAAAAAACTATCCATTGGACCACAGATGGCACCACTGGCATTTTGAATAAAACCTATGCGCTCAGCAAGCTTTGCATCGTTTACCACCAAGGCACCCAATACGACATCGGAATGCCCCGCAAGGTATTTTGTAGCCGAGTGCATTACAATATCAGCTCCCATCGTTAGGGGCTGCTGAATGTAGGAAGAAGCGAAGGTATTGTCCACAGCCACCCAGATGTCTTTGTCTTGAACCAACTCCACCACCGCCTTGATATCAATCACATTCATCATGGGATTGGTTGGGGTTTCTACCCAAATCAATTTCGTTTTTTCCGTTATGGCGTCAGCAATTGCTGCCGTGTTGGACATGGGTACAAAGTGAAACTTCAGTCCAAAATCTTCAAAGATTTTGGTAAACAAACGGTAGGATCCTCCGTAAAGATCGTCTGTAGAAATGATTTCATCTCCCGGTTTGAGCAGTTTTAAAACCGCATCCATCGCTGCTAGCCCCGACCCAAAAGCAAAACCGTAGTTTCCCGCTTCAATACTGGCCAAGGATTTTTCCAAAGCTTGGCGTGTCGGATTGTGCGTACGGCTGTATTCAAAACCTTGATGTCCGCCTGGAGTGGTTTGCGCATAAGTTGAGGTTTGATAAATGGGGGGCATTACCGCACCATACCCTTTATCAGGGGCTTGCCCTCCGTGAATGGTGGCACTATTGAAATGAAGTTTGTCTTTCATGTCATCAATTTTTTTTCAGTTGTAAAGGTATTTGATTTTAGGCAAAACCCCTGTGGTTCCACAAAAATGATTTTTCTTTGTAAAGCTAAAGTGATTTCCATGCGCCTATTTTATTATTTAAGCAGTTGTGATACGTGTAAACGAATTCTAAACGAACTCAAACTAAAGGATACGATTACCCAAATCGACATTAAGAAAAATACGCTTACAACAGCTCAAGTAAAAGACCTACACAAAAGGGTAGGCCGTTACGAAGACTTAATTAATAAGCGTGCACAGCTTTACAAACAACGCAACCTAAAAGAAAAGAATCTTAGTGAGCAAGACTATAAAACTCTGTTGCTGGAGCATTACACTTTTTTAAAACGTCCTGTCTTAGTTTATGAGGAACATATTTTTGTGGGGAATGCTGCAAAGACCGTAGCTGAAGCTAAAGCTTTTTTAGATGAACAGTAGGGCTCTTGCATTACTTGCTGCTTTTGGAGCAACTACCATTTACGGTTTAAACCACACCATTGCCAAAGTGGTGATGCCGCACTACATTGGCCCTTTTGGATTTATCATGCTCCGAGTAGTGGGGGCTAGTGTGCTGTTTTGGACAATAAGTCTTTTTGTCCCCAAAGAGACCATCGAACGAAAAGACTATCTGAGAATTGCAGGAGCTGCTTTTTTGGGTATGTGTATCAATATGTTGATGTTTTTCAAAGGGCTCCAACTCTCCACACCTATCAACAGTGGTGTTATTGTCACCCTTACCCCCATCATCATTCTCATTCTTTCCGCCTTCTTTCTAAAAGAAAAACTAACGCTATTTAAATTCTTAGGGATTGTATTGGGTTTTACTGGTGCAATTATTTTGATACTCTATGGCAATACGACCCAAGTCCTCAATGCACCCAATATTCCTTTGGGTAATACCATGCTCCTGATAAATGCTACTAGTTTTGGCGCCTATCTTGTCATGGTAAAACCTTTAACGAAGAAATACAGTACAATTACCTTAATGAAATGGATGTTTTTGATTGGAATTTTTTACACTTTCCCTGTCACCTATTCAGAGTTCAGTGAGGTGTCTTGGACTACCCTTCCTTTCGAAGCCATTTGGCGTATGGGGTTTGTTGTCGTAGGAACGACTTTTATGACCTATATGCTAAATGTCTATGCACTGAAAACCTTACCTCCCACGGCGATTGGCGCCTTTACCTATCTTCAACCTCTAATTACCATCCTCTATGCCGTAATTACAGGAAATGATATTTTGGATGGGGTAAAAATCCTGGCTTGTCTTTTAGTTTTTGTTGGTGTGTATTTGGTTTCGAAGAAGGGTAAGACTGACAGGTGATAGCTCAAATCCTGTTTTTTTTAAATTCTGGATCTTATTGATAAGCAATCCCATCGGGTATTTTGACTAATATTCCAACACACATTCCCTATATAAAAACCTCAACTCCCATTAACTTCTCGCTCTTTTTCTTTTTTTCTTTTCTAGTTCCATCATTTCTAATGGGCTAACCAAAGGGTTTTCTGGAATCAATTCTTCCAAAATTAGCTACGAGTTTAAGCATACGTAAGAATTCGATAAAATTAATCAATGAGATGTTTTTTTTACTTCGTTCAAAACCTGTTCTAGTTATCTGACTGACTCCGCTTCGTTCTGCCAATCCCTTTGCGGTTAGATTTTGATTTAAACGCTGTTGCTTAATCCTTTTTCCCAGATCAAACAGTATATCTTTATTTAATAAAAGATCCTATTTCGTAAGTAATATGTTGCTTTGTTACTCTTATTTGTAAAAGTTCATGAATTCAAAATAAAAGGCTCAATCCATCCCCGCTTCAGAAAGTAAGAGTAATAGAGCCAACTGAATCGCTTTATGTCCCTCTTCGTTGATCCACCACTCATCCAAGGAATGGGCTTTTCCACCATTTCCTCCCCGACCGATGGTCACCGCTGGAATTCCCTTTGAAATGGGAATATTGGAATTTGTCGATCCACGGGTCAAGTAAGGAGTAGCTCCAAAATAGGTAGTTGCTGCAATGGTGCGTTGTACAAGTGGGAGGGTATCAGGTAGTTCCCCCGAAGGTCGGTTTCCAATTTTTTCTACCTCCAAAGTCAAGTCAGGACCTCTTCTCTTGATTTCATTTTGGTGGTCTAGCGCTGTTTGGGTGGCTTCTTCTAAAAGGGCTTCCATTGCATCCAAGCGTGAAGGTTCTACCGAACGGATATCGATCTGCATGGAAGATTCAAAAGGGACTGAGTTGATCGAAGTTCCTCCAGAAATAACACCCACATTGTAGCTGGTCTTGCGACCTTGAGCGGTGTACTGGTCTGCGGCAGCTACGAAATTACTGATGGCCTCTCCCAGTGCGTGGTGCGGATTTGCCAGACCAAAAGCACCCCAGGAGTGTCCTCCAGGTCCTTTAAAAGTGACCCGATACCGATAGGATCCCAAAGCTTTGTTATTTACTCTACCAATGGATCCACCGTCAATAGCAATCCAACTGTCAATTCTAGGTCCACCTTCTCTAAAAAGACGTTTCACTCCACTTAGATCTCCAAGGCCTTCTTCGCCTACAGAACCTACAAAGAGCACATTGTGTTTGGTTTGAATTTGATTCGTTTTAAGAGTTTCCAATAAGGTTAAAAGCATGGTCAAACCTCGGGTATCATCTCCGATTCCCGGTGCGTACAAGGTGTCGTTTTTAATTTTCACCTTTACATCTGTCCCCTCGGGAAAAACAGTGTCCAAATGTGCATCTAGCGCTACGGTCTGTATTCCTTCACTTCCTTTGAGGAGGCCCAAAACGTTCCCCTCAGAATCGATCCAAACAGAATCCATTCCCAATTGGTTAAAATAGTCTGCAAAGGCAGCTGCTCGTTTTGCTTCTTTAAATGGAGGGGCTTCAATTTCTGTTAATGCAATATGACGTTCCATCGTCTTGGACTCAAGTGCTTCAATTGTAGTAAAAGCTGCTTTTAGTTTTTTATTTTTAACCAAACGGTCAATGGCTTTGGTGTATTTTTTGTCGATTGGTATTGGCTCTTGTGCAAAGAGTACACGTACTCCCATAAAAAGGAAAAAAGTTAGTATGTTTCTATAGTTCATCATTGGATTAAGATAAATTTTTTGGTGTTTGATTCCACCGCCGCGTATCCTCGGAGGTGATTGTTCTGTAAGAATCTGTTTTGACCGCTTTTTGAAATTTGTCCAGCATTGGCTCAGGTAAACCCGTGAGTTTTCTCGTTTTCAAATCCATCCAAGCACCCATCATCTCACAACGGGCTACATTTTCTCCTGAACTATTAAAATAGTTGTGTTCGAATTCAAAAAAAGTCCCTTCTTTACTCATCGCTGCGAGTTCGAAAGATACACGAATTTTATCATCGGGTAAGACTTCTTTAAAGTAAAAAAGCCGTTCGTTAAAGACGACCGGGCCAATGGACAATTTGAGTAAGTTGGTATGTGAGATGCCCAATTTTTGCATGAAGGCCATCCGTGTTTCGCCCGCAAAACTCAAATAGGAAATATTTGCTAGGTGTCTGTTGGCATCCAAGTCATTCCATCGGATTTCAAATTCTTTTAAAAACATAGATTCAATTTTTTCTATAAAACTATTCTTTTTCTATTTTTGAGGAAATTAATCTCATGAAAAATCTACTTGTGTTATTCACTTTTGCTCTTTTTATAAGTTGCGGGAGTTCAGAAGAAAAGAAAAAAGGGTTCGAATACAACCGAACTCAAAAAGAAGAAAAGAAAGACACAGCTACTGATGTTTCTGAGGTTCCCGTTGACCTAAACAACAAAGGGATTGGTCCTATTAAAAGTTTAACTTTTGATGAAGAGATCGATCAGGCTATGGCTGCAAAAGGAGAAACTGCCTTTAAGCAAAAATGTACGGCTTGCCATATGGCCGAACGCAAATTAATTGGTCCTGCAATGAAAGGGATTTACGAGAGGAGAAGTCCTGAGTGGGTGATCAATATCCTGCTAAACCCTACAGAAATGTTAAAGCAAGACCCCATTGCTAAAGCCTTGCTTAAAAAATACAACAACGTGATGATGCTCAATCAGAACCTTTCTGAGGAGGAGGCACGTGCTATTACAGAATACCTTAGGACGTTATAAAGACCAGGCTTTTCCGCCAGTAGTTTCTTGGAGGTCCACACAGCCTTTGTAATCTCCAGGTATGGGAGCATACGCCAATACATTTTCACCAATGTATTCATTGGTTTTGAAGGCATTTACGGTGAGTCCTCTTAACTGACCTGCGAATGTAGCAGCAAGGTCGTCCTCTGAAGGAGTGCTTTCAGATTTTAAATAGTTAGCAAGTTGCGAATCCCAATCTTCTAGGGTTAGCTGACTTGCATTCTCTTTACCCGAAGCTTTTACTGCACTACTTTTAAAAGCCGTCCAACCATCGGCAAAACGCGCTTGGTCTTCTTGGCTCCAAACCGCGTCCACATAAGCGTCCAGAAATTCGGGTAGTTTGAGTTCAATTGCCCCAGGGGTATCTGTGGTTGGGATAATCAATTCCATTAAATTGGATACCGTTCCGAAGTCTTCTTGAGGTATAAAAACAGGGGTGTAGCCTGTTGCCGTTTGACAACTTTGAAAAAGACTTACTACGGTGGGAGTTACTGCAATGGCACCAATCCCTGTTCCTATATTTTTTAATGCTTTTCTTCTATCCATTTCTATTTGCTATTAAAGGTTCATTTTTTTTAATTCTTCTACAGCGTGGTTGGCAGCACGAGCACTTAACGCCATATAAGTCAGCGAAGGGTTTACGTTACTGGCAGAGGTCATTCCTGATCCGTCCGTCACGAAAACATTGGGTACGTCGTGAATTTGGCTGTGCTTATTCAGTACAGAAGTTTTAGGGTCACGACCCATCCGTGCGGTTCCCATTTCGTGAATTCCAAGGCCTAGTGCATAATCGCCGTCATATCCTCTTACATTTTTAAAGCCTGCATTTTCAAGCATTTCAACAGCTTGTTGTTGCATGTCTTTACGCATGTTGAGTTCGTTTTCTTTTATCGATGCGTCAAAGGTCACTGTAGGTAAGCCCCACTTGTCCAGCTTGTCGTAGTTCAGGGTCATTCGGTTGTCTTCATAGGGAAGTACTTCTCCAAAACCACCTAAACCAATACTCCAACTTCCTGGTTTGAGCACCTCTTCTTTAAACTGAGCTCCATAGCCCATTTCAGCAACTTTGGAAGTCCAACTGCTTCGCGAACCTCCTCCCTGATATCCGTATCCTCGCAAATAATCCTTACGGTCGGTGTCTCCTCCGATGTTTCTAAATCGCGGGATATAGATTCCATTATTTCTTCGTCCAAAAAAATACTTGTCTTGGAAATCGTCTGTACTTGCAGACGCTCCTACCCCTAGATGGTGGTCCATGATATTTCTCCCCAACTGGTCTGAAGCATTCCCCATTCCATTTGGAAAAGCTTCCGACTTCGACTGCATTAAAATTGAGGTAGAGGGCACCGAAGAAGCACATAGGAAAATTACTTTTGCATTAAATTCATAAACTTCTTGAGTTTCGGTGTCTATTACCCGTACTCCGGTAGCTCTCTTTTTATCTGCATCGTAAATTACTTCACTTACAGTGGAATGCGGTCGCAGCGTCATATTTCCTGTTTTTTCGGCTGCAGGAAGTGTTGAAGAATTACTACTAAAATAGGCTCCAAAGGGACAACCTCTCATACATCTTGATCTGTACTGACAGCTCATTCTTCCCAGTCCAGGTTTGGTACCTTCCGTAATAATGGCTGTTCTACCGATGGTCAACAGGCGGTCTTTGTAGTTTTTACTAATGGAATCTTGCAAATGATCTTCCACACAGTTGAGGTCCATGGGTTTTAAGTAATTCCCGTCGGGGAACTGAGGAAGTCCTACGTTTTGACCACTTACCCCAATATATCCCTCTACATAGTCGTACCAGGAGGCTAAATCTTTATAACGAATCGGCCAATCCACCGCAATCCCGTCTTTGAGATTGGCTTCAAAATCAAAATCGGTAAGACGGTAGGACTGTCTGCCCCAAGTAAGGGACCTTCCTCCTACATGATATCCACGCATCCAGTCAAAACGTTTCGTTTCGTTATAAGGATGTTCCAAGTCATTGACAAAAAAATGCTTTCTTGATTCTGTTGTGGTGTAGCCGGTTCTACTTTGTTTGCCTTGAACTTTTTTGGTTTCATTGGTTATGACATCCCCCGTTTTGTAATCCCAAGGATCGTCATTTATTGTGGGGTAATCTTCGATGTGTTTCACCATTCGCCCGCGTTCCAAGACCAGGGTTTTCAGTCCTTTTTCACAAAGTTCTTTTGCTGCCCATCCGCCGCTAACTCCTGTTCCAACAACTATTGCATCATATTGTCTTTCCATGTAAAATTTTCGTTTGTTAAATGTTGAGGTAACCAAATATAGAAATTTATTCCTCGTTATTTGATTATTTGACTAAATTTAGAATCATTATCAAAAAAACTTTTTAATTGAAATCAAAATTTATGAAACCAAATTTTATGTCCAAAATCGTTGTATTGAGTTTATTGTTAATTGCTCCCGTAGGTGGAATCTCATGTAAAAGCAATACAAAAAAAACACCCCCTGCAGAACCTACCCAAGAGTTGTTTTTTGACCTCTCGCTGGCTCAATGGTCCCTTCATAAAACTATTCGCTCGGGAACTATGTCTCCCTACGATTTTGCTAAAGTTGCAAGTGAATTCGGCTTTAAAGGATTGGAATATGTCAACGGATTGTATCCTGATGTCATGAATAGTGAAGACAAAACTACTGCAATACAAGCTTTCGTTAAGAAAAACAATGCATTGGCGAAACAGTACAATGTAAAAAATGTCCTTATTATGATTGATGGAGAAGGAGATTTGTCCAGTTCTGAGGAACAAGAGCGAATGACTGCTATAGAAAATCACAAGCTTTGGATTGATGCAGCACACCAAATGGGTTGTGCCGCCGTCCGTTTAAATCTTCACGGAGAGAAAGAAGAAGGGAAATGGATCAAAAATTCAATCGAAAGTCTAACTGCACTTTCAGAATACGCAGCGCCGTTCAACATCAATGTTATTGTGGAAAACCACGGTGGAAAATCGTCAAATGCCAATCTCTTGATGCAAGTAATTAATCAGGTTAGCTTCAGCAACTGTGGGACACTACCTGATTTTGGTAATTTTTGCATGAGTGAAAATTGGGGATCGCTGAAAGACAATAAATGCAACGATCCCTATGACCCTTATCTAGGAGTGTCGGAAATGCTCCCAAAGGCTTTTGGTATGAGTGCAAAATCCTATGAATTTGATTCGAATGGTGACGAAACCATTTTAGATTATTACAAATTGCTTTCTATTGTAAAAAAAGGGGGCTACGACGGATTTATTGGAGTCGAGTACGAAGGAGAGGTACTCTCTGAGAAAGAAGGCATTTTAGCAACAAAACGTCTCCTTGAGAAAGTTGCTGCTACGCTGTAACGATGAAGTTCCAAAAGCGTTTTCAACTTTCCTTTTTATTTTTTCTTGAATTTTTTATTTGGGGAGGCTGGTTTGTGACCATGGGAACTTTTCTCTCCCAACAATTTAACGCTAGCGGAAGTCAACTGGCACAAGCTTATGAAACGCAGTCCATTGGAGCCATCATTGCACCCTTCGTTATCGGGTTGATTGCGGACCGTTATTTTGCTGCTCAAAAAATTTTGGGAATCCTGCATCTCATTGGTGCTGCCTTACTCTTTACAGTGAGTAAGGCGGAGAGTTTCGCAAGTTTTTATCCCTATATTTTTATTTATATGCTGTTGTATATGCCCACTTTGGCTTTGGCCAACGCTGTTGCATTCAATCAGATGAAAGACCCCTCCAAGGAATTTGCTTCCATCAGAGTATTGGGGAGTGTAGGCTGGATTGTAGCCGGTGTTACCATTGGAACCCTGGCGTGGGAAGGAGCACAAACCTTGAAATATACTTTTTATATGGCTTCAGGAGCTTCCGCTTTTTTGGGAATTTACAGTTTCTTTTTGCCGAATACGCCCCCTAGATTGGGTTCCGGTAAAAAACCTTCCCTTCGAGAAATTTTGGGTCTTGACGCCTTGGCCATGCTCAAAGATCGAGGGTTTTTATTTTTCTTTATCGCTTCCATATTAATTTGTATCCCTCTGGCATTTTACTACCAACACGCAAACCAGTTTTTAAATGAGGTGGGGATGCAAGCAGCGGCTTCAAAAATGATTTTAGGTCAAATCTCTGAAGTTCTTTTTTTATTGCTTCTTCCGCTTTTCATCAAGCGCTACGGCATTAAAAATGCGCTTATTGTAGGAATTCTCGCTTGGGGGGTTCGCTATCTTTTATTTGCCTTTGGCGATACGGGAACCCAAACCTGGATGTTGCTTTTTGGAATCCTACTACACGGTATCTGCTACGACTTCTTTTTTGTTTCCGGACAAATTTACACTGACTTTAAAGCTGGAGAAACCAATAAAAGTACGGCTCAGGGGTTGATTACCTTGGCAACTTACGGAGTAGGAATGCTTATCGGATTTCGCTTTGCAGGATGGCTTACGGATCAGTATGTTACAGACACAGGACATTTATGGAAGGAAATCTGGGTACAACCCGCAATTTTTTCTTTTATTGTATTAACCTTATTTTTAATCTTTTTTAAGAACGAAACCATTAAACTTAAAGCATTATGAGCAAAATCAGACTAGGTGTATTGGGAGGCGGTGGCGATTCCTTAATTGGAGTTTTGCATCGTGTGGCCTCTCATATGTTTGACCGCTACGAAATCACCGGAGGCGTATTCAATCCCAACTACGAAGACAATATCAAGTTTGCTAATCATATAGGAGTAAATACCGACCGAGTATATGTAGATTTTGACACTTTTGTGGCAGAAGAAACAAAATTACCCAAAGAGGAACGCATCGAAGTTGTTTCGGTTCTCACACCCAATTTTTTACACTTCCCGATGGCAAAAAAACTGTTAGAAAATGGATTTCATGTCATCTGTGAAAAACCGTTGACCACCAGTTATGCCGAGGCTTTGGAATTAGAAGCACTTCAAAAAAAGCACAACGCCATTTTTGCGGTCACCTACACCTATACGGGCTATCCCATGGTGCGCCACATGAAGCATCAAATCGCTGCTGGGGAGCTGGGTGAGATCCAAAAAATTGATGTTCAATACTACCAAGGATGGATCAACCCTGTGATTCACGATCCTGAAATTCGAAAAACAGTTTGGCGTTTGGATCCTAAAAAAGCAGGGATTAGCTCTTGTATCGGTGATATTGGAACCCATGCCTTTCAAATGACAGAATACCTCACTGGAATGGAGGTCAAATCCGTCCTTTCCGATCTCAATATGCTCTATGAAGACAATCCACTGGATTTAGACGGAACCGTTCTGATTCGATTTTCAGATACCGTAAAAGGAGTCATACGGGCAAGCCAAATCGCTACCGGAGAAGAAAATGGACTTACGGTAGCGGTGTACGGGCAAAAAGGGGCCTTTAAATGGGAACAAGAAAATCCAAACGTGTTGTACCACATCAAAGACGATGAACCGAAAAGAATCATCAAACCTGGACATGCCTATGTCTCTGATGTAGCTGCAGACGGCACAAAACTTCCCGGCGGTCATCCCGAAGGAATCTTTGATGCCATGGGGAATATTTACAAAGGAGTCGCCAAAGCCTTGCGAGGTGAAACCGCATTTGATGGAGAATACCCCACCATGAACGATGGTGTACGAGGCATGCTCTTTATTAAAAAAGTTGTAGAATCAAATAAAAAAGGAAACGTATGGCTCAGCCTGGAAAAGCAATGAAAACTGTAAAAGGACCGGGAATTTTTCTCGCTCAATTTGTTGATAGTAAAGCTCCGTTTAACAGCTTGGACGGCATGTGCAAATGGGCTGCGGACCTTGGATATAAAGGGATACAAATCCCGACCTGGGAATCTTTCCTAATCGATCTGGACAAAGCCGCAGAAAGCCAAACCTACTGTGACGAACTCAAAGGGAAAATCAATTCCTACGGTTTGGAAATCACTGAACTTTCTACCCACCTACAGGGGCAACTCGTAGCAGTACATCCCGCTTATGATTTGATGTTTGACAACTTTGCTCCTGACGCATTAAAGAACAATCCCAAGGCGCGAACGGAGTGGGCAATAGAAACTATGAAAAAAGCAGCAAAAGCCAGTAAGCATTTGGGACTAAAAACACATGCTACTTTTTCTGGTGCCCTACTCTGGCACACCTGGCACCCCTGGCCGCAACGTCCCGATGGCCTAGTAGAGCTCGGCTTTTCTGAACTCGCCAACCGTTGGAAACCCATCCTAGATGTATATGATGAAAACGGAGTAGATGTGTGCTACGAAATCCATCCCGGAGAGGACTTGCATGATGGTGTAACTTTTGAACGCTTCTTAGAAGCAACAAACAATCATAAACGCGTCAACATACTTTACGACCCCAGCCATTTTGTACTACAACAACTGGACTACATTGAATATATCGATCACTACCACGAGTTTATCAAATCGTTTCATGTCAAAGATTCTGAATTTAAACCCAATGGGAAAAAAGGAGCTTTTGGAGGTTATGGGGATTGGATAGACCGGGCCGGACGTTATCGTTCTCCTGGAGACGGACAAATCGACTTTAAAACCATCTTTACCAAACTGACCGAATACGGCTGTGACGTATGGGCAGTAATGGAATGGGAATGCTGCATTAAAAGTCCAGAGCAAGGGGCAAGAGAAGGCGCTCCCTTTATCCAAAACCACATCATAGAAGCCACCCAAAAAACCTTTGATGACTTTGCAGGGGGAGACATCGATGAACAATTTTTAAAAAATATCTTAAACCTTTAAACAAATGAATAAATTACTGATTGCAACATTCCTTGTGACCCTTTTCACCAACAGCTCGGTTATGGTAGAAGAAAAAAATACAAACCCAGAAGCCGAATGGCAATCTCTATTTGACGGAGAAACCTTAAACGGATGGCATCGCTTTAACCGAAAAGGAGTAGAGCCCATTTGGAAGGCTGAAAACGGCATCCTAAGCTTTGAGCCAAGCCTTCGTCCAGAGGGAGACTACGTGCATGACATCGTTACCGACGAAGAGTTTACAAGCTTTCAACTCTCCATAGAATGGAATATCGCGGAAGGTGGAAACAGTGGGATTTTTTGGGGAGTTCAAGAGGGCGGAAGTCATGAGAGACCCTATTCTACAGGTCCTGAAATTCAAGTTTTAGACAACGAACGCCACCCCGATGCAAAGGCAAATCCAAAATACCACCAGGCGGGAGCACTTTACGATCTCGTTCAACCTTCAAAAGATGTGTGTAAGCCAGCGGGAGAATGGAATCACATCCTTTTGACGATAGACCACAACAAAAACGAAGGAAGTGTAGAGCTTAATGGTACCAAAATTGTCGAATTTCCATTGAAAGGAGAAGCGTGGGATACCATGGTTACCAATTCAAAGTTTAAAGACCGATGTGCTTTTAGAAATTTTGGAAAGTATGAAACGGGAAAAATTGGCTTGCAAGATCACGGAGACCTGGTTTCGTTTCGAAACATCAAAATTCTCAAACTCTAACTAAGTAATTATGATTCTGTCCATGACGGGTTTTGGGAAAAAAGAAGCCCAATATGAGGACAAACACATCCGTATTGAGGTGCGTTCTTTAAACAGCAAAAGTGCCGATATCAATCTTCGGACCCCAGCCTACCTTCGGGAACTGGATCCCGAACTACGCAAACGGCTGTCCCAAAAAATGTACCGCGGTAAAATAGATGTTAATATCTACGTAGAATTTAATGGGGAGGCCGCCCCTTCTTCAATCAATACAGGCGTAGTCAAAGCCTATATGGCACAGTTGGAGCAAATCGGAACGTCCACGGAAAGTGAACGAATGGCTCTGGCCATGAGGCTGCCCGACACCCTTAGCTCCGAAAAAGAAACCCTTAGCGAAGCGGAAAAAAAGACGCTGTTCTCCCTTTTGGATGCTGTGATTACTGACATCGAAGGGTTTCGAAAAGATGAAGGAACCGAACTGGGGAAAGACCTGCAGTTGCGCTTGGATTTAATTGAATCCCATCTGCAATCCGTCATTCAAATCGATCCTGAACGGCATCAGAAAATCAAAGAAAAACTGCACACCGCGTTGGAAGAACTGAAAGTAGAGATCGACGCCAACCGCTTTGAACAGGAACTGATTTTCTACCTTGAAAAATTCGATATAACCGAAGAAAAAGTGCGTTTACAAAACCACCTCAGCTATTTTAAAGAGGTAATGGAAAATGAATTTCCCAACGGAAAAAAACTGGGATTTATCGCTCAGGAAATCGGAAGGGAAGTGAACACCATTGGTTCCAAAGCCAACCATGCGGAACTACAAAAAATTGTCGTTCAGATGAAAGACGAATTGGAAAAAATCAAAGAGCAATTACTAAACGTTCTCTAAAGTGAATACGGGTAAACTTATTGTCTTTTCGGCCCCCTCTGGAAGCGGCAAAACCACTCTTGTAAATCACCTGTTACAGCAGGATCTTCCCCTGGGTTTTTCTGTTTCTGCCACCTCCAGACCTCCCCGAGGTAAAGAAGAAAACGGAAAGGCCTATCACTTTTTGAGTACAACCGAATTCCGTCAAAAAATTGAAGAAAACGCCTTTATAGAATACGAAGAAGTTTATGAAGGGGCGTATTACGGAACCCTAAAATCTGAACTCCACCGACTGTGGGAAGCGGGAAAACATGTTTTGTTTGATATTGATATTAAAGGGGGACTGAACATCAAAGCACACTACCCTAAAAATACCCTAGCCATTTTTGTGCAGCCACCCTCTTTGGAAGAATTGGAAAATCGCCTGCGTACACGCGGTACAGAAAGCGAAGCTAAAATCCAACAACGCTTGGACAAATCTACGACGGAGCTGACCTTTTCCCAGGATTTTGATGTGATTTTAGTCAACGACGACTTATCACAAGCGAAACGAGAAGTCGTACGTTTGGTCAAACAGTTCTTGCATTCTTAACCAATTCCCTACCTTTGCGGCATGCAAAAAATAGGGTTGTTTTTTGGTACGTTTGATCCCATTCACAAAGGGCATTTGCGACTGGCTACGTATTTTGTAGAACACACCGATTTGGATGTAGTCTGGTTTGTCATCACCCCACAAAATCCCTTTAAGCAGGATACGAAAATCCTTCCCAACACAGAACGACTGGAGCTGGTCTCCCTAGCCCTTCAAAAGCATTCCAAACTGGAAATTAGTACCGTAGAATTTGACCTGCCTCAACCCAATTATACCTACCATACCCTAACCGAATTAAAAAAACAACATCCCCAACAGCACTTTGTTCTCCTCCTAGGAGCAGATACCATGACCGCCTTTGACCGCTGGAAGGGCTACGACAAGATCATAAGCGCGTTTGAGCTTTATATCTACCCTAGAAAAATTGTTGAGCCCATTCCTAAACTGTTCCTAAACCATCCCAAAATCCATTGGACCGATGCCCCCATAATCGAGATTTCCTCTTCCGAAATACGTCAAGGCATAGAAAATGGAGAAGACATGAGTGACTGGGTACCCCCAGCCTCTTGGAATTACCTAACCGAAAAAAAACTTTATCAATAAATTTCCTATCTTTCGCTAAAGAAGACCCCAAATCTGTTCTACTACCAAACTCCTACAACAGGGTTTCTTAGACGTTTTTTGGGATTGAATAAACATTAAAAAGTGGGTGTATAACTACTTGTTTTAAAAATTTTTCTTGCAAATAGTAAAAGTATATTTAGCCTTTATTTTGATTTTAAAAATCTTTTAATCAGTGTGTTAAAAAAATAAATGGTGAATGTTATATAAAAAAAATAAACGCAATCTTTCGACAAGCTCAAGAGAGCTGAGGATATATACAAGTTGTGAGTAATTAAAAATGAAAACATTTCTAAAGATAATATTTACTGGAATCATAATTTCAGTTAATGCTCAATCAATCGAATTGAATGACATTAAATTGAATGGAAAAATTCCTTTTGAAATTGATATTAGTGAGTTAAAACCTTTAACTCAACAAATCGACAGTATTAAACCAATTCCTGAATTAATGGATATGTCAACAGCCGACTCATTAATTTATATTGGAAAAACATACTTCGAATTTTATAAAAATTCCAAAAAATGCTCTTTGAAGGTGTTATATTTTGACCAAAAAATAACGAAATTTAATATCGGAAAAATAACACTGACAGATAGAACTACAAAAAAATACATTTCTGAATATTTCAAGTCTGATTTCAAGTCAACTGAACATATTGACATATATGGGAAATAAGAAGCTCATTAAAATGGAGCAAGAAAGAGAAACTTTAATGCTTGATAATATAAAAGATTCAATTAAAGAAAAAGCATTAGAACAGCATCAAGAGAAATTGAGCCAAAGATTGAAAGTTGATAAAGTTGGTGCCGCAAAAAAGGCAAATGAAGTAAGTTCTGTCCTGACTGACCATATTGTAAAAGGCAATGAATTGAAACTTTTAACACCTCCGATTTCAGAAAGTGAAGAAGATGAAGAAAATGAAAAAGATATTTCAACTGAATTAAGGGAAGAAACAAGTATCGTTCGTGAGAGGTATAAAAAGCTAAATACTAAGGAAAAGCAATTGCTTCTTGATAAGTATACAATTAAAGATGATGAAGAAGATAAAAAAGGTAAATAACACTACCTATAACACGGTATATAGCAAATAGGGCGTTCGGTGGTTTACGAAAGTTCAGTGCTATTAACCAACACCGCCAAATCGTTGATTTGGCTTTTAAGAATGAATAAATTAAAAACAAAATACAACGCTTTGGCTCAGTAGAAACTTGAAAGTTTATTGCTTTCTGTTGCCCTACTTGCCATATACTAACCGTTCCTCACCCCAAAACCACCTCCACCAAACGCTTTGTCAGAGCCATTCTACTCCATTCTGCCAATTGAGGTGTTGTGTTTTTGGGTTGTCGTTTTTGTTCTAGGAGAGCTTTGAGGTGCTTTTTCATTGCGGGGGTATCGTCTTCTTCTACCATCCACGCCTGAGTCCCTTGGGTGAGGAACTGAGCTGCTGGGGAATTGGGATCGCCGAGAGAAAGGATGGGGACTTCCGCAGCCATATATTCCAATAATTTCCCTGAGATCATTTGAGTTTCGGCTCCTTTAAATATAAAATTCAACAAGAGGTTTGCACTTTTCATCAAAGCTATGGCTTCTGCATGGGGAAGATACCCGAGATACTGGACCTCCACTTTGGGGAGGCTATTTTTGATTTCATTGATAATGTCGGGATTGATGTTTCCAGCAAGGGTAAAAGAGAGGGTGTGGCTTTGAGATAATTCGTGGAATACTTCCATCAACTTTGAATACCCCTGATTTTGGGTCAACAAACCTGTATATACGATATGAAACCCGTCTTTCTTAGGAGCGGCTGGGATCTGTTGCATCAAGTCTGCATCGTAGCCGTTGGGAAGTGCCACAAACGTTTGATCAGGCGCTTTTTGCTGCAAACTTTGGTGCAAGTCCCCTCCCGTGGTGGTGATCACACCACTGGCATAGTGAAGAACTGTTTTTTCCAATGCGGCGTCTTTGGCTTGACTACTCTGGCTGCGGCGCAACTGTTTGTTGTAAAAAACATCCAACCAGGGATCGCGAAAGTCCACCCACCAATTGAGCTTAAACTGTTTTGCCAATTGCAAGCCTGCTAAATGCGTAGAATGTGGTGGCCCTGTAGTTATGAGGCAGTGAATCTTTTCTTGCTTTAAAACCGCTTGTGCGGCTTTTACGGCAAAGGGAACCCACCCTTTACGCGCATCGGGTATAAAGAAGTTTCCCCGAATGTAAGCTGCAATTTTTCCAAAGATACTGGTGGTTTGAACTTCCCCTTGGGGAATGCCTTTTTTTGAATCGCCTGAAGTCAAGCGGGAATACCAACGCAACGGTTCTCGGGTTGCGGTTTTGATAACTCGGATCCCTTCCACTTCTCGGATCAAACTGGGATCCAAAACGGGATAGGACGCTTGGGATTCAGCAACAGTAACCACAATAGGTTCATAGCCCAACTGCTTTAAGTATTTGGCAAAATACATCCACCGCTGTACCCCCGATCCTCCCGAGGGAGGCCAGTAATAGGAGAGAATTAGAATTTTGGGTGTATTGTTCACCTTATTTTTTTGCCTTCCATAAAGGTACGGAAGAACAAGCTTCCCCGTAAAACATACTTTTGGCTACAGTTTGCAGGCGTTGTACCAGTTGAATGTAAGCCCCTTCGGGAACGGAAGGATCGGAACAGCCTTTGATCATTATCGGTTTGTTTTGATACGGACCGAGGTGTAGGTCATTAATTGCTGTTGAAAAAAGCTCCTTTTCCAAATCCTTTACACTTCCCAAGACGATGGTTGTAGCAAAGGGACTTAAATAGGCCGTAATCAAAAGAGTGGCCCAAGCGGGTAAAATAGCATCCGAAGAACAATGCAAAGCGATGTGGTGATCCAAGTATTGGGACCAATCGTGTTCTTTGAGTAAAGCTCTAAACGGTTTTTCTCTAAGGATAAAACCCTCTTCCAACCAGTTCGCCATATCAATAGTAGTTCGAGTCCCCGTTGTTTTGTAGTCTTCCAAATCCACGGTGACAAGGGGGCTGCTCGCTACTTTATTGACAATGGAATCTGCCATCTTTAAAGCATTCCCAGTTCAAGCTTTGCCTCTTCACTCATCAACTCTTGAGTCCACGGAGGATCAAAGGTGATTTCTACCTCCGCGGTTTTAACTTCATTCAAAGATTTGACTTTTTCTTCCACCTCCATAGGGAGTGATTCTGCCACAGGGCAGTTAGGTGTGGTCAAGGTCATTAAAATTTTAACATCCGAATCTTCATTGACAAAAACGTCATAGATCAATCCCAATTCGTAAATATCTACAGGAATTTCTGGGTCAAAAATCGTTTTTAAAACTCCGACAATTTTGTCCCCTAGGTTGCTCGTATCCATTGCTTCTGACATGATTAATTCAATTGTGTTTGATAGGCCACCGCATACATTTTGATTTGTTTGATCATGGAGACCAAACCATTAGCACGGGTGGGTGATAAATGTTCTTTAAGCCCGATCTTATCGATAAAGTCGGTATTGGCTTCTAAGATGGCTTTGGGAGGTTGATTTGAAAAAACGCGAATCAAAATCGCAATAATTCCTTTGGTAATAATCGCATCGCTATCCGCGGTAAAATGGATGAGCTCGTCTTTTAAATCTGCGTGAACCCACACTTTACTTTGACAGCCTTTGATGATATAATCCTCGTTTTTAAATGCCGTATCAATCAAAGGAAGGGATTTCCCTAAATCGATCATATACTCATAGCGCTGCATCCAATCTTCAAAGAGGGCAAACTCTTCAATAAGTTCTTCTTGTATGGCTTCAATTGTTTTCACACTTAAAAGTATTAAATTATTGTAACATCTTTACCGCTTTGCGGACCCCTGCGATCAAACGGTCAATTTCTTCAAAGGTATTGTAAAATGAAAAGGAAGCGCGAACCGTTCCTGGGATTTCAAAAAAGTCCATAATAGGTTGTGCACAGTGATGTCCGGTTCGTACAGCGATCCCCATTTGGTCTAAAATACTTCCCAAATCATAGGGGTGTTGTACTCCCACATTGAAGGAGATGACCGCAGTTTTTTCTTCGGCTTCTCCAAAAATTATAATTCCTTCAATCTTTTTTAGTTCCGCAGTAGCATAGGCCAAAAGTTCCGCTTCATAACTCGCGATGGCCTCCATACCGATCCCATTCATATAGTCTAAAGCCGCACCGAAGGCAATTCCTCCCGCAATGTTTGGAGTTCCTGCTTCAAATTTATGAGGCAGATCCGCATAGGTTGTTTTTTCAAAAGTGACGGTCGCTATCATTTCTCCTCCGCCTTGGTAGGGAGGTAAGGCCTTGAGCAATTCCGACTTGCCGTAAAGCATCCCCACTCCAGTAGGACCACAGAGTTTATGTGCTGAAGTCACATAAAAATCAACATCCAAGGCTTGAACGTCAGGTTTGATATGAGGACAGGCTTGTGCCCCGTCTATTAGAACCTTGGCGCCGTAGGCATGGGCTTTGGTGATGATCTCCTCGATGGGGTTTACCGTCCCCAAAGCATTGGAAACATGGTTGACAAAAACCAGTTTAGTTTTTGGACTCAACAGGCTTTCGTACGCCTGCATGTCTAAGGTTCCTTTTAGCGTCATGGGAATGACTTTCAATTCGGCACCCGTTTTTTCACAAAGCATTTGCCACGGAACAATATTGGAATGGTGTTCTAGAGCGGAAATTATCAGTTGGTCTCCTGCTTGCAAAATTGTACTGTAGCCCGAAGCGATCAGATTGATACTTTCTGTAGTTCCGGAAGTGAGAATGATTTCGTAAAACTGCGCAGCATTAAAATGTTTTTGAATTTTAATCCGTGCCTCTTCGTATGCGTCGGTTGCCTCCTGGCTGAGTTTGTGGACTCCACGGTGAATATTGGCATTCAATCGGCTGTAGTAATCTACAATCACATCAATCACCTGTTGAGGGGTTTGTGACGTAGCCGCATTGTCAAAATACACCAAGTCCTGACCGTTTACTTTTCGAGAAAGAATGGGAAAATCAGCACGTATTTTTTTGACATCGAGCATTAGAGTTCAAATCCGAGGTTAACCCCAAGTTTTCTGGCAATTTGCCCATTGATTCTTTTTTTCAATGAAGGCAGTTGCACGCTTTCCAAAACATTGTTGGCAAAAGCATAGGTCATCAAGGCTTTGGCTTCCTTTTTTGGAATGCCTCGTGTACGAAGGTAAAATAAAGCCTCTTCATCCATTTGACCAATAGTACATCCATGAGAACATTTGACATCATCCGCAAAAATTTCGAGTTGAGGCTTGCTGTTTACCGTAGCCTTGTCGTCCAAAAGCACATTGTTGTTTTGTTGAAAGGCATTGGTTTTTTGAGCGATTTTATCTACTAAAATCTGACCGTTAAACACCCCTTCCGAACGCTCTGAAAAAATCCCTTTATAATCTTGATGACTTTCACAATTGGGCTGTGAATGGTGGACTAAAGTGGAATGATCCACATGTTGTTTCCCTTCCAAAATAGTAACTCCTTTCAGTGTGGAAAGGATGTGTTCCCCTTTGTGATAAAACCTTAAATTGTTACGGATTAACTTTCCTCCTAATGCAAACGTATGCACACTGGCATGACTCTTTTTTTCTTGAGTGATATAGGTGTTGTCAATCAAGGACGCAGTAGGCAGGTCGTTTTGTAATTTGTAATAATCTACAAACGCCTCTTGATGAACATAAATCTCTGTGACACTGTTGGTCACTACAGGATGTTCAGTTAAACTTTGATGACGCTCGATAATTTGTACTTGAGAATTTTTATCTACTACAACTAGATTTCTAGGTTGTAGCCAAAGCGCTTCTTCATTTCCAGAAGAAAAGTGAATGATTTCAATGGGTTTTTCCGCGACACTATTTTTGGGAATGTACACATAGGCCCCCTCTTTCGCATAGGAAGTATTCAGAGCGGTAAGACTGTCGTCTCCTGGAGCTATTTTATTGAAATAAGTATTGATTAAATCTCGATACTTGGGCTTGGTCAATGCGGCAGACATCAAACAAACATCTAGACCGTCGTGTGTGGTATTGGACAAGAAAGGGCTGTACACCCCATCGATAAAAATGACTTTGTAGGTATCTGTATCGTACAAAAAGTACTTCTTCACATCTTTGAGTTCAATACTGGCCTCTGACTTGGGAAACAAGGCGTAATCCTCACGGATTAAACTATCCAGAGAAGTGTATTTCCACGCTTCGTCTCGTTTGGTAGGGAAGCCTTTTTCTTCAAATACTTTTAGTGCTTCAGCGCGCGTATCGTGCACACTGTCGGAGAGGTCCATGTCCTCTTCAAATGCTAAATACGAAGAAATTAATTTTTCTTTAAACTCCATTTATGCCAATTCTTTGATCCAGTCGTATCCTTTTTTCTCCAATTCGTGTGCCAGCTCTTTGGTACCTGATTTAACTATTTTACCATCAAAAAGAACGTGTACAAAATCGGGAACAATGTAGTCTAACAAACGTTGGTAGTGTGTAATCACAACCACAGCATTGTGTTTACCTTTAAGTTTGTTTACTCCATTGGCAACAATTTTTAAAGCATCGATATCCAAGCCAGAGTCGGTTTCATCTAAAATGGATAAAGCAGGTTCCAACATGGCCATTTGAAAAATTTCATTGCGCTTTTTTTCTCCTCCTGAAAATCCTTCGTTCAGAGAACGGGACAAAAATTTAGAGTCAATTTCTAAAAGTTTTGCCTTTTCACGGATCTTTTTTAAGAGATCACTTGCGGGCATTTCTTCCAAGCCTTGTGCTTTTCTATTGGCGTTTATCGCCGTCTTGATGAAGTTGGTGACCGTTACCCCTGGTATTTCTACTGGATATTGAAACGAAAGGAAGATTCCCAAATGCGCTCGTTCTTCAGCATCCAATTCGGCAAGATCGTTGCCTTTCAGCAAGAGTTTGCCTTGAGTTACTTCATAATCTTCATTTCCTGCAATGACGGAAGACAAGGTGCTCTTACCGGAACCGTTAGGTCCCATAATGGCATGAACTTCACCAGCTTTTACATCTAGGTCTATACCGTTTAATATGGCTTTACCGTCTACTTGGGCGTGTAAATTTTCTATCGTTAACATAGTTTCTTTTTTTATCCTACGGATCCTTCGAGGGAAATTTCTAACAATTTTTGTGCTTCTACTGCAAATTCCATAGGGAGCTTGTTTAGTACTTCTTTACTAAACCCGTTGACTATTAAGGCAATTGCTTTTTCGGTGTCAATACCTCTTTGGTTGCAGTAAAAGATTTGATCTTCTCCAATCTTACTGGTGGTGGCTTCGTGTTCTATCTGAGCCGAGTTGCTTTTGGCCTCGATGTAGGGAAAGGTATGTGCCCCACAATCATTCCCCATTAGCAGTGAATCGCATTGAGAAAAGTTTCGGGCATTTTTTGCTCGTGCCCCCACTTGTACCAAACCGCGGTAACTGTTCTGTGACTTCCCTGCGGAAATTCCTTTGGAGATGATCGTACTTCGGGTGTTTTTCCCTAAATGTACCATCTTGGTTCCTGTATCCGCTTGCTGATAGTTATTTGTAACCGCAATGGAATAAAATTCTCCAATGGAATGGTCTCCTTTTAAAATACAAGAAGGATACTTCCAGGTCACCGCAGAACCCGTTTCTACCTGAGTCCATGAAATTTTAGATCGGGTGTGGCAAAGTCCTCTTTTGGTAACAAAATTAAAGACCCCTCCCTTTCCGTCTTTGTCTCCAGGGTACCAGTTTTGTACCGTGGAATATTTGATTTCTGCATCGTCCATAGCGATAAGCTCTACCACGGCAGCGTGCAGTTGATTTTCATCTCTTGACGGAGCTGTACAGCCTTCCAAATAACTTACATAACTGGATTCGTCCGCAATGACTAAGGTACGTTCAAACTGCCCTGTCCCCGCTTGATTGATTCTAAAGTAAGTAGACAATTCCATAGGGCAGCGTACGCCTTTGGGAATGTAGCAAAAAGAGCCGTCCGTAAATACCGCACTGTTTAGCGCTGCGTAATAATTATCCTTGGGTGGGATCACTGTCCCGATGTATTTCTTTACCAATTCGGGGTGCTTCTGAATCGCCTCTGAGATGGAACAAAAAACAATTCCTTTCTCGGCTAAAGTTTCTTTAAAGGTAGTGGCTACAGAAACGGAATCTATCACGATATCCACAGCGACCCCAGCAAGTTTTTTTTGTTCTTCTAATGAAATCCCTAGTTTGTCAAAGGTGTTTAACAACTCGGGATCTACTTCATCCAGACTTTCGTATTTGGGTTTTGTTTTGGGTGCTGAGTAATAGGAAATCGCCTGTAAGTCAGGTTTTTTGTAGTTGACGTTTGCCCATTCGGGTTCAGTCATTTCCTTAAAATTCTCATAGGCCTCTAGGCGCCATTGTGTCATCCACTCAGGCTCCTCCTTTTTCTCTGAAATTTTGCGAATGACGTCTTCATTCAATCCCACAGGAAATGTGTCCGATTCAATATCGGTATAGAAACCGTACTCGTATTCTTTGGTTTCTAATTCCTTTTTTAATTCTTCTTCAGTATAAGCCATTTTCTTTTTTTAAAGTGAAAAACTCTCCCCACAACCGCAGGTTCTCTGGGCGTTTGGATTGTTGAACACAAAACCTTTTCCGTTGAGACCACCAGAATACTCCAAGGTGGTTCCCACTAAATAAAGCAAGCTTTTCTTATCGACTAATATCCTCACTTGATTGTCTTCAAAAAGCTTGTCGTCGTCTTGTAGGTGATTGTCAAATTTTAATTCATAAGACAAACCAGAACAACCTCCACTTTTTACCCCTACTCGAACAAAATCATTCGAAGGGTCAAAACCTTCCTCTCTCATGAGAAAGGATACTTTTTCTTTGGCGGTTTCGTCAACTTTAATCATTCTAATAAAGAATTAATCTAAATAATAAGCAAATATACAGTATTTCAATGGATTTCATAAAAATCTCTATTGATTTAGACTATAGGAAAATCAGCTGATTTAATGCCAAAAAGCAATAAAAATATCCTTTCCTCCGAAGGTGTTTGAAAAGTCTCCCGAATTGCTTTCTGTACTTCCTACCACAAGTACTTTTCCGTCTTCCGTTAGAACAAGATCATTGCCCTCATCCAAGCCCGATCCAGAGAGTGTGGCGGTTTGGATCGGCTTTCCGTTGGGAAGGGTATAATACAAAGCAACATCATTGCTCAATGGGACTTCGCCAGAGGTACTCGCCTGAGGGCTCTTAGTTCCAAGGATAATGAGCGTCCCGTCAGTCCGTTGCTGCAATGCTGAAGCGGTTTCAAAACCTGCATCTCCTAACGTTTGTTCCGCTAGTACAGTTCCAGCAGCAGAAAGTCGTGCCAACAGGATGTCTGAAGACCCTGCAGCCGTCTGAATATCACCATCACTACTGTAGGTTTGACCCAAAACAAGATAATCTCCTGAGGAGGTTTCAATGACTGCATTGGCTTTGTCATAGGCAGATCCCCCTATGGATTTTTCCCAAAGTAAATTTCCCAGTGCATCGATCTTCACGATCCAAAAATCATAGCTTCCCCTCGGGTTTTGGACATCAACATCTTGACTTTCCGATGCGCCTACCAGCACAAAGTCCCCGTCTTGGGTTTCTAAGGCGTCATAAGACCGGTCGTTACTAGTTCCTCCAAAGTATCTGCGCCATTCTAAATTTCCATTGAGGTCAATTTTATGTGCCCAAAATTCTCCTACTCCATGACGTGCGGAAAAATGAGCCTCTTTCTTGTCCTGACCCAAACCCCTTGAAGCGGTAACATCCAAAAATCCGTTAAAAAAAAGCCCCCCGTCCGAAGTAGCGAGGATGTTGTAGGCGTGGTCGTGGCCTAAAAACCCAAAACTCTTTTCCCACAAAAGGGTCCCGCTGGCATCAGTTCGAAATACCCAATTGTCGTGTTGGCCTTTGTTTACCGAAGCATCTCCATCATTACTTTTACTGTAACCCACTACGGCAAAGCCCCCATCGGGAAGTTGAACCAAGTCATGGCCACGATCATCTTCGGAACCTCCATAAGTTTGTGTCCATTCCAAAGTCCTCATTGAAGAAAATTTCATTAAAAAGAGATCACTCCCCGCTCGGGTTTTTTGTGAAAAATCGCCATCAGTACTTTGCGTATTGCCTACGATTGCAAACCCTCCGTCTTGGGTACGGATGACGGCATGAGCAATGTCCTCTGCACTTCCCCCAAGGGTTTGAACAGCATCCCACCTATTTTCTACAGGGGGCAAGAACGACCAATTGGTTTCAGTGATAGGGCTACAAGCGCTAAAAAATAAGACCCAACTGACACCAAAAAAATTTCTCATATTACTCTGCTGCTTTTACCAAAAACAAGCCCGAATCTATATCTTGGATCGCGATGACTCCGCTTTCAAAAAAGGGATATACATTCCAAACGCCATTAAATTTTGGATTGTTGTCAATGGGATAGGTGTCAAAAAATCCTTTTTCACTTATCTTTTTTTCTGCTACTTGGCTGATATCTAAAACACGGAGACCCGCGGTATAACTTGCCAAATAAAATTCATCGCCTTTGGCATAACCGTTGTGATCAATCGCATTAATACTAGCAAAATAAGTAAAATGTAGTAGCGGATTGGAAAGACGGGTTAAATCAAAAATACGAGTTTGCGTGGGGCTTCCAAAGCGAAGTTCGTCTAATTCATCACCGAGAAAAAAATACTGCTGGTCCTCCGATAAAAACCCTTGATGTGTGTAGCCCCCATTGGAATAGGTTATGGAACTGATCTTTTCTGGGTTCGCTTTGTCCGTTACATCTACTATGACAATTTGATTGTTTTCACCTCCATCACTGTTGCTTCCAAAAAGGAGTTCACGCCCTTGGTACTCTGGATCGGGTCCGTTGTAAATGACAATTTGTGCGTCATGGGTATAAGAGTCCTCTGCGTATCCCCCCTCTAGTACTGGGTTTTTTGGATCGGCTATGTTTATAAAAGCAGGGCCTCCTTGAAATAATTCAGAACCGATAACATAAGCATAACCACTTGCCTCATTAATCCAAATATTGTGTGCGTTTCCAAACTCCGTAAGGCGTTTATCGGAAGTAAACGTTTGTGGTGAAGTGACCTCCCGTAAGCGGGTTAAATCAAAAACTTGCAAGCCATGGTTTTGTGCTTCACTGACAATAAACGCATGGTCTTTAAACACTTTTATATCTCGCCACCAGCTGGCATCGGTAGCTGTGGGCAGTTTTCCCAATACCACTGGGTTTTCGGGATCACTAATATCTACAAATGCGGTTCCGTCGTCCAGACCTGAGAGTACGTATTCTTTTCCCGTTTCAGGGTCTGTCCAACCCCAATTGTCATTTCCCGCTTCACTGCCGAAATTCGAAATCGAAATCCTAGACAACAAATCATAACCCGAACAAGGATAACTCCCCGCCATTCCATCTTCACAAGGAGTCTTTTGTTGACTGCTTGCTTGAGTTGGGTCAGGGGTTGGTGTCGTGGTGATTGGCTCTTGAGGTTGTTCTAAAACAGGTTCTTTACTGCAAGAAGCCCATAAAAGCAAGACAAGTAAGGGGTAAAATTTCATGTGCTATTTTTAATTTATTCTTCAATTTTGCCCTAGCTAGAACTGGTTAACACTACACTAAACTAAAACACTCGATTTACCATCCTACTGAAAATCAAACTATTAGATAGGAATGTAAATGTTCTTTAAATGTAACCAAAAAACAACAAGAAGTCCATGAATTAACATTTCTGTGGGATGCGTACTTTTGTGAAATGTTAGAAGATAAAAATCCATCCAAAACTTCCTTAGGTGATCTCGGCGAATTTGCATTGATAGATCATTTGACCCAAAGCTTTTCACTTCAAAATCCTTCCAGTGTTTTAGGTCCGGGTGATGATGCTGCAGTGCTTTATCACGGAAAAGATCCGACACTGATTAGTACCGATTTATTGGTTGAGGGCGTTCACTTTGATTTGACCTATATGCCCTTAAAACATTTAGGCTACAAAGCGGTTATGGTCAACCTTTCTGATCTCTACGCCATGAACGCGCATCCACAACAAATAACAGTTTCTCTTGCGGTTTCTAATCGATTTACCCTGGAAGCGATAGATGAATTGTACCAAGGCATTGCGCTGGCATGTAAAAACTACAAAATTGATTTAATCGGAGGAGATACAACCAGCAGTATCACGGGTTTGATCCTCTCCATTTCTGTTCTAGGAAGTGCTCCAAAAAAGAAACTTGTCCACCGCAAAGGCGCACAAGAAAATGATCTTTTGGTAGTAAGTGGCGACTTAGGAGCTGCTTATGCCGGTCTCCAAGTGTTGGAACGCGAAAAAGCGGTGTTTAAGGTAAATCCAAATTCCCAACCCGATTTGACGAACTATGCGTATAGCATCGAACGGCAACTTAAACCCGAAGCGCGAAAAGACGTCATTGATTTGCTCGATGAACTCCAAATTATACCCACGTCCATGATTGACATCAGCGATGGGTTATCTTCGGAAATCCTCCACCTATCAAAAGCCTCCAAAGTAGGCTTTCACCTTTTCGAAGAAAAAATTCCTATCGATCCTGAAGTAAATTTAATTTGTGAGGAATTTAAATTAAACAGCGCTACGGCAGCCCTCAACGGAGGGGAAGACTACGAATTGCTTTTTACCGTAAAACAAAAGGACTATGAAAAAATCAAATCTCATCCTTTTCTCACGGTAGTGGGTCATGCGTGTGAAGCGAATGCAGGCTGCCAGCTAATTACAGGTTTGGGGCATCAAATTGAACTTACCGCACAGGGGTGGCAGTCGTTTTCCAAAGAAGACCTATCCTAAAGCGACGTCCAAAGTCATCATGACTATAAAACCTCCAATGAAACCTAAAGTGGCGATATCGGTATACCGGTCTTGCTGGGTTTCGGGAATAACTTCTTCTACCACCACAAAAATCATGGCTCCCGCTGCAAAAGCGAGTGCATAAGGAAGTATTGGAGTAAAAAAGGTTACCGCCAAAGCGCCAATTACCGCTGCAAAAGGTTCTACCACAGCAGACAATTGGCCGTACCAAAAACTTTTAAAACGGGAAACCCCTTGCCTTCTCAACGGCATGGATACGGCTATTCCCTCTGGGAAGTTTTGGATTCCAATACCCAAGGCTAGTGCTACCGCACCCGCAATGGAGGCTTCTGGGATTCCAGCAGCGACTCCGCCAAATAATACCCCTACGGCTAGCCCTTCAGGAATGTTGTGTAGGGTAATCGCTAAAACCAAAAGTGTAGTGCGATGCCAGGGTGTTTTGATCCCTTCTGATTCCTTAAAATTAATGTGAATATGGGGGAGTATTTTATCCAAACCAAAAATGAATAAAGCGCCTAATCCAAATCCCACAGCAGCGGGTATAACCTTGATAAATCCTTCTCCAGGACTCATTTCAATGCCTGGCGCTAATAAACTCCAAAAACTCGCAGCAACCATGACTCCTCCAGTAAAACCGAGCATGCCATCCAATACCGCACGATTCATTCCCTTTACAAAAAAAACTAAGGAAGCCCCCAATGCCGTAAGCCCCCAAGTAAATAAAGTTGCGTAGAGAGCTCCCAAAACTGGATCTGTATTTTTAAAAAATTCTAAAATTCCTTCCATTATTTCTATTTTTATCAAAATTAAACTGTTTCAAGAAGTTTTTGTGCATTTAGGGTTACTTTTACAACTCAGCTATGAAACAAAACTATTTTGATTTTATTATTTGTGGGGGTGGAGCCTCTGGCCTATTACTCTTAAAAGCACTTCGGGAAGATCCTTACTTTAATACGCAATCCATTCTTGTTGTCGAAAAGGAACTCAAAAATACCAATGACCGAACTTGGTGTTATTGGGAACTCCCTAAAGGAAACTTTGACCCCTTGCTTATAAAAGTATGGAATCAAGCACAATTTTGCTCTAAAAAAATCCATCAAGAGTTTCCTTTAGCTCCTTTGCAGTATAAAATGCTGCGCTCTGCTGGGGTTTATCAAACCTTTTACAAGCAATTTAAACAAGCAGAAAATACTACTTTTTTACAGGCCGAAATACAAGATATTCGAACTGAGGGTGGCTTTACAGAAATTGTCACAACGCAAGGAAAATTTCAATCCAAACGCGTTTTTAACAGCCTTTTCAATCCCAAGCCCCTGTGGAATCAAAAAAAACACCCCGTGTTACAGCAGCACTTTGTCGGATGGTTTATCAAAACCTCAACCCCTGCATTTGATCCCGATAAAATCCTCTTTATGGATTTTGATATCCCCCAAGAAAAGGAAACTCGTTTCCTCTACGTGCTCCCATTAGATTCCCACACCGCCTTGGTAGAATACACCCTTTTTTCAGAACATCTTTTGAAGCTTGAAGAATATGAAAAAGGAATAGAATCCTATTTAAAAACAAAAGATATCACAGATTACATCATTGAAGAAAAAGAGCAAGGCAACATTCCGATGACCTGTTTCCCCTTTGAACAGTTCAATACCCCAAGCTTACTCCATATCGGTACTGCAGGAGGATGGACTAAAGCCAGCACAGGATTTACCTTTATGAACACGCGAAGAAGTATCGAACGCTTGCTTCCATTTTTAAAAACCGACAAAGCATTAGATACTTTTACGGTCAGAAATCGCTTTCGATTTTACGATTTGTTATTTCTGGATGTGTTGACTCGATACAATGCGCAAGGGAGTCAGCTTTTTTCCCGTATGTTTGAAAAAAACAATCCGATTCGAATTTTTCGGTTTTTGGACGAAAAAACAAGTTTTTGGGAAGAGCTGCAAATCCTCGCTTCTTTTTCATTAAAGCAAAAGACCTGGTTTTTAAAGGCCTTGTTCCAACGGCTCTTTTAAAATTTACGTTCCATTAAATGAGTTCCAAAAGCTTTAAACAAGGTTTTTCCTTGCTCACTGATTGTTAAGCTTTCTAATTTTTCAAAAGCTATTTGGGTATAGTGACCAACCAAATTACGACTTGCTTCCCGTGCTCCAGTAGTTTCGAAAAGTGTTTTTAGCGCTTCAATTTTTTGAGCTGCTTCCGCGGGATCGGTTTGAGAAGTAAACCACTTCTTGAGGTTTCTTTGCTCTTCTTGAGAACCTTTGGACATCGCTTGATGATACAGTATGGTTTTTTTGTTTTCAATGATGTCTCCTCCCAATTGTTTTCCAAAAGAAGCGGGGTCTCCAAAAGCGTCTAAATAATCGTCTTGGATTTGGAAAGCAGTCCCCAAAAGTTCTCCAAAATCAAATATCAATTGGGCTTGGTGGTCCTGAGCGCCACCAATCCACGCACCCATTTTTAAAGCACAACCCACCAGAACTGCTGTTTTTAGTCGGATCATTTCCAAATACTGTTCTTGGCTGACCTCCTGCTCTGATTCAAAATCTAAATCGTATTGCTGTCCCTCACAAACTTCAATTGCAGTTTTACTCAACAATCGGGTCAATTTATCAAATAAGGGGGCTTTATAAGATTCTAAGGCCTGATACGCCTGGATCATCATAGCATCACCGGAAAGTATGGCTGTGTTGAGATTCCATTTTTGATGTACCGTAGCAGCACCCCTTCTTAATGGGGCCTCGTCCATAATGTCATCATGCATCAGGGTGAAATTGTGAAAAATCTCTACTGCCAGGGCAGCAGGAAGGGCCTCCTTTTTTTGGTTCCCAAAGGCCTCTGCTGCCATTAAAACCAAAACAGGACGCAAACGCTTTCCACCGAGCTCCAACAAGTACTGAATAGGAAGATACAAACCTGCAGGTGATCCAACCGAAACGGTCTGTTTTAAATAGGTTTCAAAAGAACCTTGGTATTTAGTAAGCCCAGCCATTTTCGTTTTTTTCAAAAATAGGGTTTTATCCATTAAGAAATAAAAAAGAAACTTTGGAGACTTTTTTTGTTTTTAAAGTTTCCTTTATTTACATTTGCCAAAAAAAATTAATGAAAGAGGCTATTATTAATGAGGCTATTCCCTTATTTTTACAATACGGTTTCAAAAGTGTGACCGTAGACGATATAGCCCTAAAGATGAGTGTCTCCAAAAAAACAATCTACACCCATTTCCCGAAAAAAGAACAACTCGTAGAAACGAGTGCCATGCGACATTTTAATTTAGTAATGGATAAGATCCTGAGTATAGCGAAGCATTCCAAAGATCCCATTATCGAATTGTACCTTATAAAAAAGGAGGCTTTAAATCACCTTTCGAATGAAAAAAATTCTCCGGTGTATCAGCTACAAAAATATTACAAGGCTATTTATCAAAAGTTGAAGGCAAAGGAATTTGAGGTATTGGGAAGTTTTTTTTCAGAAAGCATAAAAAAAGGGATCAAGACAGGTCTTTTTCGGCCCGAAGTCGATATTAATTTTGTCACTCGGATATTTTTTAATGGTATCCGAGGCATTCAAGACATCGAACTGTTCCCTATAGAAGAGTTCAAAATTGATCAACTCCTAATCAACTTTTCAGAATACCACCTCCGTGCCATCTGCACCCCTGATGGAATTCAGAAACTAAACAACTATAAAAAAGAATTGACCCTATGACCTCAAAAACCCTTTACATCTTCTTTATTTTCTTAGGATTACAGTATGTTTTTTCACAAACGCTTCCTGATGCCGTTTCCCTGGAAGAAGCCCTTGCCTTCGGAGAACAAAACAACAGAACTATACAAAATGCAAATTTAGGCGTTCAGAAAGCCTACAAAGACAAGTGGAGTACCATTGCCATAGGTCTTCCACAAATCAGCGCCAATGCGAATTATCAAAATTTTATTGAATTGCCCACTTCGTTAATCCCAGCTCAATTTTTTGGCGGAAATGAAGGGGATTTTGCCGAAGTCCAATTTGGGACACCGCAAACTATGGATGCGGGAGTGACTGTACAACAGTTAATCTTTGATGGTTCTTATCTTGTTGGTCTTGAGGCCTCTCGGGTATTCCTTACCATCTCTGAAAATATCTTGGAAAAAACACTGCTGGAAGTACGTAAAAACATTGTTAACACCTACTCCTCTATTTTGTTGGTTAGGGAAAACATCCAGTTTTTGGAAAAAAATCAAAAAAACCTCACGAAAACTCTAGAAGAATTGAACCAATTGTTTCGCAACGGTTTTGAAGAAGAAGAAAGTGTTGAACAACTCCGGCTCACGCTTTCGGGCGTGGAAACGCAATTGCGCTATGCAAAAAACTTAGAACGTATTACCTTAAATATGCTCAAACTTTTGATAGGCTTTCCCACCCAGTCTCCGTTGCTTTTATCAGATACGTTGGAAAAATTAACCGATGCTAGCTTATTCAGCCTTCAAATCTCTGAGGATATTAGCTTGAGCAACAATATGGATATCAAAATGGCAGAAAACAATCTTCTTTCAGAAACACTCCTCTATAAATACGAGCGTTCAAAAAGTCTGCCCCGTTTGTCTGCATTTTTAAATGGTAATTATACGGGCAATAGTGAAACCTTTTC
>DBBQ01000036.1:4940-7928 GCA_002292265.1 Flavobacteriaceae bacterium UBA980 | reverse complement strand
TGGGTTTAAAACTTGATATGTCTGATCTTCAGAAACAGAGTCTGCACCGAGACGCAAATCATCATACCGCAAGCTGGTTCTCAACAATACTTTTTCCCATCGTACCTCGTCTAAAATGTAAATCCCAAAACTACCAAAGGATTCCAGCTGAGAAAAGCTCAAGCTCCCCTGAGCTCCGTTGAGGTTTAAATAACGGTCGCGCTGGTCTGCTTGTTGTGCAGTTTCAATACCAATTTGCCAACGATGCTTGTCTTGTATATAGTTTAGGCGACTCCCAAAACCAAAATAATTTCGAGTAAGGTCTATGATTCCACCATTTTCAAAAGGGAGTTTTCCATAAAAATCTCGGAATGTATAAAAACCGTAAGTATCCAAATTCCACTGATCCCCCCAATCTTGTTGCCACCGAAGTCCAGATTTAAACTGATTTACGCTTTCATACGTATCATATGCTACATTGCGCTGTCTCGCTTGGCTCCAATCTAATTCCGTATCCTCTAATGTAATCCCACCTGCGTCTTCTGCCCTGGGACTGTCGGTGTAGTTCAATTGGAGCTGCAACGTCGATTTAGAGCTTAACCGATGCTTAATTTTGGTATTAAAAAGGGTTTGCTCAAAGCCACTGTTTTGTCGAAAACCATCCGTTTTTGTACGATTAATATGAAGTAATGCTACGGTTTTTTCCCCTTTTAATGAAGTGTTTAGTTGATAGGATTGGAATCCATACGCCCCCAATCGACTTTGCAACTGAATCGTTTCATTTTCTAACTGGTCTAGGGTGTTCAAGTAGAGGACTCCCCCCGAGGCATTGCCATACAAACTGGCCGAAGGACCTCGAAGTACTTCCACACTGCTGAGCAATCCCAGAGGAAGGTTATCCAACTGTCCTTGGCCGTCTGGAGTGGTCTCTGGAATACCATCTACGATAAGTTTGATCCCCCGGATCCCAAAAGCGGCTCGAGCCCCAAAACCTCGTAGGGAGATTCTCAAATCTTGAGCGTAATTGTTGGCATTTTGAGTAAATAAACCTGGAACAGCCACTAGATATTCCTGTAAGGAAAGCTGTTGGTAGATCTTCTGAAATTCATCCACCGATTGTACACTTAACGAAAATGGAAGTTGGTTCCGAGGGGTTTCCGTTTTTGGGGCTTGAAGGGCAACCTCACTTAAGGTAATCGTTACCAAAGCACTTTGGTTTTGTGCCTGAACCCCAATGGTAAAAAAAACAATGCAAACCACAGAGACCCTCCTACAAAAATTTCCGTTCCAATACCCCTTCATAGCTCCTTATCTTTAAATTTGTACTAAGATAAACAATTATGTACCTGTCCGAAGCAGAAGAAATTATCGCTTATGTAGTCTGTATCGCCATCGTCATTGGATTTGGTGTGAGCACCTATATGGAAATCAAAAACACCCTTGCAGAGGAAAAACAAAAACAGGCTGAAAAAGAAGAAAACGAAACGAAAATCAAAACCTTAATCGAATATCTAAATACCAAAAAGAAATTGATAGACACCTTCGCGAAAGCCAAAAAAGCTTTAGAGGAAAAAAATAACAAAAAATAAACACTACATTTGTACCTACAACAGTTGTAAATTACTCGCTATGAAAAAAATATTCCACGGTGCATCTACACGAGGAGAGGCCAACCATGGCTGGCTAGATGCCAAACATTCTTTTAGTTTTGCAAATTATTTTAATCCGGAGCGGATTCAGTTTGGAGCGCTTCGTGTCTTAAATGATGACACCGTTGCTCCGGGAATGGGGTTTGGCACACATCCTCATGACAATATGGAAATCATCACCATCCCTCTAGAAGGCGCATTGGAACACAAAGACAGTATGGACAACGTCGGAGTAATAGAAGCCGATGAAATTCAGGTGATGAGTGCCGGAACAGGAGTGTATCACAGTGAATACAATAGAAACAAAGACCAAGCCGTAAGCCTGCTTCAAATCTGGGTTTTTCCTAATGAACAAAATGTAAAACCCCGCTACGATCAAAAAAACATCAAAGACCTGAAAAAGGTCAACGCCCTCTATCCAGTAGTTACCCCAGACCCAGAAGCGCCAGGGATGTGGATCCACCAAGACGCTTGGTTTCACATGGGTGATTTTGATACCACCACAGAGCTGGAATACGACCTCCACAAAAAAGGGAATGGGGTCTATGCCTTTCTGATTGAAGGAACCGCGGAAATAGCAGGAGAAACACTTCAGAAAAGAGATGCCCTTGGGGTTTGGGACACCGATGGTTTTAGTCTAAAAGCGAATCCCCACAGTAGAATTTTATTGATAGAAGTTCCTAAAAATGATTAAAATGTCGCAACCCTCCGCTCAAGAACTCCTCATGCACATAGAAAATAAAATTGCTCAGGGAGATTACAAAGACAGTGTCCATAAAATCACGCTGATTACTGCAAAAGATGTCATTCGTAAAGTTCTCGAAACAGAATTTTAACCGCTAGGAGTATCAGGTTTTTTTCTCGTTTTTAAGTTGCTTTTTCTAAAAAGCCAAATTTTGATTTGAAAGTATCACGTTTTCTTATCTTTACTGCTTCTTACATCAAACAATGGAATTAATTCCCAGCGCTGGACTTTCGCTCACCTCTTTTCTCCGTGGTTCCCTAGGTATGTCAGTCTTGATTTTTATCGCTTATCTTTTTAGTAACAATCGCAAAGCCATCGCCTGGAAGACGGTAGGTATCGGATTGCTCATACAGGTAGTTATTGCCATTGGGGTTTTAAAAATCGAATGGGTCAAACGGGTTTTTGAGACCCTGGGAAATTTCTTTATCAAGGTTTTGGAATATACAGGGGAAGGGACAAAAATGCTTTTAGGTGAATTTGGGAATACTGAGACCTATGGCTTTATATTTGTTTTTCAAGCCCTTCCTGTGATCATTTTCTTTTCGGCTCTGAGTTCCATACTGTATTATTTTGGTGTGATTCAGAAGGTTGTTGGGTTTTTGGCATGGCTCCTTA
>DBBQ01000036.1:0-4908 GCA_002292265.1 Flavobacteriaceae bacterium UBA980 | reverse complement strand
TATTTGGAAAAAATGAACCGTTCGGAGATTTTTCTGGTCATGGTAGGCGGAATGGCGACTGTGGCGGGAAGTGTCCTAGGTGCCTACATTGGTTTTCTGGGAGGCAATGATCCGGTACAACGTTTGGAATTCGCCAAAAGTCTCCTCGCAGCTTCAGTAATGGCGGCCCCTGGAGCAATTGTTATGGCTAAAATTATTTATCCTCAGACAGAGGATATCGTAACAGACATTTCCATTTCCAACGACAAAATTGGATCCAATTTACTTTCTGCCATCTCCATTGGTACGGGAGAAGGAATTAAAATGGCAGTTAATGTAGCGGCAATGCTTTTGGTCTTTATCGCTTTAATCGCTATGCTAAGCAGTATTTTTTCGGGAATTGGTGACTTTATCGGACTCAATAGCTGGATTGCAGCCAACACTGTGTACGACAGTTTTTCCATTGAATTTTTGTTGGGGTATTTGTTTGCTCCCTTGATGTGGATTATCGGAGTGGCTACGCAAGACATCGCACTGATGGGACAACTTCTAGGGGTCAAACTTGTGGCTAGTGAATTTGTGGGCTATACGCAGCTTGTTAGCTTAAAAGACGGAATGAGTGCCACGCATTTTACCTATCAAAAATCAGTGATTATGGCAACTTATATGCTTTGTGGATTTGCCAATTTTGCTTCCATTGGGATTCAGATTGGAGGGATCGGAATCATTGCCCCAAAAACCAAAAAACTATTGACCGAACTAGGCTTTAAAGCCATGGTCGGTGGATCCTTAGTTTCGTTGATGTCCGCGACTATTGCAGGGATAATTTTAGGCTAATTCTAGAGTACGTTAACCTTGATTTTTTTCCAGATTCTAACTAATAAAAATCCCGAAACCACTGCTAATCCCAACAAAGGAAAGGCCAGATTGTAATTGCCATAAATAAAATACCCCGTGCAGAACATAGTACTGTAAATCATCGAACAGCCCAATAACATCGCTACAATCCCTGAAGGAACACTCCACCCTTGGTCGTCATCCACTAGGTCAATCGCTTCTTTTTTGGCCTCATCAATGACCTTGGCCCAACCAGGTCCTCCCGCTTGTGTGGTCTTGTAAAAGGATCGCAAAACAGAAGAATCTTCTGGTGGTGTAATAAAGGTCGCCAGCAACCATAAACTTGTTGTCACCGCAACGACAAAAGGAAACTCTGCCCAAGCAGGGAAAACTGCTTCTACCCCAAAAAGACTTGCCTTTACAGAGGGTATGGTCAAAATCAAGGAAATTAAGCCGGAGGCTACCATGGCTGTGATTTCACTCCATGCATTGATCCTCCACCAAAACCAACGAAGTATAAAAATCAAGCCTGTTCCCGCTCCAAAGACCAAAAGGAGGTTAAACAACTGCATTGCGTTTTGAAGTGCTAAAGCCAAAATTGTACTGAGCACCATTAAAATAATAGTTGAAATTCTCCCAACGGCAACTAACCGTTTTTCGGAAGCATCAGGGTTGATTTGGGTTTGGTAAAAATCGTAAACGATATAAGAAGATCCCCAGTTGAGCTGGGTCGATATTGTACTCATATAGGCAGAAATCAAAGACGCCAGCACCAAGCCCAAAAGTCCTGTGGGAAGTTTGGTTAACATAGCAGGATAGGCCAAATCATTCCCTAATTTGTCGGCTGTAATGTTTGGAAAGGCTTGTTGAATACTGTCCAAGTCGGGAAAAACCACAAGGGAAGCTAAAGCGACCAAAATCCAAGGCCAAGGGCGCAAGGCGTAGTGCATGATATTAAAAAAGAAGGTCGCACCAATAGCGTGGTTTTCGTTTTTCGCAGCAAACATCCGTTGTGCGATATATCCTCCTCCTCCAGGTTCGGCTCCGGGGTACCACGAACTCCACCACTGCACTGCAAGGGGAATAATCAAAAGAGTAATCAAAGCCTCTTTATTACCAAAATCTGGGAGAATAGAAATCTTACCCACCACATTTTCATTGGCCAACAAGGCCTCAATTCCTCCCACTTCGGGAAGGTTTACCAAATAAACTGCAGCACCTATGGCTCCCCCCATAGCGACAAAAAACAAAATAACGTCCGTATACACTACTCCTTTAAACCCACCTATAGCACTGAAAGTTACGGTCACCAAACCGGCGGTAAGAACTGTTTGCCAGGGTTCAAGCCCCAACATAATACCCCCGATCTTGATTGCTGCTAGAGTTACCGCGGACATAGTGATCACATTAAATATGATCCCCAGATAAATGGCTCTAAATTTTCGTAAAAACTTTGCAGGTTTTCCGCCATAGCGCAATTCATAAAATTCCAAATCTGTTTTTACATTCGATTTACGCCATAGTTTGGCATACACAAAAACAGTTAAAAGGCCGGTTATCAAAAAGGCCCACCAAACCCAATTTCCCGAAACCCCGTTGGTACGGACAATGTCGGTGACCAAATTCGGAGTGTCTGTAGAAAAAGTAGTCGCTACCATAGAAAGGCCTAAAAGCCACCACGGCATACTCCTGTCAGATAAGAAAAATTGATTGGCACTCTTTCCAGAAGATTTTGAAACATAAATCCCAATCCCCAAAGAAATCACAAAAAATAGAATAATAATCAGCCAGTCAAAAATTGCAATTTGCATAAGTCAATTCATTTGATTTTAATAAAGGTAACTAAAAATCACTCGAGCAAATTAATTTGTTGTTAAAACCCTTGAGTTTCAGAAGATTTCCAACTAGGTTTGTTAAAAAATCGCCGTGATGATTTCGCTTGAAAGGCACTTCTTACTTTTTTTTCTCCTAGGTCTTGGACTTGCGTGGGGTCAAAAATCCACGGAATTGACCAAACCTCCCAAATTTAGTATTGCCCCACCCAAAGAAAAAGCGCCGAGTTTGATTCAACCCAAAGAGAATAAATCCTTTCTTTCTGAAGACTTTTTTAATCCTCAAATCGAGTTTAAAGATCCCAAAAGAGACATAGAAAATCCCCGTTTACTTTTTGGTGAAAACGAACAATTCCTGGATCCAGGGAAACGCTATAAAAACAAGCTAAACCGTACCCCTGAAAACAAAAAAAACCCCAACCTATTTAAATCCGACCAATACTTGGGCGACTTTCGCAACAACGGTAAATTTGTCCAAATCGCAGTACGAGATCACGAATCTCCCGACGGTGATTTGATACGAATCATGCTAAACGACAAAGAGGTCGTACCACGTGTACTCCTGCAAGAGCGCTTTAAAAGTATTGCTATCAATTTGGAAATGGGCTTTAACAAGATTGATTTTGTTGCTTTAAACCAAGGTACCTCGGGACCCAACACAGCGGAGGTTCGTGTTTTTGACGATGAAGGAAAATTGGTAGGATCCAATCGCTGGAATCTAGCCACTGGCGTCAAAGCGACGTATATCATCGTAAAGGAAAAATAGTTCTATCCTTCGTACACTTCCAACATTCCTTTAATAAAGGCATCTACCTCATCTAAAGTTCCCGTACTGATACGACACCAGTCGTAAAAAGGGGGGAAGGGTCTCCCAATGCGAACCCCTTTTTCCAACATCTTGGGTCCTAATTCGCTAATGTCTTTTTTAGAATGGAAAAACACAAAATTGGTGTGCGAAGGAACATATTCCAACTTGAGATGATCCAAAAGCGTGTAGATATTCTTTTTCGCTTCTTTGTTTTTTGCCAAAGAAAACTGGTAAAACGCTTCATCTTGAAGTGCTTCTTTGGCAGCTTCTACCGCTAAAACATTACTCATGGCCACAATGTTTTTCCGAATTTGAGCCGCGAGTTCAGGTTTGGCAATCAGATAGCCTATGCGTAAACCTGCCATACCATAGACCTTTGAAAAGGTTTTGGAGACAATGATATTATCTCCGCGTTTCACGGCCTCCACCATACTGGGATAATTGGGTGTTTCAATAAAGTCGTAATAAGCTTCATCAGAAAAAACGATGGTTTTCTGACTTGCCACATTGCAGAAATCTACGAGTTTTTTTGCGGGCACCAACGTTCCTGTAGGATTGTTGGGATTACACAGAAAAACCAGTTTCGTTTTTGTTGAAATCCGTTTTTCAATTTCGTCTAAATCATACCCCTTATCTGCGCCTACGGGAACCCAATTGACTGCGGCGCCCCATTGCTTGGCATAATTCATCATCGCCAAAAAGGTGGGTTGTCCCGAAATAATTTCTCCTCCATTAGAGGCAAACGTGAGCCCAGCGATTTTAAGACCTTCTGTAGATCCGCCCGTCACAATGACAGATTCTGGGGAGACTCCGTGTTTTTTTGCTAAAATAGATTCCAAATCATCCGAATAGGCATAAGGGTAACGACAACCGTGGACAAACGAATTTTTAATTCGCTCCTGAACTCTTTTGGAAGGACCGTATGGGTTTTCATTCGAACTCAATCGAATCACGGGCTCTAAGGGTCTTGGATTAAAGTCTGTTTTTTCCTGTGCGGTCAACAAGTTTGAAGGTGCCAAAAGCAAGCCTCCGATCCCTAGGGAAGAACGCAACCAGTCTCTTCGGTTCTGCATGATTTATGATTTTTTTTTCAAGGTTGTACTTTTTTTATACAATTCAAAGTTTTCTAAAGTTAGCTTTTTTGATTGAAACTGAAAATTAATTGTTATTTTTCAGAATGACCGTTTGGATTGTTTCCTTAGAATCATTTTTACAACTCTTGATTAGCCGCCTAGAATGGGTCATGCTCTTTGCCGTGCTAGGAGGGGGGCTTTATTTATTTGTTCACAGTAAAGGCTACCCTTTGTTCAAAATCAAAACCGCCTTTCAACTCCTTTTTTCCAAGGAACAAAATAAAGGGATTTCTCGTTTTCAAGCACTTACTGCGGTTCTTGCCGCAACAGTAGGATTGGGAAATATCTCTGGGGTGGCCATCGCAATTCATATGGGGGG
>DBBQ01000052.1 GCA_002292265.1 Flavobacteriaceae bacterium UBA980 | reverse complement strand
TTTTAATTCTTTCAAGGGGTTTTTAATTAATTTTTTGAAAGAATTCACTTACTTACTTATACGTTGACAATCAAGTAATTATATTACTCAAAAAAGTTCCAGATCAAACCAAAACGGATGGAAAAATCCCGATAAGGGACGAAAGGGGCCGCGTAGTAATCGTAAGGAGTGTCAACATCAATCAAATGCTCTATGGGAGCGGATATATTTTCTAGTTTTAAAAAGATACGCGAACTTTTAATTTTTGCATTAAAGAAAAAATCCACCCGTGGATATTCTCCAATCTTGGTATTGTTTTGGGTCACAAACTCTGCCAATAGAGGATTGTACTGATCGGAGTAGTAATCTGTAAAAAAAACAAAGGTGGCTCCCGTTTGAAAAAATAAGGCTTTATTAAATATAGAGGAAGTTAGCATTAAGGTGCTTCGGATTAACCATTCGGGAACGTTTAAAGCTATAGGTCCACTAAGTATTGCATCTGGATCTTCTTCCTGATTTACTTTTTGGTATTGTACATTATTGACCCAAGAAAAATTTCCAAAATCAATTCTTTGGTCCAATCTCGCCTTGAAATAGTCTATTTTTTTATCGGTTTGAAGCACCTCTACACTGAACTTTTTATTCAAATCTCTTAGCCGTGTCGTATTATTTAAGAAGGTGAAATTGTCTATCGACGTCCATTCGCCTTGTATTCTACCCCATTTGGGATGTGAGATAAAAACAGAACGGGTATTAAATTGTTGATTTTCTAAATGGGTATTGTCCCAATTGTACATTTTATAATCACTTTCTGCCAAATAAAAATTGAAGTTCAAAGGTTGTGAGCGGTACTTATATGAAGCTCCCAATAAAATATCTTTCACGAGAGGACGTTTTATATCCAAAGTAAAAGCCTGAGTAGCGTAGTCTTTATTTAACGACTGATACCCCATGGCACTAGTAGTAACCCCAAACAATTCTTTTTGCCAACGTGCTTGAGCAGCTAACTGTGAGGCTTTTATTTGATTGGAAAGTAGCGTGTCTTTTTCGTATTCATTAGGCCCTAATGTGTAATCCCAATTGTGGTGGTACAGATCTAATTGGAATTGCCCCAGCGCTTTGTCTTTGTATTTTATGTAAAGTTTATTTTCCAAAGTATTGAACGAAGTACTATCACGAACATTGGAGACCTCGTAATTTTCGAAAAAATAGGCCCCAGGACGATTCTGGTTGAACTTGTATTTTTTGTTTTCCAAACTGGCCGAATAGCCTACCGCCATTTTATAGACGGTGGTGTCTTTCGCTAAGGGCAACATTTGATAGCGGTGTTCCATAAAGTACCGTTTTCCTTCCAAGACGTTGTCTGCTTGAATTTGTGTTCCCAGACGATTGCGGTCTAAAAACCCGTCGTAAAAAACAATTTGTTCATTTCCATCTTCATCTAGGACAGGATTCCCAGACTCGTCTGCCTCAACATAATTCGGTGCATTTTCAAAAAAATATACGGAGTCGTTGGTCAATCCACCATTCACTTCATTTTCCAAAGATTGTGTGGTTTGGTGCATACGCAAGCGATATCTTTGATTGAAGGTCTGATATTGTGTGCTCAATCGAAACTGTCGGGAGCGACTCAAAGCGGATACGTATTTCCCCAAAGAACGAAAGCCGCGAAAAGAAACGGCAATATTGAATTTGGGAGAGGTATTAATGGCCAACGAAGTATCTAAAAACTGCCCTTGCTGAAACGTTGATTTAAAAAACAATTCGGTATAAGCTGAAGGGGCCTCATAATAAGGAACATCTTCTTTTTCGAAATACCCAAAGTGTTTAACCCGTGCCCCCATTTGAGGGGTAAAAGGTTGGTCGTGAAAATTATATCCCAGCTTGTTAAACCCCTCTCCCATATTGGGAAGAGGTAAGTATTCAAAGTAGTCTTCCCTCAAAAAATTAAAGGTGTATTCCCCTTCCAAGGAGAGCGAGGTGTCCACCACCTTTTCGGTCCCATCCAAATACATGATTTTATAATCCGAAACAGTAACCTCATCCATTGACTTGATGTAGGGAATATAGCGTTTCTTTTTAGGGGGTTTCTTATTTTCGTCTTCTGAGGGAGTTTCTTTTTGTTCCTCTAATAGAGTTAGATCTTTCTTTTTTAAAGTGTCTTTTATTTTTAAATCGACTTCTTGAATTGATGGGATTGTGTCTTTTACAGGCAGCTCTTCTTGCTGACTCCAAAGCGCTTGCTTTAAGAGTAAAAGGAGAACAAAATGGGGGATACGCATGCCGAGTGTGATTTGTTTGCGAAGTTATAATAAATGGATGTAACTTGTGATAGGGTATAAAACATAAAATTTGATTCCTATTGATGCTTAGTGTACAACTGACAAATTTTGTAGAAGCGGGAACAGATGAAGCAGGCAGAGGGTGTTTGGCAGGGCCCGTCACCGCCGCTGCAGTGATCCTGCCACCTGACGTCGAGCTGCCACTGCTCAACGATTCCAAAAAACTTACTGAAAAACAGCGAGACAACTTACGCCCTTTAATAGAACAACAAGCCCTCGCTTTTGGCGTGGCCCATGTTTTTCAGGATGAAATTGATCAAATCAATATTTTAAAGGCCTCCATCAAAGCCATGCACCTGGCGCTGGAACAGCTTCAAAAAACCCCTGAATACATCCTTGTAGATGGAAACAAATTTTCCTCTTTTAAAGGAATTCCACACCAATGTATTGTAAAAGGAGATGGTAAATTTCAAAATATTGCCGCAGCCTCTGTTTTGGCAAAAACCCATCGCGATGACTACATGAAAAAAATTAGTGCCGAGTTTCCCGCTTACGGTTGGGAGAAAAACAAAGGCTATCCAACCTCAACCCATCGATCCGCCATTCAAAAACTCGGCTGCACTTTGCACCACAGAAAGTCCTTTCAACTCCTACCTCGGCAACTCGAAATGGATTTTGATTGAAAACTCGTTCATGAGATAGTTAATAACATTTCAAAATTTTAAAGAAACAGCCTCTAGAGTTTTTTAATTTTGAAATCAGTTATGCGATATCCCATTTTACTATTGAGTTGTTTGATTTTTTTCGGCTGTAGCGTCGAAAAAAAAGAAACCGTAAACCTGTTGGAATGTGTTCCACAAAACACCCTTGCTGTATTTCAAGTCAATGATCAAAACATGCTGAGGAGTGCACTGTCCAACCTCCCTTTTATAGAACCTATTTTTGAATTGAACGACGACTTTTATAAAGAAATCAAAGCCGTACTTCCTGAGTCCTTTGATCCAAATGCCCTGCTCTGCATTACCCCAGAGGGAAAAGCAGCCCTGGCAGCCTCTTTTATTTACAAAGCATCCCCAACTGATAGTCTGACCCAACTTGACAATTCCAAAGAATCTTTTACTTACAACTCTATCCCTGTACAAGTGGAAGAAGAGGGAACTCAAAAAATTTTTAAAGCTCGAGTTAAAGACATTTATTTAATCAGCAGCTCTCAGCTGGTTCTCGAAAACAGCATTCGTAATATTCAAGACCAAAAAAAGGGAATTCAAGACAACCGCTTTTTTCAACTGGCCGATGTAAGTGATCCCAATGCGCCTCTAAATCTTTATCTGCATCATGACGTCAGAGAACTGATGGATCGTTTTTTTCCTAAGACTGAGCTCTTTCCTTTTCTAGGGAGTACCTGGTTTTCGTTTGATTTCAACACCAAAAAAGATCCTTTTACCCTGGACGGAGTGAGTTTTATCAATGATTCTATTCCCGATAAACTGACTTTTTTAAAAGGACTGGAACCTCAACCCCTCTTGAGTCCCGATTGTGTCCCTCAAAGTTTTGACAGCTACCTTACCCTGGCAGTAAGTGATTACAAATCCCTGGAGACTAATTTTAAAAAATACAGTCGCTATAAAAACATTGCTTTGCAGGAAATTAATTTTGACGCCTTGAGCGGGGTGGATGAAATTGCATTGCTGAAAACAAAATTAAATAAAGCCCTGTATTTCCATATAACCAATTCGGAGGCGATTCCTCCGATCTTATTTTCAGACCAAACCCCAGAAGACTCGTACAGAGGTATCTCCATTTCCCAAGTAAACTTTCCCAAAGACCTTCTCTACTTTTTGAAAGCCTTCGGTGCCGCCTTTAATCCTAACTATGTTGCCCTGATAGAAGACTTTTTAATTTACACCCAAGACAAAGCCTATCTCAAGCAACTCATAGGAAGCTATTTGGATGGGAATACCCTTGCCAATAATTTTAACTTTAAAAGCCTTCAAGAGGATTTGGCAGATCGCAGTACCTTCCTTTGGGTGGGTAATACGGCCAACCTAAAAAACCAGTGGAAAGAAAACCTCCCTGAAAAAGAAGCGGAATGGGATTCTGTAAAACTAAAGGAGTATCCTCTGGTTGCACTGCAAGGAATTGCCGAAGCGCGCTTTGTCCAAAGTCGGTTTACTGCACAACGCGACAATCCTAAACAACAAAAAAACAGTGTTGTCAGTCAGTACAGCTTTACGCTTGATGCGCCTTTAGCACGAGCCCCACAGTGGATCAAAAACCACCGAAACAAGACCCAAGATGTGGTAGTTCAAGACATTAATAATGTGTTGTACCTTTTCTCCAATACGGGTACCCTGTTTTGGAAAAAACAACTTTCCGGACCCATTGTTGGAAAAATTGAACAGGTGGATTTGTATAAAAACAGACGTTTGCAAATGGCATTTAGAACGCCAGATCGTTTTATGATTTTAGACCGAAACGGAAAAGTAGTTCCACCTTTCGATAAAAAAATTAACTCGGAAGCGCCTCATCATCTAGCAGTTTTTGATTATGACTTCAACCGCAATTATCGTTTTCTTCTAAGCAACGGAAAAAAAGTGGAAATGTATGACAACCGAGGTAGACGTGTTTCTGGATTCAAGCTGAATACGCTAAAACAACCACTCCAAAACCCTCCGAAACACATCCGTTTTGGAAACAAAGATTATATTCTATTGCAAGATATCGCTGGGCAAGTACGTATTGTAAATCGGCAAGGAAAAGACCGGATACAACTGAAAGGCGCCGTAAATACTTCTTCAAATCCTATTTTTGCACATCGTAACACCTTTGCTACCACAAACCAAGAGGGAGCTCTTTTGCAAATTGACACCAAAGGAAACCTTACGGAAAGTCCTCTCGGTCTTCGGCCGGGGCATCAAGTTGATATGACCAGCAAATCCCTTGTAACTCTTTCAGAAAACAAATTGGTCATCAAAGGCATTCCTGTGGTTCTTCCTTTTGGGAACTATACCGCTCCAAAAATTCATTACATCAATAATGTTATCTACGTGACCCTAACCGATCTAGATGCTCAAAAAGTCTATGCTTTTTACAGCAATGGAACAGCAGTGGGTGGTTTCCCAGTTTATGGAAGCTCTGAAAGCACTCTAAGCAATGCAGACAATGATAAGGCGGTCGAAATGGTCGTACAGTCGGAGGATGAAGGGTTGTTGATTTATCAGATTAACTAAAGTTCTTCTTGTTGCATTTCCGCCTCAAAAAGATGTGCAAAGTGTACTTTTAATTTGGTCTTTACTTCCTCAAAAGGAACGTTTCGCCCTAATTCTTTTTCCAGAGAGGTAACTGCTTTTCCTTGAATTCCACAAGGGACGATGTATTCAAAATAAGACAAATCCGTATTGATATTCAAAGCAAAACCATGCATGGTCACCCAGCGGCTGGCTTTGACACCCATAGCGCAAATTTTTCGAGCAAAAGGAGTTTCCACATCCAACCAAACTCCAGTTTCACCGTCACTACGTGCGCCTTTTAATCCGTATTCCTCTAGAGTCAAGATAATGGCTTCTTCCAAAAAACGAAGGTATTTGTGGATGTCTGTAAAAAAATTGTCCAAATCTAAAATGGGATACCCCACAAGTTGCCCAGGACCGTGGAAAGTTATGTCTCCACCCCGATTGGTGGGATGGTATTCTATTCCCTCCTTCTTTAATTGATTTTCATCTAAAAGCAAATGCTCACTTTTTCCACTTTTCCCCAAGGTGATGACAGGAGTATGCTCTACCCACAACAAGTAATTTTCAGTGCGAGTTTGCTGTTGCTGGTTTCTATTGGCTCTTTTGATCGCAATCGTTTGATTGAATAATTTTTCTTGAACGGCTAGTGCTTCTTGATAGGATTTTAGCCCCAATTCAATAAGTTGGATGGTTTTGTTTTTTTGGGTCATTTCTTCCTAGCTGTTAAAACCCCATCGCCCGGGATTATTTAAAATCACCAAAGCGGCAATCACTCCAGGAACCCATCCGCAGAGGGTTAAAATAAATACGATCAAAACCGAACCGCACCCTTGGTCAATGACTGCGAGTGGTGGAAACAAAATGGAAAGTAAAACGCGAAAAAAACTCATGTGATTAATTGTGGGGGTAAAGATATAAAATTTGAGTCCCTAGATTTTTACAGTCTGCGTATCTTTGCATCAAATTTAATGCCATGGCAAAGCTTTCCGAGCAGGAACTCATACGCAGAGAAAAATTAGAAGGACTTCGAAAAAGGGGGATCAATCCCTACCCCGCAGCACAGTTTCATGTAGACTTCTTCGCGGGAAATCTTCCAAAACAGTACAAAGAGGGAAAAAAGGTTATTCTTGCCGGGCGTTTGATGTCGAGAAGAATTCAAGGAAGTGCCAGTTTTGCTGAATTGCTAGACAGCACTGGACGTATCCAACTTTATTTTAACCGAGACGAAATCTGTCCTGGCGAAGACAAATCCCTCTACAACGAGGTGTATAAAAAACTACTAGACATCGGGGATATCATCGGGCTGGAAGGAACTCTTTTTACTACACAGGTAGGTCAACAAACGGTGAAAGTTTCCCACTTTACAGTACTCAACAAATCCCTTCGCCCACTACCCCTTCCTAAAACAGATGCGGAAGGGAATCTCTACGACGCTTTCAATGATCCGGAGTTGCGCTACCGCCAACGCTATGTGGATTTGATTGTCAATCCTCAGGTTAAAAATACATTCCTCCAACGTTCAAAAATCACAACCACCATTCGAGATTTTTTAACTGAAAAAGGGTATCTGGAAGTAGAAACCCCTATTTTACAACCCATACCCGGTGGCGCCGCAGCACGCCCTTTTGTAACCCATCACAATGCACTCAACACAAAATTATACCTGCGCATTGCCAATGAGCTTTATTTAAAAAGACTTATTGTAGGAGGTTTTGAAGGGGTCTTTGAGTTTGCAAAAGATTTTCGAAACGAAGGGATGGACCGCACCCACAACCCGGAGTTTACCGTAATGGAGTTGTACGTGGCTTATAAAGACTATTTCTGGATGATGGAAACCACCGAAAGCCTCTTGGAACGGATTGCTCAGGAAGTACATCATGGGACAGAAGTTGAGGTGGGAGATCACAAAATAAATTTTAAAGCACCCTATCCTCGAGTTCCCATTCTAGAGGCCATCAAGACCCATACAGGGGTGGATGTTTCTCAAATGAACGAGGAAGAGCTCAGAAAAACAGCAACAGAACTTGGCATTGAAGTAAACGAGACCATGGGAGAAGGAAAATTGATCGATGAAATTTTTGGAGAAAAATGTGAGCACCACTTCATCCAACCCACCTTTATCACGAACTATCCCAAGTCCATGAGCCCACTTACCAAAGAACACCGAACCAATGAAAAACTTACCGAACGTTTTGAGTTGATGGTCAACGGTAAAGAACTTGCTAATGCCTATTCTGAATTGAACGACCCGATCGACCAAAGGGAACGTTTTGAGGCCCAACTCGCCTTGAGTGAAAAAGGGGACGACGAAGCCATGTTTATCGATCAAGATTTTCTTCGTGCTTTGGAATACGGTATGCCCCCTACTTCAGGGATTGGAATTGGAATCGATCGTTTGGTTATGTTGATGACCAACAACAGCTCCATTCAAGAAGTCTTATTTTTCCCTCAAATGAAGCCCGAACAAAAAACGGTGGAGCTTACCGAGGAAGAAAAAATGGTATTACAACACATCAAAGAGACCCACCCTGCTGTGTTGACAGCGATTAAAGAAAAGGCAGGACTGAGCAACAAAAAATGGGACAAAGCCATCAAAGGTCTCGGTCAAAAAAAAGTGGTTCAGGTTGTCAAAAATAAAGAGGGGTTGTTTATAGAAGTGTTAAAGTAATCCCAAGGAATTAAACCTTAGTTGTTTTGACTTATCAAAAGAAGAATTAAATACTAATTCTATGAAAACAACTTATTTCCTTTTTGCCCTTGCCCTGCCCCTGATGGTATTGGCTCAGGCCCCACAGCCCAAAGAAGTATTGACTAAAAAGCAGCGTTTGGAATTACACGTCAAAAAAATGCAACTGGCGTTAGATCTTTCTGAAAATCAAATGGCTTCCGTTCGAACTGTACTAGAAAAACACCAAGCAGAACGTCCCAAAAGAGGAGAAAAAACAACCCAACTTTCTTCTGATGAACGCTATGAAATGAGGATGCAACGTATGGACACCCAACTGGCACTTCAAAAAGAAATGAAATCCATCCTGAACGATGCACAATACGCCCAATGGAAGGAGCGTATGCCGAGGAAACGTATCGCGGAAAGGTCTCGTCACAAATCGAAAGGGATGTACCGGAACGAAGGGAGAAATCCTGCACCGAAAAGAAAAAGAAACTAAAAACAGAAAAGCGGGAAGTACTTCCCGCTTTTTTTTTGCTACCAACTTGAAATAGTTTTTTTAAAGTTTTTGTGCCACTTTTTGAAATGAATCGACTGTTTGGTCAATATCTTCAAGGCTTAAGGCATCATTTAGAAAATAACTTTCAAAGGCACTTGGAGGTAAGTAAATTCCTTCATTTAACATCCCGTGGAAATAGAAATTGAATCGTTCGTTATCTCCCATAGCTGCCGTTTCGAAATCGATGACGGGTTGCTCTGTGAAATGAAGAGAAATCATTGAGCCGAGTCGATTGATTTGATAGGGAATCCCTTTGTTTTTAAGAACGGTATTCAATCCCATTTCTAGACGTTCGGTTTTTTCTGCCAAGCGGGTATAAATTAGTGGGTCTGCATCTAGTGCTTGCAACATTGCCAGTCCAGCCGCCATTGCCAGGGGATTTCCACTGAGGGTTCCCGCCTGATAGACAGGTCCTTCTGGGGCTAAGTGTTTCATGATTTCTTTTTTGGCTGCAAAAGCGCCCACAGGTAGACCTCCTCCTAAAACCTTCCCGTACGTAACAATATCGGCTTTGACCCCTAAGAGTTCTTGGGCACCTCCTTTTGCTAAACGAAATCCTGTCATGACCTCATCAAAAAGGAGTAAACTAGTGTATTGGTCACACAAAGCACGCAAGCCTTCTAAAAATCCTTCTGCCGGTGGAATACAGCCCATATTCCCTGCCACGGGTTCTACAATAATCGCCGCAATTTCTTCTGGGTACTCTTGGAAAAGCTGCTCTACTTCTGTCAAATTGTTGTAGTCAGCCAACAGCGTATCTTTTGCTGTTCCCGCCGTTACTCCAGGACTACTGGGGCTCCCAAAAGTTACCGCCCCACTACCGGCTTGGATAAGAAAAGCATCGGAGTGACCGTGATAACACCCTTTGAATTTAATGATTTTTTCTCTTCGGGTCGCACCTCGAGCCAAACGAACCGCACTCATACAGGCTTCTGTCCCAGAATTGACAAAACGGATTTTGTCCATATTGGGAATCATCTGGAGTGCCAAGCGTGCGATTTCCGTTTCCAGTTCTGTAGGGATCCCAAAAGAGGTCCCCTGATCGGCGCGTTCCTTCACCGCCTCGATCACAGGATCAAAAGCATGACCTAAAATCATTGGACCCCAACTGGAAATATAATCCAAATAGGAATTCCCATCCACATCGTAGAGGTAGGCACCTTTTGCCTTTTCAACAAAAATAGGGGTCCCCCCTACAGATTTAAAAGCACGAACGGGAGAGTTTACGCCTCCTGGGATGACCTGTTGTGCTTCTTTAAACAAGGTGCTGCTTCTTTGATATCGCATAATTAGTTTTTTGCTGGAATTTTTAACTCCTGACCTAAGTAAATTGTCTGATCTGAAATTTGATTGATTTCAATTAATTCCTCCAAGGTAATCTTGTAGTATTTTGAAAGAGAGTATAAAGTGTCTCCTTTTTTTACAGTATGAATCAGGTTTTTAATGGAAATGTGTATTTCTTCTTTCGAAGCTTTTCTTTTTTTGTTGTCAAAACGGGTTAAGTCAAATCGTTCGATCAAGCTGATCAATTTATCAGGGTAGTTAGGGTCGGTGGCATAGCCTGCTTTTTTAAGTCCTTTTGCCCAGGCTTTGTAATTACTGGTTTTTATATCAAAAAGAAAGGCATAGCGAGAGCGGTCTCTTAAAAATAAGGAGTGGTCTCTATAGGAGTTTGCTGGGTTTTTATAAACACGGAAACATTCCCCTTTCCGATCGTCGTCATGATAGATACGTTTACCGTTCCATTCTTTATGACACTTAATTCCAAAATGGTTGTTGCCTTCTATAGCTAAACATCCGTATCCCATACCCGATTCCAAAATTCCTTGCGCCAAGGTAATGCTTGCCGGAATTCCGTATGCCTTCATTTCTGCTTTGGCCACGGGACCGAATTGATTGATGTATTGTTCTATTTTTTCTCGATTACTCAGACTCTTTTTTTCTTTACCCGAGGGAGTGGTTTTTGAGACTTTTGCAACTCCTTCCGTAGGGGGTTTCGATTTTTTTTGTTGGATGACTACCTTTCGAGAGCTACCGCATGAACAGATGAGAAGGGACAGAAAGCCTAAGGCAAGAATTTTTGATAGCTGAGTATGGGTAACTTCTTTTTTTGTAACTGCCGATTCATCCCTGGAACTCCCTGAAGTCCTCCTGTGTGAATTGCTAAGATATGCTTCCCCCAACGCCATTGTTTTTTCTTAATCAGATCAAAAATAGCAAAAAGCATCTTCCCTGTATAAACTGGGTCCAAAGGAATTTGATATTGTTCATAAAAAGTATTCATAAAGTCAATGAGAGCTGGAGTAATTTTGGCATAACCCCCAAAAGTATAGTCCGCATTGATTTCCCAATTTCGTTGTTGCGTTTGGTTGGATACAAAGACATTCACTTCAGGATTTTTTAAAGCGTTAAATCCAATTACGGTTTGCTGTTCAGAAGCTCCCTGAACAAGACCCGCGAGGGTTCCTCCCGTACCTACACTCGTACAAATCACGTCAAACGATGAATCTTTTGGGTTGAGAATTTCAGTGCATCCCCTCACAGCCAGAGCTTCCGTACCTCCTTCGGGAATCAAGCGGTAGTTGGAGTGCTGTTTTAAAATCGCTTGAACTTCTTCAGCAGCCTCTTTTTCCGCATACGCACTTCTTGAAATACAGTATAGTTGCATTCCCATCGACGCGCAATACGATAAGGTATTACTTTCTGAAATTTTATTTTGCCACTCTTCCCCACGAACGATTCCAAGGGTTTTTATTCCCATTAATTTTCCTGCGCAAGCGGTCGCTGCCAAGTGATTTGAAAACGCTCCTCCGAAAGTAAGGGCAACATCAATTTGCTGCGCCACAATCTCCTGAAAAATAAAATTGAGCTTTCTAAACTTATTCCCCGAAACTACAGGATGCAACATATCCTCTCGTTTTATGTAAATCGAATGGTCGTCTATGACACCAATCGATTGATTTATACTATTTTTGGATGTGTCAAAAAGTTGCATGTTTAAAAGTACATAAATTGAGACTGGATTCACTACCTCCACTGGAAGAAGGAGACTTTTATTTAACCCCTGAGGGCTATAAGGTTTTTACCGAGCAATATCACCTAAAGCGCGGTTATTGTTGTAAAAGCAATTGCCGTCATTGTCCGTATGGATACGATCCCAAACGCAATTAATTTTTTCGGCACTATTTTTGATTTATATTTAATTAGTAAAAAGCCACTTTAGCTATGAGAACAACTGTACTACTTCTATCATTTTTATTTTTAGGGGCGTGCTCGTCCATAAGAGTATATTCAGATTTTGACCGAGATATTGATTTTTCTGGATATGAAACCTTTGCTTACTTCAAGCCGGAGATTGATAAAGTTGACATTTCCGATTTAGATAAGCGTCGTATTCTAAGGGCGCTCGATACGCAAATGAGTCGCAAAGGACTGTCAAAATCAGAAACTCCTGATCTTTTGATCGGTTTTACAACCCAAGCCAAAGAAAAAATTTATGTCAATACGTGGAACAACTTCGGCTGGGGCTGGGGCTTCAACCCTTGGTTTTGGGGAGGGCCTAGTTATAACACAGTAAGTTCGCAGACGGAAGGAACCCTCTATGTGAACATTATCGATGCTACTACCAAACAGTTGGTTTGGCAAGGAAAAGGTAGAGGAGGCATTACTGAAAACACAAAAAACAGGGACGAACGCATTGCTTTGTTTGTAGAAGAAATTGTAGCAAACTACCCGCCTAATTTAGAACCTTAAGATTAAGGAAAACAAATTTTTTCCGCCGCTTCTAACGCCTCGGATATTCCTTCGGTTTTTTTTCCCCCCGCAGTAGCGAAAAAGGGCTGACCCCCACCACCACCTTGGATGTACTTCCCTAAGTCTCTAATGATTTTACCCGCATCTTTTCCTTGTTCTTCGACTAAAATTTTAGACACATAACAGCTCAGTAAGGGTTTTCCCGTTTTTTGAGATCCCAAAATCAAGATCGCTTTGTCCAAGTTGGCACCAATTTCAAAACTGAGGTCTTTCATTCCTTGAGCATCCAAATCCACTTCTTTGGCAATAAATTGGATTCCTGAAAGCGTTTGTATTTCCTGAGTCAACTGCTCTTTTACTACTTGCGCTTTTAACTTTGATAGGGTATTCAATTCTTTTCTTAAAATTGCATTTTCTGACTGCAAATTTTGAATGGCTTTCAAGGGGTCTTGTGCTTGTTTTAAAAGCTGATTTACATTTTCAAGGAGTGCTGTTTGTTCTTCAAAATAGTTTTTGGCAGCATCTCCTGTGATGGCTTCGATTCTTCTGATTCCCGAGGCCACGGCACTTTCTGAGGTGATCTTAAAATGCCATATTTCTGAAGTGTTGGCAACGTGTGTCCCACCACAGAGTTCCACGGATTGTCCAAAGCGAATGGTACGTACTTCCTCTCCGTATTTTTCACCAAATAGCGCCATTGCTCCTTGTTCGATGGCTTGAGCAAAAGGAGTATTTCGCTGCTCCTCCAAGGGCAATTTTTCTTGAATGCGGGCGTTTACAAATTGCTCAACTGCTTTGAGCTCTTCCTGAGACACTTTGGCAAAATGAGAAAAATCAAAACGAAACATTCCCGAATGAACCATGGAGCCTTTTTGCTCGACATGATTCCCCAGAACAGAGCGTAATGCCTGATGCATAAGGTGGGTTGCCGTATGATTAGAAGACGAGCGTTGACGTTGTTTAGGATCTACCACAGCCATGTAGGTTGCCTCTAATTTTTCTGGAAGATTTTTACAATAATGAATAATTAAATTGTTTTCTTTTTTAGTATCTAGGATATAGAAAACATCCCCATTGGACGATTCCAAATAGCCTTTATCTCCTACCTGACCTCCCCCTTCTGGATAAAAAGGAGTGGAATCAAAAACCAATTGAAAAAAATCCCCCTCTTTGGAGGTCGTCATTTTTCGATACTGCGTAATCTGAACTTTAGAAGTCAATTGATCATAACCAATAAAGTCTTCCTTTTCTGATGCACTGAGCACTACCCAATCTCCAGCTTTGGAAGCGGCTGCTGCTCGAGATCTTGATTTTTGTGCATCCATCGCTTGATCAAAACCCGCTTGATCTACTGTAAAGCCCCGTTCGTGGGCAATGAGTGCGGTAAGGTCAAAAGGAAAACCAAAGGTGTCAAACAATTCAAAAGCTTTTGCACCGTCTACAGTCTTCCCTTTGGATTGTTTTAGTATGGATTCTAAAAGCACCAATCCCTGATCTAAGGTTTTTAGAAATGAGTTTTCTTCTTCCTTGATCACATTATATGCCAATTGTTGTTCTCTTACCAGTTCGGGAAAAGAAGCTCCCATTTGTTGGGATAGGATTTTGACTAAAAGATGGATAAAGGGTTCTTTTTGATTTAAAAAAGTAAATCCATAGCGAATGGCACGTCTCAAAATTCTTCGAATGACATAGCCCGCTCCTGTGTTACTTGGAAGTTGCCCATCGGCAATAGCAAAGTAAACGGTTCTCAGGTGATCGGCAATTACGCGGAGGGCTCTGTCAGATTTTTCTGACACGCCATAGGTTGTATTTGTTAGGGTTTCAATTTCTCTGATAAGGGGTGTAAAAACGTCGGTGTCATAGTTAGAGGTCTTTCCTTGTAAGACCATACACAAGCGTTCAAATCCCATGCCAGTATCAATATGCTTTTCGGGGAGTTGTTCCAAACTTCCATTGGCTTTTCTATTGAATTCAATAAAAACTAAATTCCAAACCTCGATGACCTGAGGGTGGTCTTGATTGACCAAATCAGCTCCTGAAACTTGAGCGCGTTCCTCTTCAGAACGAATGTCAACATGAATCTCGGAACAAGGCCCACAGGGTCCTTGATCGCCCATTTCCCAAAAATTATCTTTTTTGTTCCCCAATAGGATACGCTCTTCAGGAAGAATTTTTTTCCAAAGTTGGTACGCCTCTTTATCTCTGTCGATTTGTTCCTCTGGTGCTCCCTCAAAGATGGTTACATACAGTTTATCAGGGTCTATTTTATACACTTCCGTTAGCAATTCCCAAGCCCAAGCAATGGCTTCTTTTTTGAAATAATCTCCAAAACTCCAATTCCCCAACATTTCGAAAAAGGTGTGGTGGTAAGTGTCAATTCCCACTTCTTCCAAATCATTGTGCTTTCCCGATACGCGTAAACATTTTTGAGTATCCGCAATCCGCTTGGAAACAGGTTGGGCATTGCCTAAAAAATATTCTTTAAAGGGGTTCATTCCTGCATTGGTAAACATCAAGGTCGGATCATCTTTGATCACCATCGGTGCAGAGGGGACAATTTTATGGGTTTTAGAAGCAAAAAAATCTAAAAACTGTTGTCTAACTTGTTCGGATCTCATTCCAAATTATTTTTGTAATTGAAACTACTTTACCACCACCAGAAGACCTATTAACAATCCAAGCTGTCAAAATTTTGTATCTTTGATGCCGCATAAAATATTCTATGCAAAAGAAGTGAAAATTTATAAAACTTTATGAGTAAAGTCAAATACTATTACGACCAGGAGACACTTTCTTACCGTCCGGTTAAGGCAACTAGTAAAAATCGAATTTCTAATATAGTGTTGTTTGTACTCGCTTCCTTTTTTTTCGGAGTAACGTGTCTTTTGATTTTACTAAACTCGGATGTAATCAATACCCCTTCGGAAATCGTCCAGAAAAGGACACTAAAAAATTACGAATTACAATTTGATATTTTAAATAAAAAACTGACACAACTTGAGGCAGTTGTTTCCAATGTGGAAGAACGAGACAACAACCTGTATCGGGTTTATTTTGAAGCAAGTCCCATCCCAGAGGAGCAACGTCGCGCAGGTTTTGGTGGGGTGAACCGTTATAGAGATTTGGAAGGCTATGACAACTCAGATTTGGTTATCAATACGGCCAAACGATTGGATATATTGACAAAACAAACTGTAGTTCAGTCCCGTTCCTTAGATGAAATAGAACGCTTGGCAGCAAACAAAGCTGCGCTTATAGAAGCAATTCCAACCATTCAACCTGTCAAAAATAAAGATCTTACCCGTATTGCTTCGGGTTTTGGATATCGAAGTGATCCATTTACAAAAGCACGAAAAATGCATTTCGGAATGGACTTTACCGCCAAAAGAGGAACTCCAGTTTATGCCACAGGTAATGGAGTCGTAAAACGTGCAGACAGCCGTTCTTCAGGCTTTGGAAAACACATTCGGATTGATCACGGTTTTGGCTACATCAGCCTTTATGCCCATCTGTCGAAATACAATGTGAGAAGAGGTCAAAAAGTAAAACGCGGGGATATCATTGGGTACGTAGGAAATACTGGGCGTTCCGCAGGGCCCCACTTACACTACGAAATCATTAAAGACAACAAAAAAATTAATCCTTTGAATTTTTATTACGGAAATCTTTCCCCAGAAGAATTTGAAGCCTTGTTGACCCAATCCAAACAAGAAAACCAATCTTTGGACTAAAATGCATATAAACCTTCCAGAAAAACGGTATTATTCCATTGGTGAGGTAGCAAAAGCATTTCAGGTAAAGCCTTCTTTACTTCGATTTTGGGAAAAAGAATTTAAAGAAATCCAACCCAAGAAAAAGGATGGGGGTACCCGAAAATACACCCCTGAAAATGTTCAGACCATTCAATTTATTTACCATTTAGTCAAAGAAAAAGGCATGACCCTTCAGGGTGCCAAAAATCAATTACAACGCAAAGCTACTGATGCTCCAAAAGAAGCTTTACTTGTCAAGCTTGAGAAAATAAAAGCTTCCTTAGAGCAGCTAAAAGAAAATTTATAGCCTTATTTTTTTCGGAAAAAGATTTGAATTGGGACTCCCTCAAAATCAAATTGTTCTCGAAGTTTATTTTCTAAAAATCTTCGATAAGGATCCTTAACATATTGGGGTAAATTACAGAAAAATGCAAATTGGGGGTGCGGTGTCGGTAGCTGGGTACAAAACTTAATTTTTACATACTTCCCCTTATAGGAGGGTGGTGGAGTCTTTTCTATTATAGGCAGCATTACATTATTGAAGGCTTTGGTGGGGATCCTCCGCGCTCTGTTTTGATATACCTCCACAGCTGTTTCAACCGCTTTAAAAATGCGCTGTTTGGTAAATGAAGAGATGAAAATGATGGGGACATCCGTAAAAGGAGCGGTAGCTTCTCGGATTCGCTCTTCGTATTTTTTTGAGGCATGGGTGTCTTTTTCTAATAAATCCCATTTGTTAACCAAGATAACGACGCCTTTATTATTTCGGTGAGCCAGCCAAAATATATTTTGTACTTGTCCGTCAAAACCACGGGTTCCATCTACAATCAAGAGACAAACATCTGCATGTTCAATAGCGCGAACAGAACGCATTACAGAATAAAACTCAATGTCTTCTTTGACTTTAGCTTTCCTTCTAATCCCAGCGGTATCCACCAAATTAAAATCAAATCCAAAACGATTGTATTTTGTATCAATACTATCTCTTGTGGTGCCTGCAATATCAGTTACAATGTAGCGGTCTTCTCCAATTAATGCATTGATAAACGAAGACTTTCCTGCGTTGGGCCTTCCTACTACTGCAAATCGGGGGAGGGTGTCTTCTAAGCGTTCTTCTTCTTTGGGTAAGTCTTTGATTAAGTCGTCTAATAATTCACCTGTACCACTTCCACTTACGCTGGAAAGAGAATAAAATTGTTTAAATCCAAGCGCATAAAATTCAGGTGTGTCTTGGATTCGCAGTGCATTATCTACTTTGTTTATGGCTAAGTAAATCGGTTTGTGAGAACGTCGTAAAAGTTCGGCAATGGTTTGGTCCATACCAGTGACTCCATCAGCAACGTCTACCATAAAAATAATGGCATCTGCTTCTTCAATAGCAAGATTAACTTGCTTGTCAATCTCTTTTTGGAAAATATCGTCACTGTCTTCTACATATCCCCCAGTATCGATCAAGGTAAAGTTCCTACCATTCCAATCCGACTTGCCGTAATGACGGTCCCTAGTAACACCACTAATCGAATCTACAATAGCTTCACGCTTTTGAATCATTCTGTTAAAGAAGGTGGATTTTCCGACGTTTGGTCTTCCTACGATGGCTACAATACTGCCCATTGTTTTGATTTGTTGCAAAAATACTCTTTTCAAATCAAGGGGTTTATTTAAAGTAGAAAGATTTTGCACAAGACCTGATTAATATGTAAATTTGTCGTCCTTATCGCGAGGTAGAGCAGTGGTAGCTCGTCGGGCTCATAACCCGAAGGTCGCTGGTTCAAATCCAGCCCCCGCTACCAGTAAATATGATACGAACTGGGGCATAAGCCCCATTTTTATTTTTAGACAT
>DBBQ01000056.1:96321-143569 GCA_002292265.1 Flavobacteriaceae bacterium UBA980 | reverse complement strand
GTCATGGCAAAGAAATCAGTAGCAACATTACAAACAGGTTCAAAAAGATTGACCAAAGCCATTAAAATGGTTAAAAAAGAAGGAAGCAATTCCTACAGTTTTGTGGAGACTATCATTTCTCCCGATTTAGCCTCGGAATGGCTGGGTAAACAATAATTTTACTCTTATTTAAGGCATAAAGCTACTCAACCGAGTAGCTTTTTTTATTTTTACACCCATGGGAAAACTCAAGGCATTTTTTTCAAAACAAGATCAGCAGAAACTCGAGGCAGGCTTGGCCCCTACCAAGAAGTCTTTCTTGTCGCGTTTGGGAACTGCTGTAGTGGGAAAGACTAAAATTGATGATGAATTTTTAGACGAGCTAGAGTCCATCTTGATTCAGTCCGATGTAGGGGTAGCGACGACCCTGAAAATTATCGATGCTCTAGAAGCACGTACTGCCAATGAAAAGTTTTTGGGTCTTGAAGAGTTAGTCAAAATGCTGCGGGAAGAAATCTCCAAATTGTTGGTTGACAAGTCCACAAAAGAAATCCTCCCAGAAGCAAAAGGCCCCCAAGTAGTCATGGTGGTGGGGGTGAACGGAGTAGGAAAAACTACGACGATTGGGAAACTCGCCCATCAGTTAAAAGCACAAGGAAAATCAGTAATGTTAGGAGCAGCGGACACCTTTAGAGCAGGTGCCATTGATCAATTGCAAATTTGGGCAGATCGTGTGGAGGTTCCGCTAATTCGTCAAGAGATGGGAAGTGATCCTGCCTCTGTAGCCTTTGATACAGTGCAGGCAGCAACAGCTAAAGGGGTGGATGTGGTTCTTATCGATACAGCGGGACGCTTGCACAACAAAGTCAACTTGATGAACGAGTTGAGCAAAGTAAAACGAGTCATGTCCAAAGTCATACCAGAGGCACCCCACGAAGTGCTTTTAGTTTTGGATGGTTCTACGGGTCAAAATGCATTTGAACAAGCTAAACAGTTTACCGCTGCCACGGAAGTGACCAGCCTGGCCATAACTAAGTTGGACGGGACAGCAAAAGGAGGGGTGCTCTTAGGAATTTCAGATCAGTTTCAAATCCCTGTTAAATACATTGGAGTAGGAGAGGGAATAGAAGATTTACAAGACTTTGATCCACAACACTACATTCAAACTCTTTTTGGTTAAAAAATAAACAGATGAAAGTTCTTAGAGGTTTTGCAATCTTTTTTTTATTACTAGGTGCCTTGTATTTGATGGGTCCACGGGTAGAGACACCGGAGCTGAATGAGAACCCTGTATCGGTGCCCTCAGATCTAATGAGCTTAGAGCAGTGGATCACTGAAAAAGAAAACGCTTTGGGGAATGTCCGTTCTGGAAATGCTTCCCTGATTATTTTTAACGACTCGGTTCCAAAAAAAACCAAATTTAGCGTGCTCTATCTTCATGGTTTTACTGCCTCGGGCAGGGAAGGAGAACCGGTACATCGCGATATCGCCAAAGCTCTAGGAGCCAACCTCTACATTCCGCGTCTGTACGGACATGGTCTTGAGGAAACCGAACCGATGCTAGGGTTTAACAATGAGGATTTTTGGGAGTCGGGAAAAGAAGCCTTAGCGGTTGCAAAGCAGTTGGGCGAAAAAGTGATTGTGTTGGGAACCTCTCATGGGGGTGCACTCTCGTTGAGTTTAGCAACGGATCCCGATATCGCTGCACTGTGTTTGTTCGGTCCCAATATTGCTGTTTACGACCCCAAAGCCAAATTGCTGTCCAAACCCTGGGGATTGCAAATTGCTCGGTTGGTCAAAGGTGGAAACTATCATTATATGGTGACTTCAAACGGGGAAAAGAAAAATTATTGGACAACCAAAGCACGCTTGGAAAGCCTTATCCACATGCAAAAGTTTTTGGATGTCAAAATGCGGAAAGCCACTTTTAAAAAGGTTCAAGTGCCGGTATTTTTGGGCTATTACTACAAAAACGATAGCTTGCAAGATCAAGTGGTTTCAGTTCCTGCGATGCTAGAAATGTACGATCAGTTGGGTACACCACAGCATTTAAAACAAAAAAAAGCTTTCCCCGAGGTAGGCGATCACGTGCTTACTTCCTACTTAAGTACTGAAAATTATGAGGCTGTGACTCGAGAAGTTCTTCAGTTTCTCTCTGATAAACTAAATATTTAAAATCATGCGTACTGTTAATTTTCTTTTTTTTATTGGTTTTTTTCTTTCCAGCTGTCATACTGAAGAAGGGCGGCTTGCTCAATGGGTTGCTTATGACGAAACAGAAGAATTGCAAGCCAATCAAGAGCATCCTGTCAAGCGTATGCGCTATAAAAGAATTCAATCTCAGCACAGCGATCGAAACACTTTTTTCATTCCTTTTAAAGAGGCACTCTTTCAATTTACCGAATCGGAATACGAACGTTTAAAGCCTTTAATTTTAGAGCAAGACATGCTCCGTATTCAGGAACACGTCCAGCAAGGCAGTTTGACATATGAACAACTTACCTTGTTTTATTTGTATCGAATCTATCGTTTTGAAACGGCTCGCGATACGTATTTAAACGCGATCATTGCGCTGAATCCTGAAGTACTGGAACAAGCGAGAATGCGAGACCAAAACCGTGCACAGGAACTGAGCCATCCTTTATATGGAATGCCTATTTTACTAAAGGACAACATCAATGCGCTTCCAATGGCTACAACAGCTGGAGCGGCTGCCTTTAAAGACAATATCCCCTCGGATGATGCCTTTTTGGTAAAGCGTTTAAAAGCTAAAGGGGCCTTAATTTTAGGGAAGGTAAACCTCAGTGAATGGGCCTATTATTTCTGTCAAGGCTGTCCTCTTGGATACAGTGCGATGGGTGGTCAAACTCTAAATCCCTATGGAAGAAAAACGTTTGAATCGGGCGGTTCCAGTTCGGGAAGTGGCGTAGCAGTAGCTGCAAATTATGCTATGGCGGCTATTGGTTCTGAAACCTCAGGCTCTATTTTGTCTCCCTCAGGGAAAAATAGCGTAGTGGGTTTGAAGCCCACTATTGGTGCTGTAAGCCGAAGCGGGGTGGTTCCCATTTCCAGTACCCTAGATACTGCCGGTCCGATGACTAAAAATGTCGTAGACAATGCCATTTTAATGAATGCTTTGGTGGGTGAAGACCCTACAGATTCGTATAGTTTTAAAAGTAAGCCTATTTTTTATCAAGGTTTAGATACGGTAAGCTTAAAGGGAAAGCGGTTAGGAATTTTTACTGCATTTGAAAAAGACAGCCTCATGCAGCTCAGTCTCAAAAAAATGAAAGCTGCAGGAGCAGAAATCATCTCTTTTGATCCTCCTGAAGTAGACCTTCAAAACTTTCGAAGGTTATTGGATGTGGACATGCGTTCCGATCTACCCAAGTACATAAAAAATCACGCGGCTCAAAACCTTCCCTTTGATTCAGTTCAAGATGTAGTCGCATTCAACAAAAAAGATACACTTTTGCATGCCCCTTATGGACAGGGAATCTTTTTGCGAATTGCTCAAGAGACACTTTCACAAGAAGAATTTAAGAGTGAAAAAGAACGTTTAATGCAGCAGGCCAAAATCTATTTTCAAGCCTTCAAAGCGTTGGATTTAGATGCTGTTATCTCTATAGACAATTCTACTGCAAGTTATGCTGCTGCGGCGCACTATCCAGCATTGGGTGTACCCATGGGGTATTTGTCGAATGGTCAACCAAAAAACCTAACGTTTATCGTTCCTTCAAAACACGAACAACTTTTACTGGAACTCGGTGCTGCTTTTGAACGACTGACCCAAGCACGAAAACTACCAGAACTTTTTCAATAGTCCATGCGAACAAAATCCACAAAAAAAAATATAATCAACGTAATCACCTTGGGGTGCTCGAAAAACATCTATGATTCTGAAGTTCTTATGGGCCAGCTTAAGGCGAATAAAAAAGAGGTAGTTCATCAAGAAGAGGGAAATATTGTTGTCATCAATACCTGTGGATTTATTGACAACGCCAAAGAGGAATCCGTCAATACCATCTTGGAACAGATTCAAAATAAAGAGACGGGAAAGGTGGATGAGGTCTATGTTACAGGTTGTTTGAGTGAACGCTACAAACCCGATTTAGAAAGAGAAATCCCTCAAGTAGATGCCTATTTTGGAACTTCGGATTTACCTCAACTATTAAAGGTGTTAGGAGCAGATTACAAACACGAATTGGTAGGAGAGCGACTCTTAACCACACCCAAACATTTCGCCTATTTAAAAATTGCAGAAGGCTGTGACCGGCCCTGTTCGTTTTGCGCCATCCCTTTGATGCGAGGGAAACACCGCTCTACTACGATAGAAGACCTAGTGCAACAAGCACAGCAATTGGCAAAGGAGGGCGTCAAAGAATTGATGTTGATCGCTCAGGATTTGACTTATTACGGTTTGGATTTGTATAAAAAAAGGAGATTGGCAGACCTACTTCGCGCCTTGGCTGCTGTGGAAGGGATTGAGTGGATTCGATTGCATTACGCTTTTCCTACTGGTTTTCCAGAGGATGTTTTAGAAGTGATGAGAACGGAGGAGAAAATTTGTAATTATTTGGATATTCCTTTGCAACACATCGCCGATCCCATTTTAAAATCCATGCGCCGCGGAACAACACAAGAAAAAACTACGGCTCTACTTCAAAAGTTTAGGGCAGAAGTACCCGGAATTATTTTGAGAACTTCTTTGATCGTGGGATACCCTGGAGAGACGGAAGCCGATTTTGAAATTTTAAAAAACTGGGTCAAAGAAATGCGTTTTGAACGTTTGGGTTGTTTTACTTACAGTCACGAAGAGAACACCCATGCCCATCAACTGGAAGACGATGTACCAGAGGAAGTCAAACAACAGCGTTCCAATGCAATTATGGAAATTCAATCTCAAATTTCATGGGAGCACAATCAAAGCTGTGTCGGAAAAACTTTTCGTTGTTTGATCGATCGAAAAGAAGGGGTTCATTTTGTAGGACGTACGTTTATGGATTCTCCGGATGTAGATAACGAAGTCTTAATCGATGCGACTAAGAACTACCTGAAACAGGGAGACTTTGCGAAGATCAAGATTACGGAAGCCACAGATTACGATTTAATCGGAGTCCCTATTTGATAAATTTTTATTGAACTCGAAGGTCTTACCTAAAAAAACAAGGCGTTTGAAAAGACTTGTTTTCCACTGTACCAAAACCCTCTAAATAGCAAGTTGTCTACCAAATATATGAGGTTCCCTCTCCCGAAGCGCTCTTGACCAAACAGCAACGATTTTTTCTGATTGTCTTTTGCGAGATGTCCGATAAAACCTGCTACAGCCGAGGCTTCTGAACTCAAGGTAAAGGCATTCCCTTCATTTTCTAAAAGGTCATAAGCAGTTGCATCCAGTTTTAATGTGTAATAGCGTTTCACGCCAAAACTTAAGGGATGGGTTTTGTCAAGAGTAGCTTCAAAAACACTCCCTGTAGTAATTTCACTTATTTCATTGCGTTCCAATTCAGAATAAGGAATTGCGGTCGTGTCTTGCGTAGGATCTTCTTTCTTTTTGAGTTCGAAAAGATCAGTGTCTGAGAATAGATCCAATGCCTGAGAAAGTGCAATGATTTTTCCTCCTTTGGCAACCCAATCCAGAAGTTCTTTTTCAGAATCGGAGTTGGACCATTTACTGTAGTAGCCTCCTGGAATAATCAATACCTCAATTTCTGAAAGCATGCGTGGAAGTCGATTTTCATTGACCTGCATTAGTGGATATTCCAATTGCTGCTCAAAGAAGTGCCAGACCTCGCCGTAGCGATAGGTAGAGGTGTTGTCGGACCTCAAAACGGCTACTCGAGGTGCTTTGATCAAGATCAGTTCATCAGCCCCTAGATCAGGACCTTTTTCAGAATATCCAGTTTCTATGGGATGGAGGTTTTGCCCGTATTGGTCAGCCAGTTGTTTTAGTTTTTGTATATAATTCGAGTCGTTTAAATTATCTCCTTTCAAGATGAAAAGCGAACCACTTTCCCAGCGTTTTCCACTATTGGTGATGGGAACGGAATTGTAACGCACTCCCAAACCGTTTTTTAATAGGGCTGCCAATAATTGACTGTCTGTAAAACTTTGATAGGTTAGGGCATACCCATAAGTCCCTTCTTGAACTGAATTAGAGGTTTTGGGTTGAGTAGTTTGAAAGGGAGTTGTTTCCACGTTCTCCTTTGTTGCATTGGCTTTGAGTCCATAGGCGTAAGTAAAGGACCAAGCTGTAATATCATAGGTAAGGGAATCATTGAGTTTGGTGTAGGGTTCCAAAAGGATTTGAGCCATTTTTCCCTTAGTTTGGTTTGTGGAAATGACCAGTGCATTTTTAGAAAATGCGGTGGTTGTGTTTTTTTGTTTTTGATAATCATAACCTTTAACTGTCGAATTTTTTGAAAGGCGTTGACTTTCGATTTGGTGTTGATCAAAAAATTGAGCAAGTGTATTGAGTTGATCTTCGGGACCTTCTAAAATAAAGTTTTTATATTTCAAGTCCTTGTCGCTGAAGTAGTCTTGATAATTTTGGTTGAGTTGCGTTTTGTTTTTTACCGCCATCTCCACCGTTGAGATCCCTGTCGTGTAGTGATGTAGGATACGGTCTTTTAAAGTAAGTTCGATATTCTCATCATTGACCACACCCAGACCTGCACCGCCACCCCCAGCTTGTTCATAGGTCATCCCAATAGCGCCTAAAAACATTGGATAACTATCTCCGTAGCTGGGATACAAGAGATCAAAGCGTTGTTTGGTAAAATAAAACCAGCCTTCTTTATCAAAATAGCGAGCGTGATTTTTTCCTAGTGCATCTTGAAAACTCTTTTGAAAATCGGTTATCATTTCATGTAAGGGTTCTGCAGCAGGAGCGAAGTAATAGGGACTGTTAATTCCCTGTTCGTGAAAATCGACATGAATATGGGGAAGCCATCGGTTGTATTGTTTTAGGCGTTGCTGAGATTCTACCTGGGTAAGCCAAGCCCAATCTCGATTTAAGTCAAAGCTATAGTGATTGGTTCTCCCACTGTGCCAAACCTCATTGTGTTCTCGGGTATTTCGATTCGAGTCGTAGGGTAAGCTTCGCGTTTGATTGTAAAAATTTACATAACGATCTCTTCCGTCCGGGTTGATACACGGATCAATAATGACCACCGTATCTTTTAGCCACTCCGGATATTGGGTGAGTAAGGCGTAGGCGGTTTTCATTGAAGCTTCCGTACTGGAGGATTCGTTCCCATGCACGTTATAGCTGAGCCAAACAATGGATTTATCGTCATTTTTTGCACCCGCTACACTTCCACTGTTTTGGAGGTGAGCGGTACGTATCGCTTCTAAGTTTTTTAAATTTTCAGGGCTGGAAATAAAGGCGAGCTGCAGCAAGCGGCCCTCATTCGTTTTTCCGTAGGGAACAAGTTGGATTTGGGGAGAATTTTGTTCAAGTTGCTGAAAATAGTCCACCACTTGGTGGTGCCGACTAAATCGAGTTCCCAGTTCGTAACCTAGAAATTCTTTTGGAGACTGAAGTTGCGCATTTAGAGAAACAGAAAGACAGCAGACGAAAAGGATAAGAATCTTACGTAACATAAGTTTGATTTTGGATTTAAAAGTACACTTTATAAAGAAACTTTAAATTTCTTTTTCTAAAAAACGAATATCTTAGCACAAATTGTTTCATGCAAACCCAACACATTCCACTTCAAGAAACGGGAAGGTTTTCACAACTTATTTGTGATTACCTCAGTCAAAAAAAAGGCTTACAAGACTTTTACAGTCAGTATCCGGATTTGGAAAACTTTCAGGAGGCAATGGATCGTAAGCGTGTTCATTTTTCAAAAGACACGCGGTCAGTGTTGGTCGATGTGTTGCAGGAACAATACACGGCGGTGGAAATGACAAAAGCCGTTTCCAACAACCTCGAACTTCTGGCTAAAAAAAACACCTTTACGATAACCACGGGCCACCAGCTCTGTTTGATGACAGGTCCTTTGTATTTTATTTATAAAATCGTAAGTACAATTAATTTGTGCAAACAACTCAAAACACGGTATCCCAAATCCAATTTTGTTCCTGTGTATTGGATGGCGAGTGAAGACCACGACTTTGAAGAGGTCAGTTCCTTTCAGTTTCAGGACAAAAAAATCAAATGGAATCGAGAGACTGCTGGAGCTGTCGGGGCATTACCCCTTGACGATTTACAGGCTGTTTTAGACACCTTCGAAACCAATTTGGGAAAGCAGCCCGAAGCTGCTGTAGTGAAAGCATGGTTGGATCAGAGTTATCGAAATGCTGCAGACCTCTCCGAAGCCACTTTTCGTTTGGTTCATAAACTTTTTGGGGCTTCTGGACTTCTAGTCTTAGAACCCAATGTAAAAGCGCTCAAAAATCTTTTTTCACCCTTTACGAAAGAAGAGCTTGATACTCAGTCTTCCAATGAAAGTGTACTTTTCCAAATAGAACAAATCAAAGCAAAGTACGATGTAAATTATCGTCCGCAAGTCAATCCAAGACCCATCAATCTTTTTTACCTTACTCCAAAAGGTCGGTTCCGCATAGAAAAAGAAGAAGACTATTTTGTCTTACAAGGGACAGAACAGCGTTTTACAAAATCGGAATTTTTTGCTTTACTAGAAACGCATCCCGAACGGTTTTCGCCTAATGTCATTTTAAGACCGCTTTATCAGGAAGTCATTTTACCCAATCTCTGTTATATCGGTGGGGGAGGTGAAATTGCCTATTGGTTTCAACTGAAACACAATTTTGATCGTTTGCAAGTGCCTTTTCCGCTCTTACTGGTTCGTAATTCTGTACTGCTGTATGCGAATAAATTAGGAAAAAAAATAGACAAACTTGGATTAGAACCTTCAGATTTGTTTTTAAATCGAAAGGCGTTAATCGATAAAAAAGTAAGAGAGATTAGTGAAATTGACTTGGATTTAAATTTTTTAAAAGAGCAACTTGAGAAGCAGTTTGCATACCTCCAAACACTGGTGACAAAAACAGACAAATCTTTTAAGGGCGCAGTAGAGGCACAGCAAAAGAAACAAGTAAAGGGAGTAGAGCATTTGGAAAAACGATTGTTAAAGGCGCAGAAAAGAGTACTCACTGACCAGGTGCAACGTCTGGAGTTGCTTCACGACGCCTTATTTCCCAAAGACCAACTTCAAGAACGCAGCCAGAATTTTATTTCTTTTTATCTGGAAATCGGATCGGATTTTATCCCGGGACTCTTGGACGCCTTGGACCCGTTAAATTCCGATTTTACTTTGATCGAATATTAACAATCCTTGTGGATTAATTTTGGGATTGTTTTTCTAAGCCTTGGATTAAATTGTATTTTTGCTCATGCAAGAAAAAGTTCTCATTCTCGATTTCGGATCGCAGTACACTCAACTCATTGCTCGTCGTGTTCGAGAGCTTTTTATTTACTGTGAAATCCACCCTTATAACAATCCTCCTAAAGACATAACAAGCTTTAAAGCTGTGATATTATCAGGTTCTCCATTTTCTGTTCGTTCGGAGGATGCTCCTCATCCCGATTTAGAAGAGATTAAAGGAAAAATTCCGCTTTTGGGAATTTGTTATGGCGCTCAGTATTTAGCTCATTTTTTCGGAGGTGAAGTAAGCCACTCCAATACGCGCGAGTACGGACGTGCACATCTTTCTTCTTTCAACTCAAAAGATTCTTTTTTTAAAGGCGTTTCGGAGAACAGCCAAGTATGGATGAGTCATGCCGATACCATTTTGACCCTACCCACGGATGCCGAACGTTTGGGAAGCACCGAAGATGTGTCCAATGCAGCTTATAAGTTTTCGAATGAAAGCACTTACGCCATACAATTTCACCCCGAAGTCTTCCACTCTTCAGATGGAAAGCAGATTTTAGGAAACTTTTTAGTAGGCATTGCCGAGGTGAAACAAGATTGGACACCCGATTCCTTTGTGGAAATGACTCTGAAAGAAATTCAGGAAAAAGTAGGCCAAGACAAAGTAATCTTGGGACTTTCTGGAGGTGTAGATTCTTCTGTGGCAGCCATGTTGCTTCACAGGGCGATAGGAGATCAGTTAAACTGCATTTTTGTCAACAATGGCCTGTTGCGAAAGAACGAATTTGAAGAAGTTTTGGAACAGTACTCGGGTATGGGGCTCAACGTAAAAGGGGTAGATGCTTCGGATCAGTTTTTAGATGCCTTGGACGGCATTTCTGATCCTGAGACTAAGCGTAAAATTATTGGAAAAATATTTATCGACGTTTTTGATGCCGAATCTCAAAAAGTAGAAGGAGCAAAGTGGCTAGGGCAGGGAACCATTTACCCCGATGTTATTGAGTCCATTTCAGTGAACGGCCCTTCTGCAACGATAAAATCCCATCACAATGTGGGTGGACTGCCAGACTATATGAAGTTAAAGCTAGTTGAGCCCTTACGTATGCTCTTTAAAGACGAGGTGAGACGTGTTGGGAAAAGTATGGGTATGGATGCTGCCTTGTTAGGACGTCATCCTTTTCCTGGCCCGGGACTTGCCATTCGGATTTTAGGAGAGATCACACGAGAAAAGGTTCGAATTTTACAGGAAGTCGATGCCCTTTTCATACAAGGATTGAGAAAGTGGGATTTGTACGATCAAATATGGCAAGCAGGAGCCATGTTTTTACCGGTAAACAGTGTAGGCGTTATGGGAGACGAACGCACGTATGAAAACTGTGTTGCCTTACGTGCGGTTCAGTCCACAGACGGAATGACAGCTGATTGGGTAGATCTACCTTATGCTTTTCTACAAAAAATCTCCAATGAGATCATCAATAACGTAAAGGGTATCAACCGAGTAGTCTATGATATTAGCTCCAAACCTCCAGCAACCATAGAATGGGAATAGTTTTTGCTATACAGTCGTTTATGAAAAAAAACCTCTTGTTTTTCCTTCTTTTAGGAACTTTTCTCGGTTTTGGTCAAACTCCCGAACGTTTTGCAAGCCACAGGGTCAAAAAGGGTGAAACACTCACTGAAATTTTAGCTCTTTACAAGATTTCGGAAGAGCAACTACTGGAATACAATCCCCTTTTGGAACGTGTTGGAATCAAACGTAAAATGTCGCTTCGAATTCCCATTTTCACTACAAGTTCGAAGCCTCAAGTTTTAAGCCGTACTGCTACTAAAACGAGTAGTTACAGTGCCCACCAAGTTGTTCCCAAGGAGACCAAATGGCGTTTGGCGTATGAATATGGGATGACGGTTAAGGAATTGGATTCCTTAAATCCACAAATTGCGGAAGGATTGAAAATTGGCCAAGAAATCCGAGTTAGAAACCAAGACCTCAGAGCGGTTCTTCCCGAAAAAGACAGCCTTTTTAATTATTATAAAGTACTTCCTGCCGAGGGATATTATCGAATCGAAAAAAAACTAGGGGTCAGCCAAAGGGTTCTGGATTCGCTTAATCCGAGCTTAACAGAGACAGGGCTTCAGGTTGGGATGATATTACGAATTCCAGATTCGTTGAGTGGCAGGTTAAAAATTGAAAATGACCTATTAGTAGAACGTGTCAATTTGCTCGATTCCACTTTGCTTAAAAAGAAAATGAAACTAGCGGTTTTGCTTCCTTTTAAGGCCAACGAGATAGAATTTGATTCCATTGAAGATACCAAGCGAACCTTAGAAGCACGAAATCTCCACACCATTTCAATTGACTTTTACACTGGGGTTTTGTTCGCTTTAGAGCAAGCCGCTCAAAAAGGAATTGAAGTAGAGTTGACTACTTTTGACACCCAGAATCAACTTTCCAAACTAGGAGAGATTGTAGAATCTAAAGCACTGGAAGATCAAGACTTTATTTTGGGACCCTTAATTCCTTATAACTTTGATTTTGTCTCAAGTCAACCTAGTTTGAAAAAAATTCCCAAAATAGCGCCCTTATCGACTCGAAGTGTAGCTTTTCGAAAAAATGTAGTTCAATCCGTGACGGAAGAAAAAGACCTCCGTGCCAAGATGTATGAATATTTAGAAAGGCAATTGGACACGACTCAAAATGTGGTTATCGTAGCAGATTCTACAAATCGAAAAACAGAAAAGGAACTCCAAAAACGGTTTCCTTGGGCCATAAAAATTCGTCCAGAGAAAGCAGATTATATCCTTCCTGAACTTGTAGATTCTCTATTGATTGATTCGTTGCCCAATAAAATTATTTTAGAAACCCAATCCTTTCCCATTATTGCAAGTGCACTTTCTCAGTTCAGTGCACAAAATACTAAGAATCGAGACGTACAGGTGTTTACCACCTATCGCAGTAATGCATATGATAATGAAAACCTCACCCGAAAAACCTTAGGTACCATACAATTTACCTATCCCACAGGATTTAAACCTTTAGACAAGCCCTTAGATGACGCCTTTGTATCAGGGTATATAACTGCCTTTGGCAAGTCGCCCAATAAAGAAGCCTTGCGGGCTTATGATGTAGTTTTAGATGCGGTATTGCGAACGGCTTATGCAGAGGAGCTTCAACAGTCTTTAGAGGTTGGAGAGACAGAATACCAGTCGAATCGGTTTTATTATCGAGAAAATGAAAACGAATCTTTTCTAAATCAAGCCCTTTACCTCCTCCAGCATCAGGGTTACGAAATTATTGAAATAAAAGAATAGACCGGAGAGACCGCTAGTTCCTCTTGATTTTTGTAAATTTGAGCCCGGTTAGGTTAATGAATTAAAACTACCGGATGTCCGATACCAAATATATTTTTGTCACAGGGGGAGTAACCTCATCACTAGGAAAAGGAATCGTAGCTGCTTCACTGGCAAAACTCCTGCAATCACAAAACTTTAAGGTGACCATTCAAAAATTTGACCCCTATATCAACGTCGATCCTGGAACACTAAATCCCTATGAACACGGAGAGTGTTTTGTAACGGACGACGGTGCTGAAACGGATTTGGACTTGGGTCACTACGAACGCTTTTTAAACGTTTCCACTTCACAGGCCAACAATGTTACCACAGGAAGAGTATATCAAAGTGTGATTGAAAAAGAACGGAAAGGGGAGTTTTTAGGAAAAACCGTTCAGGTGATTCCTCATATTACTAACGAGATTAAAGAACGCATGCAACTCCTGGGGGAGTCGGGATATTACGATATCGTCATTACAGAAATTGGAGGAACAGTAGGGGACATAGAGTCCTTGCCTTATATCGAATCGGTACGTCAGTTGATTTGGGACCTAGGTAGAGAAAACGCAGTGGTAATTCATCTTACCTTAATTCCCTTTTTGGCTGCAGCGGGAGAACTTAAAACCAAACCTACCCAACATTCTGTTAAAACACTCATGGAGAGTGGTATTTCTGCAGATATCATCGTCTGTCGAACAGAACACGAACTGACAGAAGATTTACGAGAAAAGCTCGCTTTGTTTTGCAACGTAAAACGCGAGGCAATTATTCAATCCATAGACGTGAATACGATTTATGACGTTCCTCTAAAAATGTTGGAAGAAGGATTGGATCACGTGGTGCTGGATAAACTCCAGTTGCAGCCCAAGCAATCCCATCAATTGGGAGCTTGGAATGATTTTTTAAAGCGGTTTAAAAATCCAAAGCATCAAATAAAAATAGGCTTGGTAGGAAAATATGTCGAGCTTCAAGACTCTTATAAATCAATTTTGGAATCTTTGATTCACGCCGGTGCTGACCAAGAAACGGACTTAGAAGTGGTGAGTTTGCATTCTGAGGAGATCGATTTGGGTAATGTCGATGAAGTGTTTGGTGAATTAGACGGAGTACTTGTTGCTCCCGGCTTTGGAGAACGAGGAATCGAAGGGAAAATAACCGCTATAGAATATGCACGAAAACACAATCTTCCCTTTTTAGGGATTTGTTTGGGGATGCAAATGGCAGTGATCGAATACGCTCGGAATCATGTGGGGCTGACAGATGCCAATTCTACTGAGATGGATCCAGATTGTAAATTTCCAGTAATCGATTTAATGGAATCTCAAAAAAGCGTGCTTAAAAAGGGGGGTACGATGCGTTTAGGTGCTTGGGATTGTAAGATTCAACCCGGAACAAAAACTTCCGAAATCTACCCTTCGACTTCGATTTCAGAACGGCACCGCCATCGGTATGAATTCAATAACGATTACTTGGATCAAATTTTTGATAACGACTTCATCATTGCTGGGAAAAATCCAGAAACTGATTTAGTCGAAATTATAGAGTACAAAAAACATCCTTGGTTTGTAGGCGTTCAGTTTCACCCTGAATACAAAAGCACAGTCTCCAATCCGCATCCCTTATTTAAAGGTTTTGTCCAAGCAAGCCTAGCTAAAAAATTAACTCCTTAAATTCCCGTAAAATGGAAGAAAAAAAGTTTGATCCCTATCAGTTTACAGGATTTATTTTGATTGCCTTGATCCTGACTTGGATGTTGTATCGAAACGGTCCTGAAGAAGTTCCCACTGAAGAAAAAACCACTACAGAGCAGCAAGTCATCACTCCTCCTGTATCTCAGGCCGTGCAAGACTCCCTACAGCAGCAGCAAAAAGTGGTTGCCTATGGAGATTTAGGGAATTTGTTTGTTCCCAACAACATACCAAATACGATTTTTACCACAGAAAATTTAGCCTTGGAATTGCAAGCCCAAGGAGGAGGAATTCACAAACTGACCCTTCAAGAATTTGAAAATTACGAAGACTTACCCATCCCGATGGTACAAAACGGGAATATGGATTTTGCTATTACTTTAAATACCAAAGACGGACGCATACTCAATACTAAAGATTTTTATTTTACCCCATCCCTCACAGAACGTGATGAGGAGTTTATTGTTTCTATGCGAGCTGCTCTATCGGAAACCCAATATGTCGCATACGAATACGTGTTTCCCAAGACAGGCTATTTATTTACGGTGAACTTTAAAACGGTGGGAATGGAAGGTCTTTTGGACGGAAATCAGCCGCCAAAAGTGAGCTGGACCACCAATGTCTATCGAAACTCCAGAAGTATGGATTACGAAAACCGTTATACAGAATACACTTTTGGATATGAAGAGGATCGAGTGGATTATTTATCCCTGAGTGGGGAGGATCAAGAAACGCGAGAAGGGATTCGTTGGATTTCCTATCGCCAACACTTTTTCAGCGCAATTCTAATACCCGATTCCCCAATTGCCACAGCAGATTTAAAGTCTAAAGATTTGTCCAGTGAGGAAGGGCTAGAAGAAAAATTTACCAAGCGGTTTGAAACCACCTATGCCTTGCCCGTACAATCGGGAAATATCAATACTCAATTTGATTTTTATTACGGGCCTACGGATTATAAGACTTTGCAAGACCTGGAAGGGGATTTAGAAGCTTCTATTCCCATGGGCTGGGGTATCTTTGGATGGATCAACCGGGTGCTCTTTTTGCCGCTGTTTGGCTTTTTGTCTTCGTTTCTTTCGTATGGGATTGCCATTATTGTGATGACCATTATCGTGCGATTGGCCATGTCTCCGGTTACGTATAAATCGTATGTTTCCCAAATCAAAATGAAAGTTTTGCGTCCTGACGTTGAGGCTATTACCGCCAAGTACAAGGACGACGCGGTAAAACGCCAGCAAGAAACCATGAGTTTGTATTCCCGTGCCGGTGCCAATCCCATGTCTGGTTGTGTGCCTGCCTTGATTCAACTGCCAATATTTTATGCATTATTCTCATTTTTCCCTGTCGCTTTTGTTTTAAGAGACAAGAGTTTCCTTTGGGCGGACGACCTCTCTTCTTACGATTCGATTTTGGAATTAGGGTTTAGTATTCCGTTTTACGGAGACCATGTAAGTTTATTCCCCATTTTGGCTTCGATAGCAATTTTCTTTTACACCAAAATGACTACAGGGCAGCAACCCATGCCGCAGCAACCGGGAATGCCCAATATGAAAATCATCATGTACCTGATGCCCTTGATGATGTTGTTTTTCTTTAACAATTACGCCAGTGGATTGAGTTTGTATTATTTTGTTTCCAACCTCTTGACCATTTTCTTGATGTTGATCATAAAGAATTACATTATAGACAATTCGAAGATCCACGCCAAGATTGAGGAAAATAAAAAGAAGCCTAAAAAAGTCGGAGGCTTTTCTGCGCGTTTGCAAAAGGCAATGGAAGAAGCTGAAAAACAGAAAAAGAAGCGAGGCAAATAATTCTAAGATCCTGACTATCTTTGTGGTATGAAAAAACGGGTTGTCATAGGACTTTCTGGTGGAGTGGACTCCAGTGTGGCGGCTTATCTTTTAAAAAAAGAGGGCTATGAGGTCATAGGTCTGTTTATGAAAAACTGGCACGATGAATCCGTTACCCTATCCAACGAATGCCCCTGGCTGGAAGACAGCAACGACGCGATGTTGGTTGCAGAAAAACTGGGGATTCCTTTTCAAACAGTGGATTTGAGCAAGGAGTACAAAGAGCGTATCGTGGACTATATGTTTAATGAATACGCCCAAGGACGTACGCCTAATCCCGATGTGTTGTGTAATCGCGAGATCAAGTTTGATGTGTTTTTGGATATCGCTCTTTCGCTGGGAGCTGATTATGTCGCTACAGGGCACTATTGTCAAAAAGAGGCTTTTCAAAATAAAGATGAGGAAACCGTGTATCGACTCCTCGCCGGAAAAGACAACAACAAGGATCAGTCTTACTTTTTGTGTCAATTGAGTCAAACTCAACTGAGCAAAGTCCTCTTTCCCATTGGGCATCTTAAAAAAGCTGAGGTAAGAGAAATTGCAACAACTCAAAATTTAGTTACGGCAGACAAAAAAGATTCACAAGGTTTGTGCTTTATCGGTAAAGTAAGTTTACCTGACTTTTTACAACAGCAACTCAAGCCTAAAGCGGGACAGATCATTAAGATTCCAGAAACACTTTCTGCCTATGAAAATCAGAACGAAGCAAAACAAACCCTAGATCAAAAAGCAGAAAAACACCAGTACGAAATCTGTGACGGTACTTTGATTGGCGTGCATCAAGGGGCCCATTTTTACACCATAGGACAGCGCAAAGGTTTGGGAATTGGAGGATTTGAAGAGCCTTTATTTGTCATTGATACAGATGTAGAGGAAAATCTGATCTATGTGGGTGAAGGCAAGTCCCATCCCGGTTTGTATCGAGATACTCTAAAAGTAGCCTCAGAAGAAATTCACTGGATCCGAACCGATTTGACTCTTGAAATTGGGGACAGCCTGAAAGTCTCTGCCCGTATTCGCTACCGCCAACCTTTACAAAAAGCAACCCTTTTTCAAACAAAAGAAGGACTCTACATTACTTTTGAAGAACACCAATCCGCAATTACCCCCGGGCAGTTTGTGGCTTGGTATGAGGGAACAGAATTGTTGGGGTCGGGGGTAATTGGGTAGCAAATTTGTTAAATCTTTAATTGTAACCCTCAATTTCGTTTAACTTTAATAAATCACCAAAACACAACTAGTTTAACTTCTATTTCTGAATTTGGTTCTTTTATACATTGATGACTAAAACAAAGTCAACTGCTTATGAATTTAACCTAACGCTTAGTAATGAATGATAAAAAAAGATTCCAACGACTTTTTTTACGAAAAGCTTGAAAGTAAATGAAATATTTGTGGGACGTGGGCTTATCAATGAAATTTTAGATAGTCACTTTTATATTTTGAATAAAAACCTTTAATAAATATCAATCTTATGTGTGCGAACCATAACTGATCTTATGCTATCAGGATTAATTTGAATTTTCATAATCTTACTCTCTTGATAGGGCATATGGCAATTAACACAATCAGAATTTTGATCTGATTTAAATGTAACATGTTCCACCTTTTGATGACATTCAATACAGCGGTTGTTGAATTTCACCAAATTATTTTTTTCATTTGAGTGTGGGTCATGGCAAGTACTACAATCCATTTTTTCAGATTCTATAAAGCATTTACTCCTTACCAACAGTCCAACTTGGTTCGAGTGAACGTCGGGTTCTCCTACCCCTTGAGGAGACAAATAATCATCCAATAAATCTCCAACAACAAATGAAAAAGCAGGTTGACTTCTATTGCTTCTTACCCCAGAGTGGCATAAAGCGCAAAGATCTAATCGTTGTTGTTGAGTTAAATCAGTAAACTTTAAAATGTTCTTAGGTTCCTTGTCATTTGGATTTTTTCGATGGTATTTTACATGATCTAGAACAGGTCCGTGGCATCTTTGACAGTCAATACCAAACACAATATTGTTTTTATTGTATCTATTGTTAATAGCAGGACTTTCCCAGTTTTCGCTTTGACTAAAGGTAGTGTGACACTCCAAGCATCTCGGGAAAATTGGTCTGAACGCTTGAAACCTTGAAGGGTATCCAGGACTGTTGATCCAATTTAAATTCGGTTTATAAAAGGACCCTTGCAATTGATATAAAGAATTTTTTTCCCAGGTCAAAAAAGAATATCCGATTTTAGTACCTGAACCAATTGCTAGATCTATCGATTTGCTGAAAAAGGGAGTGCTGTAAGGAGGTTTATAGGCTTGTTGATAAATACTATCATTGATAGCGGTAAAAGCTATTTTAGTTTTGTCATCAAGAATAAAAGAGGTATTCTCAGCTTGTGTAATAGGGGCAAAATTTTGTGTTACAAACTGGGATGAAGTTAACCAATGTGAGGTACTACTATGCGAATTGACAATTTCTAAATGACATTCCTTACAACTTTCCATGCCGATATAAACAGTTCCGTTAGGATGTACCCCTAGTGGTTTAATTTTAACAAATTCTGAACTGAAAGAATTGCAGCCCGACAGTAAAAAAAGAATTATAATAGCGAAAACGTGTCCTTTACGTAAGAATGAAAGCATAAATAAATTTAACCAAAAATTTCTTTTAAAGTTACGCTTTTACTTTTGATCACTATCTTTAATATTTTATAAGCAAATAAACCTGAATTAAAATATATCAATAAAGACTAAACTTAAATAAATTTAATTTTCAGTTCATGAGATCAAAACTTCCTTTTAATTATATCCCTAAACCAGTGGGTATCTTATTTTTTCTCATTTTTTTGGGATGCAATCAATCAGATTTTATTTCCTACAAAACATTTGAGCAATTACCCAAAATTGATATTCATTCTCACTATAAATATTCGAGAGCCTATCTTCCAGAATTTTTTAACAAATGGAATATGAAGACAGTTTTAGTGGATGTGGCATTAAAAGGTGAAGACGGGCCAGTAAGAAATTTCAACAACTATTTAGAACATTATAAAGAATTTCCCGACTACTTTTTCTTGTGTACCACATTTACAGCTTTTGGAATTGAAAATCCTGATTATATTGAAAATACGATTGCCCAACTGAAAAAGGATATTTCCAATGGTGCAACTATGGTTAAAGTGTGGAAAAACTTTGGAATGGTCACACAAGATTCTGCGGGAAAGTATTTGATGATTAATGATGCCAGGTTGAATCCTATATGGGATTTTTTAGTTGAAAATAAAATCCCAGTTCTAGCCCATATTGGAGATCCAGAACAGGCATGGCGTCCATTGGACGATCCAAACAATCCCCATTATAATTATTACAAAAACAATCCAGAATATCACGCTTATAATTTTCCTGAAGTACCCTCTTATGAAGAGATTATCGAAGTTCGAGATGAGTGGGTTCAAAACAACCCAAACCTAGAGATTATTGCTGCTCACATTGCGAGTATGGCAAATGACCTTTCGAAGGTTGCAGTTCGCCTAGAGAACTATCCGAATTTAAGTGTAGAACTTGGTGCGCGTTTCGGAGATTTGGCCATGCAAGATTCTAAAAAAGTAAGTGCGTTTTTTGAACGCTATCAGGATCGAATTTTATTTGGTACAGATTATGGCAATGCCGCCCCTTCATCAAGATTAAGTCAAGAAGACCTGAAAGAAGAGCTCGATAGGTTAGACGAGGATTACCAGCGTTTATTCAAATATTTAGTTAAGAGCGATTCGATGCTTGTCAGAAATCAAAAAACCAGGGGACTCGCCTTGTCAAAGACTATCTTGGCTAAAATTTTCAGTGAAAATTTTTTCAGCATAATTGAAAAATAGAATTTAAAACAAATCGATTCGGAAATTCCCTTCTTCCTTTTCTGTCAAATTTAATTTAGGCATTTAGATCGAAAGTGGATCATGCGCAATTATTCCTTTATTTGTTTAATAGCTTCGACAATCGTTTTTGAAGGGCGTAAACACACCTTATTTTTACATACATAAATCAGTGTTTCGTTTTCAAAAAAGCGATCGGCTAGAAGAGGTAGTTTACTTTCCTTCTCGCTTTGTTGGAAAAGCACATTGGGTAGATAATTTTGCTGAAGTTGTTTGTTTATTTCTTGGGCTTCAGGTCCAACTATAACTACTTCTTTATAAGAAAAAGCTTCCTTTGCTAACAATTGTGCCCACTGGCTATAATCTTTCCCTCTTCCCCCTTCGAAGAAAGGAACTACAGCATCTAGCATATTTTTTGCTTTTTCAACATAGTCTTTGTTTTCATAAAGTTGACCCAATTCCCATAGATTTTCAGCCATTATAGCATTGGCTGAAGGGATGACATTGTCGTCCACGGAAATGATTTGAGAAAACAAGACGGGATCTTCAGTAAAGGTGTAAAAAGGATTTTCACTTGTTTCAAAGTTTTTAATTGCAATTTTGTTAAGCTGGTCTGCTTTTTCTAAATAGCTGGTATTTCCAGTATTCTTATACAGTTCAAGTGCTGCTCTAACGGTAAAAGCGTAATCTTCAAGATTTGCCTCTATTTTTGCTTGACCGACTTGATATGTATGCTTTAGTTTGCCACTTACCATTAGATTTTGTTGAATAAAATCAAAAGTTTCTACCGCCTGATCAAGAAAGGCGTCGTTTTGAAAAGCTTCATAAGCACTAAGTAATCCAGAGATCATCTGAGCATTCCAGGAGGTAATTATCTTTGTGTCGATTAACGGAAACTCTCTTTCGCTTTTGAGTGTTTCAAATTGAGCTTCCCAATTTGATTTTTTATCAGAAAGTTCTTCCTCGTTGATATTGAAGTTTCTAATCAATTCCTTTTCGTCATTTATTTTTCTTAGATGGTAATGAGTGTCTTCAAAGGGTTTATCCAAATCAATTTGATAGTACCTAATAAGTAAGTCGAGATCTTTACTGGCTACCTTTTTAATCTCTTCCGCATCAAAGACATAAAAACGACCTTCTCCCTCTTCATTATCAGCGTCAATAGCGGAGAAGTAAGCTCCTCTATCATTCTTCATTCGTTTTTGTAAGAAGTCAAATGTCTTATAGACCGTTGATTTAAAAAGTGGCTTCTTAAATTCTTTGTATGCATTTGAATAGAGCGTTAAAAGCTGCGCATTGTCATAAAGCATTTTTTCAAAGTGAGGAATTTTCCATTCTGGGTCTACCGTGTAACGATAAAACCCTCCTTCCAAATGGTCTATTATTCCACTTGTAGCTATGTTTTCAAGAGTGGTTTCAAGATAGTTTCCGATTTTTTTATCTTTAGTTAGATGCTGATATTGTTGGATATAATTGAATTTTACAGGGGTAATAAACTTTTGATTTTGTTGCTCGCCACCGTTTAGCGTATCCCAATTACTTGACCACAGCGTCATTTCACTTTGAAGCATTTCGGTTTCAAAAGCTTCAATCTCCTCAGTGTATTCAAAGCGATTAACCTCTTGGATTCCTTTTTCTACTTTTTCAGCAAAGTCATAAAGCTGTTCTTTATCGTTTGTGTAAAGTTTTTGAATTTTCCCTAAAACTTCAAGCCACTGTTCTTTTGTGTGGTAGGTTCCTCCATAAACAGGTCTCCCATTGGGTAAGCAAACTACGTTTAAAGGCCATCCACCGCTGCCTGTCATCATCTGTGTAGCAGTCATATAAATAGTGTCAATTTCAGGGTTTTCCTCTCGGTCTACTTTGATACTGATAAAGTTTTGGTTCATGTAGTCAGCGACCTCCTTATCTTCAAAAGTTTCTTTTTCCATTACATGACACCAATGGCAACTGGAATAGCCAATACTGACTACCAGTAACTTCTCTTCTTTATTGTACTCGCTGTAAAGATTGTCATTCCAACGTTGCCAAAAAATTGGATTTTTAGCATGTTGTGTTAGGTAGGCACTTGATTCTAGGTTTAAATTATTTTGATTCAATTTTAGATCACTTGAGCAAGAAAAAAATACACTTAACATTAAGACGAGAAATAAAAAAGTGGAAACTGATTTGTAGTAGTTAAATTCTAATTTTCCACGAAATACATCATTCATTCACTTCAACTTTTCTTTTTTGAATGCGATTATTTTTAGCATCAGCAATGATTAGATCCCCCATAATATCAATAGCTGTTTGATAAGGTTGCGAGAGTCTATCTTCTTCATTTTCAAGGGTGTCATTCGTTGAAATGATTTTAAAAGTATCTGTTTTAAGATCATAACTAATAATTCTTTTTTGCTGATAATCAGTAATGTAAAGAAAAAAATCGTTAACAATACTGATCCCGCTAAAATAATTGATTTGTGATCCTGAAGTAAAATCTTTTCCAGAGAGTAACGTTCTTCCTTTGGTAGCCCCCTTTTCCCAAAGTTGAATCCGGTGATTGTAAGTGTCAGCTACAAATACATCTCCTTTATTGTTTACAGCAATTCCCATGGGAATGGCAAGTTGATTGGGATCATTCCCTTCTCCGTTTCCTCCTGCCACGAGTTCGCCTGTTGATGCTCCAGCATTCCATTTGGTCACTCTGTGATTTCCCAACTCAGAAATGTAAATTGCTCCAGTATTATCTACTGCAATACCAAAAGGTTTATTCAATTGGTTGAGTCTATTCCCCATACCGTTGCCGCCTGCTACGGTGGTTCCTGTTAGCCCTCCATATTCCCATTTTTGGATTCTGTTGTTCCCCGTATCAGCAATAAAAAGACTTCCCTGGCTGTCAATATCAATTTTTCCAGGCTCCTCAAGCTGAGAAGGGCCATAGCCAAAGCCATTTCCTCCAGCTGCGGTAATTCCAACTGTGGCTCCGGGTTTCCATTTTTGGATTCTATGGTTGTACATATCACTCACATACAAATCTCCAGAGGGATCTAGAGCAATTCCTGTAGGATAGTAAAGTTGATTTAGCTGGTTTCCTTTTCCTTTACCCCCTGCAATAGTTCTAACTTTAAAAGTGTCTTTTGTGAATACTGCTCGGATAGCAAGATCGTCATAAAAAGAAATCGCGGAGGGGTTGTCTGTTCCACTCAGGGCGCCCTCCCAACGATCAAAAACCCAGCCTGGCTCAGGACGTGCATAAATGGTTTTAACAGTAAACGGATTGTAATCTCCTTGGCTAGGTATGATTTTACCATTTTGGTCGCTCGGCCAGATCTCCGTTTTCAATCGGTAACTGGGAGCTTGTTTCTCATCTTCTTCTACAGAGCAACCTATTAAAAGAAAAAAATAAGATAATAAATACAATGGTAGTAATTTCTTTCTCATCATGAATCCCTTATCATTTATATACAACAATAGGTTGCATATTTTTTTTAAATTTAGGCAAATTTCTTCGATGGTAAATAAATCCTGTAAACTTTGTTTTCTTTTGTTCTTAGCTATGCTGTTCAATTCTAGTTTTTTATTCTCTCAGCAGGTCACTATGGCTCCTAAAAACTTTATTTTTTCTTGGCAAAAAGCGAATGGTGATCAATACGAAATTCCAGTTGACAATAATTTAGAGGTTCAAATGGAACAAAAACGGGTCAACCGAGCTCTGATGCTAATTCTTTTAAAATCAGTGCTTAAAAGTAGAGATTTTGATAGTTTTGATCCCTTTCATATCACTTTGCTCCCAGACGAAAAGAATCAGGTTGCTATCCTAGAGTTTACGAAACTCAACACTAGTGGTGAAATCAAAAAATTCACGTATTATTTCACCTTTGACACCTTTGGTAATGTCTTCAATCAGTTGTAAAATTAGATTTTTGAATACGGGTAAAAAAAGTTTGCCCTTTTTCGTCAATTACTTTGATTCTGTCTTCATTGACGGCTACAAATTGAAAAACTGTTTTTTGAGGTTGCTTATCAATAGTCACAACAAAAGTATCCGTTTCAATTCCTTTTCGAATTTCATCTAAGCTCCACCTACCTGTTTCAGCAAGACTATCTAACCGATAACTGAATTGATTTAAATAGTATGTTGTTTTCCCATTTTCTTCAAATCGAATAAAAGACTGAAGGATAGGATTTTCAATTCTCCAATCTCCCTTTAAATACTCTTTAAATTGACGCGATTTTTGATTCATACAACCCGTCAACAAGACAAATGAAAGGACAGCTAGTAGAAAACGCATTAGTTAATTCTAATTTGTTGTAAGTCTTGATTGTTTTTGGCTACTAGTAAATGGGTTTGCCCCCCTACTTTTATCGGTTTCATATTTCGGATATCCCCACGAACTACTAAACCTGTCTCTCTTGGCGCTAGTGCACGAAACCCATTTGCTCCATCTCCTTTAAGCCATAGGCCGTAGCTGGCATCATTTCTGGGGGTTTCAACTTCGGCGTTATAAAGATTTCCCCCAAGTACAACATCGAGATACCCATCCCGGTCGATATCTTCTACAACTAGGGCATTAATGTTTGAAAATTGAGCCTGATAGGGGAGTGGTTTGGCAATAAATTTTCCATTGTTATTTTGCAAATAAACACTTGCGAAGGAGGTGATTTCATATTTTAAAGACTCTTCAAGCATTTGATCAGAGTATATTTCTTCTAGCGAAGCACTTGCAAAACTGTTGTAATTCTTGAATTTCTCTTTAATTGCAGGCATTTGTTCTGAAGAGCATTGACGTCCTCTTATAGGATACTCTGTATCGTCTGATTTATAACTCAAAACGATATCGTAGGTTGTATTCTTGTCAAAATCATTTAAATAAACTCGAAAAGGTTTTTCTGTTGAAGCCTGGTATTTGTAGTTTAATCCAAGATTTCCAACAATAAGGTCCAGATCACCATCGTTGTCAAAATCCCCTTTTTCAATATCATACCACCACCCGCGTTGTTCTGGCAAGTAAACCTCTTCGGTTACCTCTTTGAATGTTTTTCCTTCATTGTTTTTGAAGAAGCGAATGGACAACCATTCTCCTGCTACTACTAAATCTTCCCAAGAGTCCCCGTCTAGATCTACCCATTTTGAAGTCGTTACCAATCCGATATTGGTGAGAGCTGGATTCTTTTCTTCCGTCACATCAACAAATTGAATGCTTCCTGAAGCACTTCGATTTTCTAGAATCCTTGAACTTGAAGGATAGGGATATTTTTTTGGACTTAGTCTACCTCCTACAAAGAGGTCTAAGTCTCCATCCTGGTCAAAATCATTGACAGAAACCTCAAGTCCACTAATTCGGGTATCGGGTATGGCAGAAATATTTCGTTCAAAAACAAGATTTCCTTTATTTTCATAAAAACGATCTTCGTACCCTTGAGAACCTTCGTTAAACTCATTTCCTCCACTTGCAATATAAATGTCTAAATCTCCGTCATTATCGGCATCAAAAATTTGAATTCCTAAATCTTCATAAAATTTATCCTTTTCAAAAATGGGAACGTTGACTTTTTGAAATGACCCGTTAACTTTCTGAATATAAATTTCTGCCGCTTGGGCAATGGCTCCTCCAACTATATAATCTTCTCTGCTATCATTGTTTAAATCTCCTACAGCTAGTGCAGGTCCTAGAGTTGAGTTTTTATGAGGAAGTAATACTTCATCTTTAAAATCATCATATGGATTTTCTCGATGTACAAAAGCATCTTTTTGAACCACGGTTTCAAATCGTTTTACCTCAGAAAATTCATTCTTTTCGTTCAACGTATTTGACGAATCCTCTTTATAGGCAACTGCATTATAGGAATTGACCGTTAGATCTTCTAGTTTGGTTCGGTTGCCATCTGGCCATTCTACAATAACTTCCTCAATTTCTGGGGCAGCTCCAAGGCCAAAGTGTACTCTCGGCGAAACAGATGAAAGATAGCCTCTGCTTAGGTTGAGCTCTTGCATTTGATATTTTCCTGAGGCTTTTAAATGTATTCTAGTTCCTATCGGGATTTGTTGATCCTTTCCCTCTAGCGTAAACCCTATATAATTTGAATTGGAAGTATTATTACGGTATATACTGGCAAAGTCTTCAAGATTGTTTACTACTAAATCAAGATCTCCATCATTGTCTAGGTCACTGTAAACAACTCCATTAGAGAATGTTTTTTCATCTAAACCCCATTCTATATTTTTATTTTTAAAGCCATTTTCTTGTTGGTTCTGGAATAAATAATTTGAAAGTTTTTCAGAAGGCATTTTTTCTAAAAAAGACAATAACTTTACTTCCTCTTCTTTATTTTTATAGTTTGGATCGTTTTCCATTTTATTGAAAAATGCTCGGTGTTCATTGTAAAAGTCTTTATTATTTACATCTCTTCGGATTCCATTAGTAACGTATAAATCTTTCCATCCATCATTATCAAAATCAGCAAATAATCCTCCCCAACTCCAATCGGTAGAAGAAACACCACTCCAACGTGCAATATTACTGAAGGCTGGGGACGAATCGTTGAGATTTCCTTGATTCAGCTGCAACGAATTTTGCATGTATTGATGATGTAGTCCAAGTGCAACAGATTGATAAAATACTTCAGGATTCATGGAGGACATATTAGCCTTAGATCTAAAATTGTCTGCAGCATTCATGTCTAACTGAAAAATATCTACCCAACCGTCGTTATTAAAATCAGCAGCGTCAACTCCCATTCCAAAAAATGAGGTTTGCTGTAGTGAGTTTAAGATTTCATTGGTAAAAGTTCCATCCCCGTTGTTTATATACATAAAATCGGGGGCATTAAAATCATTTGAGATGTAAAGGTCCGGATTGCCATCATTGTTAAAATCTGAAGCTACAACGCCGAGACTCAAGCCAAAATTACTAATCCCAGATTCTTTAGTAACATCTACAAAAAGTTCACCATCATTGCGATAAAGGTGATCTGAATCCCGATCTTCGTGATTATCAATCATGTATTTATAGTAATCTACTGGGGCTGTAAAACTGGTAGGAGGATAGTTCGCTACATACAAATCTAAATCACCGTCTTTGTCATAATCAAAAAAAGTGGAATGCATACTGTATCCATCATCATCGATTCCGTAAGCTTCTGCTTTTTCGCTAAAAGTATTGTTTTGATTGTTTATGTAAAGGACGTTGTTGTTAGGTTCATTTTCTCCCCCTACTGCGATGTAAATATCGAGAAAACCGTCTTTGTTAATATCGATAAGACTTACCCCCGAATACCATCTGTTATCTCCTTGAATTCCCGCAGATTCACTTATGTCTTTAAATTGGAAATCGCCCTGATTTAGATAAAGTTTGTTCGGGACCATATTCCCACTAAAGAATAAATCTTCAAGACCGTCGTTGTTAAAATCACCTACCGCTACACCACCACCCAAATACATATAGGGATAGGTAAAATAATTTCTTGAGTTGGTTTCGTAAAGCTTATTTACAAAATCAATACTAGTATCCTTGGGATTTAGTTTTGTGAACTGCTTTAATTCAGATTCGCAGCCAAAAGAAAAAAATGTAATGATTAATACAACAACTAACCGCCTCATGAGTTTTTTTTCAAAAATAAAAAAACCCCGCAAATTTGCGGGGTTTTTTATAAGTATTCGTTACCTAAATTAGTACCCAGGATTCTGGATCAAAGATGGGTCACGATCGATCTCGTTTTGTGGGATAGGCATGAAGTAGACATGATCTCTCCAAATTCTATTTTCAAAAACGATATCAGTGGGTCTATAAGTATAATCAAAGTCATCAGTACTCTTTCTGAAGCTTGCAGGTGTCATTGAACTTCCCGCTTTTTGAGTTGCTTGAATCAGTGTTTGTTGGACTTGTTTATCTAATGAATAAGGACCTTCAATCCATCTTTTCATAGCGAACATACGATCATCTTCATTGACTAACTCTTTGTCACGCTCTCTTTTATACAATTCCACTAATGCTGCACCAGAGGCTGTTACTGCCGGCAGTCCGTTTCTAAAACGCAGTTTATTTAACCACGCTTTAGCGTCGCTTTCTTGACCTAGATTGATACTAGCTTCTACATAATTTAATAGAACTTCTGTATATCTTAAGTAAGGTGCATCAATTTTTTGAAGGTTATTGGGCCATGAAGCAGGAAGGTAAGGATCAGAAAACTTTTTGAAGTAGTATCCTGTTCTCGATCCGTTCCAGTCTTCAATAGGACCCTGACGTGTATCTACTCCATTTACTATAGTACCATCAGAGAATGTATAATATCCTGTTTGAATTTCATTGAAGTTATCATACTTAACAACATCACTTGTTCTCTGTTTCCATGATGCTCCATCAAATAAAAGAGTAGAATAAAAACGTGCCTCACGATTAGAATAGGGATCTGCAGCATGCGCTGAGTTATTCCAGTCAAATGCAGTTCCATCATTCATAGAATATTTAGATGCTAAAGCTTCTGTTGGTGTAGTTCCAGCCCATTCGTGATATCCATTTGGACCGTGATACAAAGCAACCATTCCCGGACCTTGAGACCAATCGTCTCCTCCAGGATAGGTTCTAGATCCATAACCAAACGCTTCAATCATTCTTCCCCAAATAAAGTCTTGGTTTTCATCCCCTTGCAACCAGATATCTTCATAATTCTGCTTCGCTTCTTCAAAAGAAGCAGGTGCAGCATAATCAAGTTTATAACCTGATGTAGCATCTAAAAACAACTTTGAAGCTGCTTTAGCGGCTTGCCAACGTTGGTCCTGAGAACCCCCTGTGTATCCTACAAGTTCTTTATTACCATAAGAACCTAGTGTTGATATTGATCCTGCTTTAGAAGGCTCATATAAATCACTAGCCGCATGTGTTAAAACTCTAGATTTAAGTGCATGAGCAGTTAAACTATGAGCTCTAGCTTTGCTCGCAGGAGCATTTGACAATAGAGATATAGCTTGGTCTAAATCCGATACGATTTGATTTACTGTATCTTCAAAACTCGATCTAGGATTTTGAGCTTCACTGTCCAATGTCAAGGGTTCAGTTAAAAGTACAATACCTCCGTACTGTCGCATCAACTGGCTGAAAAAATAACCTCTCATAAAATAAGCTTCTCCGAGCAGCCGTTTTGTTAATCCAGCATCGAGTCCTCCTTCATTCTCGGTTAGTTTTTGAATTGCAATATTTGCACTTCGTACGTAAGGATATAGTTGAGTCCAGCTCATCCACTGCATATCCATGTATCCTCCCGAGGGATTCATCTTTCCTTCTGTATAGCCATCAACTCCTCTCCCAGGGTGCGTAAAAACAGCTTGGTCGGTAAACGCATCAGTGGTTTCCTCGCGGGTAAGAGTTCCTGCCCATGTACCTTGGTACAGGTCTAGTACAGCGGCCTCTGCAAGTTTGGCCGAGGACCAAACATTAGATTCTGCAATTTCACTCAAGGGTGTTGTACTTAAAAAATCATCTTGGCAACTTATTAGTGCCGAAACAAACATAAATCCAACAGCAATTTTTGAAAAAGTCTTCTTCATTTTTCTCATGTTTATAAATTAAAAGGTTATTTGTATTCCGGTAATTATTGTTTTCAATAGTGGGTAAGCACCTCCATTATTTACAGATCCACCACCAGCTGCTCTTGTGTTGCTAACATTAGCACCACTTTGAATAACTTCAGGGTCAAATGGGAAATCAGTTATCGTAATCAGGTTTGTTCCTGTAACTGAAAGTCGTATGCTATCCGCATTTATTCTACTTGTGATTGAATCACTAAAGTTGTAACCTAACTCTAAGGTTTTTAATCTGATAAAATCACGTGTAATTAAAGCGTAGTCAGTCTGACCTGAATACCACTGGTCACCTCTATCCGCTAAACGGGGAGCTGGAGCATTAGGATTATCTAAAGACCAGGCACGATCAAATACATCACGTTGGACATTGGCAAGAGTTCCAGACATAAAGCTCCATTCGTACGAGTTATATCCTCCTGCTGCACCATTCCAGTACATGTTAAAGTCGAAGTTCTTGTATGTCATTGCTGTGTTGAATCCAAACTGTGTGTCAGCAAATGTACTTCCACCTACACGTGTTCTATCTGCAGGTGTAATTTTACCATCTCCATCGATGTCTTCAACTCGAGCATCCCCAGGTTTGAGTAATGGCGCTACAGCACTGTAGTCTAGACTTTCTGAATCAATTTCAGCTTGCGATCGGAAAACACCATCAAATCTATAACGAAGGGGTCTTCCCAATTCACCACCCGTTTCACGTTGCCAGGGGCGGTCTGCTAGATCTGGTTCATCGACAAATAACAATTTGTTATTTGAATCACTAACATTGAATGTAATATTATAGGTCAAGCCAGAGTTTGTTTCTCCGTTAAATCCAGCGGTCACTTCAATACCTCTATTTTCGAATTCTCCGATATTTTGTGCTGGTGGTGTAATACCACTATACGATGGGAGCGTTTTATTCGGTAAAGTAAGGATATTCTCTCTTAAGTTTCTGAAGACTTCAAAACCTACAGAAAGTCTATTGTTTACTGCTCTTAAATCAAATCCAAAGTTTTGAGAGGTCTGTGTTTCCCAAGTAATGTTGGGGTTTGGAACTTTCGTCTCATAAGCTGTAGTAACAACGTCACCCAAACTTGTAGCAGAAAAACCATAAGACGCTAAGAACTGAAAGGGTGCAACGTTGTCGTTACCTAACTGTCCCCAAGATCCTTTTAACTTGAAGTAATCTAAGAAACCAACATCAAAGAACGATTCCTCTGATAATACCCATCCCGCCGAAAGTCCAGGGAAGAATCCATAACGAGTTTCTTCTGGAAACAGATACGATCCATCGTAACGGAATAACAACTCTAATAAGTATTTCTCTTTAAAGTTATAATTGATACGTCCATAATAGTTCAATCGAGCGATTTCATATCCAGTACCCTGACTGAACTGACCATCTTGGCCTCCAAAGCTTAACTGATCCAAGTCATTAGAGAGGAAAAATCGTTTGAAAGCTCTCATGTAGCTCTGTTCTGACTCTTCCCGAGTGATACCTCCTAAAACTTTCAGATAGTGATCTCCAAAGCTGGTCTCATAAGAGGCATTAACTGTTGCAGTAATGTCAGTTAGAGTAGTGTGATCTTGTGTTAAACTTGGATCACCTGGTCCTCGATCAGCTGCCGTTAAACCTGATGAATCTTTGTTTACACCGTCCCAAGTATATAACTGCCAAGGGCGTTGCCATAATTTTTGATCAAAATTCATTTTGTCATAGGAAACATTACCTCGGATCAAAAGACCCTCTACACCCGGTACGTTAAAATCAATACCAATATTACTTTGAACAAAATTGGTGCTTCTATTATTATATCCTGGCTCATCCGTTACACGAATAGCTGGGTTGTTACCATTTTCAATATCAGGACCATACTCTCCAGTAGGCCAGTAGGCGGGAAACCATGGATATTGACGAACTAAATCATTGAAAACATTTGAAGGGGCGTTTGTAGACGTTAAGTTTTCTTCTTGTCTAGAATATAGACCTACATCAACACTTAAAAAATCGTTGATCTTGGCATCTAAATTTAATCGAAGATCGTACTGAGTAAATCCTTTAGGTGCGTTTTTAAAGTTTACATCTTGTCTAAGATATCCGGCAGAAGCTAAATAAGTCACGTTTTCATCTCCTCCGGAAATTTGAACGTTCTGTCTTGTAGTGGGTGCATTTTTTCGTTGCACTTCCTCCATCCAGTCTGTATCAGGATAGTTCCACAAGTCTGTTCCAGTAGCCGTATTTTGAATACGATCTTGAGAATACGTTGGATTTAACACCTCACCATTAGGACGAGTAAAAGGCAATCCTCTTACTGCATTTGCTGCTTGCCATTCTCCTACAGGAAGCTTGTAAACATTTAATAGGTTTACCAAGTCCATATACTCAGCACCTGTAAGCATATCAGGAGTCGTTGTAAAGTTTTGCCATCCGTAGTTTGACGTAATTTTTACTTTCGCCTTACCCTCTTTACCTCTTTTTGTGGTAATTAAGATTACTCCATTCGCTGCACGAGCACCATATATGGCTGCTGATGCATCTTTAAGTACAGAAATACTTTCTATGTCAGCAGGATTGATTCGAGCAAGTCCTCCGGCACGATTTGGAATTCCATCAATTACAATAAGAGCAGATGAGTTATTAAAGGTGTTTGTCCCCCGAACTCGAATCGCTGGGTTGTCAGCTCCAGGAGCTCCATTGCCGGTATCTATATAAAGACCTGCAACCTTACCTGCCAATGCTGTTCCTAAGTTGGGAGAAGAAGATTTTTCTAGGTCTTCACCACCAATGGTAGCAATAGATCCTGTTAAAGTCGCTTTCTTCTGAGTTCCATATCCTGTTACAACAACTTCCTCTAATTCATTAGACCCTTCGACTAAAATAACATTAATTTGATCAGAGTTGGCTGTTACCTCTTGGGTAAGAAATCCCAAATAGGAAAACTCAAGAATGGCATCCGCACTGGACACCGTTATAGAATAATTCCCATCAAAATCAGAAACAACACCATTGGAAGTTCCTTTTTCCAATACACTTACACCAGGCAGTGGCCCAGTCTCATCTGAAACAGCTCCTGTTACAGTTTGTTGAGCCGATAGGACACCAGCTGCAAGAAACAAGAGACTAAAAATTAGATGTTTAAATTTCAATTTTTTCATTTGGATTAATTGTTTTAGTTAATCATGACATCCCTAGTTGAAAATGTTACCATTTTTTAAAGATACTGTAATTATAGTTATATAATTTTAATTTGTTAAAACAAATATAAAAAAAGATAAGATTTCACAGTATCGTATACCATAAATTCCGAAAACGTTAAACAAAGAGTGTGTTTTTCAGTCTTCTTAGTGCTAAATATTGAATTTGAATAGGTTTTGTTTGGATACATTTTTTTTCTTTATAGATTTATGGTGAATTAGATGATATGCATATCAAATCAAAACTGTTTTTTTTATTTTTTGTTTCCGGATTTTTGTTTTCAACGGCCCAAGAAAATTTTACGGAAACCTTACCGGGAACAGATCATTCTTTGGATTTAGTCTTTGTCAAAGTGGGGACTTTTACAATGGGTAGTTCCAAGTCAGAAGTAGGGCATTTTGGAGATGAAGGCCCCCAACATGAAGTCACTTTGGATGCTTTTTGGATGGGACAATTTGAAGTTACATGGGATCTGTACAATTTATTTGTAAGTAGAGAATTGGATGTCTATCAAGTAAAAAAGAGCCCTTCAAGCGATGTACAAATTGATGTGGACGCAGTTTCTGGTGCGACAACACCCTATGTAGAAATGAGTTTTGGAATGGGAATAGAGGGATACCCTGCCATCTGTATGACTCAATTGGCAGCAGTAAAATTTTGCGAGTGGTTGTCTGCCATGACAGGACATTTTTATCGTTTGCCCACAGAGGCGGAATGGGAATATGCCTGCAGAGCAGGGAGTACTACCTCTTATTCTTTTGGAAACACAACTGAAAACCTAGGGGAATATGCCTGGTATGCTTCCAACAGTGATGACAAATACCAACCAGTAGGAACCAAAAAGCCCAACGCTTGGGGCTTGTACGATATGCACGGCAATGTTGCAGAATGGACCCTAGATCAATATGTACCTACTTCTTATAGAACAAGAAAAGAATTAGTAAAAAACCCTTTTCAGGAACCTTCAAAAATCTACCCTAAAGTAGTTCGAGGAGGCTCTTGGATGGATGCGCCCAAACGGTTGCGCTCTGCTGCGCGAAGGCCTTCTACCAAAAAATGGAAAATGCGCGATCCCCAAATCCCAAAAAGCAAATGGTGGCATACCGATGCGCCCTTTGTGGGCTTTCGAGTGGTACGTCCTGTAAAGACTCCTACTGAAGAAGAACAACGAAAATATTGGAATTACGAATCAACACCTTAAACAGACAAAGATGAAAAACAAAGACACTTTAAAGAATTACGAGACATCCCGTCGTTCTTTTGTTCAAAAAACAGCTTTAGCAACGAGTGGACTACTGACGGTTCCCTTATCCGTGGAGGCGATGGCCAACGTTTATGGAGCAAAGAAATTAAAATTGGCCCTTATCGGTTGCGGAGGAAGAGGTTCTGGAGCCGCTGTCCAAGCACTAACCGCTGATGAAAATGTAGAATTGGTCGCTATGGCAGATGCTTTTGCTGATCGAATCGAAAAAAGTTTAAATGGAATAAAAGACCACTTTGACGGCAAAAAAAAGATTGAGGTCAAAGAAAAAAATCGTTTTGTAGGTTTCGATGCGTATAAAAAAGCCATTGATCTGGCAGATGTTGTGATTTTGACCACCCCTCCCGGTTTTCGACCTTATCACTTCGAATACGCCATTGCCAATGACAAACACGTCTTCATGGAAAAACCCGTCGCTACGGATCCCGTGGGGATTCGAAAAGTTTTAGCTACTGCAAAAATTGCAAAAGCCAAAAAGCTAAATGTAGTGGTGGGCTTACAGCGTCACTATCAAACCAAATACATCGATATAAAACAACGCATTGACCAAGGCGCGATAGGAAAGATTCGAAGCGGCCAAGTCTATTGGAACGATGCGGGTGTCTGGGTAAAAAAGCGTCAAGCGGGTCAAAGCGAATTGGAATATCAAATGCGCAATTGGTATTACTTCAACTGGTTGTGTGGAGATCATATCTTAGAACAGCACATTCACAACATCGATGTTGCCAACTGGTTTATTGGTGATTATCCCGTTTCTGCACAAGGGATGGGCGGGCGTCAAGTACGCAACGGGAAAGACCACGGTGAAATTTTTGACCATCACTTTGTAGAGTTCACTTATGCCAGTGGTGCCGTAATCTCCAGTCAGTGTCGACATATTCCCGGAACAATGCGACGTGTGGATGAGGTCTTCCAAGGAACCCAAGGAAGTGTTGAAATAGGCAAAGGACTAATCACAGATTTGGAAGGAAATAGCCAGTACAAATATCCTAGAAAGTGGGGAGAAGATTCAAATCCCTATCAGGTAGAACACGATCGATTGTTTGCTTCAATTCGAAACGGAGGAGTCATAGCAGATGCTGAAAACGGAGCGATGAGCACACTAACAGCAATCTTGGGTAGAATGGCAACTTATACCGGTAAAAAAATCACTTTAGAAGAGGCTTTAAATTCTGAACTTCACTTGATGCCAGAAACAGTAACTTGGGACTCAACACCACCTTCAGTCCCAGATTCAGAAGGGAATTACCCAATTCCTACTCCCGGAAAAACTAAAATGATATAAGATGAACCGAAGAAATTTTACTAAAGCATCTGCCTTAGCAGGGGTAGGATTAGCAGCAACGCCCCTTTGGGCTGGTACAACTGAAGCGGCTGGGTCTTACAAATACAATTTGCATTACGCCCCCCATCTGGGTATGTTTCGTCATCATGCTGGGGAGGACCCAATTGATCAGCTCAATTTTATGGCAGATCAAGGTTTTACTGCTTTTGAAGACAATGACATGCGAAATAGAGAGGTGGCTCTTCAAGAAAAAATGGCCGTAACTATGGAAAAAAGAGGCCTCCGTATGGGCGTTTTTGTAGCACATCAGATTTATTGGCAAAAACCCAATTTGGCCAGTGGTGATGCTACTTTACGAGCGGAGTTTTTGGAGTATATCAAAAAAGCCATCCCAGTGGCCAAACGCGTCAATGCGAAATGGATGACTGTAGTTCCGGGACATGTGGATTTAAGACAGAATAGGGCGTATCAAACGGCGCACGTAGTGGAAAGTTTAAAACAGGCTTCCGCTTTGCTGGAGCCACACGGGCTTGTCATGGTTTTGGAACCTCTAAATTTTAGAAACCACCCGGGCTTGTTTTTATCGGAAAGCCCTCAGGCGTTCGAAATTTGTAAAGCCGTTGACTCTCCCTCCTGTAAAATTTTATTTGACATTTACCACCAGCAGATCCAGGAAGGGAACCTAATTCCCAACATCGAACAATGCTGGGATGAAATCGGATATTTTCAGATTGGAGACAATCCGGGTAGAAAAGAGCCCACCACGGGAGAAATCAACTACACCAATGTTTTTAAATACATTCACAGCAGAGGTTTCGATGGGATTTTAGGAATGGAACACGGTAATTTCAATTCGGGAAAAGAAGGCGAATTGGCCGTGATCAAAGCATACCAAAAAGTGGATCAGTTTCTTTAATGGAAAATCCAATTTGCAAGCTGCTGGGCATCCAGTATCCCATTATCCAAGCGGGTATGGTCTGGGCCAGCGGTTGGCGTTTGGCTTCAGCGGTAAGTAATGCCGGTGGTTTGGGATTATTGGGCGCGGGCTCTATGTATCCTGAGGTACTGCGAGAGCACATTCAAAAGTGTAAGGCAGCAACCTCAAAACCTTTTGGAGTAAACGTCCCTTTGTTGTATCCCGATATTGATTTGTTGATGCAAGTAATTGTAGAGGAAAAGGTACCCATTGTCTTTACCGCTGCAGGGAATCCCAACTTGTGGACAGCCCATCTAAAGGAATACGGGTGTACCGTGGTTCACGTGGTAAGCTCAAAAAAGTTTGCCTTAAAAGCACAAGACTGCGGTGTAGATGCGGTGGTTGCCGAAGGTTTCGAAGCGGGCGGACACAACGGCAGAGAGGAAACAACCACAATGACCCTTATTCCGTTAGTAAAAAAAGCGATACACATCCCATTGATTGCCGCAGGAGGGATTGGTTCGGGTGCCGCTATGCTAGCGGCAATGGCTTTGGGAGCAGATGCAGTACAGGTAGGCTCGCGCTTTGTCGCCACACCTGAAGCTTCTTCTCATGAATATTTTAAACAGGAAGTGCTGAAAGCGGAACAGGGGAGCACCGTTCTTACCCTAAAAGAAGTCACTCCAGTACGGATGTTAAAAAATCCTTTCTTCGAAAAAATTCAGGCCCTTTACGAAAACGGAGCAGATGCGGTAGCCCTACGAAAAGCCTTAGGCAGAGGACGTGCCAAAAAAGGGATGTTTGAAGGAGATCTAGTAGAAGGGGAACTGGAAATAGGCCAAGTAGCCGCTCAAATTGACACCATAACCCCTGCAGCAGAAATAGTTACGGAATTTATTCAAACCTATAACCAAACGTTGGAAAGGTTGAAAAAGATCAATTAGCCTCCACCTTTTCTTTAAAATCAATCAGTATTTGATTTTGGACTAAATCCTCAAAGTTTTCTTCTTTTCGAATCAGATGAGCTTCTCCCTCATACCAAAGCACTTCAGCAGGGCGGAAACGTGAATTGTAATTACTTGCCATAGTAAAACAGTAGGCGCCTGCGTTTTTAAAAGCCAAGACATCTCCTTCTGAAATTTCAGCAATTTTACGATTGCTGCCAAAGGTGTCGGTTTCGCAGATATACCCCACTACGGTATAAAAGCGTTCTTTACCTTTGGGATTGGAAATGTTTGAAATTTCGTGGTGGGAACCGTATAACATGGGTCTGATGAGGTGGTTAAACCCAGAGTCCACTTGAGCAAAAACGGTAGAGGTTGTTTGTTTTACAGCGTTCACTTTAGTGAGGAAATAGCCGGCCTCGCTGACCAAAAACTTCCCGGGTTCAAAGGCCAATTCCAGATCTTTCCCATAGGTCTCACAAAAACGATGGAAGCGTTCGGTGAGTTTTTCGCCTAATTCTTCAATATTGGTTTCGATATCTCCCGGTCGATAAGGAACTTTAAACCCACTTCCAAAGTCTAAAAAGTCTAAGTCTTTAAATTTTAGTGCGGTATCAAATAAAATTTCTGCCGCATACAAAAAGACTTCAATGTCTAGTATATCACTTCCCGTGTGCATGTGCACTCCATTGATGTGCATTCCAGTATTTTCTACAATGCGAAGGACGTGCGGGGTTTGATGAATAGAAATCCCAAACTTAGAATCGATGTGTCCAACCGAGATGTTGCTGTTTCCTCCTGCCATCACATGGGGGTTAATCCGAATACAGATAGGAATATTGGGGTGTTTGGTGCCAAATTGTTCTAAGATGGAAAGGTTGTCAATGTTGATTTGCACCCCCATTGCAGCGACCTGTTCAATTTCTTCTATGGAAACTCCATTGGGAGTGAAAATGATGTCTTCTGCACGAAAACCTGCCTTGAGACCCAATTGTACTTCTTGGATGGATACGGTATCCAATCCTGAACCTAGGGACCGCATCAGGTTCAGTATGGAAATATTGGACAAAGCTTTACAAGCGTAATTAATGCGTAAACTTTCTACGCCACTAAAGGCATTTTTAAGCCGTGTGTATTGCTGCTGGATCTTAGCGCCCTCATACACATAAATGGGGCCGTTGTGTTGCGCTGTGATAGATTTTAAAACCGAGTCCTTCATAATCTTATTTGTTGGCTCAAAAATAGGGAGTAAAACCGATAGCGCAAAGGAAACCCCCTTTCTGCATCAAAATTTAAAATAATGTTATATATATAACAAAAGTTTTAATTCCATCCTTTCAACATTCCGCTTCGGTTTGATTATTTTTGCAGATAGATTTTAGAAAAGACTTATGAATTTACACGAATATCAAGGAAAAGAATTATTGGCCAGTTTTGGAGTTACCATTCAACGTGGTATTGTAGCCAAAACAGCTTCGGAAGCAATAGCAGCGGGAAAAGAACTGACAGAAACAACCGGAACTTCTTGGCATGTAGTCAAAGCGCAAATCCACGCTGGGGGACGCGGAAAAGGCGGTGGTGTTAAATTGGCGAAAAGTTTAGAAGAGCTCGAAACCATAGCTGGAGAAATTATCGGCATGCAACTTATCACTCCACAAACCCCGCCAGAAGGGAAGAAAGTAAACCAAGTCTTGGTTGCCGAAGATGTGTATTACCCTGGAGCCTCAGAGCCTAGTGAGTTTTATATTTCTGTTCTTTTGAATCGCGCAACGGGCAAAAACATGATTATGTACTCTACAGAAGGAGGAATGGACATTGAAGCCGTTGCGGAAGCTACACCTCATTTGATTTTTACTGAAGAAGTAGATCCTGCCCTAGGCTTGCAGTCTTTTCAAGCTCGAAAAGTGGCCTTTAATTTAGGCCTTTCAGGAGCTGCTTTTAAAGACATGACCAAATTCGTCACAGCCTTATACAAAGCCTATTTGGGTTCCGATGCTTCTCTGTTTGAAATCAATCCCGTCTTAAAAACTTCAGACGATCGTATTGTCGCAGTAGATGCCAAAGTAACTTTAGACGACAACAGCCTTTTCCGTCACAAAGACTTTGAAGCTTTACGAGACCTGAGTGAAGAGAACCCAGTTGAGGTGGAAGCACGCGAGGTAGGGTTAAATTATGTGGACCTGGATGGGAATGTAGGTTGCATGGTCAACGGTGCGGGTCTCGCTATGGCAACCATGGATTTGATCAAACAAGCTGGAGGAGATCCTGCAAACTTCCTCGATGTGGGAGGAACTGCAGATGCCGCTCGAGTAGAAACAGCCTTTCGTTTGATTTTAAAAGATCCAGATGTCAAAGCTATTTTAGTCAATATTTTTGGAGGAATCGTACGTTGTGACCGCGTCGCTCAAGGAATTGTAGACGCCTACAAAAACATGGGCGATGCCATCAAAGTGCCTATTATTGTCCGCTTACAGGGAACCAATGCCGATATTGCTAAGGAATTGATCGACTCCTCAGGATTGAATGTGCTATCGGCCACGGCCTTTCAAGAAGCTGCAGATAAAGTACAAGAAGCTATTTCGTAAAGACATAATGTCAGTTATTTTCTAAAATTAGCTGACATTTTGGCAAAAATCGTAGTTGGTCTTGATTTTGCTTTAAGGAAGACAACAAAAAATTGTTAACCTTAAAATAATAGATTATGAATTTAATACGTAAACAAGCCCCGTTTTTCCCCTCTTTAATCGATGATTTTATCAATCAAGATTGGAATTTAAAAACGCCTGGTTCTACTACTTTACCCGCAGTAAATATTAAAGATTTAGAAGCCCAATTTGAAATTGAGCTTGCGGTACCGGGTATGAAAAAAAGTGATTTTGAAATTGAAGTAGAAGACGGATTGCTTTCCATTTCTTCTTCTCTAGAGGAGGAACAAGTCACTGAAAAAGGAAAATTCACACGACGTGAGTTTAGCTACAACAGTTTTAAAAGAACCTTCACTATTCCAGAGAGTGTAGACCCTTCAAATATTGAGGCGCAGTATTCGGATGGGGTGTTGCAACTTCGTTTGCCGAAACGCAAAGAAGCTTTGCCACAGCCCAAAAAGCTTATTAAAATCCGATAAGCAAATCAATTATTTGTTTTTGTTTGAATCGGTCTCTTCGGAGACCGATTTTTTTTTACAACTTGATAAAGATTTTTTTCTTGAATAAGTAGTAGGTCGGAATCCATAGGATGAACACATAACACAGTGCATAGAGTAAAGACCCCAATTTTAAGGGAAAGCCGAGGCGCTCCCAAAGTCCCATAAATTCTTGATTAAATGCAATACCCCACCATTTGGAACTGTAAAACACAACGGTAAGTAGGCTTGAAAGTGCATAGGCAAAAATCGAGTTGACGCCAAACACATGGGCGAATTGGGATCGGAATTTCATTTTTTTCAAGTCAAAAACATAGACTGCGGCAGCCAGTGTCAAAGCACTCACACCTCCCATAAAAAGGCTAAAGGAAGAGCTCCACAGGTTTTTGTTTAAGGGGAAAAACCATTGCATGACATCCCCTGAAAAAAGCAAGAGAAATCCGAAAAAGAACAACTGATTGACCCTGTGGCTCAACTCCTCTTTTTTCAGCAGGAGATATCCCGCCATCATACCCATTAAACCCGTAGCAATGGCAGGAAGCGTACTGAGGATGCCTTCAGGATCCCAAGTGTGTTTCCAAAGCCTACCGGGGAGTAGTAGGTTGTCGAGATAATGGGCCCAGTTTTTTTCTGGGACGCTCAAATCAGGTACTCCTGTACCGGGGACAGGAACATACGCCATGACAATCCAATAAAAGAATAATAGGGTGATTCCGAGGTACAATTGTACTTTGCGAGAGGTGTATAAAAATAGAAGTGCACAGGCTAAATAGACAAAGGCGATACGAGGGAGAACCCCTACCCATCGGATGCCTTCAAAGTTAAAACTGGGCCACAACCACAAAAAAATGCCTACCGCATAAATCTTTACTGAGCGAAGCAAGACTTTTTTGGTCATCTCAGTACGGTTTTTTCCCTGCTCTTTTTGTCTGCTAAAAGAAAGGGCTATGGAAACACCAACAATAAACAGAAAGGAGGGAAAAACATAGTCTGTAGGGGTTATTCCATTCCATTCGGCGTGAAGTAAAGGAGCATACACATGACTCCAGGAGCCGGGTGTATTGACAATGATCATCAGGATGATGGTCAGCCCTCTTACAAAATCCAACGCGTGTAAGCGTTTGTTTTCAAGATTTTTCATTTAGTTCACTTGGATAGGATTTCCACCTCTTCCGTTGGGGTCAAAAGTACGTACCACAATTTGGTCTGAAGGGCTTATTTCTAAAGCAGTAGTATATTTTTCATCCAAACGAGTAGGGGTAGTGCCATCTCGACTAAATCGAATTTCTAGTCCAGGGAATTGTTGTCGAATGCGGAGTATCCCTTCTTCCACCACTGCTCCTGGTTTTGGCAGATCATATAGAAGTTGGCTGTAAGCGCTTGATAAAAAGGGGAGATGGCGTTGCCCCACGGTATTTACAAAAGTGTTCCAGCGGGTAGTCAATTCAGGCTCCTGTAATTCTGCAGAGGTATTTTCTATCCAAGGTTCTTTAGAACTCCACGCCCGTTCGGAAAAAACAATGAGGTTCGGCATCAACATCCGGTCAAATTCGTAAGCATTGGCTGCAGTTTCCGTCCACAATTGAGATTGAATCCCAAGGAAGTTGGATTTCGCTTTTTCTTGTAATTTCACTTTGTTTTTCAAATCTTTCGTATCAATTCCCAAGCTCTTGAGTTTTACCTTATTGGCAAATACATCCAAGGGTTCCGTACCCCAACCGTCTTTATAATTCACATAACCGGACCAACTCAAGCCGGGGTTTTCCATATCCATGTCATCGGTCATGTCGAAGTAAAAGGCAGAGGAATTGCTCATTACAGATTTAAAACCCATATTGGCGAGTTTGTAAATCATATCTTCTCTTCCGCCGCCCCAAGTATTGTTCCAAACACTGGGGATAAAATCTAAATCCATCAAATTTTTATTGACCTCTATTTCCGACTGACTTTTTTCACTGTGGGACAAGAGTACATCTTCCCAACCTGCCATTTGCACTCCCGAGGCAGTAACAATCTTATTTAAGCGTTTTACACTGGCGTCATAAAGGTCCTGATAGGTGTTTATTTCATTAGATTTTTTTATGTAGTCTTCACAAAGGGGCGATTTTTGCCAAACGCCATAGGGCAACTCATCGGCTCCAATATTATAGGTCTTCATCGGTAAGTCTGCCTCAGTGTACATGGCTTTGATTTCGTCAAAGACTTTTTCAAAAAAACGAAAAGCACTGGGATCGCAGATGCAAATGGTATTGTCTTTAAACAATTGCGCAGAGGTATAGTCGCTTTGATCGTTGGGATCGTGCAGTCGGTATTCGTTGGCAGCTTCCACCTCTCCTTTTTCGAGTAAATTTTCGTAGCGTGCTTTCATCGCTACCACTGCTGCCCGAGCGTGTGAGGGAAAACTAATCTGAGGCACGACACGAATATTTCTCTGTGTTGCGGCTTGTAGAATTTCTATAAAATCTGTTCGTGTGAGGTAGCCACTACCTTGACTTTCTTTTTCTCCAGAACCCGACCCGTACATGGGCAGTAATCGATCCTTTTCGTCCTGAGTAAAGCCGCGTTTGCTTCCAATTTCAGTTAACTCTTCCAAACCCGGAATTTCAATGCGCCAGCCTTCGTCATCGGAAAGCTTTAGATCAAAAAGGTTGAGTTTGTAATACGCCATATAATCCAGGATTTCCAGAATTTTTTCTTTGGGAGTGTAGTTCCGAGACAAATCCAACATAAAACCGCGATGTCCAAAACGAGGAGCATCTTCGATCTGTAACAAGGGAACGCCATTGCCTTCCCTTTGAGCATGAATTAAAATCTGGTAGAGGGACCCCATACCATAAAACAAGCCACTGTAGCCTGAAGCTGCAATCGTGATGTTTTCCTGACCGATGACCAACTGATAGGCCTCTTCTTCCAAGGTGCTGTTTTTTTGAATTTGAATTTGAGCTTTTTCTGAATTTGTAGTCAACGAAAAATCCAATCCTTGCTGCATCCGTTCACTTAGAAAAGCAGCCTGTTCTTGAAACACTCCAAAGTCAATGCTTAAAGTGGTGGGAAACGGTCGGTAGTCGTTTTGTAATTCTATTTTTTGAGGAGTAGGGAGTACCCAGTGGAGGTCTTTTTTTGGGAGTGGAGTAATGCCTTCATAAGTCGCATAACGATCAGCTGCAGTAGGGAGGTTGAGGTCAGAAACCCCAGGAGCCTTTTCCCAATGGATTTGACTCTCTAGATCATACAGTTTCTCCTGACTCGCATTATGTACAAAAAATCCAATGGGCCCCATGACCAGCCGTGGCATAATTCCTGTTTGAAGAGCAGAAAATTTTAATGTTTCTCCCGGGTTAAGACTATAGGAAGAACCAAAATGCAACTGCCAATACTGACTATTTTTGGTGGGGACAATATGAATGCCCTCAGGGAGCCTTTCTTGTTGTAACACGCCACTAAACTGATTCCAATGCAAGGTCCATTGTCCTCCTTGCCAGACATCCTCAGAAGGATTGGTGACCTCGAAAGTGACCTCCATTTGATCCTGAGCCACATCAAAGGCATCGATTGTAAATTGAAGCTGAGAAGTATTCTCTTTGGGTTTTTGACACGCTGTAATAACAAAAAGCGATAAAAAGAACAGGTGGTGTGTTTTCATTCAAAATGTTTTGTACTAAAATAAGATTTTTTTATTTCTCAACTCGAAACGCTTTTATCGCTGTATTGGGTTCAATAATGCTATAATTTTTCCAAAATTCAGGGTCGTAGGTGGTTTTATTAACAGGAAGAATTTCCCCCTTTTCTTCCAAAGCTTTAAAAACATCTTCGTCCAAAGGTGTGGTTTCAAAAACTACGAGCTGATAGCGCTGGGTGTTTCTATTGACCACGTTGAGGTCCATTTTCATTTGGTTTTGTTTGTTACGGCCTTTCACCACTTTGTTTTTTTCTGTGATTACCAGAGATCGGTCAAAACCTCCTTCAAAACTGGAATTGATGTCCAAGTATTCCAAACTGTATTTCTCTGAAGTTGTTTTTTTAAACTGAATGACAACCTCCCGTAAATCTTCTTTAAAGGAAACTCCAAGCAGGCTAAAATCTCTAATGTTCTGGATGTTTTTATATTCCAAACGGATCAAGGCCAGCCGATCTGCATCCACAAAGAGTTTTCCTTTAAAGTCTGCATTTCCGTCAGGTTCAAAATCGAGAATATAAACAGGTGTATCCCCTATATAGGTAAAGTCCGTTTGGGTAAAGGTGTATTTGGAAGCTTTTTTTAAGAGGGTCAAATCGAGTTCGTCCTCATCAAAAAGTCCAACGATCAGATTGCGAATCACCCTTTTTCGCCATTTTAAAAAATCGTCTTTTTTCTTTTGAACTTTTTGTTCAGCTGTCAAGGTGTCTTTGGCACTGGAGTTGATTTCATCGGCCTCCACTTTTCCTCCGATGATTCCCGAGCGGACTTTAAAATAGGAATCGGTTTTGACGTTTTCTTTTAACAGCGTATCAAACAGTTTTTCGATGTTTTCAAAAATGGCGCTTTTCTCTTTGTCTTCCAGTTCCAAGGCCCTGAGCAATTCTAATTTTTGAGATTCCTTAGTATAGTCTCCGCTGAGATTACCCAACAGTTCAAAATACCACTCGTTGTATCTAGGTACCTTACTCAAGGTAGCGTCCCAAAACCCTTGATTGAATTCAGGAATGGAGGTTTTTTTGATTTTAACACCTAGGGATTTAAAACGTTGGGATCCCGTTTCTCTAAAAAACACTTTCTTTTTACTCAACCCCAACTCATATTTTTGGGGGATGTCTTTTTGAATTTCTTTTAAAATCTGTTTGACATCCAGTTGTTTATTGCTTAAAATGACAGAGTTCAGTTCAATGGCCTTGGGAGTGAGGTAAAATATACTGTCTTTCACTTGGGGTAGGGATAAACCGAGGGTTTCATATCCCATACAAGAAATAAAGAGAGAGTCGGTTGTCTCGCTCGCATCCACTTGCAAACGAAAACGCCCTTCTTCATTAGACACCACACCACTCCCGGATTTTAAGTAAATACTGGCAAAGGGAATGGGATTTTGTTTTAAACTGTCTAGAATGATTGCATTTAATTCTTGACCACGCATAGAAAAATTGATCAAAAGAAAAAAACAAAACAATAAATTTGGGGTTGTTTTCATAGTTAGGGGAATTTACAACTGCTCCTGCAAACTTTTGATTTCATCGCGGTATTTCGCTGCTTCGATAAAGTCCAGCGACTTTGCTGCTTGCTCCATGGCTTTTCGGACTTCTCGAATTTTCTTTTCAATTTCGGGTTTGGTCAAATAGCGGTTTACTTCCTCAGCAACTTTCCGTGCTTCTAATTCTTGGGCGTGTGTTGCTACAGAGTTCTTTGCCAAAGCACTGTCCAGTGATTTGTTCAATGCTGTAGGAGTGAGTTTGTGTTTTTTGTTGTAAGCCATTTGTTTGTCACGGCGGTAATTCGTTTCGTCTATGGTTTTCTGCATGCTTTTGGTAACTGTATCGGCATACATAATGGCTTTTCCGTTAACGTTTCGTGCTGCGCGTCCCATGGTTTGGGTCAGCGAACGGTTGGAGCGTAAAAAACCTTCTTTGTCCGCATCCAGAATCGCAACTAAAGAAACTTCGGGTAAATCCAGTCCTTCTCTTAAAAGGTTGACTCCGATCAGTACATCAAAAATTCCCTTACGCAAGTCCTGCATGATCTCTACCCGTTCCAAAGTATCCACATCACTGTGGATGTAGCGACAGCGAATTTGTGCCCGACTGAGGTATTGGGTCAGCTCTTCAGCCATGCGTTTAGTCAAGGTGGTCACCAAGGTACGTTCGTCTTTTTCGGTGCGTTGTTGAATCTCTTCGATCAGGTCGTCAATTTGATCCTGACTGGGACGTACTTCAATTATAGGATCCAGCAGTCCCGTGGGTCGAATGATTTGTTCTACAAAGGCACCTTCTGTTTTTTCCAATTCGTAATCAGCTGGGGTTGCACTCACATAAAGTACTTGATTTTGCAAAGCTTCAAATTCTTCAAATTTTAAGGGGCGGTTGTCCATGGCTGCAGGCAAACGAAAACCGTATTCCACCAGATTTTCTTTTCTACTGCGGTCACCGCCGTACATGGCGTGAACTTGAGAAATGGTGACATGACTTTCATCGACGATCATCAAAAAGTCTTTGGGGAAATAGTCCAAAAGACAAAAGGGGCGGGTACCTGGAGCACGGCCGTCCAAATAGCGGGAATAATTCTCAATACCCGAGCAGTAGCCCAATTCTCGGATCATTTCCAAGTCAAATTCAGTTCTTTCTTCCAAGCGTTTGGCTTCCAAAAACTTTCCTGCTTCTTTAAAGTAATCCACTTGTTTGACCAAATCGTCTTGGATTTGATGGATCGCATTTTGGAGGATGTCAGGTGAGGTGACAAAAATGTTGGCAGGGTAGATATTGACCTTATCGTACTGTTCTATTTTTTGATTGTTGATGGGATCAAAGGCTTCGATCAGCTCGATTTCATCGCCAAAAAAATGAATTTTAAACGCAATATCGGCATAGCCTGGAAAAACATCGATGATGTCTCCCAATACACGAAAATTTCCTCTGCTGAATTCGGCTGTAGTGCGGGAATATAAACTTTGAACTAAACGGTGCATTAACTGGGTTCGAGAGATTACCTGATCGCGTTGCAATTCAATCACGTTCTTTTCAAATTCAGCAGGGTTTCCAATGCCATACAGGCAAGAAACAGAAGCGACCACCAATACATCTCTTCGTCCTGAAAGGAGGGAAGAGGTTGTGCTCAATCGAAGTTTTTCGATCTCCTCATTGATGGACAAGTCTTTTTCGATATAGGTACCTGTGGTCGGAATGTAGGCTTCGGGTTGGTAATAGTCGTAGTAGGAAACAAAATATTCCAC
>DBBQ01000056.1:0-96285 GCA_002292265.1 Flavobacteriaceae bacterium UBA980 | reverse complement strand
GGACGTTGCAATTCTTTTACCGCATTCGCCATAGTAAAAGTCTTCCCGGAACCTGTCACACCTTGTAGGGTAACAAAGGGATCTCGGTTTTGAAATTGGTTTACGATTTCTTTAATCGCCTGAGGTTGATCCCCAGTCGGTTGAAAGTCCGAAACAAGCTGAAACTCCATAGCGTTTTATCAAGCTCTAAATTTACAAAATAGTAAGGTCTGTAGAGCGAAACCAGAGTAAAGTTCTTTTATAAATCTCGTTTTTTGAGAAGGAGGTATGACCACCAGAGGAAAAGAGCAGACCAAACTAAAACGATGCCTATGTTGAGTATCGAAATTCCGTAATCTTTAGAAAAGCCTTCACCAATTTGATCGACGATATTTTGAACTGCGGAAAGTCGTGAAAACGGTTCTTTGATCAAATTTCCCAATGCATTTAAAGGGAAAAACTGAAAAACCTGTTCCGCGGAAAGGAATGGGATCAAGTCGGATAATTTCCATTTCATCAATCCATAAAAGATTCCTTCGATGACTTGCCACAGGGCAAGAAACCCTAGGGCAAAAGCCGACCGCTTGATGAGTAGCCCTAAAAACAAACAAAAGCTAAAAAATCCAAAGAGTTTTACGGCATAGGCAAAGAGATATTCAAGTTCTGAAAATACAATTTGAAGTTCGTTATAGTCCGAATAAATTCCTCCGAGAATCAACGAAATAATAAAAACCAATAAGGTAGAAATCCCTACAAAAGCGAGGATGGCATACACCTTAGAACGTAAAAACTCTCCCTTGCTCAGCCCGTCAATCAAGTTCTGTTTTAGGGTTTTATAGGAATATTCGTTTCCGATCATGGCCACAATGATGATGGCAAAAAAGATCTTTAACAATCCGATCATAAAGGTGTTAAAATGCCAGATGTAGGGAAAGTTAAAAATCCCCTGGTCTGCAAGATGAAAATTGATGGGACCAATTTCAACTTTGATGGTGCTCAGTATAGCGATACTAAAAATTAGGATAAAATAGCCAAAAATGAGGATTTTTGAAATCCTGTTGTGCCAGAGTTTATAGAGTTCGATAGAGAGCAGACGCATGGATTAAGATTGGATTAAGGTTAAAAATTGATCTTCCAAGGAAGGGCGTTTTTTTACAAAATGAGTGGTGTAGATTTGGGCTTCGGCCAATTTTTTTGAAAGTACATCTTCGGAGAGTTCCGCTTTGAGGAGTACTTTCAAGTGATTGTTTTCCAGTTTTACTTCTTTGACCTCAGGTAAGGTTTTTGCAAATTGAGACAGGGCTTTCTGGTCTTTTGTCTTCAATTCAAAAAAGCCAAAGCTTTGAGAAATTTCATCGACCGGTCCTTCGTAAAACTTCACTCCCTCTTTCAGGACGATCACATGGTTGCACACCTTTTCCACTTCGTCCAAGAGGTGGGAAGCCAAAAGAATGGTGGTTCCCAACTCCGCAATGGTTCTGATTAACTTACGAATTTGATGAATTCCTTCGGGATCTAAACCATTGGTAGGTTCATCTAAAATGAGTAAATCGGGATTGTTTACTAATGCAGCCGCAATGGCTAGCCGCTGCTTCATCCCTAAAGAAAACGTTCGAAATTTACTGTGTCTTCGCTCCCAAAGGCCTACAAGAATCAACTTTTCTTGAATGGTTTCATAAGAACACTGTTTAATTTTACAAATCAGTCTTAAATTTTGAAGGGCAGACATATAGGGATAAAAATTGGGTCGCTCGATGATAGCACCAATTTTTTTCAAGGCACCGTGGGTAGTTAAGTCTCCTTGACACCAAGAAAAGCTTCCGCTAGTGGGGTTTATCACATTTAAAATCATTCCTAAAGTAGTGGATTTCCCACTCCCGTTTGGTCCTAAAAGGCCATAGACATTTCCTTTTTCTAAAGTGATTGAAAGTTGATCTACTGCCTTTAGATTTCCAAAGGATTTACTCAACTGGTCTAATTGGAGAAGGGTATTTGACATAGTAGTATAACGATTCAGGCATTTATTTGTTACGCAAAAGATAAGTACATTTGAAGAAATGTAGCTATGGAAGAAAAATTAATATCTCAAAAAAAGCCATTTTATCCCATCGTTTCAGACCTGGCTAATTTTTTAAAGACCTATGATCGTTGGGTTGACACGCCTATTTACTACAGTGATTTATTGCGTTTTTCGGGTTCTGTGGTGGTTTATGATAAAAATGATCAGGACACGCTTTGGGTCAGTGTTTATTTTACAGATACCGAGCGACGAGAGATAGATTACAACTTAAAGAAAATTTACACCCTTTTGCATTCTGATGGAAATGAATCGGGTATTCAGTACCTCAATGTAGATGCCATAGACTACTGCACCTTTGGGAATTCAAAACCTTTTCGGATCAAAATTCGAAACATTTTAAACGACAATTTTACCTACTACTACATCAAACAAACGGATGCTTCTCGGATTTATGGTTTGGAATACGAACACATGCTTTCGCCTTATAACCTCAATTTTTTAGTCAATGACAATACCCTTATTGAGGAGCACATTGCTGGAATTCCTGGGGATACTTTTATCAAAGAGTTTCTTCCTACTTGTACAGACTCGGAAAAAGCTCAAATTGCCAAAGAGTATGTGAAGTTTAATGAACGCAGTATGATCCGTTTGTTAGGTGATATGCGAGCGTACAATTATGTGGTAGTTCCCACGCATGATTTTGACCAGGTGGTCTATAAAATTCGGCCTATTGATTTTGACCAACAATCTTTTGAGGGGAAACTCTCTGTGTATCGCCCACAATTTTTTAAAGAAAATATTCCAATTATGGATTTGGTCAGATCGAGACTTACCCACAATTCAATCAATCAATACAAAATAGAGGAACGCTCTATTGTTGCTCGGAGGATTATTAGTTCTGGCAATCGTTTGAATAAATTATTGACCATAATGGAGCAGGATGTGATTAGCTCGGATGCCAATCTAGAGCGCCTTCGAAAGGAGATTTATAAGTTCACTAAGGATAAGGCTTTCTTAGAAAGTCAATCCATGGGAGAGGTTATGCGAGCTGCGCTCAATTACGTTCGCTTTACTTACGAAAAAGTGAACATGTACGACTTATTTTAATAAAACTCGCTTTCGTCATAATCATTATCCAAATCAGAAGCCTCTTCATCGGCAGGGTCCGTATCAAAATGGGATTCGTCTTCAGCTTCAAAAAGTTTTTCAGGAGCTTCCTCGGGGACTTCCCCTTGACTGTGAATCAAGTTGGGATAACTCATTCCAGAGAGAGCTTCTCCCACTTCCTTGAGTTCAACAAAAAAGGTCCAAAGATTTAGAAAGTCATACACGTAGATCAGATGGTGTTGTGCAGGTGTAAAAATTGCATTTAAAGGCTCCTCCCTCATGTTGGGCCCCTGTTCCATAGATTCTAAAGGAAGTTCTTCTCCTTGTTGCCAAGAGGCGTCAGATTCGTAAAAAGAGGCCATCTCATTCCCTAAAAAGCCAAAAGATTGGGTAATGGCAAGGTGTAACTCTTCCAAAGTTGCGGTGGCTTCGATTTCAATATCTCGAAGCACATCTTCTTCTACATCTAAAATTATTCGAATTCTATATATCATTCTTGTCGGATTAAACGGATCATAAAATAGCTTTGCGCTCCAAATAGTAAAGAAGCAAAAACCAAATGTAGGGGTTGTGAAGAAAAGGGAAAATCAAAATAATACATCCAGATGCCTGTGAGAATTTCAAGTCCGATGAGCAGCAGTATACTCAGAAAGACAGGAGGGAGGTATTTGTTTTGCCATAATTTGTAAAAGAGTAGACCGTGAACTGCTAATACAAGAAGCGAAAAGCTGCGGTGAAAATAAAAAAGAAAGGGTGCTTCTGCCAACCATTTTGATGCAGCATCCAGCCCCCAATAATGCATTTGATCGTCCACGAATTGACGCACTTGGCTACCCATTCCTATTTGAATAAGGGTTAGAACAAGTCCTACTGCTACCAAACTCTTGAACACCAAGGTGTTTGGCAGAGTAGGTCGGGAGTCATTTTCCCTTGCCAAAAGATACATCAGCAGCAAGACCAGCAGCAGTGCCATTCCCATATGAACAGTGATTTTGTAAGGCAATAAATTGGAGTCTACAACTGTTTTTCCCAGCCACGCCTGAAAGCCCATTCCGAGTATAATCAAAAAGGAGAAGATACCCGCCAGGCGGTCTGTTTTAAACCGAAACAAGGAGGAAACAAAAAGCAATAAGGTAGCCAATCCTGCTAGTGCTCCTAGTAAGCGATTGATGAATTCAATCCACGTGTGGGTCGGATTAAAAAGGGCGTAGTCGTGTTTGGTGTAGGGCTCCCAATTTTCAGCTTTGTATGTTGTTCCGCTAATAAAGTCTTTTGGTGCAACACGGAGGGATTCCGCGACAATAATTACCTGTCCTTTTTCATACGAGTGTACAGCTTTCCAGTCCAGTTGAGCGCGTTCTGTAGGAGGAATAAGGTACCCAAAACACTTGGGCCAGTCAGGACAACCCATACCGCTACCCGTCATTCGAACAATTGATCCTGCAGCGATGACCAAATAGATCAATACCAAACTGCTCCGCAAAAAAAGTTTATAGCGTTTTTTCATGGGGTTTCAATCCGAGTTTCTTTCCTTCTTCTTTCATTTTTTCAAATGCAGCCTCAAATTCGTTGGGAATTTCACCTTCCAAAATCGCTTCTTTAATCGCTTCCTTGATGACTCCGATTTCTCGAGAAGGCTTTAATCCAAAAAAATTCATAATAGCTTCTCCACTTACAGGAGGTTGAAAATTACGAAGGTGGTCTTTTTCTTCTACCGCAATTATTTTTTCTCTTACAATTTTAAAGTTGTTGTGGTAGCGTTCAAAACGTTTTGGGTTTTTCGTGGTGATATCTGCCTCACACAAAGTAATCAGGTCGTCAATATATTCTCCGGCATCAAAAACCAGTCTTCGTGCTGCAGCATCGGTAACGTGGTCTTCAGCAATGATGATTGGTCGTGAGCTCATAAAAACCATCTTTTGAACGTATTTCATTTTATCGTTCAGAGGCATTTTTAAGCGTTTGAAGATTTTATAAATCATCTTGGCACCTACAAATTCGTGATTGTGAAAGGTCCATCCCGTTGGAGGTTTAAACTTTTTTGTCGGGGCTTTCCCAATATCGTGAAACAAGGCGGCCCATCGCAACCAAATATTATCGCTGTGCGGACAGAGGTTGTCGACGACCTCAAGGGTGTGGTAAAAATTGTCTTTGTGTCGCTGCCCTTCTACTTCCTCTACCCCTTTAAGGGCAATCAATTCAGGGAGTATGTGGTTTAAAAGTCCTGTTTTTTCGAGTAAAATAAATCCTTTGGATGGTTTGTCCGAGGAAAGTATTTTAGTGAGTTCTTCAACGACTCGTTCTTTGGTGATTATATCTATTCGGGCTGCATTTTCGGTAATTGCATTTAGGGAAACTTCTTCAATTCTAAAATCCAATTGTGTAGCAAAACGAATGGCGCGGAGCATTCGCAACGGATCATCGGAGTAGGTTACCTCGGGATCCAAGGGGGTTTTTAGAATTTTGTCTTTTAGATCAGTAAGACCGTCAAAAGGATCCAGGAGGGTTCCAAAATCACGTTCATTTAAACTAACTGCCAACGCATTGATTGTAAAATCTCTTCGATTTTGATCGTCTTCTAGTGTACCTGGAGCTACTTCTGGATTTCGGCTATGAGCGGCATAGGATTCTTTTCGAGCACCTACAAATTCAATGTCGATCCCTTTCCAGTGAATCATGGCAGTGCCGTAGGTTTTAAAAATTTGAACAGGTTTTGCTCCTTTTAATTTTTTTTGAACCGCTTGGGCGAGTTCTATTCCTGAGCCTACTGCTACAATATCGATGTCTTTTTTTTGTCCTCTGTCCAACAGTTGATCTCGAACAAAACCTCCAATCACGTAGGCCTCTACCTCCAGCTCAGAAACAACCCCTCGAATCATATGAAAAAGGGGTTCGCTTAGCGATTTCGTAAAGTCCTCTTGCAGTTCCACTTTTTAATATTTACTAGTTGTTTTTAGTTTAAAAAATCAATTTGATTCAAATTGTCCGAGTTGTACCTTGAGAATACTTTTCTAGTACTTACACCGCCACATCGTGGGTTCTTAGCGCTTCATTCAGAGACGTTTTTTTATCTGTACTTTCTTTCCGCTTTCCAATGATCAGCGCACAGGGTACCTGATACGCTCCAGCGGGAAAACTTTTTGTGTAACTTCCCGGAATCACAACCGAACGAGAAGGAACAAATCCTTTGTATTCTTTGGGTGTTTCTCCTGTAACGTCAATAATTTTAGTAGAAGCAGTAAGTACCACATTAGCTCCTAAAACCGCTTCTTTTTCTACTCGGATACCTTCCACGACAATACATCGTGATCCGATAAAAGCATTGTCTTCTATGATTACAGGAGCCGCTTGAAGAGGCTCTAAGACTCCGCCAATTCCTACTCCTCCGCTGAGGTGCACATTCTTTCCTATTTGTGCGCAACTCCCCACAGTAGCCCAGGTATCCACCATGGTACCCTCGTCCACATAAGCTCCAATATTGACAAAGCTAGGCATGAGAATGACTCCTTTTGAGATGTAAGCGCCGTGTCTAGATACAGCATGGGGAACTACGCGAATTCCTTTTTCTTGATATCCTGTTTTTAATGGGATTTTATCGTGGAACTCCAAGGGTCCCGCTTCCAAGGTTTCCATTTTTTGAATGGGAAAATATAGAACCACAGCTTTTTTTACCCACTCGTTTACTTTCCAACCTCCTTCACTTGGTTCTGCAACGCGCAGAGTTCCTTCATCCAGTTGACGGATTACAGTTCGTATGGCTTCTTGCGTGGCTGCTTCTTCGAGTAGAGATCGATTTTCCCACGCAGATTCTATGATGTCTTTCATTTTTCAAATTTTTATCAAAGGTAAAGAATTCGAAACGATTGAAATGAAGCAGATCAGCACGAAAAAAGGTATATTTGCAAAAAAATATTTATGGCTTGTTTGGTCGGGATAGATTACGGTACAAAACGGACAGGATTGGCCTGTACCGATCCCAATCAGCTTATTGCTAGTGGTCTAAAAAACCTTCCAACTTCTGAGGTAATCCCTTTTTTAAAAGCCTATTGTGACCAAGAAAAGGTAGCAGGTTTTGTGGTGGGGAAACCCCTTCAAAAAGACGGCACACCTGCTCCAGTAGAAACCCAGATCAGTGCTTTTGTGACGTCTCTGGAGCGTCATTTCCCAGATTGTGAAATCAACCGATACGACGAACGTTTTACCTCTAAAATGGCCTTACAAGCCATGATTGATGGGGGACTTAAGAAAAAACAACGCGCAGACAAGGGAATGGTAGATCAGGTAAGTGCTACTTTGATCTTACAATCTTTTTTAAACTATAAAATGAATACGCTATGATATTACCCATAGTAGCCTATGGCAATCCCGTTTTAAAACGAGTTGCTGATGAAATTACTTCGGATTATCCAGACTTGTCTGAACTCATCGAAAACATGTGGGAAACCATGTATGCCGCTCACGGCGTTGGATTAGCCGCTCCTCAAATTGGTTTATCCATTCGACTTTTTGTCATTGACGCTTCTCTATTCGTGGATGAAGAAGAAATGGATCAAGAAGAAATAGATACTTTAAAAGATCTTAAAAAAGTTTTTATCAATCCAATTATTGAGGAAGAACAAGGCGAACTTTGGAGTTTTAACGAAGGCTGCCTGAGTATTCCCGATGTTCGAGAAGACGTTTCCCGAAAAGAAGAAATTGTGGTGTCCTATTTGGATGAAAATTTCACACCTCAACAATTAAAACTCAATGGTTTGGCAGCGCGTGTGGTTCAACACGAATACGACCATATTCAAGGGGTTTTGTTTACAGATCATCTTTCACCCCTTAAAAAAAGGCTTATTAAAAAGCGATTAACCTCAATTTCAAAGGGAAGCGTTTCAGTAGAGTACCGTATGAAATTTCCTAAAAAATCAAAAAGATAGAATGGATTTAACAAAAATAATAGCCGTTTCTGGACGTTTGGGTTTGTTCCAGATGAATGCGCAAACTAGAGGGGGTGTGGTAGCTACATCAATTTTGGACGGAAAGCGAATTGTAACTTCTGCTGCACAGCAAATCAGTGTACTGAGTGAGATTCGGATATACTGTATCGGGAAAGAGGTTCCCTTAACAGAAGTTTTTGAAAAAATGCTGGCTTACGAAAAAGGAGGTCCTGCTCAAGTAAAACCCAAGGCTCCTGTCACGGATTTGGAGGCTTATTTTTTTGAAGTATTGGAGGACTACGACGAAGAGCGAGTCTATCCCAGCGACATTAAAAAAATCATCCAGTGGTATAATTTACTGGTGGATCAGAAAATCATTGCACTTCCGAAACCAAAACCCGATAAAAAAGAAAAATCGGATACTAAGCCCAAGAAAAAATGAGCTCAAAAGCGGAAAAGTTAGAAGCTTTCGGTCGCTTGTTGGATATCATGGATAGACTTAGGGCAGAATGTCCCTGGGATAAAAAGCAAACCTTTGAAAGTTTACGGCATTTAACCATAGAGGAAACCTATGAGTTGGGTGATGCCATCTTATCTGGCAACCGTTCTGAAATAAAAAAAGAGTTGGGGGATCTTCTCCTTCACATCGTATTTTATTCTAAGTTGGGGAGTGAAGAAGGAGCTTTTGACATTGCCGAAGTAGCTCATGAAATTTGTGAAAAACTGATTTATCGCCATCCCCACATTTATGGCGATGTTAAAGTCAAAGGCGAAGCTGAGGTAAAAAAGAATTGGGAAGCTTTAAAACTCAAAGAAGGTAAAAAAACTGTTTTGGGTGGTGTTCCCAAGGGGCTTCCAGCCTTGGTCAAAGCGCAACGTATTCAGGACAAAGTGGCAGGTGTTGGTTTTGATTGGGAAGCTGCTGCACCTGTTTGGGAAAAAGTGCAAGAGGAACTAAACGAATTTCAAGAAGAAGTAGCAAAAGGGAATTCGACTAAGAGTGAGGAAGAATTTGGTGATGTGTTGTTTTCCCTGATCAATTACGCTCGATTTTTAAAAATCAATCCCGATACTGCACTGGAACGAACCAATCAAAAATTCATAAGGCGTTTTAACTATTTAGAAACCAAAGCTCTGGAGCTAGGAAAACCACTTCAGGAAATGTCGCTAAAGGAGATGGAGGCCTACTGGGTGGAAGCCAAAAATCAAGTGTCTTCTCCTGATTCTTGATCTTCAGCAGCATTTTCTTTTGCCGCTTCAGCCTCTCGAGCTAATTTTTCTTGAGCATTTTTTAATTGTTTAAGGCTAATGTATTCTTCATGAGCCTTATCGATTTTCTTTTGACAACTCTCAATTTGTTTTTCTACACTTTTGTAAAGCGGATTTTCACTACTCGAGTTGCTAAAAAATTCTAAATTATTTTCTAGCTGAGTCAATTCAGCTTTTAAATTTGAGAGGTTGGTCCGAACCGCTTGAAATTCTTTATCAAGGCGCTCCGGATCATTTTCTAACAAGGTCGCTTGCAAGGATTTAACAACTAAGTTGAGATCTTTCTTTTCCAATTCTGAATTTTTGATTTGACGCAATAAAGCATGGGAAAAGGATTGGTTCATTTTAGCCTCATTCTTTGAATCCAGGCTTCCTAAATTTTTCCAGGTCTCCCATTGATCAAAATATTCTTTTTTGATGGTTTCTACCTCAGGAGTGAAGTCTTGTGTTTTGACTTTTTCAAGAAGTGCGGTTTTTTCTTTTAACAAGGCCTCTTGTTCGCTCGTGAGACGTTGGTATCCTGATTTCAATCGATCAAAATATTCCTTTTGGACATCAGAAAATTCTTTCCACAACTTATTGTCCAATTTTCTCGGGACAAAACCGACAGTCTTCCATTCTTTTTGAATGTCTTTCATCACCTGAACTTTAGAATCCCAATCTTCAAGTTCTAGAACTTCTTTTGAACGCTCGATCAATTTATTCTTAGAATCAATGTTGTCATTGAAGGCTTTTTTCTGCTCTTTATAAAACACGTTTTTTTTACGCATAAACTCTGTCCCCACGTCTCTGAAGTCCTTCCAAGAAGCTTTACTTTCTTTAGCCGGGACATATCCGATGGTCTTGAATTCTTCTCTCAAGGCATTAAATTTTTTCAGAGCATTTTGCCAGGCATTGTGCGTTTCAAGGTCTTCATCTAGAAGCATTTGCATTTCCTTGAGCAGGGCTTCTTTTTTATTGAGATTTTCTTTCATTGCACCCGCCGCATCTTTTTGGTATTCTTGTCTGCGCGATTGAATGATTTTTGAGGCGTTTTGGAAACGTGTCCAGAGGTCTTCACGATGCTCTTTAGCAACGGGCCCCAAGTCGTTTTTCCACTGTTGATGAAGAATGTTTAAATCTCTACTGGCTTTAAGAATATCATGATATTCTTGCAAGGCCTCTGCACGTTCTATGATTTTGAGCTTCTCTTCATAATTGTATTTGTGGTCTAGCTCCCTAAACTCTCGGTCTAAGTGAAGAAAAGCGTAAAAACGCTCTACGTGATGTTTAAAGGTTTCCCAGAGGTTTTGACTTTCGTTTCTAGGAACTTGACCTGTAGTGTACCAGCTTTCCTGTAAGTTTCTAAAGGTTTTGTAGGTTTCTGAATCAATTTGGTTTTTATCGATGAGGTTCTTAATCTCTTCGATTATAGTTTTTTTTCGCTCTGAGTTTACTTTTTGAGCAGCTTCTTGTTCTTTAAAATGGGTCCGTCTTTTTTTGCGGTATTCATAGCTGATTTGGTCAAAACGATTTTTGTATTCGGGTTTGAAAAAGAAATCAATTTCATTTCCGCCTTCTTCTAGAAAGAGTTTCTTTTTTCCGTCTACATCAGCTTTAAGTTTTTCTTCAAAAAGCGTGTTTATGGTTTGGAGGGTTTTGTGTTGTTTCAACCAAAGCTCACCAGTGGACAGATTTCGGTACGCATCGATAAGTCCTTCAATGTCCAGAGCAGTATAATCAACTTCTTTCTCTTTGGATGCTTTACTTTGCTTTTCTTCAGCTTCTTCAGTCTCTCCTTCAGAATTCTCAGAGACAACATCCTCTGAGGAGGTAGTGGCTTCTTTTTCTTTCGGTGTTGGAGTTGCGGTTTCGACATTCTCAGTTTCCTCAGAAGGACTTTTAGCAGGAGTTTGTTGATCCTCGGTCAAGGCTTCTTCTGAATGATCGACTGTTTCGTTTTGCGGTTTCTTTTGTTCCTCCGCACCAGGTTGTAGCGTATGCTCTTCCATGAATAGGTGATGTATTGTTACAAATAATATATATTTTTTTGAATTCTAAAAAAAAGAATTGCTCAAATTTAAACTATTGATTCCAAAGCTCCCAAGATTTTTCTGCTTGATAAACAAGCATTTGGTATCCATTACAGGTTTGAGCTCCTCGAGAACGACCCTCTTTTAAGAATTTAGTTTCTTCAGGATTGTAAATCAAATCAAAAAGAAAGTGTCTGGAATCCAAATATTCATAGGGTATCGGAGGGGCTTCTTCTACATTTGGAAAAGTACCTAGAGGGGTAGTATTGACAATCAAATCAATAGTTTCAAAAAGTTCTTTTGTTAAGTCAGCATAGGCTAGCTTTCCTTTCTGAGGGGTCCTAGAAACGAATTGAAAAGAACATTGTATTTGATCCAAAACATAGTGTACAGCACCAGAAGCCCCGCCAGTTCCTAGAATCAATGCTTGTTTTGGTTTTTTTTCAATGCGTTTCAATAAGGCTTTTTGGAAGCCTACATGATCCGTATTGTGGCCTATGGTTTTGCCAGAAGCTTCAATTACTATGGTATTTACGGCTTGGATCGTTTTGGCTTCTTCTGTGAGTTGATCCAAATAAGGAATTACTGCTTTTTTATAGGGAATAGTAACGTTTAGTCCAGAGGGTGTTGTACCGCTGTTAAAGACCTCCCTAATATTTTCAATGGATTGAAGGTCGAAATTGGCATAGCGATAACCGACCTTGTTTTCACGTTCAAATTTATCTCTAAAGTAGGTTCTCGAAAAAGAATAATCGATGTTTTTACCTACAAGACCAAATTGTTTAACGCGTTCTTTTTTTGTCATAAAAATCTAATAATAAAAGAAGACTAGCCCCTAAAATGGTTGTTAAAAGTACGCCAAAGGTTTCAAATTCTTTTAGGTTTGGAAGGTAATAATCATAATTGGAGAAGGTCGGGTTGCCCACGGAATTAAGAATTGGTTTTCCGTTTTCTGAGTATAGATACACCTTCGTTTTCCACGGATAGACCAGCAGAAGAGTCCCTGTGATAAAACCGATGATGGTTGCCAAGGTAGGTTTAGGAAATTTTTCCAAAAACCATTTGAGCAGGTTTGAAAACAGTATCAATCCACTAAGTGAGCCCAATGCAAATATTCCCATAATGACCAATAGTCTTAGTACAATCGGGTCGGAGAGGGAATCAAAATCAAAAAATAACGCTTCGGAAAGAACGAGAAAAAGTGCATTTACGGCATCTACCAGCAGCAGGTTGTAATTCCCTAAAATTAAAAGTAAAAAAGACCCTGAAAGACCAGGTATCGTCATTCCTGAGACACTAATGATGCCACAAAAAAACACAAATAACAAGTGATCATTTTCCGCTACGGGTCGGGCAAAACTAAGTGCTAATCCCAGGCTAAATCCAAGAAACAAGGCAATAAGAGTAGTCATTTTCCATGTTTTTACCTGTCCAAAAACAAGATAGAGAGAGGCCAGTATCATTCCAAAAAAACTACCTAACACAAGGGTTTCATAGTGATTTAGCAAATAATCCAACAACAAGGAGACACTGAAATAACTGATGACGACACCCCCAAAAAGCAAGCAAAGAAAACGGCCATTGACATACCGCCAAAAGCTTTTGAAACGTCCGCTAAAAAGTAGTTTTAAGGCTTTTCCATTCAGATGTTGAAAGGAATAAATAAGCGTTTCGTAAAATCCTCCAACCAAGGCGACAATACCTCCTGAAACACCAGGAACCTTATTTGCAGCACCCATAGCGATGCCTTTTAGAATCAATAAAAATGTTGCTTGAGATGAGGGATTTACTTTAGTATGCTTCATTTTTTAAATAAGACTTTACTTCTTTCTAGGGCAAAAAATAGTACAAAGCCAAAGAACATTAAGATTAGGGCTTTTCCCATTTCGGGTGAGCCTCCTTCAAAATGTTGCGGAAATACAGCAACAGTCATTTCAGGAGCCTCTTCACTGCTTTTGGGGAGTTGGTTTTGCCAAGGCCAGACTTTGTTTAAAGCACCCAACATTAAACCGATTAATACCGCAAGACTTCGTTCGGGATAGCGAATGAGTAACCAAGATAAAAATTTTGCAAAAACTTTAATTCCCACCAATATCCCCAAAATAAAGACACCTAAAATAGAACTGATCTGAACGAATTGTTCTTGGCTGAAGTTTACCAATAGGTCTTGCGCTTGACGTACATTGGAAACAATCGTCTGATAGACTCCCATCACAAAAAGAATATAAGCGCCTGAAAGACCCGGGAGGATCATGGCTGAGATTCCAATAAAACCTGCGAGAAATAAATACCATAGGGGAACTTCATTTGAAACTGAGGTCATTTGTGTAATGAGATAGGAGAGGACTGCACCTAAAACTAGAAACACCAATCCCGATAAATTAAATCGTAACTCGGTTTGGATTAAAAACAAAATACTGGCAACTAGTAAGCCGAAAAAAAACGACCACAATCCAATGGGCTCATTAATGAGTAGCCATTCCAAGACCCTAGAAAAAATAAGAACACTACTTAGGATTCCCCCAAAGAGCGCTAAAAGAAACGCACCATTGATTTTTTTCCATACTCCTTTGATTCCTTCACTTTTGAAAGATTTTAGACTGGTCCAAGATACCGCATTGATACTTTCCAACAGTTCTTTATATATTCCAGTAATCAACGCAATAGTGCCCCCCGAAACTCCAGGAACAAGATCTGCAGCTCCCATCAGCATGCCTTTAAGATAGAGAAGTACGTAGCGCATAGTAGGGTATTGATTCTTTACAAAGGTAGATAACCCATTTTAAATACATTCATTCTCTTTTAAGGTTCCTATGGAAGGTGAACCAAATTTGGAAAAAGGGTTTGAAATGATGCTTTCTCTTCCTCGGTTAAGGACTTTGGATTTAGTAGATACATCCCTTCTTCAGTCCGTTCCAAAAGCAAACAGCAGCCTGCCACTCGAAGTGCTAGCTCTCTGTTTTCTGGAAACGCAGCAAAGGCTTGTTCTGCTAGAGTATAGGCTTCTTGCCATTGCTTTTTTTCGAGGTATAAATCGATGAGGGGGATCAGCACCTCAGGATAATAGTGGCCTAAGTCGAGGATCTTTTTACTAGCGACAATCGCTCCCTCTTTTTTACCCATTCTCAAGAACAGCTCTACACTACTTTTCCAAAGTTCTAAAGAATCACTGTTGTTTTCTAGGGCACGCTCCAGGTAGTGCCTTGCTTTGGTGAATTTTTCTTGAGAAATCAAGAAGTGAATCAAGGATTCCCAGCCTTTTTCGTTTGTAGGTTCCAGTTGTACACATTTGAGATAAAATTGCAGAGCCAAATCAAAATTCCCCAATCGCTCGTGACACCGTCCAATACACTTGTGAATAAAAGCAGTGGGTTCTGTCGTATTTATAGCTACTTCATAATTGTCAATGGCTTCATTTACTTTCCCCATCGACTCCAATAACTTCCCTTTTTCGATATAAGCACCAGTAAAGGTGTCATCGCTAATGATGGCAAAATCTAGTGCGGAGAGTGCTTCTTTAGTTCTTCCGGATTTCATTAAAATTTTACCCAACTGATGCCAAGCCACTTCGCAATACGGGTCAAATTCTAAGACTTCGTTTAAACATTCGATAGCGGGTTCCGTTTGCTCAAGTTGATCGTAACAATACATCAGGTTATAAAGTGAGGGGTAGTCTTCTGGGTTGTCTCCCAAACAATTCCTGAAGAAATAGGCAGCCTCTTCAAATTCCTCTGCCAACAAGTGCTCCATACCCAAAAGGTTCCATATCTCACAGGGATCTTCAGAAATTTCAAGTGCTTGATGCAAATGCGAAATGGAAGTTTTGTGATCTCCTTTTTTAGAGGCTATACTCGCTTTTTGCAAGGCAATTTCTTCATCAAAGGGATTCAGTTTTTCGATGTATTCGAGCAGTTGCAACGCCATCTCATACTTTTCGTCTAAGATGAAAATCTCACTTTGTAAAAGCATTAGACCGAGACTACTGGGATGTTGTTCCAATCCCATTTTTAGTGCTTTTTTTGCCAATTGATGTTCTCCAAAACTAAGGTAGTGTACAATGATGTCTTCAAACTCTTGCGCATCAAAGAAATAAATCAGATTGGTTTTGAGCATTTGCTCAAATTTTGTGATGGAGGATTGTATTTCTTCCGAGTTGAAATTTAGCATAGATAAAGTCTAAAAACTTCACTTAAAAGTAAGAGACTCTTTAGAAGTAATTGGGTGACAATCGATATTGTTTTTAACAAATTAATTAACACTCAAGCGCACTAAAGGGTGTCCAAAACTTGGCGTAGGATTGCACATCCCTTGCGAATTTCTTTTTCCGAGATCGTGAGTGGGGGTGAAATTCGAACTGCTCTCTTTTCCCAAAGCAACCAAAACAACAAAAGCCCGTGTTCCATGCATTTAAGCACGACTTGATTTGCTTGTTCAGGATCTTTTAAGAGGGGGGCTAACATCAATCCTATGCCTCGAATTTCCTTTATTTTTTCGTGTTTTAATTCACTTCTAAAAAGAGCTTCTTTTTTTGGTATTTCACCGATGAGCTTCGAATCTCTCAATTCTCTGAGGGTTGCCAAGCAGGCGGCAGCAATTACAGGATTTCCTCCAAAAGTGGTAATATGTCCTAGTTTGGGATGATCTTCAAGTAGTTCCATCAGTTCCCGAGAGGCGGTAAAAGCGCCAACGGGTAAGCCTCCTCCCATCCCTTTACCCATCACAACGATGTCCGGTTGTACATCAAAATGTTCAAAACCAAAAAACCTTCCTGTGCGTCCAAATCCCGGTTGGATTTCATCTAAAATGAGCAATGCTCCTACCTTTTTACATTGCGATTGAACTTTTTTTAAATACTCTTTTTCAGGAAGAATGAAGCCTGCTCCTCCTTGTATCGTTTCCAGAAGTACCGCGGCGGTTTTGGTAGTAATTTTTTCTAAATCTTTCTTGTCATTAAATCGGATGAAGTTTGTGTTGGGAAGCAAGGGACGGTATCCTTTTTTTTGATGTTCGGAACCTAAGAGGCTTAATGCACCGTGCGTACTGCCGTGATAACTAGCATAAGCACCTATGAGTTCACTTCTTCCTGTAGCACGTTTGGCTAATTTGAGCGCTCCTTCAATGGCTTCTGTACCGGAGTTGGTCAAATAGACGCGTTCTTGATTCTCAGGCAACAATTCCACAAGTTCTTTACAAAGCTCAACTGCAGGGGCTTGTGCAAATTCTCCATAGACCATCACGTGGAGGTATTTTCGGGTTTGTTTTCTAATGGCGGCAACCACTTTTGGGTGCCGATGCCCTAGACTACAGGCTGAGACTCCAGCTACAAAATCTAAATATTTCTTGTTGTCTGTTGTCGTAATGTAGCTGCCTTTCGCTTTTTTTACTGAGAGCGCTAAAGGATGCGGAGTGGTTTTCGCTTGAAATTCTAAAAAGTCTTTTTTTAAAGAATTCATGACTTAGTTTTTTTTCTCCAAAGGTTCAATTTCCGGATATTTAAAATTCAAATTCTCGGGGAATTGTTCTTCTTTGTCGTTCTCATCAAAGAGGTCGTTTAGCGTTTCGGGTCGTTCTTCTTTCCTCCAGACAAATCCTTTCAACGTTCGGTCATTTTTGGGCAATTCTTCTTCGGGATACACGTCGCCAGTAGGAGCCACCAAAAAAGTAATGTCATTGATTTCTCCGTCTAAAAAATTCATACTTAGGGCACTGCAGGTCGTTTTATCAATCCCGATTAATTGTAAATCATCATCGTTGTAGAGGTAATATACCATTTCTGTGTTTTTGGTAATTACAATATTGTCGAGCTTTCCTTCTTTAAAAGCTCCGTCTAGCACACCTCCTTTTATTTGATTAAACCCGTCAGAACTTAAGGTGTCTTTTTCAATGATAAAGACATTTCCATTAATTTTAAGGGAGTCTAGCTTATTCGTTTCTGTATCGGAAATCAAAAGAACTTCGTTTCCTGACATTTGACTTTTATCAAACCAAAGCACAGGATTGTTTTTGTTTCGGTCGGCTTCTGTAAAAACTTGTTCTTGTTGTTTGGTCAAGGGTTTGTTGAGTAGTTTTGTCAAACCTATAGACTCATCGAGGTAGAGCGAATCCGATCGACCTCTGAGATCGCTTTTTAAAATCCGAACATCGTAATAGGCTCTGAGAATACGTCGCTCTTCAGGTCCTGTAGCAACAAGGGTGTCGGCATGGATAAAAAGGGAGTCCTGGTCGATGATGTTTATTGCCAATGCTCTGCGAGTGATGATTGCAGAATCTCGCGCTTTAAAAATTTCTCCATAGTGACCGATGATTACCGAATTGTTTAACGAATCTACAATGCTCACATTTTTTGTAGCCGCTGCATAGTCTTTTTCACTTTCAAAATAGAGGCTATCCCCTCGGATAATTTTGTTGTCGTAATACAGGGTAGCATTTTTTTTAAAAACTCCTTTTTCACGATCCAGATCGTAAAAGCCCCGTTCACATTCTATGGTGTAGGCGTCTCCTTCTATTCTTGAATTTCCAAACAGATAGGCCTGATTGAGCTCTGTATAATAATCCAATTGATCTGAATTCACTTGATAATCAGGATTGTCAATAGTCACATTGGAGGTAAAGCGATATTTTTTTTGGTCCATATAATACCTTCCCAGATTGCTAGTCAGTGTACTTGCACTGTCCACAATCACTCCTTTGGTGTTGTAAAAAGCTTCGTTACGGATCCGATCTAAATTTAATTTTTCAGTTGTTAAGGACATGTCGGGGCGTTTCAAAAACACATCTCCATCTGCCAGAGTAATTTGTGTTTTCCCATCGTATTCAATCGTCTTACAGGTCATTTTTAGGCTATCTCCTTGCGTAAAAATTACATTCCCTACTGCTTTAAAATAATTGTCCTTGGAATAGAAATAGGCAAGATCCGACTCAATGAGTGCTCCTTCGTGAAAAAGTAAAACCCGTGTTTCCTCATTTTTAAAGAGAATATTGGCTCCTGGAAAAGCTTCTTGGTCTTGTGTAGAGCCTCCTGCTTTTCGAATTTCTATGATTTTAGGCTCTTGTGCCAGACTGCTTAGTGTCGCAAGTGAAGCAATAAAAAATGCTGAAATACGAAACGACAGTTGCATAAGTAAAATCTTATCTGAAGAGGGTTTGTTTTCTGTCTGGACCTACGGAAACAATCTTGATGGGGGTTTCCAAAGCGTTTTCCAAATAAGTGATGTAATTTTTGAAATTTACTGGGAAGTCGTCAAGATCGGTTATTTGGGTAAGATCTTCTTTCCATCCGGGGAGTTCTTCATACAGCGGTTTAATATTTTCTGAGGCGATGTCATAAGGTAAATACTCCATGACCCCCTGATCTGTTTGATAGGCAGTACAGACTTTAATAGTTTCAAAGCCAGAGAGGACATCTCCTTTCATCATCATCAGTTGGGTGACTCCATTGATCTGAATACAATATTTTAAAGCGACTAAATCAATCCATCCACAACGTCTAGCTCTCCCTGTTGTGGCACCAAATTCATTTCCAATCTTGGCCATTTTTGCCCCGTCATCGTCGAAAAGTTCCGTTGGAAAAGGACCGCTTCCGACACGGGTTGCGTAGGCCTTGAAAATTCCAAAAACATCTTTGATTTGATTCGGAGCCACCCCTAGACCCGTACAGGCTCCTGCGGCTGTAGTAGTAGAAGAGGTCACGAAAGGATAGGTTCCAAAATCGATATCTAAAAGCGAGCCTTGGGCCCCTTCAGCTAAAATTTTCTTTCCCGATTTTTGCGCTTTCATGAGGTATTGCTCACTATCTACCAATTTAAATTTTCTCAAGGCTTCAACACTCCTAAAAAAGGTCGTTTCGAGATCTTTTAAATCGTATTCTATTTCGACATTATAACTGTTCAGCATATCGAGATGCTTTTGCGTTAGCCGTCGGTATTTGTCTTCCCAGTTGGGAGCCAGGATGTCACCCACACGGATTCCATTTCTTCCTGTTTTATCCATGTAGGTAGGTCCAATTCCTTTAAGAGTAGATCCAATTTTCGCTTTCCCTTTTGCAGCTTCCGATGCGGCATCTAAAAGTCGGTGGGTGGGGAGAATCAAATGTGCTTTTTTAGAAATGAGCAATTTTGTATTGAAATCTATGTCGTAAGGAGCTAAATTTTCAATTTCTTTCATAAAAATGACGGGGTCAATGACCACTCCATTGCCAATCAAGTTTGTTGCTTTGGGATGGAAAATTCCAGAAGGGATGGTGTGAAGGACGTGTTTGTTTCCTTCAAATTCTAATGTGTGTCCTGCATTAGGCCCTCCTTGAAAACGAGCAATAATATCGTAAGAACTTGTCAGAACATCTACTATTTTCCCTTTCCCTTCGTCGCCCCATTGAAGTCCAAGTAATAAGTCAACCGCCATTTATATTAGGATTTTTTATTTTTTTTAGTGCCGTAAAAGTATAAAGAATGATTGTGTATCTCTACATCAAAAACTTCTTCTATAGTTTTTTTTATTTGTTGTATTCTTGGGTCACAAAACTCTTTGACCTCTCCCGTATCGGTATAGATAAAATGGTCGTGCTGGTGATCGAAATAGGATTTTTCGTATTGTGCTTGATTCTTTCCAAACTGATGCTTCCGAACCAAACCGCAATCCAATAGAAGTTCAATGGTATTGTAGAGAGTTGCTCTGCTAACACGGTAATTTTTATTTTTCATTTTGAGGTAAAGTGACTCCACATCGAAGTGCTCTTTACTGTCATAAATTTCAAATAAAATCGCAAATCGTTCGGGAGTTTTTCGGTGTCCGTTCAGATCTAAAAAGTTGATAAAAACTTCTTTTACAATGTCTTGGTTTGATTTTTTTATTTGCATCCGGTGACAAAGATAGTTATTCGGGGCTATTCTCTTACAATTTTATCAATTCCGTTCACTCGGGAGAGTGTATTGACTAATTTATTCAGAGTGTTTTTGTTGGGAACACTCACATGGATCAATCCTGTAAAAAATGAATCCTCCGTGTCAAAATTGATTTTGTTGATATTGACACTCGTGTTGTTTGAAATCATCCGGGTAACCTCATTAACCAGCCCTTTTTTATCAATGCCCGAAAGCTTTAAAATAGCGTTGTATTGCTCGGCACTGGAATCTACCCATTTGGCTGGAATAATACGGTAGGCAAAATTGGATTGAAGCGACAAAGCATTGGGACATTCTTTGTGGTGAACTTTGATTCCTTCATTTACGGTAATGAAACCAAAAACAGCATCACCGGGGATCGGATGGCAGCAGCTGGCAAAACTATGTGCCAAGGGTTCTTTTTCTTTTCCAAAGACGAGCTTGTCAAATTTTTCTGTGATTTTATCTTCTTCGCTTCGAATCTGGGGTTTGTTTTTTCGAACTCTTCTCTTAAAGAAGTTCAATAGGGTGTTGTGATATTCGTTGGAAAATTCTTTTAATTTTTTATTGTCCAAGGTTCCGATTCCTACTCGATAAAACAAATCCTGACTGTTTTCGAATTTGAAGTAATGCAACATTTGCTGGGTAGTCTTATCGTTTAGGCTAATTTTGAGGGGTTTGAGTTTTCGTCTCAAAATTTCTTTTCCTTCCTCTGCGTGTGCCTTTTTTTCCTCATTGATTGAGGATTTTATGATGGATCGGGCTCTTGAGGTAACCACAAAGTCCAACCAGTTGCTCGAGGGTTTTATATGGTCGGAAGTAATGATTTCGATTTGATCTCCACTTTTAAGCACCTTACTTAAGGGAACCAGTTTGTCATTCACTCGAACTCCTCTTGTTTTTATTCCTATTTCAGAATGAATAAAAAAGGCAAAATCTAGAGCAGTTGCTCCTTGGGGAAGTGATTTTAAATCTCCTTTAGGGGTAAAGACAAAGATCTCTTTCGCATAGAGATTGAGTTTAAAATCTTCTACAAAGTCCACCGCATTTCCTGTATTGTTTTCCAAAACTTCTTGGAGTCGGTTGAGCCAACTTTCAATACCGATGTCTTTTTGATCTCCCTGTTTGTATTTGTAATGCGCAGCGTATCCTTTTTCAGCGATTTCGTGCATGCGTTCGGATCGTATTTGTATTTCTATCCACTTGTTGGAAGGCCCCATTACAGTGATGTGTAATGCTTCATAACCAGTGGACTTCGGAGCTGAAATCCAATCTCTAAGTCGGGTAGGATTGGGGGTGAAATGATCGGTTACGATGGAGTAAATTTTCCACGCCAAAAATTTTTCGTTGTTTCGGTTCGCTTTGTAAATTATACGGAGGGCAAACTTGTCGTAAATTTTTTCAAAGGGTACATTTTGGGTTTGCATTTTCCGGTGTATGGAGTAGATGGACTTGCTTCTCCCTTTGATTTCAAATTTAAATCGCTCTTTACTTAACTCTTGGGTCAAAAATTTAGAAAACGATTTGATATAGGCTTCTTGCGACTCTTTCGTTTCTTCAATCTTATCTTTGATCGATTGGAATCGTTGAGGCTCTGTATATTTTAAACTGAGGTCTTCCAATTCCGTTTTTACATTGTACAGTCCAATTCGATGGGCTAGGGGTGCATAGATATACAAAGTTTCGGAGGCGATTTTTACTTGTTTGTACTCCGGCATGGCATCCATGGTTTGCATGTTGTGCAATCGGTCCGCAATTTTGATGATAATCACCCGAACGTCATCGTTCAGAGTAAGAAGCATTTTCCTAAAGTTCTCCGCTTGAAGGGAAATGTTTTTGTCCTTCTTGAGGCGGGAAATTTTAGTGAGTCCGTGCACAATTTTTGCAACTGTAACACCCAGTAGGCGCTCGATATCTTGCAAAGAATATCGGGTGTCTTCGACTACGTCATGCAATAGGGCAGCACAAATGGAGGTGGCATCCAGGCCAATTTGATTTGCGACAATTTTTGCAACACTAATGGGGTGGAAAATATAGGCTTCTCCTGATTTTCTTCTTTGGTCACTGTGCGCCTCAACAGCCATATCAAAAGCTAAGCGAATCATTTTTTTATCTGAATCGCTCAGGGTTTGATAACTGATACGAAGCAACTCTTTATACTGCTTCGCAATTTCTTTATTTTCTTTTTCTTGGTCGACTATCATACTAGGGAAAGATACTAAAGAATAGACTACTTTTCAAGTCTGTTGTTTTTTCGCTGGGCTTCATACATCAAAATCCCTGCCGAAACGGATAAATTCAGTGAGTCAACGGTTTTAGCCATGGGAATGATAAGAGATTGGTGTGCAGCTTCTAGCCAATTGGTCTCCAATCCAGAGCTCTCTGTTCCCAGAATAAGGGCGCAAGGCGTTTTATAGTCGTATTGATTGTAGGGGATCGCATCAGGTTCTAGTGCTGCAGCCACAATCGAAAAGGATTTTTTATTCAAATAGGAAATTACCTTCGAAGAAGAGGCCAGGGCAGAGGGTAGTAAAAAAATACTGCCCAAACTGGAACGGATACTATTGGGGTTGTAAAAATCAGTTTTAGGATTGGCAATGATTACCGCATCCATTTTTGCCGCTGCTGCGGTACGATAAAGGGCTCCAATATTTCCCGGTTTTTCAGGGGCCTCGACCACGAGAATCAGCGCTTGGTCGGAAAGCTTTAAATGTTCTAATTCGTGGGACTTCGTCTCTGAAACTGCCAAAATTTTTTCTGATCCCGAACGCCTACTTATCCGTTGGAAAGCATTTTTTTCAACTTGAAAGGCAGTTGTTTGATATAGTAAGGCTTGAACCTCTGGTGTTTCGGGAGTGCTGCCTTCTTCGATAAAAATTTGTGTGAAGTTGTACTTCCCGAGAAGCGCTTTTTTTATTTCTCGTTCCCCTTCAATGACAAAAAGTCCTTTTTTTTTGCGTTCTCTTGCTTTTTCAAAGAGTAAACGCAGCTGTTTCAATTCCGGATTTTTAGAACTGTGGATGGGTTTCAAAATCAAGCTTTAATGTGCGATCAATAATCCTGAAAAGTAATCATTTTAATTCAGATTGAACGAGGCTTTTTGAGCATAGGCTACGACATAACCTACGATGGTACTATAGCTTTGTATTCCTTTGGCTTGGCCATTGGCTTTGAGATAGGAATCATAACCTTTTTTGAGTAGGGGTTCAAACGGATTTTGATACCGTTTCCAAAATTCAGACAATTCCTTGTAATTTTTCAAAATCCCCGGATGTAGGGTTTTGATTTTTTCTTTGGCAAGTTCTGGGTTTGCTTTGTAGAGTTCGGCATAGCAATAACGCAATGCAAAAGTGAAGCCTGCATATTGCACAAAAGGATCTGAATGTTTGATGCTGGTGTAAAAGGCTATAAAATTGGCTTCCCCTTCGGAGGCGATTCCCAACTGGTGTGCCATCTCGTGTGCAGCAGTAATCATAAAGTCTAAGTTTGGAATTTTACTGTTGGCTTGAGATTCTAAAGTAAATGGGTTTAAGTATCCCGCATAGCCCATATAACTTAACAAGGTGCTCCAGAGCGATTGTTTTAGGTAGGGTTTAGGCCCCATTTTTTTTAGGTCAAAGTCAAATTCTTTTTCAATCAAATCGCTTATTGTAGCTTTCGAATAGGCAATAGTAACGGCAGTTGTATCGTTGACGCTCAGTCGGCTGTGAAGCTGATTCGAAATCGTCACAAGTTTTGAAAACGTAGCTTCAAGCTCAGTTTCGTTGTACTTCATTTGATATCCCAAATCTTGGGATAGCGGAGTGCGATAATAGTTCAGTCCCCAGTTTAAATTGAAAAGTAGTAAAACCAATGATACGAAGGATAAGCTGTGGCTTATGATTACGCTCCATGACGTTTTCTTTTTTTTAAAAATGGAAGTCACATTTTTTGCAATGAAAAGGACCAAAAAAGCATAGAGAAGGTCACCGACAGAAAAGGAAAACTTTTCAAAGAAGAGACGATGCGTATCAAAAATAAAAGAGTAAACGAGTTGACTGTAGTAAGTCTCAACCCAAGAGGGATTGTTCTTGAGCAGCATCAGGATTAATCCTTGTATCGGCAACAAACCGATCAGTATGAAATGGGTTCTTTTCATCAAATAAAAAAAGTCAGGTAAAAACCTGGCCTGATTAGTATTTTATTGTTCTACGGAGGTGACTTCCACTTCAAAAATTAAATCCGATTGAGGAGGAATACCTCGGGTTCCCTGTGCGCCATAGGCTAGGGTGTAAGGTAGAAAAAGTGTTGCTTTATCGCCTTCTTTCAGTAAACGTATCCCTTCTTTAAATCCTTCGATCATGCGATCTTCTGGACCTACTTTTGCCATGATAGGTGCATATGCACTCGCACTGAGTTTTTGAGGATTGAATACTCCGTTTTGTTTTGCAATTTCTTCATTACTTGTTTCCAAGAGTGTGCCGTCTATAAAATAAACCGCGTAGTGGACGAGGGCTTTGTTTGTAGAAGTAACTGCTTTTCCGCTTCCTTTAGAACTTATAATATACTGTAAGCCCGAGTTGGTCAAGGTTGACTTTTCTTTTAAGGCATCAAATTTTGTGATATTTTGTTTTTTGATCTTCGCCATTTTTTCTTCTTTTTCTTTGGCGAGGGATTCTTTATTATCAAAATAGTTTTTAAAGATTTCGGGTGCGTCAAATTGACGTGCCTCTTTTCCTTTTCGGATGATGTTGATTTCATTGATGAGGTCGTCTTGAGCAATACTATCCACTACTTCTTGCCCTTGAACCACAGCTCCAAATACGGTGTGTTTTCCATTTAGCCAAGGGGTCTCCTTGTGCGTAATAAAAAATTGGCTTCCGTTGGTAGCAGGACCGCTATTGGCCATTGATAAGATTCCAGGACCATTGTGTGTGAGTTCACTAAATTCATCGTCGAAGCGATAACCTGGATTTCCAGAGCCATTTCCTAGGGGATCTCCCCCTTGAATCATAAAATCTGTAATGACTCGGTGAAATTTTAGGCCGTTGTAAAACTTTTTAGATTTGAATTCCTCACTGACTATGGGATTGGTACCTTCACTAAGCGAAACAAAATTAGCGACTGTGATCGGAGCTTCTTCGTGAGCCAATTTTACAAGTATGGCGCCTTTATCCGTTTGGATATCGGCATATAGTCCCGCATCTAAATCGGGGTATTGCGATTTACAGGCTAATAGCAAGCTCAGTAGTAGCATTGAGAGGATACTTTTTTTCATATTTTAAGTTTAAGCGTTAATTTATAGGTAGGCGTTCTACAGTAAAACGAAGGGGCTGATTGACACCAATTTTTTCTCCATCTCCCTGATACCCGTAACAAAGGTAGGAAGGAAAAAGAAATACAACAACTTCCTCGGGACGCATCATACGAATTGCTTCTCTAAGCGCCGGCAATAAATCTTCTTGATCTACTGCATACTCCACAGTTCCCAGCTCCGATTTGCTGTAGAGCAAGTAGTTTTCAAGATCTTCGATTTGATACTGAAAACGAACTCGAGTCCCTTTTTGAGGGAGAGCAAGTGTCTTTGGAGCTTCCTTGATGTAGGCGAATAAAAAGCCAGCTTCAGTAGTCATAAAGTTTAGGCTAGCATCTCGTTGAGCCGCTTTTTTGATCAGGGCCTGATCGCGTGCTAAAAGCATTTTATTTCGTTCTGCGGAACTACTTAAAAAGATTTCTTTATTTTTATTTAACGGATAGCGCGCTTTGTTTTCTGTACAAGAAGAGTGGGACAAGAGGAGTACTACAATAAGTGCGAATCTCATTGTTTTCATTTTATTGAAATTGATCTGCTACTTCTTTAACAGCAGTTTTAAAGCGTGCTATTGTCGTTTCCATACTGTCCATAGACATTCCTCCAGCAGCATTGTGATGCCCGCCCCCATTGAAATAGGTTCGAGCGAATTCATTGACTGAAAAAGTGCCCTGGGATCGGAAAGACATCTTTATTTTTCCTTCGCTTTCATTTTCGATTAGGATACACGAAAAAACAATGCCCTCCAAGGAAAGGCCATAATTCACAAATCCTTCCGTGTCTCCTTTTTGGTAATTACAAGAGGTTAGCTCTTCTTGAGTAAGCGTCATGAATACAATGGGTAAATCAGGAATTTCTTGAAGATTGGACAGGGTAATTCCCAATAATTTTAATCGATTCAGGGAAGAACTGTCGTAAATTTTTTGATGAATTTCTGTTCCGTCAGCACCCGCTCGAATAAGATGAGAAATTGCTAGATGCGTTTCAGAAGTGGTAGCGGAATAGCGAAACGATCCTGTATCGGTCATTATCCCCGTGTACAAACAACTCGCTATTTCTTTATTGAAAGCGGTTTCATCTAAGGCTTGGATAACTTTGTAAACCATCTCACAAGTAGAACTCATGGAAGGATCCGAATATTGTAACGAAGCATAGGATTCAGGCGCTTCATGATGATCAATCATGATTTTCTCTCCGGGAGCTTTACGGACCAAATAGGTGAGTTCTTGAACTCGACTCAGTGCGTTAAAGTCTAGGGTAAAAATCAAGTCGGCATTGAGAATTTTTTCTTGTACTTCTAAAGGCTTCTGGTTCTGTTTTAAAATTTCATCTTCTCTGGGAAGCCACTTTAAAAAATCAGGGTAGTCATTGGGTGAAATAACCACCGCTTCATGCCCTTTTTGACAGAGAAAGTGATACCAGGCCAAGGTACTCCCCAGCGCATCTCCATCTGCATTTCTATGAGGGAGAATTACAATTTTTTTAGGGGTTTCTAAATACTTTTTTAAACCTGTTATAAAGCTTTTTTCCATATCACGACAAAGATACTATTTTAGAAACAGTAGTCCCGAAGCGGATTGGATTTTTAAGTGGGTTCAAATCTTTCCTCTTTGAAGCAGGTGGCATTTAATAACATTTAGTATTTTCGCCATTAAAAAATGGCACATACTACACTCATGATGATCAAGCCTGACGCAGTTGAAAACGGGCACATCGGTGGTATACTTGAAAAAGTAACCGCTGCAGGATTTCAAATTAAAGCTTTAAAACTTACCCAACTCTCAAAAAACGATGTGGAACGGTTTTACGAAGTACACCAAGAACGACCCTTTTTCGGTGAGTTAGTTGCTTTTATGTCTAGAGGACCCATCGTAGCTGCTGTTTTAGAAAAAGAAAATGCGGTAAGTGATTTTAGAACCCTAATCGGTGCTACAAATCCAGCAGAAGCGGCAGAAGGAACCCTTCGTAAGTTGTATGCGACCTCCACCGGAGAAAATGCAGTGCACGGTTCGGATAGTGATGAAAATGCTGAGATTGAAGCTGCGTTTCACTTCGCAGGGCGCGAGCGTTTCTAATTCAATACAACCTTGCGGATAAACGATTCTCCTAAATGGTTGTTTAGGCGCTCCGTGATCAGTTCCAGTTGATAGCTAAGTTCCGTTCTTAGAGGAGCAGAACGCAGGCTAACGTACAAGATGTTGTGAGAAAATCGAACCTGTTCGGTATACTGCTTTATGTGTGCACCCATAACCTCTTCCCAAGAATTACAAATACGCACATTTTGTACACCTTTTTGAAGTGGTCTCTGAGCAACAACTTCTTTCAAAACCTCTTTTAAGGGCTTGGTTCCAAATTTATTTTTTGCTTTTTTCATAGAAAGGTTTAGCTCACGGACGTTTGTAATTAAAACGCCTGTCATTGTTTTCAAGAATCAACTTTTGACTGTCTAAAAAGCTGATTTTCCGAGACCATTCGTCCCAACGGGATTGAAATCTAAGGTAGTAGTTTTTATCGAGTTTTTCAATTTGAAATGGGGTGACATCTTCGGAAGAAACAAAACTCCCATCGAAACGGGGAGCAACTTTTTTTAGAATTCCCTCCGGATAATTGATCTGGTAATGATCGTAGAGTGGCGTGCTGGTTTTAGGCACAAATTTTTCTCCTTTTTGGCTTATGAATTCAATTTCCCAATAGCCAGCAAGATGCTCAATTTGAATCTCACTAGTAGGAGAACAACTCAGCAGAAATAAACAAATCCAGACTCCTATTAGGTTTCGAAGGGTTTTAAAGTTTAAATAGTTCATAGCTTGATTTTAGTGATTGTAAGGCATTTAGCGTGCGTTCTTCGTGGGTGTCTGTAAGGAAAATTTGACCAAAGTCGTTTTGATCGACCAAAGAAATGATTTGAGTCACTCTTTTTTGATCCAGCTTGTCGAACGCATCATCTAAAAGAAGTAGGGGCGCTCCCCCAGTTTGCTTTTTTAGAAAATCGAATTGGGCGAGTTTCAATGCGATTAAAAATGTTTTTTGTTGTCCTTGGCTTCCAAACTTTTTGATGGGTTGGGCTTCTAAAAGAAAGTTAATGTCGTCTTTATGGATTCCAGTGGAGGTATACTGGAGTATTTTGTCTTTTTCTAGATTGCTTTCGAGAAGTGCTTTATGTGAATTTTGGTGCAATTGACTCTCGTATTCTAAATCAACTCGTTCATTTCCTTCGCTGATGTCCTGATAACGTGTATTGAAAACAGGAATAAACGTTTCCATAAATGCCTTTCGTTTTTCATAAAGAGCGGAACTGCGCTGGGAGAGTTGATCATTATAAACCGCTAAGGTGTCGGATTCAAAAGTGTTGTTTAAAGCAAAAAACTTGAGTAAGGCATTGCGCTGTGAAAGAATTTTATGGTACTCGATTAAATTTTGAAGAAATACGGCATCCGTTTGTCCGATAACCCCATCCATGAATTTTCTTCGCGTACTGCTTCCCTCTGCAATTAGATCTCGATCTGCAGGCGAAATGATGACCGTCGGGATAAGTCCAATATGATCAGACAACTTTTCATAGACTTTACCATTGCGTTTCATCACTTTTTTTTGTCCTTTTTTAAGTGAACAAACAATTTTTTCTTCCCGTTCCTCCCTTTCATAGCGACCCTCAACGACAAAAAAGTCTTCTCCCAACTGAATGTTTTGCGAAGCGATGGGATTGAAGTAACTCTTCCCAAACGCGAGATGGTAGATGGCATCGAGGATGTTTGATTTTCCTTTGCCGTTATCCCCTACAAAACAATTTATTTTAGGATTAAAATCAAATGTTTTGGAACGAATGTTCTTATATTGAGTAAGGCTGAGTTGTTTTAAATACATAGAACACAAAAATAATAAGTTAGAAGCTAGCGTAGGGTTTTTTGAATTAGAATAAAAAGACTAATTTTGGGCGCTTAATAATTTTAAAATGGCAACATACAAAAAACGCGGTGCAAAAAAGTCAATCGCACCTTCGAAACAAACAGAAGTAATAGAAGAAAGTACAACTGCTGAAGTATTTGAGACTTTAGATACGACGGCTTCTAGAACTGAGGAATGGGTTGTCAAATACCAAAATGTTATTCTAACTGTAATTGGAGTTGTTGCCGTGGGTGTTTTGGGGTACTTAGGATATCAAAACTTTGTTACAAAACCCAAAGCGCAAGAAGCGATAAGCGAGCTCAATCAAGCGCAATACTACTTTGAATTAGCCGTAAACAGTGTGAATGGAGACTCCCTCTACCGAAGAGCTTTGAATGGAGGAGAAGGGAAGTATGGGTTTTTGGACATCATTTCAAATTATAAAGGAACACCTGCAGCAAAATTGGCTACTTACAGCGCTGGAATGGCTTATTTAAATCTTAAAGACTACACCAATGCGATTCAGTATTTAGATAAATTTTCTTCAGAGGATATACTGCTAGGTGCACTTTCTAAAGGTGCCATTGGAGATGCCTTTGCTCAGCTAGGACAGCCTAACGACGCCTATGACTACTATGTAGCTGCATCTAAAATCAATAACAACGACTACAGCACCCCAAAGTATTTGTACAAAGCGGCAATGATTGGTTCAGAAATTGGCAAAAACAGCCAAGCTTTGTCTTTTCTAAAACGTATCGAAAAAGAATTTCCTGAGTCGAATGAAGCTTCTTTAGTTGCGGTGCAAATAGCAAAACTCGAAACCTTACTGCAATAAAATGGCTACGGCATTAAGCAATCTTTCTGAATACGATGCTGATGCTTTACCCGATGGGAGCCCTTACAAAATACATTTAGTGGTTTCTGAATGGAATAAAAAGATTACGGAAGCACTTCTTCTCGGAGCGAAAACAACTTTAATTCAATCTGGTGTTCTTCCCGAAAATCTCAAAACTTGGAAGGTCCCCGGAAGCTTTGAACTAATTTATGGGGCTAAAAAAGCCCAGCTAGAGAACCCACATGCAGTAATTGCTATCGGTAGCTTGATTCAAGGAGAAACCTCTCACTTTGATTTTGTCTGTCAGGCGGTTTCTCAGGGAATCAAAGACTTAAATGTTAATTCAGAAATTCCTGTGATTTTTTGTGTTTTGACGGATCATACGCTGGAACAAGCTCAAGATCGCAGTGGAGGAAAACACGGCAATAAAGGAGTAGAAGCCGCAGTAGCTGCACTCCAAATGGCTGATTTAAAGCCAAAACAGGGATAACTTTCTCGTACAAGAGTTTTTCAGTTAATCGCTTTCTTGTACCTTTGGTTTATGTTGAAATCAAACCTATTCAAACTTCGTAAGAACAGACGGTACAACTATACACCACGCTATTACAAGGGAAAAGACCAAGGCAACATCTATGATTTTGACTCCAAGTTTTCTAAATATCGGGATACGTACAACAGTAACGATTTTGGCCAGCAGTGGAGTGAAATGCGAACGCAAATGCGAACCCGAAAAAATCGTTCTGTCTCTTTGCGTTTATTACTCATCATCCTCGCTTTGGTATTTGTTTGTCTTTATATTTTAGATTTTGATTTGAGCATTTTTATGCAACCCAATTGATGAGTTCTAGAATCGCACTTTTACCGGATCACGTAGCTAACCAAATAGCAGCAGGAGAAGTCATCCAACGTCCCGCCTCTGTGGTCAAAGAACTCCTGGAAAATGCGGTGGATGCACAAGCACAAACGATCCAACTCATCATCAAAAATGCTGGAAAAACCTTAATTCAAGTCATTGATGACGGAATGGGGATGAACAGTACGGACATTCGTTTGGCTTTCGAACGACACGCCACCTCAAAAATCAATGTAGCGGAAGATTTATTTGCCTTAAACACCAAGGGGTTTCGGGGGGAGGCCTTGGCTTCTATCGCAGCAATTGCTCATGTGGAAACCCATACACGCACCAAAGCTGATGAGGTTTCTCATTGTTTAAAAATCGAAGGGAGTAAGGTAGTTGATCAGACTTTATCCACCCAGCCTAAGGGAACTTCCATAGCTGTTAAAAGTTTGTTTTACAACATACCAGCCCGGAGAAATTTTCTAAAATCAGATACCGTAGAACTCCGTCATGTGATTGATGAATTCCAGCGGGTAGCACTTGCACATCCCGAGATTAAATTCTTGTTTTTTAACAATGGTAGCGAATTATTTGATCTACCTCCCGCCGTATTGAGAAAACGAATCAGTGGTGCTTTTGGAGCAAAATGGGATACGAACTTAGTGCCTACGGAAGAAACAACCTCCTTAGCCACCCTAACTGGGTTTGTGCTCAAACCTGAATTTGCTAAAAAAACGAGAGGCCAGCAATTTTTCTTTGTGAACAACCGTTTTATAAAAAGCCCTTTTTTGCATCATGCGGTCAGTAGTGCTTTTGAAGGTTTATTAAAACCCGGGTATCACCCAGGGTATTTTTTGTATTTAACCGTAGATCCAAAAACAATAGATATTAATATTCATCCAACCAAAAATGAAATTAAATTTGAGGAAGAGCAAAGTGTTTACGCCATATTACGTTCTGCTGTAAAGCACAGTTTGGGGGTATTTCAGGTGGTGCCCACTTTAGATTTTGAGCAAAACACAGCCCTGGATGTACCCTATGCATTCAAAGAAAAGATACCTACACCACCTCCTATTGAAGTGGATTCAAGTTTCAATCCTTTTCGCTCCTCGGCCCCAATCTCAAAACCAAAAAAAGAAGAGTGGGAGGGGATACTTTCTGGGATTCAAATCGATGCTCCTGTTTTGGAAAAGGAGACAGTGGAATCCTTGATTGATGTTCCTCAAACTACCCGTTTGTTTCAGTTGTTTCACAAGTACATTGTTTGTCCCTTACAAACCCGTATGTTACTCATCGACCAAAACCGAGCCCATCAGCGGATCTTGTACGAACAGTTTTTGAGTTCGATTACAGCTAAAAAAGGAGTGAGTCAGCAGTTGCTTTTTCCCTTGGAGATGTCCTTGAATCCAGCCCAAATGCTGGAGTACGAACAAATGAATGAAATTCTAGAAGCCTTGGGATTTCAAATCGAATTAAAAAAAGATCAAGTGTTGCAGGTGCTTGGAAGTCCGGAGCATTGTCCCCCTACCAAAATTGAGCCTTTATTGGAAAATTTGCTCTCTGGCGAAAGTACAGACCGATCCATAGCGCACTTTAGTCAGGCCGATCAAATTGCCAAAACTATGGCGAAAAACTTGGCAATTAAAACAGGGGAGCCTCTCCAGGTAGAAGAGCAGCAAGTATTACTCGATGATTTTTTTGGGTGTAAAGAAACGAGTGTTTCTCCCTTCAACAAGCCTATTTTTATTACTTTAGAGAAGCGTGAAATCGAACAAAAACTAAATTAAATGCGAAACATCACAGAGACAGTTAAGCATCTTTTGATTATTAATATCATTTTTTTTATCGCTTCACTTTCCTTAGGAGAGGTTGTTTATGATTTGTTTGCACTACACTATCCTTCCAATCCGAAGTTTCAGTATTGGCAACCCTTGACTCATATGTTTATGCACGGAGATTTGGGTCATATCTTTTTTAATATGTTTGGGTTGTACATGTTTGGAACTCCTATCGAGCAAATGTGGGGGAGAAACAAATTTATTTTCTTTTACTTGTCCACTGGTTTTGGTGCTGCAGCCTTACAATTGCTTCTTTATTATTATCAAATTAGTAGTATTTCAGACCTTTTGCTTGCCGAGGGGTTAAATGCTTCTGAAGTAAGTCGTTTTTTTCTAACCAGTGATCTTTCTTATACCTTGGTAGACCGCATCGGAAGAGCCGAATTAGTTTCGGGTTTATCAGCATTTAACGGAGTGATGGTTGGTGCCTCTGGAGCTTTATACGGTGTTTTAGTGGCTTTTGCTTTTCTCTTTCCCAATGCGCGTCTGATGTTACTTTTTCCACCTATACCCGTGAAGGCCAAAGTCTTAGTTCCTTTGCTGATTTTAGGGGATTTATTTTTTGGATTTACTTCCTATTCCATCGGACCTATTGCACATTTTGCGCATGTAGGGGGAGCTATCACAGGATTGATTATGATGTGGTATTGGAAGAAGAATCAATTTGATAAAAACCGTTGGGATTTATGACCTTTACAGACCAACTTCGTTATCGGCTTCAGCAATTGAATGGAGCAGAAAAACTCATTCTGATCAATGTCGCTTGTTTTGTGTTGCCTTTGTTAGTAAAGACTCTTTTATTTTTATTCAATATTCCTTCGGGGATGTTTCTCGGCTGGTTTGAACTTTCCTCGTCTTGGGGTGACTTACTTTTTAAACCTTGGACCTTAGTGACGTATAGCTTTTTACATTCAGGATTTTTTCATCTGTTTTGGAACATGTACCTGCTTTTCTTTGCTTCTCGATTGTTTTTAAATTTATTTCAAATAAAAACTTTTTTTAATGTATACTTCTTGGGTGTACTTATTGGGGGCTTCACATTTATGGCCAGCTATGTTTTGTTTCCCGCGTTTCAAAACAGTTCCCCGATGATGATCGGGGCTTCTGCAGGGGTCATGGCGGTATTAATTTTTATGGCCACCTACTCCCCAGACCTAGAGGTGCGTCTTATTTTATTTAATGTAAAACTACGGTATCTAGGTCTTGCTTTTGTACTTCTAGATGTGATTCAAATCCCCTACGGTAACGCTGGAGGTCACTTGGCCCATATAGGGGGAGCCGCCTTAGGGTTTTTCTATGTGCAACGATTAAATAAAGGAACGGATATTGGTGTCCCTTTTGAACGTTTTGTGGATTCCATTTTAAAAATCTTTAAGAAAAAGTCTTCACTAAAAACCGTCTATAGAAACACCTCCAACAAAAAAGCTCAAGACAGTTCAACTCAGAAGGATAGTAATTTTCAGAAACGCATCGATGAGATTCTAGATAAAATCAGTGCTTCAGGCTACGAAAGTCTAACGAAAGAAGAAAAAGAGTTTCTTTTTCGTGCCGGGAAAAAGTAGGGATAGATGAAAAAACGCAAATCGTTTTTGACCCGTCTCGCTTTGGCACTAAACCTATTTTTGCTTTTGCTCCAACTCATGACAATGGATGTGCTGAGCCTGGGGCTAGAAATTCCAATTTTGTCTTTGGGTGTTCCTTTATTGTGTCTGATCAATTTTATTTTTTTTGTTTTCTGGACGCTACGATTGAAATGGCCTGCTCTTCTTTTTTTGATTGCCTTTGCTTGGAGCTTTGAATCCTGGCAATTGTTGTATCAATTTAAGTCGAAAGGAATTATAACCTCAAAAGGACTCCATGTGATGAGTTATAACGTGCGTTCCTTCAATCGTTTGAACTGGCTGGATGTCGAAGACGTCCCTATGTCGATTGCCAATTTTGTAAAGACTACAGCCCCCGACGTGGTTTGCTTTCAAGAATATGCCAAAGACAATGCCCCCCTTTTTAAGGAATATCCCTATCAGGTATTTTTACCCTATGTATCAAACGGTCGGATTGGGTCTTGTATCATTTCAAAATATCCCATTTTGAATTCCAAAAAAATTACATTTAAAGCTTCTCAAAATGGAGGAATGCAAAGCGATTTGATTTGGAAAAAAGACACGCTCAGGCTTTATAATATTCATTTTGAGTCCTTGCGAATCGATTCGAAAGACACACTTTTTTCTCCGGAATATTCAAAGAAATTTAATACAAAAATAAAACGTGTCTTTGAACTACAGAAAAAGCAAGTGGCACAATTTGAGACGTTAGCCTCTACCAATCGTTTTCCTGAAATCCTCTGTACCGACTTGAATAACAATTCGTTTTCTAAAAGTTATAAAACACTTGCTTCCGCTCGAGTAGATGCATTCAAACAAAAAGGAAAAGGTTTCGGTGCTACTCATCAGTTTTCTTTTTTCCCTTTCCGGATTGATTACATACTGGCCGCACCAAACTTTAAGATTATTGATTTTAAAACTCATGATATTGTGCTTTCAGATCACAAACCGATTTCAGCTCTTTTGAGTTGGCGTTAATTAATTTACTCGAGGACTTTTTTTAAATAAGCACCGCTGTTGGGTCCTAGATTGAACAAAACGTCGAGAATACTTAGGTTGGGTATAAAGCCAAACTTTGTTCCGAAAACCTGAGTATAGGTATCAAAGTTTTCAGCCTCTTGAGATTTGGCTAGGATAAGATGGTCCATACGTTTTTGTTTATCGGGATTCCAGCCTACAATTTCATAAGAAAACGACAGATCCAATAAAGCCATAATCTGAGTGAGCAGGCTGAGGTTGAAGTCAAATAACAAGACTTTTTTTTCTTGATAAAAAGATTTTAAATCGGCCTCATAAAATTCAAAGTAGGGAGCAGAGCGATAAGCAGCACAAATCGATTTCCAATGTTGTTTTTGCCAGTCCATATCATAGGCGATACAGACCTCTTTATCTAAAGATTTGACACCTCCATGGGTATGATGAATGGGTACGGTTAGCTTCAGTTTTCCGTTAGCCCCATAAATTTCAGTTCGGTTTCGAAAGGTTTGTTTTTGGTAAGTGGTAGATCCAGAGAAATAAATTTTTTGCTGTTGGACGATCCAAGCACAGTACTTCACATTAGGAAGATAGGCCGGGCAAACAGTCGGAATCATGCCGCTGTTTTATTTTTTTTTCTTCTTCTGTAAAAAACAGCGCCCTGCCAGACCACTAAAAAGCCTACAAAGTAAGGGAAATAGGAAGTTCGTTCTCCAGAGCCTCCTACAGTAGTAAACACCCGATCCCAACGGATACTCCAGTTTTTGATTCCATCGTTAATTCCTTTGATACTAAACCAGATAAAGATGGGCTTACCTACAATATGATCATCAGGGACAAATCCCCAAAACCTACTGTCCTCAGATTTATGTCGGTTATCTCCCATCATCCAATAATAATCCTTTTTAAAGGTATATTGGTCAGTCGGATACCCATTGATACGAATCTCTGATGGACTCGTTTCTAAATCATTTGCCTCATATTCGGCAATAATTTTTTTGTAAAGGGGAAGGTTTTCTTTGTTGAGATTCACAGTCATTCCTTTCTTAGGGATGACAAGCGGTCCAAAGTTGTCTTCATTCCAGTCAAAGGGAATTTTATTTGGAAAAAAAGCTTCGTTGGGAACGTTCTTTTTACTGAACCTGCGCACTACACTGTCTATTTCAGGGACTTTTCTCATCGCTGTTGCTTCGTCTAGAGTAAGGGTCATTTCTTTTTTCAGTTCCAAAATTTCACTTACACGAAGCCCAGTTTTCCGAATTACATCCGTTGGAAGCCCTTTTGCAGTCGTTATTACGCGAAAGTCTTCTATAGTGTTTCCCATTCTTCCTATGATGTGGGGTATTATTTGCTGATAGCTACTTTCTGTAATGTTATCAATTTTATAGGTTCGATTAAAATCTGAAAAGCCTTCTGCAAGTAATTTCCGAGAGGAAACGCCTTTTTGAGCATAGGCAAAATGAGTGTATTGGACCCGTGCCCGATCCGGAAGTTGGTTTTTGGATCGATTAGTATGCACAAAACCGTCAATGATTTCTAATGTATCTCCTGGAATTCCAACACACCGTTTTACGTAGTTTGATTTTTTATCGATGGGCTTGTCCACGCGCTTTTCACGAACAAAAAACTGACGTACCGTATCTGCGGGCCAGCTGAATACTACGATTTCATTTCGATTAATTTTTTGCAATCCAGGCAATCTCAGATAAGGGAACTGAGGTTTTTTGAGGTAGGAACGGATTTTCAAACCGGGTACAGTGTCATGCACCATGGGAACCGATACGGCAGTCATGGGAGCTCGAGCCCCGTAATGGAATTTACTCACAAAAAGGAAATCCCCTATTAACAAAGATTTTTCCAAAGAGCCTGTAGGGATGATATACGGCTGGATAAAATAGTTGTGAACGAGGGTTGCAGCGACTACCGCGAAAAGAATGGAGCTTACCGTTTCCCCAAATCCAGTCTTTGGACGTAGACTGCGATCCGGTTGATGCTTAGGATTGGCACTGTAATTTACCGTATAGATATAGAGCCCAAAAGTAAGTAAGACCAAGGCGGTATCTTTTGCTGAATTTTTCCCAAAACTACGGAGGGTCTCTACCAAGATCGCACCAAAGAGAATCAAGTTGATGGTTGGGATAAATAGTAAAATGACCCACCAAGCGGGACGCTTGATGATTTTCATTAAAATAAAAGCGTTGTAAATGGGTACGGCAGCTTGCCATGCCTGAAATCCTGCAGCTTTATAGAGTTTCCAGGTTCCTAAAAAATGAACTCCTTGGAGGGCAAAAAAGAATAATATCCACTCAGTAGTTGTCATGCTGTGTTTTTTTCAAAGATAAGGGTATCGGGTAAAATCAAATGAGAATTATGAAATTTTTAGAACATCATCCATGCTGAAAATCCCTTCTTTTCCAGCCAACCATTCCGCGGCAATGACAGCACCAAGGGCAAATCCGTCTCTTTTATAAGCTTCATGCTTGATACTGATTTGGTCGATTTCAGAACGATAATGGACTGTGTGTGTTCCCGGAACTTCTCCTTCCCTTAGCGCCTCTATAGGAAGCGTTCCTTGGGAAGCGTTGTCGAGTTCCCAACCCGTATAGTCCGTTTCCTTTATAATTCCCTCTGCAATGGTGATGGCTGTACCACTGGGGGCGTCCAACTTATGGATGTGATGAATTTCTTGGATTTCCGTTTGATAAGCACTTTGGTGAGGATGCATTAACTGAGCAACAAACTGATTGATTTTAAAAAATAAATTTACTCCAATGCTAAAATTTGAAGCGTATAAAAAAGCACTTTGCTGTGTTTTACAAAAAGTTACGACTTCCTCATATTTTTCTAACCAGCCTGTCGTTCCTGAGACTACGGGGATTTTTTGTTCCAAAGCCGCTTTAATGTTGGAAACTGCAGCTTCGGGGACACTGAAATTGATCGCGACATCCGCTTCGGAAAGAGAGCCTTCTTCCTGCTCTTTATCGAGAATATATACGATTTTATGATTTCGTTGTTGTGCATAGGAAGCTATTGTTTTTCCCATTCGTCCATAACCCAGTAATGCAATTTTCATAGTTTTTTTAAAATTTTAGAGCCAAGCGAATACCTCGAACCTCTTGATCTACAATAATGTTGGGTGTTACAGATAAATCCTCACTCACATTGAATTGGAGCAAATGCGCACTTACGTTAGCTTCCAATATGTTGAGCATGTAAGCCGCTGCAGCCAAAACAATGGCGATGTCTCTATAGCTTTTGTGAAATTCCATGCCAATTAAAAGTTGTTCTGTTTCTATTGGGATGGCCTTTTCTAAAAATTCATCATCAAAAAATCCGTTGAGTCTTCTTTTATAAGCAGTTCTGTAGGAATTCATGATCTTGTTGTTTTGGTCGTAATAATACAAGGAGGCCCCTATGGCGGCATAAATTATAGGAACTTTCCATGCTTTTCCTAAATAGGCTTGTCCCAAGCCGGGTAATACAGCTGAATAAAAAGCTGCTTTAGAAGGGGTTAGAGGATCATTGATCAAACGCTGAATTCTCGGGGAGTATTTGGGATTGATTTTCAAACTGTCAGGAGCGATAAAATCACTAGGCTCTTCTTCCTGAGCAAAGATCGGGATGCAAAGCAGTAGGAACAGTAGTAAGCCAAATTGTTTAGCCTTCACTTTTAATTTTGTTTAAAATGTGTTGCAGTTTTTCTTGCGAGTCAAAAGCGATTTTTAACACGCCTTTTCCTTGGTCATTTGCAGCTACTGTAACAGGGGTTTCAAAAAAAGTTTCTAAATCGGCAGCTGCTTCTTTGATAAAAGGGGAGGCGTAGGAGGAAGGCGAGACTTTCGGGTTTTTAAGCTGACGCACTAGAACTTCAACAGCACGAACAGAAAGCCCTTTTTTTACGATTTGTTTGTACAAATCCAATTGTGTTTTGGGGTCTTCTACATTGACTAGCGCACGTCCGTGTCCCATAGTAATAAATTGATCCCTGATCCCGGTTTGGATGATTGGGTCTAATTTTAACAACCTCATGTAGTTGGTGATGGTAGACCGTTTTTTACCTACGCGTTCACTCAGCTGGTCTTGCGTTAAATTGATTTCCTCGATAAGACGTTGGTAAGACAAACCAATCTCAATGGGATCTAGATCTTGTCTTTGTATGTTCTCTACCAAAGCCATTTCTAAGGATTCCTGGTCGTTAGCAAGACGAACATAGGCTGGTATTTTTGATATTTCTGCCATTTTTGAGGCACGTAAGCGACGTTCCCCGGAGACCAGCTGGTATTGATCTCCTTTCATTTTTCGAACCGTAACCGGTTGTATCACTCCTAGTTCTTTAATGGAACTACTGAGTTCTTTAAGGGCATCTTCATTAAAGTGTGTCCGAGGTTGAAAGGGATTGGTACTAATGTTTTCCAGAGGTAAATCAATGATATTGCCAATGACTTGCGCTGCATTTTTATCTTCAGCAGAATCGATGTTGTGGTTGGGATCATTGAGTAAGGCAGAAAGACCTCTTCCTAGAACTTGCTTTCGATTTGATTTTGCCATTCGTTCTATTTATTTCTTTTAATGATTTCACTTCCTAAAGACAAGTAGCTTTTGGCCCCTCTACTTGACGCATCGTAGGTGATGATGTCTTCTCCAAAACTAGGAGCCTCACTCAGCCTAATATTTCTCTGGATAATGGTTTTAAAAACCATTTTCCCAAAGTGTTTTTTCACTTCTTCTACCACTTGATTAGACAGACGAAGACGGGTGTCGTACATGGTGAGTAAAAGCCCTTCGATATCCAACTCTTCGTTGTGAATTTTTTGGACACTTTTGATGGTGTTTAAAAGTTTTCCCAAACCTTCTAGAGCAAAGTATTCACATTGAATGGGAATGATCACAGCATGGGCTGCAACTAAAGCGTTTAAGGTGATTAATCCCAATGAAGGAGCACAGTCGATAAGAATAAAGTCATACTCTTTTTCTATCTCTTTTAGGGCTTTTTTTAATCGGTACTCTCTTTCTTTTTGATCGACTAATTCAATTTCAGAAGCGACCAAATCAATGTGGGAAGGAATCAAATCTACATTGAAACTTTTTGTTTTAAGAACAGTTTCTCCAGCTTCTACACTATGGTTTAAAAGTTGGTAGGTTCCTTTGGTAATATCGCTGAGCTCCACACCCAATCCCGAAGTAGCATTCGCCTGAGGATCGGCATCGATCAAAAGGATCTTTTTTTCTAAGATTCCTAAGGCTGCTGCTAGATTGACTGCTGTGGTGGTTTTTCCAACCCCTCCTTTTTGGTTTGCAATTGCTATGATTTTGCCCATCAATTTGACTAATAAAAACGTCTAAAAATACAATTATTTAAGTCCTTAGAAAAAGATTCTCTTATCCATTTCTTAGAGTTTGGTCTCCAAGCCTAGTTGTACTAAGGAACGTCAATCGAATCCTGCATTTCAATGATAAACACAGTTTCATTTTCTTTTTTATGCCCGTACTGTTCTCTTGCAAAACGTTCCAAGCTGTCTCTGTTTTGCAGTTGGTCAATCATTTTCTCGTCCTCTTCAATGACAGCTTTGAGGGCTTTTTTTTCTAGTTCTAGTTGCTCGATTTCTCGGTTGAGTTCGGAATGAAGGGTCCAAGAGTGGGTATCGATAAAAAGCATCCAAATTAGAAAGCCCATCAGGATACCGCCATAGAGAAGGTAGGTGCGTTTTATTGATTTAAGCTTATTCCAGTTCGAACGTTCTTTCATTTTTGTAATATCGACTTAGGAACTGTAGCAACCTGTTGGGGAGTAATGAACTCCTCAGACTGATTTCCCCACTGGTTTAAAATATAGTTCATCACATCCGCGATTTCCTCTTCTTCCAAACCTTGGTTTGCCATCACCCCATCATAAATTTCATCGTTGACCGTAATTTCTCCTTTTAATCCGTATTTAATTCCAGCAATGGAACGGTTAATATTTTCAAACAGGTAATCGGACGCTTTGATCGGAGGGAAGACTCCCGAGACGCCTTCTCCATTGGATAAATGGCATTGGATACAAAAGTCTTGATAGATTTCCTCCCCTGCGGCAATACTTTCTGCCTTGCTCTTTTGTGGTTTTAAGTGGGTTGAAAAAACAGCTACTACTAAACAATACAAAAAAGCAAAGAGTCTCATGAGGTAGGAACGATTTTTACTATCCCTTTTCCTTCCACGCCTAGGTATAAATATCCGTCAGGACCTTCTACCACATTGCGTACTCTCCCAATCTTATCCAAAACTTTTTCTCTTTTGACTACTTTGTTGTTTTGAATCACCAGGCGTTCCAAATATTCAAATTTCAGAGAACCGACAAACAGATTGTCTTTCCACTCTTTATAAACACCAGAGGTCGAAAAGGCCATACCACTGGGAGCAATAGAGGGAACCCAATAATAAAAGGGTTGTTCCATATTAGGCGCGGAGGTTTTGTCTGTTATTGGGGTTCCGCTGTAGTTGATCCCATAGGTGATTTTAGGCCATCCGTAGTTGACGCCCTTTTTAATGATGTTGATTTCATCACCACCCTGAGGACCGTGTTCATTTTCCCATACTTGACCCGTTTTGGGATGGACAACCATGCCTTGTGGATTTCGGTGTCCATAAGAAAAAACAGCTTTTTTGGCTCCTACTTCGTTTACAAAAGGATTGTCTTCGGGAATGGATCCATCCAGATTGAGTCTGTACACCTTGCCACCGTCTCGGGCAAGATCTTGTGGGTTTTCATCTCGATTTCCTCTATCACCCACTCCAAAATACACATGCCCCTCTTGGTCAAAAACGATTCGAGAACCAAAGTGTTGTCCCTTTTTAGAATTGGGAGTGGCTTTGTAAAGTAATTTAACATCGCTCAGTTCCGTTCCGTTTAGGGTGGCACAGTACAACGCTGTGTTTCCTCCTTTGTTATCTTTTTCCATATTGGCACCCAGGGTGATATAGATGATCTTGTTTTCTGAAAAATTGGGATGAAGCGCCACATCCAAAAGTCCTCCCTGACCTCGTGTATAAATTTCTGGAAGTCCATTGATAATTGTTTTTTGTCCCTCTTTGACACGGTATAGGGTACCCGACTTTTCGGTAACCAAGAGTTCCTCTGTACTGATGAAGGCCATCCCCCATGGAATTTCAAGACCATCGACAACTACCTCGTAAGAATAGTTGGTTTCTGTAGGGGTTTCAATCATAGGAAGATTTTCCTGAGCGCAACCCAGTTGAATGATCAGCGTAAAAGCGATTAGTAGGGAGATTTGTTTCATGGATAGGTACATTTGTTTTTTTTGTAAAATTTTCACTAACATACTAAATTTAAAAGATAAAAAATAGACAGTAGCCCTTCTTTATATTTCAAAACTTTAATAAGAGTGAAATTGGAATTAATCACGCAATACAACTTTCGTTTTTTCACCTTGAGTTCGGGTTTCCAGTTTAAGGGCCGCTTCTTTTGATGCCTTTTCAAAACGACAATCTACACTCAGGGTGTTAACCCCAGAAGAAAGCTTGAAGTCAGCGGGATTCATCTTAATTTTTTTTAGCTGTTGCCAATTGGAATTGTATAGCGTAGCCTCATTGTTTGCTGTATACTTAAGAATCTGTCCTTTTTTCAAAGTTATTGGAAGCTGTATTTCCTTGTAGCCGTTGAGTTCAAAAGAAAGATCGCTTATGTCGCTATCTACAGCTGTCATCACAAAATGTAAAGCTTCTGCTTTTTCAGGATTTTCAAAAGTAAAAGTAGAGTATAACGGCTCCCCAGGTTGTCTTATTTTTTTAGTATGGGTAAAGATGGAGGAGTGTACTTCCCACCAATCCCAAGTATTTCCTCCTGTTTTTTCAATAGAAAATTCTTTAGAATTATCTCGCATGATTTCTTGTTGAGCGTCACTAAAGCTATTGGAAATACGCAATTTTTCCCATTCTCCGATCAACTCCAAAATCCGGTCTGAATTTTTGTTTTGGGTGATGCTTTCAGGGTCAGCTACTAGTGCATAGCCAGCATTGTAACCTGCGGCGCGCGCCAGCATCCATTCGATGTCTTCAATGCTGGTTGTAGCGGTCATTCGAAACCACCCCAACATACCGGGCATGAAGTTTCTTTGAAAATAGGCTTGGTTGTTAAAGCGGTATTCGGTTTGACTTTCACGAAACCCGGCATACCAAGGTTCTCCCCAATTCATTCGCGAATAAATATGCCAGAAAAAATGTGTGGTCCGACTCGCATCGATGATGAGGTGTTCTTTTAGGGAAGGCTTCAAGTTGTTGTACCAAGTATAAGGCATTAATGATTCTCCGTAGGTTCCCAGACCTGTAGATCGGTTGCCTTCCAATCCATCAAAGGAGATCTGGCGCATCCCTGTATTGTTGTACAATTCAGCTAAGCGTTCGGACAGTTCAATGGTCAGTCTTGCATCAGTCAAGAATACTTTATAGGCATGGTCTAAGAGTTTTGAAATTTCGTCTCCTTTGTCATGCGAGCTAGGGCGGGTATTGAACGCTCCTCGTTGACAATCCAGAAGTTTCCAGGGAGCACTTTCAGAAACCTTGCTGTAGCGAATCAATTCTTCTCCAACCTGCACTGTTTTCAGGTTATTGTTTTCTGTCGCATTAAAAAAGTCTGGGGAAGCAATGGGAATTTCCATCGCTTTTGCATCAATTGCTTCAGTGATTAGCGAACGTCCTGCTTTGGCAAGTCTTTGATCAGGGATTGGAGTGACATAGGGATCGTTTGTTGTAATAAAATTTGATAAACAATGAGTTCCAAGCTTGATTCCCTGTTTTTCTGCTTTTTCTACACAGTTTTTCAATCCTTGAATTCCATTTGGAAATTCATTTTTATTCAACTTAAAATGCCCCCAGCTTTTAAATGTTTCACCGTAGTGGTACAAGTAGTTTAGTCCGGCTTTTTTTGTTAAGGCAAGGGCTTCATCAATTGTTTTTTCGGTAAACGAAGTAATCAAGTAAGCGGCGTTGGCTTTTGATGAAGTTTTACCCCACTCACCGTCAATTTGGGGGTGGGGAAGTCCCTCAGCACGTTCAATTTTTCCAAGATAGTCTAGAGCTTCTGATACTGGAGCACCAAAAAGGGCAATTTTAGATCCTATCACACCTCCATCCTCATAGGGGGGAGCAATAATTTTTTCTAGTTTAAAATCACTGATGACCCGCTCTGCGGTTCGGTTCCTACTGTAAGCCTGAAGACTGCTTCCGAATTTCGTAGGTTTGGCCGCCTCAACGCGGTACAAAACACTCCCGTCCGAATTGGGATGCATGTCAATTAAATTTCCTTCTTTAAAAATATCAAAAGCAGGCATACGATCACTTTCATTCCAGGGATATCCCCCTAGGGTTTTGATGTTTAATGATTGAATTCCAACTGCAAATCCATCATCACGAACTACTCCAACCGTTTCTCCTATGGTTTTGTAAATACTTGTTTGGTAAGGTCCCCACTGAATTAAATCGACACGATCATTTTGGGTCAGGGAAAGCAATTCAAAATTGATGTGGGTCTCTTTCTGAACTACAGCAACTACAGCTGTGTGGTCATTTTCAAATTGAATTTCCAAATACCCTTCAGTAAAGTTTGCCCTTTCTGCATACAGCCACTTTCCTTTAGATCGCAGAGCAAGTAGGGGGCTGATAGTATCTAAAGCAAGATGGTTTTTGCCTGTTTTTACTGACAAAAGTTCGTTGACCAATCCCTTGTTATCAATACTAATTTTAAATTCAGAGGTTTGAAAAGTGGCTATCTTGCGAGGGTTCGTACAGGAAGACGCCAAGAGAAGATAGCTCAGTAGGAGGAGAAGCGATTTATTCATTTTTAAATGTAAATTATTTTTTGGACAAACAAGAAAAGTTTTTCCAAAGCGTATTTACGGCTTTAACAAAGTATTTATTTCAATTAGATTTTTTCTTTATTGAAATGGAAAACCAACAAGATTTTTGAATCTTTCACTGTGACTCATGGAGAGTTGGAAGAATAGCACTTCCTTAAAACGATTTTAAAAATAAGTCGGGATGACAGGATTTGAACCTGCGACCCCACGCACCCCATGCGTGTGCGCTACCAGGCTGCGCCACATCCCGAATTAAATTTGAGTACTCGTGTTTGGGATGCGATGACAAGTCATGTACATCCCAATGTGATATATCTTAGTCGGGGTGGCAGGATTCGAACCTGCGACCTCCTGCTCCCAAAGCAGGCGCGATGACCGGGCTACGCTACACCCCGAAAAGTGAGCGCAAATATAACATTTAATCGATTGACAACAAACCCCTAGCTGTCTTTCTTAAAATTTTATTGTGTTTTAAGAGTAACTCCTTTAGAATCTACATTGAGACGGAGTTTGTCCTCTCCCTTTTTAGACTTGTATTGAATCCTAAGACTACTTTTATCCTTTTCACAATTGAGACATTCCAATACGTCATCTCCCATTTTCCAGAGTTTGCCTGCGGTATGGCTACTTCGAAAGTTTTGATCATTCTTTACAGGATAAGACAAGATTTCCTTGAGATTTTCGTCTAAATCAACAACTTGTCCTTTTTTTAAATACAGTTGTAATTGAACCGATTGATTTTGAAAGCGGGTTGAGGTTTGTACTTTCCACATAGGGTCTAAGCTGAGTTGATTTCCTTCTTGCTGATAAGCATAAAGGATTTCTTCGGTATTTTTTTGTGCTTTTTTCATCTTTGGACCATCTGCTTCGTATTTGATTTCTAAAAACGAAGTAGGGGTATTGCTTTTGAGAATATTCATTTTAAAGTTCTTTCCTACCCACCAGTGTTCCCCCTTTTCGTCTGCGAATATTTCAGATCGGTCAAATTCCCAAAGGGTCTTCTCATCGGCTCTAGAAGTATCGCGAAGCAAAACAGCGAGTGTGTCGGTTTCGGAGAGATTCAATTCGTGTTTTTCAGTTTTGATTGCAGAAACTCTGTGACTACGCAATTCGAAGACTCCAAATAAGAGTAAACTTATAAGTGCCATAAACCATAGTCCCAATAAGATAAACCGGCTAACTGTACCCAAGGCGGTGCCTTTTCTATTCAACAGGCGTATGCCTAGCGAAAAAAGAAAAAGAAAGGGGATAAAAATAAGCAGAAATGCGGCTGTGATCAGCGCCAAGCTAGGATAGGGGTTGAATTCAAAAAAATTAAAATAAAAGTTGAAGGGCCACTCTAGGGTTCCAAATAGAATGAACACGACCAGTCCTGCGAGCAATCCAAAAATACCCAAGGTGGAGACAATCAAAAAAACAACCCCAAAAATTTTAATGATTAGTTTTGGGATTAGTCTTAGGACGTTTTCTAAAAAATTGAAAAACGTTGTGGATTTTTTTTTTAATGAAGTCTTTACTTCTTCATAATCAATGTCTTGAATTTTTGAAGAGACTTCTTCAAATTCCTCTCGAATTTTTTTTTCAATAGTTGCAATATTGACAGGTTCTCCTTTCATGCTGAGTTTGTCAGCAGTTGTTTTTGCCTCAGGAATGAGTATCCACAAAACAATGTAAATAAGAATGATTGTACCTGCTGAAAAAAGTCCAAACAAAAGCCACAAAAGACGAATCCATGTTGTGTCAATTCCGAAATAATATCCCATTCCTGAAGCGACTCCACCGATGTACTTGTCATCGGGATCGCGAAATAATTTTTTTGATACGGTTTGGGTTTGAGTTTCATTCTCTGCTTCTTCTTCTGTAATAAAATCTTGGGGCTGTCCTAAGATTTTGATGACTTCCTCTAAATCTTCTACAGTGATGACGTAGTCCGAATTTTTTTTGCGCTCTTGGAACAATTCTGCAATTCGAACTTCAACATCTCTGAGAATTTCCTCTCTACCTTGAGATTTGGTAAAGGCTTTTTCGAGCTTATTTAAATATGACTTTAGCAGGTCATAAGCATTTTCATCGATGTGAAAAAAGGTACTGGCTAGGTTAATATTGATTGTTTTATTCATGAGGTTATTTTTTTGAGACAATAGATTTTACAGCTTTATTTAATTCGTTCCAAACGATTTGGAGCTCAGTAAGAAATGCCTCCCCCTCTTTGGTGATGGAATAGTATTTCCGCGGAGGTCCAGAGGTAGATTCCTCCCAGCGGTAGTTTAATAAATTGGCATTCTTTAGTCGGGTAAGTAATGGATAAACAGTTCCTTCGACCACCAACATCTTTCCTTTTTTTAACGCTTCAAGGATTTCAGAGGTGTACAAGTCACCCCCAGAGATCAAGGATAGAATACAGAATTCTAAAACCCCTTTTCGCATCTGTGCTGTTGTATTTTCAATTTTCATTTGTTGCTATCTATGTATTGCAAATATGCAAACAAAAGATAGAACTATGTATTACATAATATTATTTTTATTTTTTAACATTTCTACAACATTATCTGTGAATTAATGTATTTAATTTGGGATCCTATTTTAAATCTTAATCATGTCCAAAAGCCTAAAATATTATCAACAAATCCTTCAAAAAGTAAGTTTTGACGTTAGTTTATTTTCAAAAGAATTAAGAAAGGCCTATACCTTTTTGCCTCCTCGGGATCAGATTTTATTGAGAAGATGGGTAACTGATTTTGTAGCGCATCGGTCCGATTTGCAGTCCGTCGTTTATTCTCTTTAAAGTATCCTAATTCGGAGAGATTAGCTGAATGTTATCAAATTTTATAGCACCTCTGACAATTCCTTCTATAGTCTTGGACAGCGCTTCTATAATGGGTAATTTCAATTGACTTTTACTGGAAACCAAGCTGATTTCTCTTGCTGGCGCTGGATCTTCAAAACTCTTTAATTTTTTCTTGTTTTCCTGGGAAAGTGTTCGCGTTTGCAGATAGGGTAGGATGGTCATCCAAGGGCCTTCATTGGCCAATTGGATCAGGGTTTCAAAACTACCACTCTTTAAGTTAAAAGATTTTGAAATGCTTGTGGTTTTACACAATTTTAAAACATGATTTCTGAAGCAATGTCCGTCTTCCAAAACTAATACTTCCATGTTTTCAATGTCCTCTGGAGTGATTTTTTCCAATTTAGATAAAGGATGTGATTTTGGGATGTAGCCGAAAAAAGGTTCGTAGTACAAAGGCTTTTCAATGATTTTGGGATTTTCTAGTGGAGTTGCTAAAATCCCCGCATCTAGCTTACCTTCAACGATACGATTAATTATAGAGGTAGTAGTTAAATCTTCGATTTTTAAATTGACTCCAGGATATTTTTTGATAAAAGTTTGTAGAAATAACGGGAGTAGGGTAGGCATAACAGTAGGAATAATTCCCAATGAAAAATCCCCTTTAATTTCTCCTTTCTCCATAGATACGACATCTTTCATTCGTTTGGCTTCATCAACAATAATTCGGGCTTGTTTAAGAATTTTGCTTCCTACGGGTGTCAGGGCAATGGGTTTGGTGTTCCTGTTAAAAAGTTTTACTCCCAACTCTTCTTCCAGCTTTTGAACCTGCATACTTAGGGTAGGCTGTGTGACAAAGCACGTTTCTGCTGCTAGAGTAAAGTTGCCCTTTTCAGCAACTGCAAGGGTGTAGATAAGCTGAGTTAAAGTCATTTTCCTATTGTTTTTTTAAAGATAATAAGAAAAACTTATATTTACTCAAATTAATCAATATTTTTCATTTATAAAACAGCACTAGTATAAAGAAAAATTATTGCAAAATAGAAACCTCCATAATCACATTCGTCAATGGTGCTTCTCGGTTATCGATCCGTTGTTTATTGATTTCATCAACAACTTCCATCCCCGCTATGACTTTACCAAAGACCGTGTACGATCCGTCAAGATGATAGGCTCCTGGGGCTTGCTGTACGATGAAAAACTCATAAGGAGATGCCAACTTATGCGGGTTTTCAATTTCACTACTTGGCATTGAAATGACCCCTCTGTGATGTTTGTATCCTTTTCGGGTATCGGGAGGGAGTAGATATTTACCAATTTCCGTTCTTTTTTTAGCGGTTTCCATACGATCCGAGTTTCCTCCTTGAATAATAAATCCGGGAACCACACGGTGAAAAGTAGTTCCATTGAAATATCCTTTTTTTGTCAGATAGATAAAATTTGCTCTGTGGTAGGGTGTGTTTTTAAGCAACTGGAGGTCTATATTTCCAAATCGAGTCGTAATTCGCACCTTGTCTTCAAGATTTTGTTTTTGGTAGTCAAAGAAAAAAGGAATTGCGTTTTGATCGTTCAGCAGAATGGCTTCTTCTATGATCTCTTCTTTTTTTATTTCTTTGTTCTTTTCAATGGAAGTGTCTTTAGTACCTGAGGATTGAATTGTATTCTCAGTGTTTTTTTCTTTGTCAGACAGGGCTTTCTTCTTTCCATTTTCTGAACCACATTCATTGAAAAGGAGGAGGGAGACTACAGAGAATATGAGTAATTTTGTACGGATCATGAATTATAAAACTTTTATTGATTCCTTTTCAAAAGTAAATGATTTCTCATTACCAGGGATAAGCGCACAATTATTGGCTACTCCTCTCCACCGAAGAAACGAGATGCCTCCAGCGTCGGTCTATACTAAAAACGCGAAAAGAGCAGCTGTTTTACTCTTTTGCTATCCCAAAGGAGATCAAATGTATCTTTCCCTGATCAAGAGATCAGAGTACCAGGGTGTCCACTCCGGACAAATAAGCTTTCCTGGGGGTAAATCAGAATTGTCAGATGCATCATTGGAAGAAACAGCACTTAGGGAATGTAGAGAAGAGTTAGGGGTTTCCTTGGAGGCCGTTGCGAAGTTAATTCCATTGACCCCTTTGTATATTCCACCCAGTAATTTTTTGGTAAGTCCTTTTATCACGTATGATCCTCAAGATCCTGATTTTTTTCCAGACAGGAGAGAAGTCGCATCACATATTGAACTTCCTTTGTTTAAGCTTATGGAGCTTGAAATAGAACAAAGAAAATTGACCCAGGGACCCCTCCAAGGAAGCCCCGTACCTTGCTATTTTTATCAAGGCCATATGATTTGGGGAGCGACTGCAATGATTTTAACAGAATTTAAAGTTTTTTTAGCGGCTCTGAGTACGAATTAATTCTATCTTTAAATACTAACTTAAACTGCTAATGCTTAAGAAAAACCCCTTTGGTCATTATTTAATTTTAAAAAAATGGTTGATTCGATATTTGGGTTTTATGACGCACCGCCGTTATAGAGGATTTAACCAGCTTAAAATTGAAGGCTCTGAAATCATCAAAGAACTTCCTGAAAAAAATGTACTTTTTATCTCGAATCACCAAACCTATTTTGCAGATGTGGTCGCTATGTTTCATGTCTTTAACGCCAGTCTCAGCGGAAGAATAGATAGTATTAAAAATGTGGGATATCTGTGGAATCCCAAGTTGAACATTTATTATGTTGCAGCGAAAGAGACCATGAGTTCTGGACTTTTGCCAAGAATACTTGCCTATGCAGGGTCAGTATCCATAGAACGTACTTGGCGTGAAAACGGTCAAGAAATTCAAAGACAAGTAAAAATGAGTGATATTTCCAATATTGGAAAAGCACTTGATGACGGTTGGGTCATCACGTTTCCTCAAGGTACTACAAAGCCTTTTAAGCCCGTAAGAAAAGGGACGGCGCATATCATCAAGCACTACAAACCCGTGGTGATTCCTATAGTGATAGACGGTTTTCGGCGTTCTTTTGACAAAAAAGGGTTGATGATTAAAAAGAGAGGGATACTACAATCTTTAATTATCAAAGAGCCTTTGAAAATAGATTATGAAACGGAATCCATAGATAGTATTATGGAAAAGATAGAGTATGCTATCGAACAGCATCCTTCCTTTCTCAAGGTCATTCCCAAAGAAGAATTAGAAGCTCAAAAAGAACTTGACGTCACGCGACAGTGGGATTTTTAGTTGCTATTGGATAATTCCTGCACAACTGATTCGAGCGCCTGCGGCTCCTGAAGGTTGTGATGTCAGATCATCCGTCCCTTGGTGAACGATAATTGCCTTTCCTAAAACATTTTTGGTCTCATCATCACATCCCAAACACCACTGGTCGGTTGAAAAAGTGACTTCTCCGTTTCCTTCATTGTCCGCTTCAAAATTCCCAATATCTCCTTTGTGATATCCCTCAGAAGATCCCCAGGCTCCGTGCGGCTGAAAAGTTGGATTCCAGTGGCCTCTAGTAGATTTTCCATCAGGGGAAGAACAGTCTGCTTTTTCGTGAATATGTATGGCATGGGTTCCTTCGGTGAGACCTGAAATCGTTGCTTGAAGTGTAACTTTACCCTCTTCTTCCGTAAAAAGGACTTTCCCTGTCGTTTGGGTATCACTTTTGGGGTTGAGATTAAATTGTAACTTCTTTTTCGTTTTGCGAATTACATTTTCATTTCCTTCAGATTCCGCAGTCAAAGACGCTACTTTCTTCATTACTTCTTTATGTGTCCCTTCTATAACTTGAACTTCTTCTACAGCTTCACCATCCACCCATTTAGTTGTGGTGATTTCTGCTTTAGATCCTTCGTCTGTTTTTTCAACTTTAACTTCTACCTTTTTTTCTTGCGCTTCATTTTTTGGTGTGTTTTGGCAAGCTAGCGTTAGACTTAGCAGAAGTACTGCAATTAGATACGTGTTCTTTTTCATTTTTTTATTTTTAGTTTGTTCGGGTTCTTGGGTAAAAGTAATTATTTTTAAATCAAATCAAGAATTCTTCCCTCCTTGTAAACTTATTTGTCAAGTAAATACATTCAGTATCTTTGTACAAAACGTGAAATTGAAAATTAAGTTTTTGTTCCTGCTGGGAATACTATTTTTATCATGTAAAAGCACTTATAAAAGCATGGAATTTCTAAGTGCACAAGTACCTCCTACCCCGGATTATGCTCAGGAAGAAAATTGGGCAGTACTTCCTCAAAAATGGAATGCCTCCTTGGAAGAAGTTGTCGGGAAGCCTGAACTCAAAAAGGCAGATGTTTTTTTTATTTACCCTACTTTATTTGTGGACAAAAAAGATTCCAGGTGGAATGCGGATATTCGTGAAACTTCCATTCGAACAGAGGTTCTTGAAAAGTCAGTTGCCTATCAGGCTTCTGCGTGGGTAGCAGCTGCAAATCTTTACGTTCCTTTTTACCGTCAGGCACATTACCGAATTTTCGTAGAGCCCTACGCCCAACAGGGAAAACAAGCAGGTGTAGTAGCCTACCAAGATGTAAAAAATGCATTTGAATATTATTTAAAAAACTACAATCAATCCAAACCTATCATTATTGCTGGTCACAGTCAAGGAGCGATTCATGCCAAGCGACTTATAAAAGAGTTTTTTGATGGCAAGCCCCTTCGTAAGGAACTTATTGCTGCTTATTTAATTGGTTCCCGCATTACCGAAAAAGAATTTAAAACGATTCCCGTACTTGAGCAACCGGAACAATTTGGAGGGTTTGTCAGTTGGAATACCTATAAAATAAATCATCTTCCAAAACGCTACGAAAAATGGTATAGAGGAGGGGTGGTAACCAATCCCATTACCTGGGATCAAAGTCCCTCAGGTCCTAAAGAGTCGCATTTGGGGGTTTTAGCTTCAGATAAAAAGATTTATCCCAACAGCCTTTCCGTGGTTAAAACCGACGGGATGCTTTGGTCCACACTACCTCAAATTAAAAAGCGGTTTATTTTGTCCTTTATTAGAAATTACCACTTTGCAGACGTAAATCTTTTTTGGAAAGACATCCAGCAAAACGCCCTTTTAAGAACAAAAAATTGGTTCAACCAAAATCAAGATTAATGATACAGGATATATTTGGTGACTGTAAAAAACAATTGCGTGCCGCACTCAAACACAAAAAACATTCCTTTCGTTTTTTTACGCTGGCCACTTCTTCATCTGAGAGGGGGACGCACCTGAGAACTGTTGTATTGCGTGATTTTGATCCCGAGCAAATGCAGTTTACAATTTTCACGGACACGCGTTCCAAAAAAGTTGCAGACTTGAACCGTATTCCGAATGCTCAATTTTTATTTTATGATGGAATACGTCTCATCCAACTAGTAGTGGAAGCTGTGATGATTAGTTCTACCGACGAGACATATCTCTACCACAGCTTACCTGAACCCAGCAAAAAAGACTATGCTAGCGAACAAACTCCAGGCACTCCCATCGATGCATCTGATCAAATCAGTCATGATTTTTCTAAGGGGAATTTCACAAAAATTGTTTTTCAAGCAGAGCGTTTGGAATATCTTAGATTAAAGCGTCCCAACCACATTCGCGCTGAGTTTAGAGCTTCTGATCATTGGAAAGGACAGTTTTTGGCTCCTTAAATTTTATAACTTGAAACAGTTTATTTTTTGTAGATTGAGGTTTGAATTTAAATTACTTACTGATGTCATCAAAAAAACCGAAATCGAAATCTATTAAACGCAGAACATTTATCAAAAAAGGAGTTGCTGCGAGTTCCCTCTTTATCGTTCCACGACATGTCCTAGGAGGTGTGGGTTATACCGCCCCTAGCGATCAATTAGCTCTTGCAGGAATTGGTGTAGGAGGTAAAGGAGAGAGTGATCTTCGCAATGCTACTGTAAATGGAAGAGAACGTGTCATTGCTCTTTGTGATGTTGATACGTCACTAACAAGTAGTGCCAAAAAAAGCATAAAGCGCTATTCAAACGCTACTTTTTATGAAAATTTCAAAGCCATGCTGGACAAGGAAAAAGATATTGATGCGGTAACCATATCTACACCCGATCACAACCACGCTCCTGCAGCAGTTTATGCTATGGAACGGGGTATTCATGTTTATGTTCAAAAGCCTCTTACACACAATATTTACGAAGCGCGTTTATTGACTGAAATGGCACGTGAAAAGCAAGTTGTGACCCAAATGGGAAATCAAGGTGCTTCCAATCCAGACCAACTGCAAATTCAAAAGTGGATTAATGAGGGCATGATTGGTACTGTAACAGCAGTCAATGTATGGACGAATCGACCGGTCTGGCCGCAGGGAGTGGAGATGTCGAAGCCTGATGCTTCTGCCAAACCGAATACTCTAAATTGGGACCAATGGTTGGGACCCGCAGAGGAAACCCCTTTTATTCCCAACATGCATCCATTCAATTGGAGGGGCTGGTGGAACTTTGGAACCGGTGCCTTAGGGGATATGGGATGTCACTTAATTGATATTCCATTTAAAGCCTTAGGCTTAAAATATCCAACCTCTGTAGAATGCAGTGTGGGTACAATCTATTCCAAAATGTGGAGCCCCGATTTCTACCCCGAAGGTTGTCCCGCATCTTCTTCGGTTTCCATACATTTTGATGCTACAACTAAAAACCCAAGTCCGATACAAATGACCTGGTCCGATGGAGGGATTAAACCCTTCCATCCTGATCTGCTTCCCGCAGATGTAAGTATAGAGGCCAACGGTGTTATTATGATTGGCGACAAAGGTGTCATTACCTGTGACTCCTACGGTGAATTTCCAAAATTATACAGAAAGGGAGAAACCGTAATTGACGGTAGTCAAGAAAAGTCTGGAGAGCCCGAGTTTGGACACCAACGCAAATGGGTAGATGCCTGCAAAGCCGGGTTTAATAGTCCTGAACATAAAGCCTTGACTTCTTCTTTTGATTATTCGGGACCTCTTACAGAAACTGTACTGATGGGAAATATTGCGATCAGAAGCTATGAACTACAAGGGAGAAGTTCAGACTCTTGGAACCCGGACTTGATCAGCCGTAAAAAGCTGCTATGGGATGGAAATCAAATGAAAATTAAAAATCTAGAAGCTGCAAATCAATTTGTTACTCGAAAGTATAGAGCGGGTTGGGAACTAACATAATTTTTTAAATTTTGAAATGAGCATAAACAAATCATATCATTATATACCCACTGGAATGATTGATTTTTTATGCGAATTCCATCTGACCAATAAAAAACAAGAAAATTTAAACAGATGAAAATACTTGTCACAGGAGGTTTAGGATATATCGGTTCCCATGTTTCCGTTTTACTGTTAGAAAAAGGGGTCGATGTAGTTCTTGTTGATAACCTAGACAATGCACGGATTGAAGTTTTAGAGCAAATTGAAAGGATTACAGGAAAGCGTCCTTCGTTTGAACAAGTAGATCTCAAAGATCAAAGTCGAGTTGAAGCGCTTTTTGAGACCTATCCTGATTTGGAAGGGTGCATCCACTTTGCTGCGCATAAAGCTGTTGGGGAAAGTATCGAACAACCCCTACTGTATTATGAAAATAATATTGGGGGATTAGTCAATATCTTAAAGCCTTTGACCCGTCAAGGGATCCCCTTGATTTTTAGTTCCTCCTGTACGGTTTATGGTCAAGCTCGTGAACTTCCCATTACTGAAGAGACTCCACTGCAGCCCTCCACATCACCCTACGGTTTTACCAAACAAATGGGGGAACAAATTATACAGGACAGCTGCAAAGCAAATCCCAATTTTAAATCAATTTTATTGCGGTATTTTAATCCGATCGGAGCTCATCCCAGTGCCCAAATCGGAGAATATCCCCAAGGTGTTCCCCAGAATTTAGTTCCTTTTTTAACACAAACGGTCATTGGGAAACGACCTTTGTTAAACGTATTTGGTTCCAATTACGACACGCCAGACGGAACCTGTATTCGGGATTATATTCATGTGATGGATTTGGCTCAGGCGCATATTGAAAGTTTAAACTACCTACTTTCTTCCAAACAAAACTCATCATGTGAAATTTTTAATGTGGGTACAGGAAGGGGAGCTAGTGTATTAGAACTGATACAGGAATTTGAAAGAGCCACGGGAGAAAAGGTTCCTTACGAGTTGAGTGCTCCTCGGGCTGGAGACACCGTCGCTGCTTTTGCCGATGTTACAAAAATTGAAAAACAACTAGGTTGGAAGGCTCAGTTCAGTCTACAAGAGGCCCTAAAAAGCGCATGGGACTGGGAACAACAAATCCATGTGTTGTCTTAATTTTTTAGTAATTTAATACAAGAATTATATATAGTTTGAAATGAAGCAAAAACAAAACATCAACCGAAGAAATGCAATCAAAACAATGGCTTTGGGCTCTTCCGCACTGGCCATCCCAAAACTAAATCCAATGACAACAGATTTTTCCAACACCCCTTTGAAAGGCAATATTAAACAATCTGTATGTCAGTGGTGTTATGGAAATATACCCTTAGAGACATTAGCTCAAGAGGCCAAGAAGCTGGGCTTGGTTGGGATTGACCTAATCGGAGCTGAGGGATGGGATGTTTTAAAAAAATACGACCTCACATCTACCATGTGTTATGGGGATTTGGAAGGGAAATCTACACGAAGTTTAACTGATGGTTGGAACGACAAACGATTTCATAAAGATTTAATCAAACACTACACGCGTCACATTAAGTTAGTAGCAGATGCAGGCTGGACCAATCTAATATGTTTTAGTGGCAGTAGAAGAGGAATGAATGATGCTCAGGGTCTTGAAAATTGTGTAGAAGGATTACGGCAAATTCTTCCCATAGCCGAAGATCACGGAGTGATTTTACATATGGAACTTTTAAATTCTAAAGTAGATCACGCCGATTATATGTGCGATAATTCCAATTGGGGAGTGGCACTTTGTAAGGCGTTGGATTCGGATCATTTCAAACTGCTTTATGATATTTATCACATGCAGGTAATGGAAGGTGATGTCATTCATACCATTAGAGAAAATCACAAATATTATGGGCACTACCACACAGCTGGAGTACCTGGGCGTAATGAATTAGACGAGAAACAGGAACTGTTTTACCCTGCCATTATGAAGGCCATTTTAGAAACTGGCTACAAAGGGTTTGTTGCTCAAGAGTTTATCCCCAAAGACCGAACCAATGAGGGTTTAAATTCTCTTGCAACTGCGGTAAAGCTCTGTGACGTTTAAGTTTTGTACTGAGTTTTAGTATTTCGCTGGTTTTCCGTTCGTTGTCGTATTTATAATAAAAGTTCTTAAATCGTCGTTGGCTTTGATTAAATCCTCATTGCGCAGGTACATCATATGTCCACTGCGATAGCCTTTAAAGTAAAAACGATCTTTCATTTTCCCGCTAGGGTCAACTTGCCACATGGTATATTTGGCATTGAAATAGGTTGTAGCACCGTCATAGTATCCCGACTGAAAAAGTACTTTTAAGTAAGGATTTTCTGCCATCGCTCTACGCAAGTCTTCCCGGGTATTGTCATTCTCATTGTTCCAAGGGCGTACAGGACCGAACATATTGTATTTCACATCAGTTTTAAACTTCAATTCTTTTTGGATATAATGATTAATAGCGGGTGTAAAAGAGTGTAACCATGAAGTCAACTCAGCGCTATAATCAGGGCGAATACCCACATCTTTCCGATCGATTCCCAGATATCTAGAGTCCAATCTTCCAATGGTCTTCCCTTCGTCTCTTAAAAGCTCTTTCCAAAAAAATCGATTGGGAACATCCAAGTTGTTTTGAAGAATTGAAGTTTTTGAAAGTCCCGAATAACGAGCCATTTCTGAGGCGATTTTTTCACGTTCTGTTCCAGAGATAAATCCACCTTTCGCTAACGCAGGAATTAATTCGTTGATGGTAAACTCTTCAACTTCCGGAAGCATATCCGTCAGGTCTTTTTGCTGTAAGTCAACCTCTAATTGCTTATGAAACCAAGCAGCCGCAGCGTAATAGGGTAAATTTAAAGCCGAGGAAACAGGTCCGCCTACTCGAATTACCTTATAATCTGCTGGAGAAACCATTATTACTCCATTTAGGTACATCCACTGGCGTTCTTGAAGGGCAGCAGACAATCCCATTACTCGAGTTCCTCCATAGCTCTCCCCGATCAGATACTTGGGAGATTCCCAACGTTGCTTTCTACTGACAAAGGTGTTCAGCCATTCCGCGAGGTACTGAATGTCTTCATTGATACCAAAAAATTGTTCCCGATCTGCTTTTTCCCCCTCTACTTCTAAGATTCTGGAATAGGCTGTATTGACAGGATTGATAAATACAATATCCGCCACATCTAAAATGGAATTGGGATTGCTTTTGTAGCCGTAGGGTTGTACAGGATATCCCTCTTCGTCTATCTTTAAGATTTTAGGACCCGTGTAGGCCAAGTGCATCCAAACTGAGGCGGAGCCTGGGCCTCCGTTAAATGAAAAAATCAAGGGTCTTTCGCTAGCTTTTTTGACGTCAGTCCTTCTGTAAAAAGTATAAAATAAACTGGCTATCGGGTTGCCCTCAGCATCCCATACGGGTTGTGTTCCTGTTTGTGCCTGATAGTTTACCGTTTTTCCTTTGATTTCCGTGGTATGGTTGGTCACGATCACTGTATCTATAGGGATTTCTCTTTTTTGCGCTTGAATGAATGATACTAGCCCCAAATACAATAGATAAATTAATTTTTTCATAAATATTTGTTTTAATTTCTAATATAAAAAAAAACCTCCTCAGCGTTGAGGAGGTTTTTTGATTTTGTAATCTAAATCTTTAAAGTGACTTTAATTTACTTTTACTTTTGCACTTCTGTTGATTTTGGCACTTCTGTTTAGGGATCTACCTTTGACCGTGGTATTGTCACCAATAGGTTTGCTTTCTCCATAACCAACGGTTAGCACTCTATCGCCAGACACACCTTGTGTCTCAAGATATGCTTTTACAGAGGCGGCTCTTTGTTCGGAGAGTTTCTGATTATAGGCTTCACTTCCGTCACTAGAGGCGTATCCTTCTATTGTAATACTGGTTGTAGGATATTGATCCAACAAGGCTTTTAGTTTATCGATTGTAGCTTTATCCACATTATCAAGTTTACTACTACTAGCGAGGAAAAGAATTCTGTTTTCATCACTGTTGATAAAGTCAATAAGGCCTGTGGGTTCGTCTGGGCATCCGCTGTTTGCTGCATTACCAGCCTCATCAGGACAATTGTCATCTTTGTCCGGCACACCGTCACCATCTCGATCTGCCCATGGGCAACCGCTGTTTGCAGCGTCTCCAGAGACGTCAGGACAACGATCAACATTATCTGCTACACCATCTCCATCACTATCAGGACAGCCATTCATTTCTGCTGTTCCTGCTTCGTTAGGACAGGCATCATCTACATCAGCAATACCATCTCCGTCCGTGTCAGGACAGCCTTGTAATTCTTCTGAACCTGCTTCTTCAGGACAACGGTCTTTGGTGTCTGGTATGCCATCCCCGTCTGTGTCGGGACAGCCATTAAATTCTTTTAGTCCAGGAACATCTGGGCATTCGTCTTTTTTATCAGAGACTCCATCACCATCTGCATCTCCAGCTCCAAAGTTATAACTCAATCCAATAATATGTTGAAGATGGTTGTAGGAATCGTTTGTTTCTTCCGTACCTCTGTAAGATGTACTTAAATTGATATTAAATTGGTCTCCAAGCGGGATATCAACTCCAATACCTCCAAAAATAGTTCTTCCACTTTCACCAGAAGGGAAAACACCTTCTTTGTCACTTCCATCGCCAAAGCGGCTTAATCCATAGCCACCAAATAGAAAAGGGATTACGTTTTCCTCGCTTAAGTTGTAACGAAGAACACCATCCAAATAAGAGTAGTCAAGGTCCAAATTTTCTTGGGGTTTTGCACTGCCGAGTCCATACCGAATTCCGATTGAGAAACCAGAGGATATGTATCGGGATAAACTGAGTGCTGGTGCACCAAAGTTCAATCCAGAATCAACATCGTCTCCTTGAAGGTTAATAAGATCAGCCCCAACAGCAATTGCCCAAGGGTTTTCATTAGTTTGGGCGTTGATCAGAGTGCTAATTCCTAATACTAGGGTAAAAATTAAGGGTTTAATTAGTTTCATTTTTAAGTATTTGATTACAAATATAAGATATTCTCTATCTCATACCACTAAAGTTAATAATTATTTTAATATTTAAGGCATTGAATTTAAAATGACTAAAAAAGTAATCTAAAATTAAATTGAAACGAATAGTAAACACAAAATAGTAATGAATAAAATAGGTTTCGTATTGGCATTGGTTTTTCTATTTCTAGGATGTCAAAATAATTCAAAAGACAAAGACTGGATTGTATTGTTTGATGGGACAACTACAGAAGGTTGGAGGGCTTATAACGGGGATCGGATGCCACCAGGATGGGAAATTATTGACAGCATTCTGACTTTTAAAACGGAACAAATCCTAGAAGAGGACTATGATTATAAAGGGAGTAGAGATCTTATTTATGGAGCCGAAGCTTTTGACAATTTCGAACTTTATGTGGAGTGGAAAATCCCTGTAGGAGGGAATAGTGGTATTTTTTATCATATTCAAGAGGGGTATGGGGGTCCCCCCGAAGTTGCTCCAGAATACCAACTGATTGACGATGAAAATTACGCTTCCATACACGATTTGGTGGCTTATAATACGAGTGTAGGATTTGAAAACCCTGCCGAGCTTCACCCCCTCCAACAAACGGCCTCCGATTATGCTATGCATGCTGCGGATCCGAAGATGAAAACCCTAAATCCTGCAGGAGAGTGGAACAGTACTAGAATTGTATTTACAGAAAAAGAGGTACAACATTGGCTCAATGGAAAAAAGGTGGTGTCTTTTGTTCCTTGGTCTGAAGCTTGGTATGAAAAGAAAAACTCTGGAAAATGGGATACTACTTTAGATTATGGTAAATTTAAATCTGGATATATTGGTTTTCAAGATCATGGCAGTGACTTGTGGTTTAGAAACATAAAGATCAAGAAATTATAAAAAAACAACAAAGATGAAAAAAAGAGACTTTTTAAAAACCTCAGCAGCTTTGGCTTCAACCACCTTACTTCCTTCTTCACTTTTAGCTTCCTTAGCTAAAACGAATAATCGCTTGCGAACAGCGCATATCGGAGTGGGGGGGATGGGTGCTGCAGACTTAGCTTCTATCGCTTCACACCAAGCAGTGGATGTAGTCGCACTATGTGATGTAGATTCCAAAAAACTTAAAGCAGCACATGAGCTGTATCCAAAAGCAAAAATGTTTAAAGACTACCGGCTGATGCTCAGCGAAATGGCATCCGATTTTGATGCTGTAATCGTTTCCACCCCAGACCATACCCACGCTCCTGCATCACTTATGGCGATGGAAATGAATAAGCCTGTGTACTGTCAGAAACCGCTTACCCATTTTGTCTCTGAAGCGAGAGCGATGAGAAAAATGGCAGAAGAAAAAAACTTGGTCACTCAAATGGGAATCCAAGTACATTCTTTTTACGATTATAAACTGGCTACTGTTTTGATCCAGTCTGGAATTATCGGAAAAGTACATACCGTCAGAGCTTGGTCTCCCAAAAACTGGGGGTATGACGGTCCTGCCCCTTCAGGAAAAGATCCTGTGCCCGAAACTTTAGACTGGAATTTATGGTTGGCAACCTCTCCTGAGCGTCCTTTTAAAGAAACCTATTATCATCCTGGAAACTGGCGTAAATTGGTGGATTACGGCTGCGGAACGCTTGGGGATATGGGGGTTCATATATTCGACACACCCTACAATGCGCTGGCATTGGATGTTCCTTTGACAATAAAAAATAAATGTAGAAAACCCAATGGGTATGGATTTCCTGAAAACAATAAGGTCACTTACACTTTTCCCGGGACTGAGTACACTACAGAAAGCTTAACTTGGATTTGGTCTGACGGCCCGGGTGCTCCCGCTACTCAGAAGGATTTAAAACTACCCAATAAAGACAAATTGCCCTTACAGGGTGCGATGTTTATTGGTGAAAAAGGACGATTGTTGTTACCTCATTTTATGGAGCGGCCCCGCCATATTGTCAATGGTGAATATCAAGAAATTGATATCAAAAAATACGATCCGAATGATGCCCTGGGCAATACAAAAAATGACTACGAACGCGATGCTCCAAAACACTACCACCAATTTGTAGATGCTTGCCTAGGAAAAGCTGAAGTTTCAGCGCCCTTTTCGTATGCTTCTCGATTGACAGAAACCATACTTTTGGGAGTGATTGCAGGGCGTTTTCCAAACAAAACCTTACATTGGGACAATGCAAATGCACGTTTTCAAGAAGAAGAGGCCAATGAGTTTCTAAGTGGAATGTATCGCAATTTTTAAATGCAGTGTAGATGATTCGTAGAGAGGCTTTGAAATATATGTGTTGGGTTTCAGGAGGCGCGTTTATGCTACCCTATGCTTGTGACCTTACCCCTGAAATCAGCTATTCAAATTTTCCATTACTTAAAAAAGAGCAGCAGGAGTTCATTGCGAGAATTTGTAGTCTAATCCTTAGAGAAGATCCAGAAAATTTTCCAACTCCTGAACCCCGAGGGCATTTCGTACTAACCCTGGTAAACGATTGTTTGGATAACGAACAAAGAGCGGAATTTTCTCAAGGTTTTGAAGCGTTTCAACAACTCTTTTCTACGGCAAATGAAGGGGCATTTCAAGAATTAGAACCCGAGGAACTTCAGAGACATATTCTTGAAAATATTGAGGAGCAAGAAACCGAAGTAGGTATTTTTTTAAACCATCTAAAGACTTATTCTCTTTTACATTTCGAAACCTCAGAAAACTATATGAAAAACTATTTGAATTTTGAATTTATGCCCGGACGATATTATGGGAAAGTCCCTGTTTAATACTATTTAATTTGATGACAAATACATTTGATACCATCGTTGTAGGGGCAGGAATGTCCGGGGGATGGGCAGCTAAAGAATTTACAGAACAAGGTTTTAAAACCTTACTTCTGGAAAGAGGACCCAATGTAGAACACCTCAAGGATTACCCTACCACCAATATGCAGCCCTGGGAATTTAAACACCGAGGGAGGTTGACCGCAAAAGAGATAGAAGACAATCCTGTAGCGAGTCGTTGTTATGCCTTTAGAGAGGATGCCAAACATTTTTTTGTGAAAGACAAAGAGCATCCCTATGAGCAAGTCAAACCCTTTGATTGGATTCGAGGGTATCAAGTAGGAGGAAAGTCCATAATGTGGGCACGACAAGTGCAACGCTGGAGTCCCTATGATTTTGATGGTCCTGCACGAGATGGATTTGCTGTCGATTGGCCCATTCGCTACAAGGATTTAGCCGATTGGTACACCTATGTAGAAGGTTTTGTGGGGGTAAGTGGAAATAAAGATGGTTTGGATAGTTTACCCGATGGAGATTTTTTAAAACCTTGGGAATCCAATGTGGTAGAGGAATACTTTAGTCAACAAGTTAAAAAAAATTACAGCGACCGACACGTAATTTACGGTCGTTGTGCACATCTTACGGAGAGCCGTCCTGTTTTTATAGAACAAGGACGCGGTTTGTGTATGAGTCGGAGAATTTGTCAACGGGGCTGCCCCCTAGGAGGCTATTTTAATGCCAATTCAACCTTAATTCCCTGGGCGCTTAAAACAGGTAATTTAACTTTAAAACCCAATTCCGTAGTCCATTCTGTACTGTACGACGAAACTGAGCAAAAAGCGATTGGGGTTCGAGTAATTGACTCGATTACCAAAGAAAGTCAGGATTACTTTGCGAAAATGATTTTTCTCAATGCGGCGACTTTAAATACCAACTTGATTCTTTTGAATTCAAAATCCAACCGTTTCCCCAACGGTTTAGGAAACGACAATGGCTTACTAGGTAAATACATTGCCTTTCACAATTACAGAGCCACGATCAGTGCGGAATACGAAGGATTTCCAGACTATACCCTTGAAGGAGCCAAACCCACCACACATTACGTCCCACGTTTTCGTAACCTGTACAAACAAGAGACAGATTTTTTAAGAGGCTATGCAGCTGGTTTTGAAGCATTTCCCTTGCGAGAAACCTTGAGAGAAGGAATAGGAAACGACCTAAAAAGTCAGCTGCTGCATACCAAAGAAACGGGTATTTGGGGCGTTGGTTCCCACATGATGGGCGAAACCCTACCCAAGGAGTCTAACCAAGTCAGCTTAGATTCTGAAAAAACCGACGAGTGGGGAATCCCCTTGTTGCGAATTGATGTAGACTATGACGACAACGATGAAAAGATGATTCAAGATTTTTATGAACAATTTTCAGAGATGTATTCTAAAGCTGGATTTTCCAACATCGTAACAAACGACAACGGGAGGCGCCCCGGAAATGACATCCACGAAATGGGAGGAGTTCGTATGGGCAAAGATCCAAAAACTTCCTTGCTCAATGCCTGGAATCAAATGCATGAATGTAAAAATGTATTTGTAACCGATGGCGCGTGTATGACTTCTACTTCTACCCAAAACCCCTCTTTGACCTTTATGGCGATAACCGCAAGAGCGGCAAATTATGCAATTCAGCAACTGAAAAAGGACCTGATTTAATTGAGGAGTTGTTAATTATAAAAATTGTGTTATATTGGTAAACCAAATTGGAAAACCAATTAAGCGAATTTATAAAAAATGACAGCAACAAAAGTAGCCCTTCGTCTATTCACACTAATTTTTATTTTGCACCTACTGGGGTGTGCTGAAAATAGTAAGCCTACTCATACAGCAAGTGAGGTCATTCCTTTTTTCCAACATTGGAATTTAATTCTAGGAGACGGCTCTAATGTGGGTAAAGCAATTGATTATGAAAACAAAGACTTTTTTTACGCCACAGGTGAGGGTGAAGAAGAATGGGTTGTTTTTAAAACACCCAACGCGGGCAATACCCATGGAACTTCGAACAATACAAGAACTGAACTAGCGCAATTAAAAAAGTGGTCGCCGCTGACTGATGCAAAATTAGATGCGACACTAAAAGTAATGAATGTAGCAAGCACAGGCGATGCGAGGGTAGCAGCAAGTTACTCAGTAGTAGTCGGCCAGATTCACAGTGCAGATGGGCACGAGAATGAACCCCTTAAGATATTTTATAAAAAATTTCCTGGGCATACAAAGGGATCGGTTTTTTGGAATTATGAAATCAATACAGCGGGTGAAGACAATTCGAAAAGATGGGATTATTCCTATCCTATTTGGGGCTATGACTTTTCTGTTGTTGGGACAGACGCAGATACCTTTCCACAAGAACCTAAGGAGGGCATCGCTATAGGAGAAGCGTTTAGTTATCAAGTAGAAGTGAAAGAAGGGATGATGTACCTCACATTTACAAGTGAAGGACATCCAACAAAAACCTTTACTAAAAATCTGATTGATTCTGAATATAAAACAGAAGCTGATACTCCGAAGCAAGTGAAGGAATTATTTTTCCCTATTGGTCAAGACGGTGTTGAACGCAAAAACTCTTATGCTGAAGAAGGTTTGTTTTTTAAATTGGGGAGTTATAATCAAACCAATGGCAAAAGCCCGCAAGTCAATAGAGTGTGGTGTTCTGGCGCAGAAACCCATGGGGGCGATCTTCAAAAACAATATGCAGATGGAAATTACGCTGAGGTTTGGTTTAGGACGGCGAATCTCGAAATCAGTGCACAAGCTATTTCAAATGAGGGCTATTTTTCAGCCAATGATGATTTGAGTAAAAAGACCGTTTATCCTAGTGAAGTCGTTCCTTTTATGGACAAGTTTAAAATTTTAATGGGAGACGGTTCAGAAGAAGACAATCTAGTTGACTTTGAAAATAAAGACTTTTTCTATACGGTGATAGATGGAACCAGACGTTGGGTTGCTTACAAAACTCCTAATTCTGGCGTTACTTCTCCGAACTCCAGCAACACAAGAACAGAGCTACACGAAAAAAGAGAATGGGTTCCAGAAGAGGGCGGAAAGCTAACAGGTACCTGTAAAGTAATGCATATTTCTACCACAGGTGACGCTAGAGTTGCTGCTTCATTCTCAACTGTAGTAGGACAGATTCACAGTGGCGAAGGTCATGAAAATGAGCCTTTTAAATTATTCTATAAAAAATTCCCTGGGCATACAAAAGGATCAGTTTTTTGGAATTATGAAATCAATACTGCTGGAGCTGATAATTCAGGAAGATGGGATTTTTCAACTGCCATTTGGGGTCATGATATGGCTGTCCTAGGAACAGCAAAAGATGCATATCCAGCGGAACCTGAAGACGGCATTGCATTAGGAGAAGAATTCAGCTATGAGGTAAATGTTTATAAAGGAATCATGTACTTGACCTTTACAAGTACAAACCACGAAACAAAGACTTTTACAAAAAATCTTATTTCCTCTGAGTATGTAAATAAATCTGATTTACCAGAGCAAGTTAAAAGATTGTTTGGACCACTTGGACAAGATGGTACTGAAAGAGCTATTGCTTACAAAGGGGAATTAAATTATTTCAAGCAAGGCGCCTACAACCAGACCAATGGAAAAAGTCCTGAAACAAATAGGGTATGGAGTGCAGGTGCAGAAACCTATGGTGGCGATATCGCTAAACAATATGAAAACGGAAGTTACACAGAAGTTTGGTTTAGAGAAGCAACAGTAGGTCCAAGTACACCGCCCAAATAAATCGAATCAAAGTAATCTTGAAGAAAGTACTATTCATAATGGGTGTTTCTGGTTCTGGAAAAAGCACAATTGGGAAATTACTCTCTCAAGAGTTCAATATTCCTTTTTATGACGGAGACGATTTTCATCCGAAAGAGAATATTGAAAAAATGTCTAGTGGACGACCTTTAAATGATAAAGATAGGCAAGGCTGGTTAGAGGCTTTAAATGATTTGGCACTAAAGGAGCTCAAAAAGAGTAATTGTATCATTGTATGTTCCGCCTTAAAACAAAAGTACCGCGAGATTTTAATTCAAAATATTGAAACACAATCAGAGTGGATCTATTTGTCTGGTTCTTTTGATTTAATTTCTAAAAGATTAAATAGTAGAGAGAATCATTTTATGCCTTCAGATTTATTAAAATCTCAATTCGATATTTTAGAAGAGCCCAGGGATGCATTGCGAGTGGACATCAGTTTATCTCCTAATGAAATTATAAAAACGATTAAAAGAGTTCAAACTGAAACTACAGAGTTTGGAATATTTGGATTGGGTGTAATGGGAAAAAGCCTCTGTAGAAACTTAGCTAAAAGCGGGTTCAAAATTTCAATGTACAATAGACACGTAGTTGATACTGAGGTTGAAGTTGCTAAAAACTTTAAGACTCAGTTTTCAGAATTGTCAGAAGCCAAAGCTTTTGATGACATAGCAGCATTTGTAAATTCTCTGCAACAGCCAAGACTTATTTTACTGATGGTTAATTCTGGTAAGACGATAGATCTTGTAATTGAAAACTTGTTGCCCCATTTGTCTGAAAACGATGTTTTAATTGATGGAGGAAATTCCAATTACAAAAAAACGAAAGAACGTTTCGATTATTTAAAGTCTAAGAATATTCATTTTATTGGTGCTGGAGTTTCTGGTGGTGAAAAAGGAGCATTAAATGGGCCATCTATAATGCCTAGCGGAGATAAAGAAGCTTATGCATTAGTTCAACCTTATCTAGAAGCCATATCGGCAAAAGACAAGAATGACTTGCCTTGCTGCACTTATATTGGATCAGAGGGGAGTGGTCATTTTATTAAAATGGTACATAATGGCATTGAGTATGTGGAAATGCAATTGCTAGCAGAAGTAACCACAATACTAGAAGCTTTAGGACAAAATCCTGATGCTATTTCAGATACTTTAGGTAGCTGGAAAAATGCAGCAAGTAGTTATTTGTTAGACATAACAGCATTACTTCTTAAAAAGAAAGACAATGATGGCGATTGGTTGGTAAAAAAAATATTGGATATAGCGGACAATAAAGGAACTGGAAACTGGACAACTATTGCTTCTGCTGAATTGGGCGTTCCAAGTACATTGGTAGCAACAGCGTTGTTTTCACGATTTATATCCTTCTATAAAGACGAGCGACGTCAACTTAATAAACTATTTGATAAAAATGAAACTTCAGAACTAAACCTTACTTCAACCGAAATTTTAGAAGCTTATCAGTTCGCAAGAATTATAAATCATTACCAAGGGTTTAAATTGATAAACGAAGCTTCAAACACCTATAAATGGAATTTAAATTTAAGTGAAATTGCTCGTATATGGACTAATGGATGTATTATCAAATCTATTCTAATGCAAGATTTGGTAGAAACTTTAAAATACAATTCAAACCTCTTAACCAATACGGAGTTAATTGACAGCGTAAATCAATACAAATCAGCGGCAAAAAAAGTAGTACAGCAATCTCTTTTAAATGATATAGCAACACCTGCTTTAAGTGAAGCTATTCAGTTTTTAAACGGAATTACAACAACATATTCGTCTGCAAATATTATACAAGCACAACGCGATTTTTTTGGAGCACACACATATAGAAGACGAGATGATGATTCCGGGAAAAGTTATCACACCATTTGGGATAAACTAACAAACAACTACTAGTTCAAACATGAATGTAAGAACACAAAAGAAGTCATTATTAAAAAAAATCGTTGCCATTGTATTAGGTTTTGGTCCTGGGATTTTTGCTATTGGTTATACTATAGGTACAGGTAGTGTAACCTCAATGATAGTTGCAGGGAGTAAGTTTAATATGCAATTACTCTGGGTATTGCTTTTGAGCTGTTTGTTCTCTGGGGTGTTGATGTTTTCTTATGGGAATTATGGACTGATTACTGGTGAAACGGCTCTATATGGCTTTAAAAAACATCTTAAGTACGGCAAAATGCTAGCTATATTAATTATGGTGGGAATAACTTTTGGGCAGTGGAATTCGCTAATGGGTATCTTAGGGATTTCATCCAATATTATTTATGAAATTTTAGCGCTAAATTTTAATAGTTTGAAAGGCTATGAATATGAAACCGTTCTTAGTATTGCCGTAGTCATTATAATTACCTTTTACTTATTAATGCTGGTTGGAAAATATACTTTTTTCGAAAAGATATTAGTCGTTTTTGTAACCTTGATGGGAGTTTCGTTTCTATTATCCTTGTTCTTTGTGCAACCTCTTTCCATTGATGTTGTTAAGGGATTAACACCAACAATTCCAGATGTTCCAGGAGGGAAAATGTTAGTTGCGGCTTTTGTAGGCACTACTATGGCTGCTGCTACGTTCTTGTCTAGGCCCTTGTTTGTAAAGGGAAAAGGTTGGACAATAAAAAATCTAAATCAGCAGAAAAAAGATGCAATTACAGCAGCCCTATTAATTTTTATTATAAGTGGGACTATTATGGCTGTAGCTGCAGGAGCTTTGTTTTATGAAGGTAAAGAAGTAACACACGTACTGGATATGGCGAATACTTTAGAGCCTATTGCAGGAAAATGGGCTGTAACTATTTTCTTTTTTGGAGCATTAAGCGCTGGTCTATCTTCTATTTTTCCGTGCTTATTAATTGCACCTTTATTAGTTGCTGACTATCAATCGGGTGAATTAGACACGAATTCAAAACAATTTAGAGTAATCACATTTATTGCCTGTTTGGTCGCTTTAATTGGTCCTGCTTTTGGCGCAAACCCAATTGAAATTCAAATTTTATCTCAAGTGTTTAATGTATTTGTGTTGCCAGCTGTAGTTCTAGGGATTATACTAATTGTAAACAATAAAAAAATAATGAAAGGTTATAAGACCAGTATTGGAGTCAATACGGGTCTGTTTGCCGCTTTATTCTTTTCGTTAGTAATTTCGTACAACGGAATCGTAGCGCTAATGGAGTATTTTTAAAATCAAATAAATGGATTACAATATCAAGTTAAAAAATAAAAATGTTCTTATAACCGCTGGAGCTCAAGGTATAGGAGAATCTATAACAAAACATTTTATAGACTGCGGTGCTAATGTTGCCATCCATTATTTTTCCAGTTCAGATTCAGCTACACAGCTGGAGAAATTGGCAACAAGTAAAGGTCAAAAAGCCATTGTAATAAATGGCGATTTAACAAATGAAGATGAGGCAACTAGTTTGGTTAAAAAAACTGTAGATGCCTTAGGTGGTTTGGATATACTAATCAATAATGCCGGCTCATTAGTGGCACGTAATACGTTAAGTGAAATACAAACTGATTTTTGGCATAAAGTAATGGATATTAATCTTACGTCAATGCTGTTTGTCACAAAAGCTGCTGTTCCTTATTTGGCAAAAAACGACAAAAGTAGTATTGTAAATCTAGCATCACTTGCAGGTCGCAAAGGAGGACACGCAGGTTCGCTAGCTTATGCTACCAGTAAAGGGGCTATTCTGACCTTTACAAGAGCTTTATCTTCTGAGTTAGGTGATAATGGAATAAGAGTAAATGCAGTTGCTCCAGGACTTATTTTAGGAACTTCATTTCACAACACACATACCACAAAAGAATCTGCAGCAGCTACAATAGTAAATATACCAATAAAACGAGCTGGAAATGCGGCAGATGTAGCCCGAGCAGTTTTATATTTAGCATCTGAGTATGATGGATTTATTACTGGGGCTACTTTAGATATAAATGGGGGAGTGTATACTATGTAAAATTAAAATTAATTGTAAAAAGTAGAATAGAACAAATAACTAAAGCTCAAGAATACCCTAGAAAAGAATTAAATAGTAAAATCAAAAAACAATAAAACCAGAGAAAAAATGAAAACATTTGGAACAAGTAAAGAATTTATTAAAGGAAACGATTTAGACTGGGAGACCGTAGGCGAAGGTCTCAAACGACAAATAATGGGCTATGACGATAAAATTATGCTCGTCAAAGTACATTTTGAAGTTGGTGCTGTAGGACAAATGCACGAGCACTATCATAGCCAAACGACTTATGTAGAAAGCGGAACCTTTGATGTTACAATAGGTAAAGAAACCAAAACGTTAAAGGGAGGTGACTGTTTTTACATTCCGCCACACACTATGCATGGTGCTATTTGTACAGAAGCCGGAGTTCTTATCGATGTCTTCAGTCCTATCCGCGAAGATTTTATGGAATAGAACAACTTTATTTATAAAAAGTTGTGTATTAAGTTTTTTTTAATACATTTGGTAAACCAATTTGGAATACCAGTTTGGTTATCCAAATAATAAACAATAAAAAAGGACAGGTTTGACCTATCCTTTTCTAAAGATTACTTCATGTTAGAGGGAAGTAATTGAGTGTACCGCAAAAGCAGTTATAACAAATTTACTCATTTTAATTTAAAATGTAATTGTTTTTGTGTTTGTTTCTTTTAAGAGACAAAAAATAAAAAACAATGTCTAATTAATTTAAAAAGTATGAAAATCAAAACACAACTAACACTACTTTTTGTCCTGTTTGGCTTAACACTCACCATAGCCCAGACAAACGTAGGTGGAACAGTACTAGGTACCGATGGTCAACCCATCCCAGGTGCCACAGTTATTGTTCAAGAAACAGGTGATGGGGTAATTTCTGATTTTGACGGTCAATTTTCAATAGGTGTTGAAAACGGACAAAATATTGAAGTTTCCTACATTGGGTTTGGAACCCAGATCATCGAATTTACGGGTCAGGACACGTTAAGCGTTACTTTAGTTCAAGACCTTACCCAATTGGATGAGATCGTAGTAACAGGTTATGGAACTAGAAAAAGATCTCAATTAACTGGAGCTGTTGCAAAAATTGGAGGTAGTGAAGTTGCTGCTGTCCAAACTGCACGTGTAGATGATGCATTAGCTGGTAAGCTGGCCGGTGTTTTAATACAAAACCAAGATGGTTCACCAGGTGCTGCTCCAAAAATCCAAATTAGGGCTGCCTCATCAATTTCTGGAGCTTCAAATCCATTGGTTGTTGTTGACGGATACCCAATTTCAGGAGGGATTCAGTCAATTAATCCGAATGATATTCAAAGTATTGAGGTATTAAAAGATGCTGCTTCAGCCGCAATTTACGGTTCGAGAGGTGCAAATGGTGTTGTCTTAGTGACTACGAAAAAAGGTACATCAGGCGCAACCAAATTTAGCTACAGTGCTTACACTAGTACTTCAAGTAAATACCGAGAAAACATCCTTCAGTCAGGTCCAGAATGGGCTGCTACTGCAAGAGCAGAAATTGCTGCTGGGAATTGGACAAGTACGGTTTCTACTAAAGATGCGGCATTTTTAGAATACAGATTAAGTGCATATGAAAATTCTCCAGGTGCAATTAGCCCTGAAGACTGGCTTTTTCAAAATGGACACACACAAAGTCATGACTTTAGTATGCGTGGTGGAAGCGAAGATGTAAAATATTTTGCGTCAGTTGGATACCAAGACGTCGAAGGTGTAGTTATAACTCAAGGCTATGAGAGATTAAATTTTAGAATGAATCTTGATGCAAAACTAAACGATAAAATTTCTGCAGGTATTAGCGCAAATGGATTTTCATCTACAAGAGATATCTTAGGACACGACATGAGAGATTTGTTGAGAGCCTATGGGGTACACCCTATTTATCATACTGCTGGATCAATTGCTTTCGTTCAACAATTGGATGCTCAAGCTCAGAGCTTAGGATTAACTGCTTTCGACAATGGATACAGAGGGTCTGGTTATGAAGCAAATAGCATATATGCATTAGAACCAGGAATGGCAGCACAAGATTGGCACTATGGTAGAGCAAACAATGGTATTGGAGGATCTGGTGATGCTGGACCTGCTGCGAAGCTCGATAATGTTGAAAGTTGGGAAAAATCATATTTTGCTAACTTAAATGGTTATTTACAATATGAGATTATAGATGGTTTGAATGTAAAAACTGTTTTAGGAGGTGATATTCGAGACACGCAAGCTTACTCTCACAGATTACTTGGCTATGATTCTAGAGCTAGAAACTCACAAACCTTCATGAGACAAACTGATTTAAAAGTATCTACTTTGTTAAGTGAAACTACTTTGAACTTTGCAAAAGTGATCGGGAATCACGACATTTCAGCTGTTGCGGGGTTTGAAGTTCAATCAACGAAATTTAACGGAACATCACTAAGGGGTGTAAATGTACCTGATGAAGCTATTCTTAATTTCAATTTACTAGAACCCTCTGATATTGGTGTTTCTGAAAGAAAAGAAACAAGAGTTCGAGAAAGTGTTTTCGGACGTGTAAATTATGCATATAATGACCGTTATTTAGCTTCAGTATCTTTAAGAAGAGATGGTGATTCTCGTTTTGGCGCCAACAATAGATATGAAACTTTCCCAGCATTATCTGTAGGATGGAATATTCACAATGAGGCTTTTTTAGAAAATAATGAAACTTTGAGCCAATTAAAACTGAGATTCAGTACAGGTTCTTTAGGAACAACTTCATTCTTAGGTTCGTATAATTCTTTAAGTCTTTTATCTCCCTCAGCAACAATATACGGAACAGGATATCTAATCCCGTCTAATTCACCAAATCCAGATTTAACATGGCAAACCAATACTGAGACCAATTTTGGTATTGATTTAGGATTCTTAAATAATCGTTTGACTTTGGGTGTTGACTATTATACCTCCGATATCGAAGATATCTTAATCAATCAAGCACAGTCAGAGGTATTAGGAAACCCATCTTCTATTCTAAACGTTGGTGATGTTACCAGTTCAGGTATTGAATTTCAATTAGGAGCATCATTAGTTAATAATGGTGATTTCACTTGGAATATGAATGCCAACTTATCTACTGTTAACACTGAGATCACTGACCTGGGTGGTTTAGATGAATTACCACAGCAAATCTTTGGACAAAGTGGTCGGGGTGCTGTTTTTAGAAATTATGTAGGTGGAGAAATTGGAGAAATGTGGGGATTAGAAACAATCGGTGAAGTTGAAATGGAATACCTAGCTGATGGTACAAGACACCCAAACAGCATGACTGGTGAATCTTATGTAGTTGACCAAAATGACGATGGTATAATTGACAGAACTAAAACTGTAGAAGATGGGGGTGACTTAGTTAAAATTGGACAAAATACACCTGATTTTTACTGGGGTATGACACATAACTTAAGTTATGACAATTTTGACATGTCTTTACAGTTCCAAGGGTCTCACGGAGCAGATGTTTACAATATTGATCCTTTATATTACGGTTCACAATGGGGTGGACGTCTGGATAACGCTCGTATAGATTCTGATGGTGATCGTATTGCTGATCACAATGATGAATACCTTGAAAGAAATAGAAACCAAACCGATGCTGTATTACAAGACGCTTCTTTTATTGCATTGAGAAATTTAACAATTGGATATACATTTGATTCTTCTTTGATTGATGGTCTTGGTTTGGATTCTGTAAGGGCTTATCTAGCTGGAACGAACTTGCTATATATTATGGGAGACGATTATACCTCATACAATCCAGAGGGTGTGAAAGGCACTGACCCTACAATCTATGGTGCACAAGTAGGTGCAAGTCCAGTTGTTAGAAGTTTTACTTTAGGGTTAAACGTTAACTTTTAAATTATAAAAAAATGAAATATATAAAAATAGTATTGGGATCGCTGTTCTTAATAACAGCATGTTCAACTGACTTGGACCAATCCCCACCAAATTTTGCTAGTGCAGATTCATTAACAGATTTTGGAGGAGTATTAAATGCGGCTTACTATTATCAATTAGGTAGTGTTACCCCATTGGCATTAATGGCTGAGTTTAGAGCAGATAATGCGCTGATGCAAGAAGCGCCTTACACCGAATTTGACGAGTTTACAAATAATTTAACCACAATGGAAGATCAATTTTTTGGTCCTCTTTACACGGCAATGTATAAGTCAATACTAAGTGCAAACAATGTAATTGAAAACTCTACTGATGATACAGAAGTAGCTGAAGCTAAGTTTTTAAGAGCTTTGTCTTATTTTAAATTAGTTAAATCTTTTGGTGCTGTAACTGTTAATTTATCTGCTGCTCCGAGTTTAACTGATACATCTATTTTACAAAGACAAAATGCTGATCAAGTTTACAGCAGTGTTATCATTCCCGATTTGAATGATGCTGTTGCTGGCTTAAGTGCGACAATAGTAGATGGGAGAGCTTCAAAATATGCAGCTCAAGCACTACTAGGAAAAGTATATGCAACTTTGGGAGATTATTCTAATGCAGAAACACAACTTGCAGCTGTTGTAAACGGTGCTGCTGGTGCAGGTATTAGTTTAAAGCCCAACTTCAATGAAATTTTTGGAGCAGCAAATGAATCTGGTAACTCAGAAATCATTTATGCTACTCGTATTTCAAGTTCTATTGTAGATGAATATAATTTTGGTTCTGATTTTTGGAATTGGTTTGTTGGTGATGATTCAAAGTCTGATTTACCTGTTGATCCAGATTTAGTAGCTGCATTTGACGCAAGCGATGCCAATGGTGGGGGAACTGACTTAAGAAGAGCAGTAACTCTTAGTGATGACGGTTTAAAAGCGATTAAATTTCCAAAAGAAGGAGGTTTAGGAGGCGAGCATGACTGGATTGAAATCAGATTAGCGGATGTTATTTTATTATATGCAGAAGCATTGAATGAAAATGGTGCAGCTGCAGATACCGTTTTAGCTTTATTAGATCCCATCAGAACAAGAGCTGGTTTAACAAGTCTGACAGGAACTGTAAGTTCACAAGCAGATGTTAAACAAGCTATCGCTAATGAGAGAAGACTAGAATTGGCTTTTGAAGGGCACAGATGGTTTGATTTGGTAAGAACAGGAACTGTTGATGCTGAAATGGGACAAACAGTGAATAGTAATTATCACCTATTTCCTATTCCAATATCTGAAATACTCGCCACCAATGGTGTCATTACTCAGAATCCTGGGTACTAGTATTAAATAAATTTAAATAGTTGATAGTTAGTTAATAGTTCTAATATTTTTTGTTAATATTTGATTTATGGTTAAATGAGGGCCTTTTATAATTTTTATTGTTTCGAAGTAATTTCAATTACTCCAAAACAGAGCAACATGAAAATTGTAGAAGTCCCTCTTTTTCTTAAAAGCAAAGGAATTTTATAGAAATCGCTAACTATCCTAGAATGTATATTACGTGAAATTGTGTTACATTAAATAAATTTCTAAATGTTTATTTTTAGTAAACTAAAATAACGGACCAATAAGAATGCTTATAGCCACTGAAATACAGCGAATTCAAAAGCGAATAATAGCACAGATTAAAGCGCTTATCAATAATAAGAACTATGAACCTGGAGACAAACTGCCCTCCGAGAGAATGCTGGCAGAGAAATTTGAGGTTACGCGTTCTAATATTAGAGACTCAATTCAAACCCTTGAATTTTATGGTTTGGTTAAATCCATCCCACAAAGCGGGACTTTTGTTGCGGATATTGGGATTACCGCTTTAAATGGAATGATAGATGATATTTTGAACCTACCCTCTCCAAGCTTTAAAGAGTTGGTAGAAGCACGTATCTTTTTAGAATTAAAAGGAGTTAAACTTGCTGCACTAAGGAGAACAGAGGACGATTTGATTCATTTAGAAAATGCGCTTGCGGCTTATTCGGATAAAGTGATTCGTGGTGAAGACGCCGTACAAGAAGATTTACTCTTTCATTTAGCCATTGCAAAAGCAAGTGGGAATCCGACTTTGAACACCTTTATGTTAAAGATTACTCCAGAGATCATCACAAATTTTGAAAAACATCATGTTTGTGATAAGGATACCGCATTTAAAGGGATTCAGGAGCATAAAGATATTCTTGATGCGATTCGCTCAATGGATACGGTAGAAGCAAAAAATGCGATGAAAAAGCATTTTAAAAATTTATATCAATACTGTTATAGTGCTTACTAATAAGGGAGTACACAACTTCAAGTAATAGAGGAAATATTAATTGGCATTCAGTCTAATCTAAATGTCTTAAAAAAGCACTTATGAAAGTTAGCGGATTGAGATGGTGGATTGTTGGATTAATAGCCTTGGCTACCGTCATAAACTATATTGATCGTCAATCGTTAAATGTACTTTGGCCAGAAATAGCTTCAGAACTTTATCCTGACAAAACTCCTTTTGAAAGGAAAGAGATTTATGCATTGATTTCCATCATTTTTGTTTTTTCCTATGCTTTTGGTCAAGCCATTTTCGGGAAAATATTCGATTGGATTGGCACGCGTTTAGGCTTTGCACTATCCATAGGAGTGTGGTCTATTGCAACAGCCCTGCATGCTTTTGCTACAGGCTTTAATAGCTTTGCTTTTTTCCGTTCCATATTAGGAATAGCTGAAGCAGGAAACTGGCCAGGTGCCACAAAAGGTAACGCGGAATGGTTTCCAGCTAAGGAACGAGCTTTTGCCCAAGGCTTATTTAACTCGGGCGCCTCTATCGGAGGAATAATTTCCATCCCTTTAATTGCTTTTCTAACTCTCTATTTTAGTTGGCAAATGATTTTTGTCCTTGTCGGGCTTGTCGGTTTGTTGTGGTTATTACCTTGGATGTATATCGTTAAATCTGGACCAAAAACGCATCCTTGGATTACAGAGGAAGAAAAGCAGTATATTTTATCAGGACAAGTTAACGCAGTAGAATCTACAGAAGGAACGGATACAAGCTATACTCCGGACACAAAGCAACTTCTTTCTCACAAAGAAAGTTGGGGAGTCATTATTTCTTCCGCGGCTATTGATCCGATATGGTGGTTGTTCGTTTTTTGGATACCGATCTATCTTTCAGAGGTTTACGGAATGGATGTAAAAGCGATAGGTATTTACGGATGGGTACCCTATGTAGGAGCTATGTTAGGTGCTTGGTTTGGAGGAATTTTAGCTCAAAACCGAATGAAAGCTGGTTGGAACGTAAATAAAACAAGAAAGTTTATCATTTCTTTAGGCTGTGTGATTATGCTTCCTGCTCTCTTTGCCATGTCAAATCCAGGAAGCCCCGTAACCGCTGTATTGATTATGGCAGTGATCCTTTTTGGTTTTCAAACCGCCATTGGAAATGTTCAGACCTTACCTAGTGATCTCTTTAGTGGAAAAACAGTGGGAACCCTTGCCGGATTTGCCGGAATGGGGGCTAAGTTAGCTGCTGCAGCATTGACCTACTTGGTACCCTGGTTGACTACGGGAGGGAATTATACTCCAGCTTTTATCATTGGTGCTGCTCTTGCCATTATTGCAATGATCAGCGTTTTACTATTGTGCCCCTCAATTGAACCACTTAGAAATAAAAATTAAAATAAATTAAAAAATATATAATTAAATGAATAATTCAGAAAATAGAGTAGCCCTTATCACCGGTGCTACTGGAGGTATCGGGTTTGAAGTAGCAAAGCGTCTAGGACAGGACGGATTTACCGTAGTTTTAAATGGTATAGAAGATACAGAAGGTGAGAAAAAAGCTGCAGAATTAACCCGTCAAGGTATCACGGCTGAATATGTCGGTTTTGACGTAACAGATGAAGAGGCAGTTAACCAAAATATCAAAGCCCTAGGTGAAAAGTATGGGAAGATTGATGTCGTTGTTAATAATGCCGGTGGTCTAGGAGGTCGCCAACGTTTTGAAGAAATGACGACGGAATTCTATAGAAAAGTGATGGCTTTAAATTTAGATTCAACGTTCTTTATTTCGAGAGCTGCCATTCCTTTTTTAAAGAAAGGAGAGCACCCCACTATCATCAATTACACTTCAAATGCAGGATGGAACGCAGGGGGACCTGGCGCTGGTATTTACGGAACTTCTAAAGCAGGTGTTCATGCGATCACTAGAGCCCTTGCTAAAGACCTGGCCGAATACAACATTCGTGTCAATGCTGTATCTCCTGGAACCATTGATACCCCATTTCACGCTCAGATAAAGTCCACTAAACCTGAAGTTTTTGCCTCTTGGAAGAACAACATCATGTTAGGTAGATTAGGACAACCTGAAGAAGTTGCCAACGTAGTTTCTTTTCTCGCGAGTAGTGACGCTTCTTTTATTACAGCGGAAACTGTTCAAATTGGAGGAGGACAAGCATTGGGGATCTAGGGATCATCATCTTTTAACAAGTTTTAGTTAAACTTAACGACCTGAATTTTAGTAAAAAAAGCAATGAAAGGAGTCGGCTCTTCTAGTAAAATAGAGGCAGGTTTTACTTTAGTTTTTCAAGCGTACAATTACGAAAAAAATAAATCTTAAATTTGAATATGGAAAAAGTAGTAACCTTTGGTGAAATCATGTTGCGCTTAGCGCCACCAGAGTTTTTGCGTTTCTCACAGGCCAACAGCTTTGATGTGGTTTATGGAGGAGGGGAATCCAATGTAGCGGTATCTCTTGCCAACTATGGTGTCCCAGTAGAATTTGTAACTCGTTTACCTAAAAATGATATTGGGCAATGTGCATTGATGGAAATGAGAAAACGCAATGTAGGAACCCAGCATATTATCCAAGGTGGCGATCGTCTAGGTATTTATTTTCTAGAGACAGGAGCGGTAAGTAGAGGTAGTAAAGTTGTTTACGACCGTGCTCATTCTGCCATGTCCGAAATCCAACCCGGGATGGTAAACTGGAAAAAGGTATTTCAGGAGGCACAATGGTTTCATTGGACGGGAATCACCCCTGCGATTTCTCAAAGTGCTGCCGACGCCTGCCTAGAAGCCGTAAAAGTAGCCAGCGAAATGGGAGTGACTATTTCTACAGATTTAAACTACCGTGCAAAACTTTGGAAGTACGGCGGGGATCGTGAAAAAATCATGACCGAACTGACTTCCTACTGTGATATCATCCTAGGAAATGAAGAAGATGCAGAAATGCATTTTGGAATCGAACCTGAAGGCTTAGACATTACCACACAAGGGGAACACGTTAAAGCAGCTGCATTTTTATCCGTTTGCCAGCAAATGCAGAAAAAGTTCCCCAAAGCTAAAAAAGTAATTACCACCTTGCGGGGTTCGATATCTGCCTCCCACAATATCTGGGCTGGCGTTTTATACGACGGAAAAACCATGTATGAGAGTGCTCAATACCAAATCACCCATATCGTGGACCGAGTAGGAGGGGGCGACTCTTTTATGGGTGCCTTGATTTATGGACTTATTCATTATCCAAACGACGACCAAAAAGCATTGGATTACGCAGTGGCAGCCTCATGCTTAAAGCACACCATTAAAGGAGATGCGAATTTGGTTACAATAGAAGAAATTGAAAAACTAATGGGTGGCGACGCCTCCGGGCGTGTCGCACGATAACAAAGCGTATGGCACAATTTTCTAGAATAGAAGTAGTACAGCAAATGAAGGAATCGGGAATTGTTCCCTTATTTTACCATTCCGACAGTGAAGTAGCAAAGGCCGTTTTAAAAGCCTGCTATGATGGGGGAGCACGGTTAATGGAGTTTACCAATCGCGGTGATTTTGCAATTGAAATTTTCACAAACTTGATCAAGTATGCCCTTGCTGAACTTCCCGGGATGATACTCGGAGTAGGATCGGTAACGGATGCCGCAGCAGCTTCACAATACATGCTGGCAGGAGCAAACTTTGTCGTAACTCCTGTTTTTAGAGAAGACATTGCCCTCGTATGTAATCGACGTAAGGTACTTTGGTCCCCAGGCTGTGGGTCGCTGACTGAAATTGCAAATGCCGAAGAATGGGGCTGTGAGCTGGTAAAACTATTTCCTGGAAGTACCTATGGCCCTGGTTTTGTCAAGGCAATTAAAGGGCCTCAACCTTGGACTTCTATTATGCCTACGGGAGGCGTTTCTACAGAAGAGGAGAACCTGAGAGGGTGGTTTGATGCTGGAGTGACCTGTGTAGGAATGGGATCCAAATTAATTTCAAAAGAGATTTTAGCAAATAAGGACTATCACGCGTTAGAAAAAGAAGTTCGTTCTGTTTTGGAGCTGATCAGAAGGATCCGAAAATAAGTCCTTTTCTAAAGACTATAAACCACTCGTGCCGTAATAAATCGCGGTTGAATAAAAGTAGTGGCATTAAATACCGATACCGTATTGGCACTGTTACGAACCTGAGAACTGATGTTCAATAAGTTGGTTGCCTTTGCTTCGTACTCCCACTTGGAATCTTTGTCTTTCCGGTAGGAAAGAGATGCGTTCCAGATTTGAAAAGACTGACTGTTTGATCCCACTTGTTCTTGGATTGTATAAATGTAATTGGATTTTAGTGTAAATTTTTCAACAATATAGGCGTCAAAGCTAAGGGAAGGAGCATGCGTGATGAATTTAGTTTGGCGTTCCCCCTGGAGATTGTTGGTTATGCTGTAGCGGTAACTGAGGTTGAAATTGGGAGCAACTAAAAAATTGGTTCGAATACTCGGGGTGTAGGTTTGGGTAAATCCTTCGTTTACAGAGCGTAACTGTTGGATAAACTGATTTATTTTGCTGTAATTGAAACTCGAATTTAAACTCGCTCTCACCTTTCCAAAGGTTCTTTGAATCCGCCCAAAAACATTCATGTTTTCATCGGCAAAACTAGAATTGAAATAGGTACTGGTACGGACAACGCTTTCAAAGTCAGTCAGACTTCGAATTTGGTCACTGTTTTTGGTGTAGGCAGCCCTAGCAAAGACATTAGTATAATTAAATAAATTAAAACTGCTGTAGAGTAAACTCAGATTATGCGACAAGGCATTTTGTAATTCTGGAGCTCCGTATTGCAAGCTGTTGTAGCTGTTAAAAACCAGTCCCCGAGCCAAACGCGTCACATCGGTAAACTGATTTCGCATAGTATAGTTTAAAGTCAAAGACTCTCCTTTTTTTAATTGAATTCGCGTTTCAAAATCAGGGAGTATTCGTAGGAAATTGTTTTCTACAGTATTTCCTAACTGGATGTTTTTATTACCATAGGCATGAGCCGAAAAGCCAGGAGTAAAGGTGAATTTCCCTGTTCGAAAGCGATAGTGAACACCTAAATAGGCATCTCTAAAATTGTATTCTACATCATTGGTTATCAAGCCTGAATTGAATACAGATTTAGGTTGGAATTCAGCATTGTTTTCTAAAAATTGAAAAATCGAAGAATTGAATTGCTGTTGACTTAAAATCGTTCCAAAGGTGAAGTTAATATTGCTTTTTGTACCGATCAAATAGTAATAGTCTAGCTTCGCATCCAGTTGATTGGACTTAATTTTACGATTTTGAACAATATCGTAGTTGTCTGAGGTTTGGTCTAGTCCTACTGCAAAGGCGGTGGGGTCAAAAGGATCTATACCCATGGGATTGTTTTCCAATACGGCGTTGTAAAAAGGATCTTCATTTTTGGTTACGCTTTGTGCTTCAAAAGCAAAAATATTTTTTTCGTTAAGGGTATAGTAGTAACTCAGGTTTTGATTGATGTTGTAAGGAGTTACTTTCTCGTTTTGTAACGTTAGTCCGAGAACTGAAGAGGTGTTGTTTTTAATCTGGGCATCGTTCGAAACTCGTGCTAATACATCATAATCGATTTGGTTGTTAAAATTGGGTTTATAAGAAGCACTCAGTTTGAGCAAACCTTGATTGGAAGTTTCCGTATTGGTTTGTTCAGTGTCTTCGTCGGGTATTCTCAAACTTGCGTTGGTATAACGTATGGAGCTGATTTCTTTTGAATTGATTTGACTGCTATTAAAGATTAAAAACCCGCTCAAGTCGAGTTTTTTTTGTGGGGAGTAACTGAAATTTGTAGAGATGAGTTGATTTTCAATCCGGAGCGCATTGCGTTGGTTGGTCAAAAAATCCAAACTGTTGTCCCCCAGATCGATACTGGTTCCACTTCTGCGACTGGGAGCATTAAATCCACCCCCAAACCCTCTGATGTCTCGTCTTGTTAAGGCTACCTCCCCGATGTTGTTCAGGTCGCTGATAATATTGATACTGTATTTGGGGTTGTAGTAAAAAAGTTTGGGCTGTAAGAGGTAAAGGCCTTCTTCTGGAGCATCTCCAAGACCTCCTGTCACATTTCCAAACCAGAAACTTTCTTTTCCTTCTTTAAGTTTAATGTTAATCGCAAAGTTGTCTTGATTGTTCCGCACCCCACTCAATTGCCCCACCTCTGCGTAGTTTCTTAGGACTTGAATTTTATCTACCGCACTAGAGGGGATGTTCTTGGTTCCTACTTTGGTATCTCCGTCAAAAAAGTCTTTTCCGTTCACCATCAATTTGTTTACCACTTTACCTTCTACCTCGATTTGCCCATTTTCATTAATTTCTACACCGGGTAATTTGTCAATGATATCTTCTAACTTCCGTTCAGATCCATTCTTAAAAGAATCAGCGTTGTAAATTAAAGTATCTCCTCGTACTACAACAGGCATGGTAATAACAACTTCGTCCAATACGACATTGGCTCGGAGTATATAGTCTTTGACGATATTTGATTTTTGGGTTTCCAGGGTGTCGTTAATAGTGATTAATCCTAGGGAACTCACTTGGATTTTATAGCTAGTATTTTTTTTGAGGTTCAAGGTGTATTTTCCCGCTTGATCAGAAAGTGCATAGTTTTCAAGACCATTTGTTAGTTTATTGATGGCCACAATACTTGCTGATTCTAAAGTTGCGTTTAGGCTATCTAAAATAACACCTTCCATTTTGATTTGGCCAAAGGAAAAGGTACAGAATAGTGCCAGCAACAGCGAAAGAAGATGTTTCATAAAGTTAAACTAAAAAAATACGAAAAGGAGATCACCCTCTCCTTCTACCTCTGTTGTTTCTCATCTCCAGCATTTTGCTTTTGATAGTCTGGTTGTAATCCAGTTTGTTGATTTCTTTTCCTTTTTCAAGCATTTTAATTTCAACAACTTCAGAGGGGTTTAGGGTTAGTTGCGAACATAACATGGTAGTATTTCCCGCGCTCACTTCTAGGATCAGACCGGGGAGACCCCAATACTCTGCAGGACCTTGTTGGATTGGAATTTGTAGTGTGTACCACGCTTCGATAGCTGTCAGTTGAATTTCTTGGTTTTCGTCTTGATTTAAATCACCCCAAGAAAAGTTAAACCAGGTGAGTTCTTGGGTGGGTACAACCGCAGTAGCTTTAAAACATAAATAGTTTCCAATTTGCTTAGATTCTGACTCCATTTTCCATTCTATGGGTTGCAATTGATCTTTGATCAAAAATTTTTTACCGTAGAATTCCTGCTCTTGAACCAATCTGTTTTCATTTACATTTTTATACTGTTTTCCACGGGTAAAGTTACTCCCCCAAGAATCTGTAGCACCAGAAATAGCCTGTACTTTTTCTTCTTCATAAAAAAGCGATTCCGATTTGTTAAACGTCAAGACATAGGTTTTTTCAAGTCTGTTTTTCAATCTCTCCTGAATCTGTTTTTTTTGTGCCTCACTCATTCGGGCTCCCCAGGCGCCTAATTCCATTTTTGATTTGGAAAAGTAATAGGCTTTCCCTTGAAATTCTTGCTGGATTTTGGTGTCCTTGTCTGTCCCTACAAATGAAAAAAGTAGAAACGTTAAGAAGGAATGGAATAGTTGAAAAAACATAGTTGTTGTTTTGTTTTATAAAATTAGTAAATAATTAAGCAATTATTCTTTTGTTTTTAAAAAAAGTGCAGCACGTAAACTGGAATTCTTCTTAATAATATAGTTTGCTAAAATATAACTTCATCAGAAGGTAATTTGGGCAAACCATAGGCTCCAAACTCAATGATGGAGTTTAGGGCTTAATTCTATTTCCTGGGATAAATTTCGTTTCGAGTGAAAAACAAAGACTTGCTCTAAAGAAGGGAAATTCGATAAAAGCTGAAGAAATATTTCGTAAGACATAAATTTCCATCTTTACAATTGGATTTTAAAAAATTGCACTAATTTTATATTTTTAATTATTAACTATAAATATAAAACATGAAGAATTTCAATTATTCATTTTTAGTGTGGATATTGAGTATTTCAATCGCATTTGCTCAACAGATGGTTTCTGGAGTTGTTTCGGACGATCAGGGTTTTCCTCTACCAGGAGCCACCATACTCGAAGTCGGAACTTCAAATGGAACCACAACCGATTTTGATGGTAACTTTACCATTCAAGTAGCTGAAGGTGCTTCCATATCGATCAGTTATGTAGGTTATGAAACACTAGTACAGGATGCAAATTTCGACTATTCTAATGTCGTTCTTATTGCATCAAACGCTCTTGAAGAAGTAGTTGTTACATCTTTTGGTGTAACAAGAGAAAAGAAATCCCTAGGTTATTCTCAGCAATCTGTGGGAGGAGATCAGTTGGTGAAAGCTCGTGAAACTGACGTTGCGAACGCATTAGCAGGTAAAATTGCAGGGGTTCAAATTGTAGGAAACAACAGTTCTACCTTTGGACCGGGACAAATTAGACTTCGTGGAAGTGATGATGTGCTTTATGTAGTAGATGGAGTACGAATTTACTCTCCAAACGATATTAACACAGATAACGTTGCCGATATTTCTGTACTAAAAGGAGCTTCTGCAACAGCCTTGTATGGTCCAGAAGGGCGAAATGGGGTTATTATCATCACATCGAAAAAGGCAGAAAAAGGAAAAGCTGTTATCGAGCTTGACCAATCTGTAGCTGTAAACCAGCTTGCACGACTTCCTGATTTTCAAAATGAATACGGTGGAGGATACAGTCAAAGTTTTAATGTATTCAACTACGATCCTGCTACCGATCCTGCAAGTTGGGCTTCATTTGATGGAGATTTGTATCCAGATTTCTATGCGGACGAGAGTTGGGGACCCAGACTAGATGGTACCTTAGTGCGCCATTGGGACAGTTGGGCTCCCGATACCCCAGAGTTCGGTGTTAAAAGACCTTGGACACAAACACCAAACGATGTTGATGAGTTTTATGAAGATGCACTTACATCGAATACAACGCTTTCTTTCTCGAAGGCAGCCGAAGATTATAACATTCGTTCTACGATATCTTACATTGATCAAAACGGAATTATTCCAAATTCTAAGAATAATGTGATTCGATTCAATTTAAATCTATCTTATAACATTACTGAAAAGTTGACTTTTATCACAAACTTGAATGTTGAAGATCGTGAAATGCTAAACAACCCAGACCAAAATTACGGTAACTTGGGTTCAAACTTCAATCAGTGGTGGCAAAGACAATTAGATTTTGATCGCCTCAAGGAATATGAAAGAGGAGGAAATGTAGTTTCTTGGAACATTAGAGGACCTAGAGACCTAAGACCTTTGTATTGGGATATGCCTTATTTTCACTCGTATGAGAACTTTAAAAACTTCAACAAGAACAGTAACTTTGGGAAAGTTGAAGCAAACTACAAATTCAGTGATAAATTTAGCGCTAAAGCACAAGTTCGAAAGACTTTCCATTCCTACATACAGGACGATCGCGGAACTACAAAAAGTTTACTTGATCCCGCGTTTTTTGCTGAATATCAACTCAGAAATGAGCGTACAGACCTTTATGGGATGTTGACGTACAAAGACAGCTTTTTGAATGAGGATCTAACACTCAATGCTAGTCTAGGTGCTGAAAAGATTGAGGAAAGCTACAGAGTACTATCTTCGAGTACAGTAGGAGATCTAACCATTCCTGATTTTTATAATCTCTCTGGTTCTAAAGATCCTGTTTCTTCAACAAACACCCTCATTCAGCAGAAAAGAGATGGAGTTTTTCTTACAGCTTCTGCAGGATATAAAGGCTTTCTTTACTTAGACGGATCCTATCGTTTAGACTGGAACTCTACCGCGAATCCAGAAACCAATAGAATACAGACTTTGGGTAGTTCATTGAGTTTCTTGGCACACGAATTATTACCTGCCAATCAAACACTTACCTTCTTTAAGATTAGAGCGGGTTATGCCGAAGCTCCTACATTTCCAGACCCTTACAAAATTTCTGCTGTATACGGTGTAGGAACCCTTTATCAAGGAAATGGAAGACTATCTGTTGCTTCTCAGCAAGAAAATCCAAATTTAACAGGAGGGGTTCGTGGAGAATTTGAAATTGGAACTGAACTTCGATTTTTTGAAAGTAAGATTGGTTTAGACATTTCTTATTTCGACAGAAACGATACTGATATTCCTATTCTTGTTCCTCTTGACGGATCTACGGGATATTCTTCGATTATTGTCAACAGTGGAAAGCAAACCTCTAGTGGTCTTGAAATTGGATTGTCGGGAGATGTGATTTCTGGAAAAGATTTCAAGTGGGATCTAAGTGTCAATTTTGCTACTCTTAACAGATTTGTTGATGCTCTTTACGAAGGTATTGATTCTAGAAACCTGAGTACATATACTTCAAACATGTTGTTGCAAGAACGTGTAGGGGAAGAATGGGGTGCTCTTTACGGTAGAGGATTTACTTATGATGACAATGGGAATATGTTGTTTAGAGCTTCTAGTGGTGGGAATTATTACTACTCAAGAACGCCTAACAAATACTTAGGAAACTTACTTCCTGATTTCACAGGTGGTGTTACTTCAAATATGTCGTACAAGAACTTCGACCTGTCCTTAGGGTTTGATTTCCAAAAAGGTGGAAAGTATTATTCCAGAACCGAACGTTATTTAGATCACTCTGGTCTATCTGATTACACTGCAGGGCTAAACGACAAAGGAAATCCACTTAGAGATCCCGTTTCTGCTGGAGGGGGTGTTCACATCCAAGGAGTCCTTGAAACAGGCTTAGATGCAGACGGAAATCCGATCTCTGATGGGACAGTTGTAGACACCTATGTTGACCCTCAAAACCTCTATGGTCTTGGGAATCTTGGAAATATTTATGAAAACAACCTTCACGATGCCTCTTATATCAAATTAAGAACGGTTCGATTGAGTTATCGATTTGACAAAGAATTTGTAAACTCTTTCAACATTGATGGTGCTTCAATTAGTTTCTTTGCGAACAACTTGTGGCTTATTGATGCCGACCTTAAGTGGATTGACCCTTCAGAATTAGAAAAAAGAAGTGGAATCAACTGGGCAGAGAATGGAACCTTGCCTAGAACTAGGACAATGGGTCTTAACTTAAAACTTACATTCTAAATTTTAAAAGATGAAAAAAATAATTAATAAACTTTCACTATTATTTTGTGCGTTACTTGCATTAAGTGCATGTGAAACGATCGATTATGGAGACACGAATGTCAACCCAGGGGGTCCTACGGCAGCGGTAACGTCTCAGTTATTGACTTATGCAGAAGCTTTCATGCCAAATATATTGGTAAACGAAACTTCAATTCTCTATATGCAACACATTACTCAGGGCCAATACCCAGGTGCATCTAGATATGAAACTCTCACGGAGTCATACAACGCCTGGTACACAGGGCCACTTCAGAATTTAAATCGAATTATTGAAATTAATTCAGATCCTGAAACTGCTGCAGAAGCGTTGCCTTATGGAGCCACAAACAATCAGATTGCCGTGGCACGATTACTCAGAGCTTATTATCTTCATTGGATGACTGATAAGTGGGGAGCGTTGCCTTGGTCTGAAGCATTCCAAGGAATTGATGCTCCACAACCTGCCTTCGATTCTCAGCCGAGTATTTACAGTTATTTATTTACAGAAGTAGATGCTGCGTTAGCTCAGATCAATACTACCGGTGCAGGACCTGTAGGGGATGTTATTTTTAAAGGTAGCATGAGTAAATGGGCTTCTTTTGGAAACTCACTAAAGCTTACTATGGCAATCCGAATTTCACATGTAGATCCCTCTACAGCTCAAGCAAAACTTGAGCAAGCCTATGCCTCTGGTACGCTGCCAACAACCAATGCAAAAAATCTGATGTTTAACTATGCGGCTGACGAAACTAGTGATAGCCCATGGGAAGATAACTTCCAGACTCGTGAGGACTACATCATGTCTGAAACAATGGTGGAATCTTTGCGTTCTAATCTAGATCCAAGATTGTTTGAATTTGCTGAAGATGCAAGAGATAGTGTTTACCCAACGCCTCAATTTCCTGGAGGAATTGATGCTGGTTTTGTGGGAGCACCCAATGGAAAAGTAAATGGAAACGTTCCGGACTATTCTTTCATTACAAGCGATATTATTTATGATCAAGTTCACCCATCACCCATTTACACTGCTGCTCAGGTATGGCTTACTTTAGCTGAGGCTGCTGAGAAAGGCTGGAATGTTGGAGGCGTATCTGCTGCAGATTACTATGAAGGAGGAATCAAAGCCTCTATGGAGTTCTGGGGGGTAAGTGCTCAAGAAGCGCAAGATTATGCCGATGCACACCCCTATAGCGGTATAGGTGATATCGCTTATGAAAAATGGGTTGCTTTGTTCCTAAACGGTCCTGAAGCATGGGCAGAATGGAGAAGATTAGATGCACCAGAATTAACTCCTTCTGCATATGCAAGTGATCAAAGAATACCTGTTAGAGCAGGATATGATCCTTCCATTCAGAACAACAATGCTGACAACTACGCAAAAGTTATCTCTACACAAGGGCCAGATAATCTGCATACAAGACTTTGGTGGGATATTAATTAATCTCTTACTGTCTATTTAATTAAAATCGCTTGATGAAAATCAAGCGATTTTTTTTTGCTTCCATTCGTAGAAAGTGAAAAAACTTAAGAGTTGTGAACCAAAGCACTTTTTTATTTAAATGTTGCCCTGTAGATCACGTATGTGATTTCGAAAAATTCAAGTGACTACTAAAGATTAAACAAAGCCTTTGTACAATTACCCCTAGTTTTTCCCTCACCATGAAAGAATCCATCCAAAAGTATTTGGCAGAGGTGTTTGCGTTTTTAGAATTATTTATGAAACACATTTTTTAAATTAATTGTTAATTTTATCTTAAATTTTAATTAACTTTGTTCACTTTTTTAACTTTATATTTTAATATGAAAAAATTATTATTAGTGACGTTCGGCATGCTTATAGCAGCTACTGCATGGTCTCAAAAAACTATTACAGGTGTTGTAAATGATTCCTCTGGAGTTCCTCTTCCGGGAGCTGCTGTTGTCATCGATGGCACTGGCAATGGAGTCGCAACAGATTTTGATGGAAATTATAGCATAGAAGCTAATGAGGGAGATGTCCTTGTGTTTAGCTACGTAGGCTTTGAAACCCAGAAAATCACTGTTGGAGATTCAGATGCGGTAGACATAACAATGCAGCAAGATGCCGCTGAATTAAAAGAAGTAGTTGTCACGGCTTATGGTACTCAAAAAAGGGAATCCATAGCAGGTGCTGTGAGTATTATCAAGGCAGACCAAATTGAAAATTCAACATTTTCAAACCCTGTTAAAAGTCTAGAAGGTTTGGTCTCTGGTCTTAGAATAATCCAGTCAAGCGGTCAACCGGGTTCAGATCCAATTGTACGTATTAGAGGTTTTGGTTCTATTAACGCTGACAACTCACCATTAATCGTTTTAGACGGAGTTCCTTATTCAGGAAGTCTTAATGCGATCAATCCCCAAGACATCGAATCGACTTCTGTACTAAAAGATGCCAACTCTACTTCGTTATACGGAAACAAAGCATCTAATGGGGTTCTATTAATTACAACAAAAAAAGGAGCAAAAAACAAAGAACCACAAATATCGATTGACTCTAGATATGGTCTAACTCAACGCGGAGCTTTGGATTACAACGTAACCAAAACCCCAGGAGAATACTATGAGACGTATCACAGTATACTAGCGAATAGTGAATTATACAGATCTAACTCTAACGGTACACCCCTTACTATTGGTGATGCTAGACAATTTGCATCTACTAATCTAATCGATAGACTTGGTTATAACCTTTATGATGTTGCTGACGCAAATCTAGTGGATCCTACAACTGGAAAACTAAACCCAGCTGCAAACTTATTAGTTGACGATCGCTGGGAAGATGCTCTCTTTAGAGACAATGCTAATTTCTCTTCTACCAATGTTAACATTTCTGGTGGGGCTGAAAAAATTGATTATTACTTCTCTATGGGAACTGAAGAAAATAATGGTTACACAGTTCAAAGTAACTTTGATAGAAAATCAGCACGTTTAAAAGTTAATGCTACAGAAATTGCAAATGTAGTCTCTATTGGAGGTGATGTTTCATATTCAAAATCCAATAGCCAGTTCGTACCTCTTGACGGTGGAACATCCTACAACAATGCATTCCAATGGACTAGAAATATTGCTCCTATTTATCCAGTGTATCAATACGACGAAAATTGGAGTCCAATTTTATCCAATATCTCTAACAGTGGATTTGCCTATGATATGGGTAGTTTTCAAAGTTTCCCTGATGGTTCCACAAGAGGTGCTAGAAACTATGGTCAGGGAGAACATCCTTTAGCTCATATTGAACAAAGTGAAGTGACCAACGAAACAGACAATTTTAATACTGCAATACGAGCTAAAATTGATTTACCCTTTGATATCAAATTTGAGTACATATTGAATTATTTAACTGAAATTGATCAATCTACTTATTTCAATAAACCAGGAGCTTCTGTAGGTGCTACTTCTTTAAATGGTACTTTAGAAAATGGTAGAAATAATTTTTCAGTGCTTACTAATCAACAATTATTAACTTGGAATAAAGAATATAACCGACATAGCTATGATGTTTTATTAGGGCATGAAACCTATGAGGAAAAATTCACAACGCTGAGTCTTTATAAAACAAATATTATTGGAACCTTAAGTCCAATACTTGACAACACAGCGGTTTACAATTCAGCTAGTAACTACAATACGAAATATACAACTGAAGGATACTTTTCCAGATTAATCTACGGTTTTGACAGTAAATATTATGTCAATTTAACAGGTAGATATGACGCCTCTTCTGTGTTTCATCCAGACGAACGTTGGGGAATCTTTTGGTCTGCAGGTGCATCGTGGATCATGACGAACGAGAAATTTCTCAGTAATTTAAATTTCATCAACTACGCTAAATTAGCTTCAAACTATGGTACCTCAGGTAATGACAGAATATTTTATCCTGGCACAGGAACCAGAAACCTTGTGGCGTACGAGAATCAATACGTAATTGATGAAAATAACGGCGCTTTAACACAAAGTCTTTACAGTTTAGGCGGAAGAGAGATCACTTGGGAAAAATCAGCAAGTTTTGGTGTTAATTTAGAAATGAGATTGTTTAATCGTGTTAATTTAGGTCTAGGGTACTACTCGAGAACTTCTAACGATCTATTATTCGATAAGCCACTACAACCCTCAACAGGACAAAATTCTAGACCAGAAAACTTTGGTTCAATGAAAAACAGTGGTATTGAGGCAGAAATTGCATGGACAGCAGTAGAGAGTGAAAAGTTAAGAATTGTTCTTAACGCGAATCTTTCTACACTTAAAAATGAAATTACTGAACTTCCCCGTGATTCAATCCAAGTGGGTAACTTCCGAAGAGTCGTTGGAAGAAGTGCTTATGACTATTATATGGTCGAGTCAGCTGGTGTTAATCCTGCAAATGGGAATGCGGTTTTCTTAACTACAGATTCAAATGGAGATAGAGTTGAAACGGAAGATTACAGTGAAGCTGTTACGAATGGAAGAGTCTTTCTCGACAAATCTGCTGTACCAAAAGTAAATGGTGGTTTTGGATTAAATATCCAATATGGTGGTTTCGATCTAGGAGCTCAATTCGCCTACCAAATTGGAGGCTATGGACTGGATAATGTATACTTTGGATTGTTAGGCCTAGGTACTGAAATTGAAAACGTCCCGGATTATGATCAAACCTGGACGGTTGATAACCCAACAGCAAGTTTACCAAGGGTGGATCCTTTAGTTCCAGATCAATATAGAAATTCTGATCTGCGCCTAACCACACTAGGTTATTTGAGTCTTGCGAATGTTAATTTTGGCTACACCTTCGACAATGACATGCTTGATAAATACAATATTTCTAGCATACGATTGTACGGTATTGTGAATAATGCCTCTTTACTGTATACAGCAAGACAAGGGTATGACCCAAGACTGAATTCCCTGGGAGCCTCTTCTGGAGAATATGGTGCAAACAGGACGCTGTCCGTTGGGGTAAATATCAAACTTAGATAAATAAATATTGAATTATGATAAATATAAAATATACAAACATGAGATTGGGTAGACTTATTCCTTTACTTACGGCAATTTTGATTATTTCATCTTGTTCTGACATTGATGACAGAGACTTCGCAGATGAAAGATATTATACATCCTCGCATGCTTCAGCAGTTTCAAGTGCTGGAGGATCAACAGGATTAGTGGCGCTTGATGCATCAATATTAAGTTACTTAATGGCAGGTGAGTCTAGCACAGATGAGTTCGGTTTAAAAGCAGTTGATATTGCTTTTGATTTAAGAAGTAACGACTTGGATATGGACGGATCAACATGGTTCGGTGGATATCACCGCTATGATAATGTTGTTCCAAATAGTAACGACACGGAACACTTATGGGAATTCTTTTATAAGGTAATTAATCAAGCTAATGGTATCATTAATACTATACCAGATGATTCTCCTGAAGACATCTTGATTTATAAGTATAAATCATATACCTATAGAGCAATTGCTTATTTTTATCTTATCCGAATATTTCAACAAACAAATGCAGCAGATTCTGTTGAAGCCATCCCAATTGATTTTGGAGATTTTGTCGGAGAATCAAATTCTAATGTAGGTGAAGTAAAGCAAGTTATACTTGATGACTTAACTCTGGCATATAATGGCTTACAAGGTTATTCAAGAAGTTCAAAAGAAGAAGTGGATGCCACGGTTGTTGCAGCTTTCTTAGCGCGTTATCATTTGACCTATGAGAATTGGTCAGAAGCTGAAAGGTTTGCTTCAGAAGCAATGTCTTTTGGAACTCTAAGTAGTGATGTTGCCCATGGGTTTGATGAAATATCTTTGTCAGAAGCAATCTGGGGATCAGTAATCACAGCACAGACTACCACTTTTTACAGATCGTTCTTTTCTCATATGAGTCAAATTAGCGATGGGTATAGTGGCTGGAATCACTTTAAAACAATAAATTCTAAATTATACGATTTGATTCCTAGTACGGATGAAAGAAAGAAATGGTTTGCCGATCAGGATTATGATCCAGGAGCAGTTATTGTTCCCGGGTCTTGGGGCCACTACAATTTCACGCCAAAATATACCATGTTGAAATTCTGGGATGGGCCCACCTATGGTAATTTTATAGGTGATTACATCTATCTACGTAATGCTGAATTTTATTTAACAAGAGCTGAAGCTTTAGCTCGTTTAAGTAGAGATGAAGAAGCACAACAGGTACTTTACAATTTAAATACAACAAGAGATCCAAGTTATGTTAAATCAACAAATACAGGACAAGCACTGATTGATGAAATCATTCTCTACAGAAGGATTGAATTATTTGGTGAAGGTGTTGCCTCTTTTGATATGGCTAGACTGGGTGTTGGACTTAATAGAAAAGATGGTCGTGTAAATCCAGTACAACCAGGAGCAGATATAGTTATTCCTGCTGGATCTGATAAAATGATATTTCCAATTCCAACCGTAGAACTAGATGCGCAACGCTAAGCCATAAGGAAATCTAGTTTTTAATTTTTAATAAACAAAACCCTCCCTAGTGGAGGGTTTTGCTTTTATATCCATGTCTCCAAATAGCAAATTTCTTCTATCTAGGATTAATCCAAACACAGGGGCATGGGTTTTAGAAAACGGTTTTTCTATTGAAACAGGGGAATGGGATTTGATATGTAATCCATTATCTCTATCTTAGAGTTATCATTAACCAGAAATCAATTAAAATGAGAAATATTCTACTAATATTATTATCTACTACAATAATAGTATCCTGTCAAAATCAACCTGAAAAAAGCGAAAAGGAATTAAAATCAGAAATATCTGAAAATATTGTTCTTAAAAATTTTGAGTATATCTCGTCAGGGGATATGGATTCTTTTCGAAAAACTATAAGTGATGATTTCAAATTTATTTTGTCAGGAACACTCAAATGGAATGATGGTAGGCCATTATCAAGAATATACGAAGGATATGACTCGTTTATGAATGATTTTCTTAACCCTGCTTTAGCAACAATGCCAAATGGATTGAAATTCAATTTCGACAAAATAATCGCCAATGACGTTGGTGCTGCTGTTATTTGGCACGGTGAAAGTGAAGCTTTATATGACACATATAATAATAAATATGTGTACGTATATTAAGTAAATGAAGAAGGTTTAGTCTCTTCTATAACTGAATATACCGATTTGCTTTTGTCCGCATCATCTTTGTTGGGACAAAAAATAAACACAAACTTTAAGGAAAAATAAATTAAACCATCGGAATATCCTTTTAATTAAATTCAAAATCATACTATCCCTCCCAAGTGGAGGGTTTTTCTTTTACACCAGTGCCCTCAACCCAAACCCTTCCTAATCCATTTATATCATTGCCTAAAGATAAGATTCCTGTGAAGTGGTTTTAGGGGGAGTTGTTTAGGGAAAGTTTGTAGTGTGTTTTGAAATAAATCCTATTCTCTCTATATTAGAGGTATTATTAACCATAAATCAATTAAAATGAAAATCAAAAATTTGTTTTTAATATCAACGATATTTTCACTTTTTTTACTAAGTTGTAGTAACCCTCAAAATTCAACACCAACAATAGAAGAAAACCAAGTAGGAATTATAAAGGGCGACGATTTCAGGTCTAAAGCGATGATGAAATTTACAGATGCTTATGTGAACAATGATTTAAATAGTGTATCTGATTTATTTACAGATGACGCAAAAATAATGGTAAATGACGCTGACTTAACATTTTCGGAAATGGCAGCAGGGTTTTCAAGTGGACATAATTATTTTGATAATATTCGGCATGAAGATAGAGATGCTTTTACTATGCATTATAAAAAGGGTGATATTGCTGGTAGTATCTTCACTCATTATTGGTATACATGGAAAGCAACTAGCAAAAAAACTGGAGAGGAGATTTCACTAAGAGGTTATGCTTGGATGAAATGGAGGGGAGATAAAGTTGAAGCTACTTACAACGCCTTTGACCCATCTTTATACAACGCTCAACTAGAATAGTATTTAGCCCTCCCAAGCGGAGGGTTTTTTTTACACCAATACTTCCAATCCAAAGCCCTTCTAATCGATCGTTATTATTGCCTTAAGATAAGATTCCTGTGTTGTGGTTTTA
>DBBQ01000024.1 GCA_002292265.1 Flavobacteriaceae bacterium UBA980 | reverse complement strand
ATCATAGGAAATTTGTTATTCCACGCTCTGGTATTGGAACGTACCACGGCTACAGAACCTAGGTTAATGTACGCGATTGGCTTTTTTATCACCCTGTTTGCATTTCAGGCTGTGGTTACCTTAGTCCTTTTGGGGGAAGATATTTTGAGGCTGCCCCAAGGTGCCTATGCTTATTTTACCAAAATGCCAGGGCAAACTCAGTTTTTACCCGAGCGCAGAAAGCTCATTTCCCAACTCGCTGTCGGACTGGCGGCCATCCCTTTTGCTTCGCTTTTGTACGGCATGTATCGCGGGAAGTACAATTACAAAGTCCTGTCTTATACGTTAGAATACGACGACCTTCCAGAGGCTTTTGAAGGATTTAAAATTGCTCAAATTTCAGATATTCACAGCGGCAGCTTTGACAATGCAGAAAAAGTACAACACGGCGTAGATTTAGTCAATGCCCAACAGGCAGATGTGGTTTTATTTACTGGAGATTTGGTCAACAACAGAGCCGATGAGATTCATCCTTGGATCAAAACCTTCCAACAGATCAAGGCAAAACAAGGGGTATTTTCCGTTTTAGGGAATCACGATTACGGGGACTACATGCGATGGGAAACCGCAGAGGCCAAAAAAGAAAACCTGCAGTCTCTTTTTAAAGCGCAAAAAGAAATGGGTTGGGATCTGTTACTCAATGAATCGCGGTTTATCGAAAAAGAAGGACAGCGATTGGCACTAGTAGGAGTAGAAAATTGGGGCTCAGGATTCAAACAAGTAGGCGATTTAGGAAAGGCATTGGAACAGGTGAACGCAGACGATTTTAAAATCCTACTTTCCCATGATCCCTCACATTGGGAGGCACAGGTGTTACCTCATCCCTTTAAAATCCATCTGACCCTAAGTGGACATACGCATGGAATGCAATTTGGAATTGAAATTCCAGGATGGATCAAATGGAGTCCTGTAAAATGGAGATATAAACAGTGGGCAGGAATTTATGAAAGTGCTTCACAGCGTTTGAACGTCAATAGAGGCTTTGGCTATTTAGCGTATCCAGGTCGTGTAGGGATGTGGCCCGAGATTAGTGTCATTACTTTAAAAAAGACAAAAAGGAATGTTTAATCAAATTTCTTTTACATTTGTTATATAATTCGAAATGACGATGTCAAAATTTGGTGAATTATTAGACGAAAAGATTCCAATTCTACTGGCTTTTTTCAGGAGTCAAGAAGCTGCAACGCAAGAGATGAATCCCGTACTGAAGGATGTTGCCGCTGCACTTGGAGATAAAGGAAAGGTAATCAAAATAGACGTTGACAAAAACCAACAACTTTCCGAAGCCCTTCGGGTAAAAGTGCTTCCTACCTTGATGATCTACAAATTTAGTGAAATGGTATGGCGCCAAAGCGGTGAGCAAGATGCCAATACCCTAATTAGCCTGCTACAAGATCACGTAGATTAAACTACTCATTTGACGGGACACTATCTAATTCCGAATTGAATCGGAGTACATTTTCATTGTATTGCTCCTCTAAAGATTTGAAAAAACTCGTATCGTCGAAAGAATTGATGATTTGTAAGAAATAATTGTACGAAGTCCATTCTTGTTTGATTCGATCTTGTAATTGCAGCTGATTGGACGGTGAAAACTGTGCGAACAGTTCCATACGTTTGCTGTATTGATCGGCAATTTTTATACTCAGATTTTGAGCTAATTCAATTTCGTCAATTAGGTAATAGCCTTCGGCAACATCTACAAGGCTAGTATAAAACTCGTAGTCCCCATAGAGAAATTTAAAGGGAAGTGTAGCGCCTAGAAATTGATTTAACATAGGAGCCAAATTTGATTTTTCTGCGTGTTTTAAATCCGCTTCTACAAGGGTTCTATACCGTTCGATTTCAGTAATAATTTCTTCACCTAATCCGTATTGTGTATTCGCATCTAGCGAAGTGAAATACTCCAAACGGTCTGCGTATTTGTAAGCTATCTTTTGGGACAAATCCTGGGCTTTTTCAATCGCGTCTATTCGATAATACCCATCCACAAAAGGAACTAGCAGGCTGTAGTAGCCAAAGTAGTCTAGAGGCATTTTTTCTATGGCCAAATCCAGTATGGTTTTCGCTTTATCGTATTTTTCTTCATTGATCAGTTGTTCCGCCAGACGCGCCATATTACTGCGAAAGGAGATGCTGTTTTTTCGGGTTTCGGGATCGTGGTAGATGTCTTTCCGTTCTGAATTTCCCCAGTCCCACTGCAGGACGATATCGTACATCAAATCACTGTCAATTCGTCCCATGAGGTAGGGATTTTCCTTACCTAAATCAGTTTCGATAGGGACTAATTTATACACCAAGCCTTCCAGTTGAAGGTATTTTTTCATCCAGATGTATTCCGCTTCGTCATAGCTCCCACCAGTAAAGTAGATGGGTCGTTCCCAATCGTTGTTTGCCAAAATATCCAGCATCATCATCTGGTTTTTGAGCAAGGCGGTTTCAGGTAAATCAATATCGATGTAGGGAAGGATTTTATCGGCATCTTCAGGTTTGACAACACCGCTTTTTAAAACATTTTCTTTGTTCACAGGAACGCGGATCTTCCGAGTTGGATAGAACACCCCCTCTTGTTGACTTTTGGGCAACTGGTCAGGATCACGACCTGTTTTTTCTAAGTAATCTTTAATTTTAGTTCGGGGATGATCGCTTGCGATCCAGTTTATCAAGTCTTTGATGTCCCATCGTACCGAATCCAAAACAGGTTGATAGCGTACTACATCCCGAACCCCATAGGCGTAAAGGTCGTGGGTCATTTGAGAAGGGATTGGTTCGCTTTCGTAAGTTTTTCTTTTCATCTGATCGATGTACCAATCGGTTCCCAAGAGGCTGGAGTTAATCGTCCTTACATCGGTTCTGTATCCCTCAATATCTTGAGCATACCAAAGTGCAAAAGTATCGTTGTCGCCAATGGTAAAAATCATTGCTCCTTTGTCTTTTTGAATGGACTGGAGGTAAGCACGGGAAAGGGACTGTGCGGTGTATCGATTGGAGCGGTCGTGATCGTCCCAATTCTGAGAAGCCATTAGCAGGGGTACAGCTACAAAGCACAAGACGACAACCAAAGGCGAAGCAATGCGAGGCGAAAGATACCGCTGGACACTTTGAATGAGACTCATACAACCTAGACCAATCCAAATGGTAAATACATAAAAAGAACCGACCAAAGCATAGTCGCGTTCACGTGGTTCGAAAGGGCGTTCATTCAGATAAACTTTGAGTGCAATTCCTGTAAAAAGGAAGAACAGCATCAGCACCCAAAATCGCTTAGGGTCTTGTGTGTAAATAAAATACAATCCAATTAGTCCCAAAAGGAAGGGGAGAAAGAAATAAGTATTTCGTGCTTTATTATCGAGGGCGTCATCATTTAAATTCCCTTGATTTCCCAGTCGGAGTTCGTCGATAAAAGGAATCCCACTGATCCAGTTCCCGTCTAAAATAGTATAGGTTCCTTGTTGGTCGTTTTGCCGTCCGGTAAAGTTCCACATGAAATACCGCAAATACATATAGCCCAGTTGGTATTCGATAAAGAATTTTAGGTTGGAAAAAAAGGAGGGTTTTTCTATGTCTAAGTAGGGGCTAAAGGTTTTTAAAAACTCGTTGTATTGATTTCCATCTACAGCACCCTCGGCTATCTCTTCACGGAATTGATCGATTCTACTTTTCAATTGGGGATTGGAGCGATAGGAAGGTTTGATAGAAAATTCCAGCGGTTCCGTAAAATTCATATAATTTCCTGCGTGTTCACTGCTCCAAAGACGCGGGAGAAGTCCATTGTGGGCGCTGTTGGAATTAAAACGAGCATCTTCCCAAAAGTTTACAATTTTATATTTTCCTGTGGTGTAGTCCCTTTCGTATTTTGGTTTGTCATCGATGTAAGGCTCATCAGGATCTTGTCCTGCATAGGCATCAGAAAACATGGGCCCGTAAAACAGTTTGGTCTCGGGGTATTGTTCCAAGTTGTAATAGGCTAAAAGTAAACGCGCATCGGAAGGGGAGTTTTCGTTGATTACCGTATTGGCATTTGCCCGAATAGGAATCATAATCCAAGAAGAAAACCCTACTAAAACAAAAAGTACTGTGAGTATACCGGTGTTGAGATTTACTAGGTTTTTCTTTCGTGTATATTTTAAACTGTAGTAAAATACGGCAATGATAGCAAGAGCAGCGAAGAGCGTTCCGCTGTTAAAGGGTAGCCCTAAGGTATTGACAAAAAAGACCTCTGCTTTGCCAAAAAACGCTAGGGTAGAGGGGAGTAACAATTTAAAGATCACCAATAGAATCGCTGTGGCAATGAGGTTGGCATAAAGAAATCCTTTAACGGTTACCTTTTTGTAGTTTTTAAAATAATAAATCATTCCAAGCGCAGGAATGGTCAACAGGCCCATAAAGTGAACTCCAAAGGAAAGCCCAATTACAAATGCGATCATCAGCAACCAGCGATCCCCTCTGGGGGTATTCATTTCTTGTTCCCAACGCAAGCCCATCCAAAACAGTGCGGCTAAAATCAGGGTAGCCATAGCATATACTTCTGTTTCTACAGCGTTGAACCAAAAGCTGTCAGAAAAACAAAGTGCCAAGGCTCCTACAGCGGCACTTCCAAAAAACCCAATACGATCTGTAAGTGTATCTATGGATTTAAAACTGGGGAGCTTTTGGAGTAAAAGGGTGAGCGTCCAAAAGAGAAAGAGTATGGCAAAGGCACTGGAAAATACGGACATGGAATTGACCATCAAGGCGACTTTTTCTGGGCTGGAGGCAAAAAGTGCGAAGAAGGCTCCCATCATTTGAAAAAAGGGAGCTCCAGGAGGGTGACCAATTTGAAGTTTGGCTGAAGTAGCAATGTATTCCCCCGCATCCCAAAAACTAGCAGTAGGTTCTACCGTACTCCCAAAAGTGAAAAGGGCTA
>DBBQ01000053.1 GCA_002292265.1 Flavobacteriaceae bacterium UBA980 | reverse complement strand
AAACTGAGTTTGCCCTGGCATTTTAGTAAAATAAGCATAAGCACCTTGGGGCAGCCTCAAAATATCTTCCCCCAAAAGGACTAAGGTAACCACAGCTTGAAATGCAAACAGGGTGATAAAAAAGCCAATCGCGTACATTAACCTAGGTTCTGTAGCCGTGGTACGTTCCAATACCAAAGTGTGGAATAACAAATTTCCTATGATGAGTACCACGAGGAGAAAATAAACAAAAAGGATCCAGCGGTTGGAAACGATCGTCTTGACCGCTTGGTAACTGTACCATTGAAAAACGGCTAAGAATAATAAAGTAATGATCCAGCGCATGTTCAAATTTTTGCCAAAGGTAATGAGTTCTGAGTTAAGAGGTAAACAGAACTAGCCCCCAATATCTTGCGCCATACGCAAGGCCTTGCCATCGGATAAACTGGCAACAAAACAACTGGCGTTGAGCAGGGTTTCATAGAGGGTGACTCCAGCCATTGGAGTGCCTTCGGGAACTAAGGATAGAATGAGTTTATCGTGTGTATTGGCTTTTCCTTCAAAACTGCGAACTGCTGCATGGCAATAGTGGTGTAATAAAACTGAAATTGCGCGATGACCAACCACCTCTTTTTGAACCACCTCTTTGGATTGATAAATATTTTTAACACTCAAACTAATAATGTCTTCGATTTGGGCTTTGTATTTGCTTTTATCCAACAGACTCACGTCAAACGTCCCTTTTAAGATAGCGGCTTCATTATCTATAAAAATTTGGACTGCATCCTGAATCAAACTATTTATAGCCAATGCTCTGAGGTAACTCAAGCGTTGGGGTTTAAAGGCCAGTTGGGCGTACTTTTTAGAATCGATATGATCCCGAACCAAATTGATGAGATACTCCAGCGCGTAGTCCTCTGAAATCCATCCCAAATTAATTCCATCTTCAAAATCGATAATGGTATAACAAATATCATCTGCCGCCTCTACCAAATAGGTCAAGGGGTGTCTATGGACTCTCCCTTTTTCTACCAGTGATAATTCATCTGCCATTTCATTAAAAAAAGATTTTTGTGCTTGGAAGTAGCCGTATTTTTTATCGGCAACATGGGAAGTTGGTTTAAGGGGTAAACTGGCTTTGGGGTATTTGATAAAGGCGCCCAAGGTAGCATAACTCAACCGAAGTCCACCTTGGGTACCCGGTCGAGATTCAGTTAAAATTTTGAGTCCGTTTGCGTTGCCCTCAAAATCACAAAGGTCTTGATGTTGTTCTGCGGTTAATCTAGATTTGAATGCGGCTCCCGTTCCTGTTTTAAAAAAATACCCTATGGCTTTTTCGCCACTGTGCCCAAAAGGGGGATTCCCAATGTCGTGGGATAAAGCAGCAGCAGCAGTGATGGCACCAAAATCATTTGCTTGATAACCCAAAGAAGCCTGAAGGTGGGGGTGTTTTTCCAAAATGGCGCGTCCTGCCATTCTTCCCAAACTTCTACCTACTACTGAAACTTCTAGGCTGTGAGTCAGACGGGTGTGAACAAAATCGGTTTTAGAAAAAGGAATGACTTGGGTTTTGTCTTGCAAACTTCGAAACGCATTGGAAAATACAATTCGATCGTAATCGACTTCAAAGCCCAAGCGGAGGTCGTTTTGTTCAATTCGCAAGCGTTTGTTGGTGTCGCCGAAGCGTTTTAAAGAAAGTAGTGCTTCCCAATTCATAAGACAAAGTTACCAATCTACTTCCGTATGTTAACAGAAGTTTACCAAAAATAATTTTGGTAATCTTTTCTTAAATCTTTCGTTCACACAATTAACTTTTAGGTAAAATATTCTCGGAAAAGCACCCCTAGATTTGTTATCAAATATAAACACAATAACCATAATGAAAAAAAATTACTTAAAACTAGTTGTTACAAGCTCACTCCTCTCTTTGGTAGTGGCTTGTTCGGAAGAAGATCCAGTAGTAGAATATGTGACAGTAGTAGAAACTGTAACTGAAACTGTTACTCAAACTGAAACTGTGGTAGTAGATCCCTATGCAGATTCAACCTTAGAGGGTACAATATCTGAAAACAAGACTCTTGATGCCTCAAAAATTTGGTTGCTTAAGGGTCGTGTTGCTGTTGAAAACGGAGTCACTCTAACTATCCCTGCAGGAACAATTATAAAGGCAGCTTCCGGGACTGGAGCAGATGCCTCAACATTAATTATTGCCAGAGGTGCTACACTTGTTGCAGATGGAACAGCTGAGGCTCCCATTGTTATGACTTCCGTCTCTGACAATATTGAAGTAGGAGGGACTTATCCTTCAAGTGGTCCAGCATTAAATGTTGATACCCGTGGGCTGTGGGGTGGCCTTTTAGTTTTAGGAAATGCTCCTTGTTCATTGTCTAATGATGTAACCGAATTACAAATCGAAGGAATCCCAACTTCAGATACCAACGGTCTTTATGGAGGTAGCGATGCAGAAGACAGCTCAGGATCCTTACAATATATATCTATTAGACACGGAGGTGCTGAGATTGGTGAAGGAAACGAAATCAATGGTTTGACTCTTGGTGGTGTTGGATCGGGAACAACAATTAACCATATTGAAGTTCTTGGGAATGTAGATGATGGAATTGAATTTTTTGGAGGAACTGTAAATGCTACAAATCTATTGGTGTGGGGTCAAGGAGATGATGCGATCGACATTGATCAAGCCTATGCAGGTACCATTGACGGTGCTTTAGTAGTTTTAACAGCAGCTTCAGACCACGGTTTTGAGATTGATGGCCCTGAGGGATCTTCTACGGGGAGATTCGTGTTGAAAAATGCAACAGTTATTGGAGCAACAGATGACTGTGATGCAGAAGGTGTCGATGGAGAAATGGCTGACTTTAGAAAAGGAGCAACTGGAGATGTACTCAATGTTCTATTTAAAGATTTTTCTGGCGGAAAAGATGTAGAACTCGACGCCTCGGCTGACGCTACTACCTATACGGCTGGAACCTTAACTTTTGAAAATATTGATGTTATGCACCCACTGGATGACAGTGGAGCAGTATGTTCCGATGTAGAGACTTTGGATAAAATTTTTGATGATAAGTCCGATGAAAGTACCTTCGAAGCAGATGCTTCCACATTTGCAGAAATCGTTACGGAACAACAGGAAGGAAATGGCCTTGCTGATGATTCTATTTTTTCATGGACTTTTTACAAAAGATAATTAATAATAACATTCCATTTGAAATTGCCTGACCAAGTTGGTCAGGCAATTTCTATTTTAATATTTTTACGGAATTATAACCACACTTGATGAAAAACAAATTGAACTATTTACTCCCTCTTCTTCTACTCATAACCTTCAATTCTTTTAGTCAATTTGGAATCACTGGTACCGTCATCGACGGGGACTTCAATGAACCCTTGCCTTTTGCTAATATTCTAGTAAAAGAAACAGGAGAGGGTGTAACCTCTGATTTTGATGGTAAATACAGCATTGAGTTGCCCAAGGGAAGCTACACTTTAGTCTTTTCTTTTGTGGGTTATGAAACAAAAGAAATTACAAATTTTAATGTTAGCGATGCTGATTATACAATTACGGATATCGTGTTAAACTCTGTAGCACAAGGTTTAGAAGAAGTGGTGGTAACAGTAGATGCCAAAAGAAATACGGAGTCTTCCGTGTTAGAAATACAGAGAAAATCAGCGAGTTTACTCGATGGAATTTCAGCACAAGCTTTTCAAAAAATTGGAGCCAATGACATCGCAAGTGCAGTAAAAAATGTTCCTGGAGTCTCTGTACAAGGAGGAAAGTATGTATATGTAAGAGGGCTTGGTGATCGTTATTCTAAATCCATATTAAATGGTGTGGATATTCCTGGTTTGGACCCAGACCGAAATACAATTCAAATGGATTTATTCCCGACCAATATGCTTTCTAATGTCTTGGTCATCAAATCTGCTCGCGCTGATTTGCCTGCAGATTTTACGGGTGGAGTAATTGATATCATCACCAAAGATTTTCCTGCAAAACAAGAATTTTCTATCTCAGCTAGCATGTCCTTTAACCCCGACATGCATTTTAATGATAATTATCTTTCCTATGAAGGCGGTCAAACGGACTTTTTGGGTTTTGACGACGGCACCCGAAAAGATAAGATTTTCAATACCTTTTTGGGAAATGCATATGACCCCAGACTAAACGCAACCACAACGGGACTCACTACTATCAATCATATTTCAAACCAATTTAACCCTCAAATGGCGCCTAATAATGACACTAGTGGAATGAATTATAATTTTGGGGTTTCCTATGGGAATCAGTTCAATTTTGACAACGGTCATTCTTTTGGGTTTTTAGGATCCGTCTCTTACCGAAAAGAGCAAACCGTATTTGAAAATACACAAGATAACATTTACAACTTTAGTCCAAATCGAACCGAGCTCAGCTTCGAAGAAAATAGACTTCAAACAGGAACCATTGGAGGTGAAAATATCATTGCTAGTGGCTTGTTTGGGATGACCTATAAAACCAATGCGTCTAAATTTAAATTCAACGCCCTTCACATTCAAAATGGAGAAAGTACTTCGGGTAGATTTCGACAATTGACGCGATTTTCAGACTTTATTGATTTTAATAAATTTAATCTAGAATACAACGAACGATCTATAAGTAATGGAACCCTTTCCGGTTTGCACAACCTGACAGAATCACAATTTAAAGTCGAATGGACACTCTCTGGAACGCAAGCAAAAGTACACGACAAGGATGTTCGAAATACGACCTTCCAAGACGAAGAAGGAATTTTTAGCTTTCAGGAAAACACAGAACCGAAAAGAATTTGGAGAACGCTCGATGAATACAATCTGGTAGGGAAAGTGGATCTCACCAAACGCTTTACTTTTCTTAAAGAGGATGCCGTATTAAAATTTGGCGCATTTAGTTCGTTAAAAGAAAGAGACTTTTCGATAGCCCAATATTCTGTGAGTAGCAATTTTACCTCGGAACGGGACTGGGCAAATTATGGAGGAGACCCCAATCAACTTTTTAATCCTGTAAATCTGATTTCACCAACCAATGATAGTGGCACCTACATCAACCCCCAAACCACGATCCGCCAGGATGCAAATATCTTCAATGCACGCCAGCAAAATCTGGCAGCTTATGTCTCTAACGAATTTAATATTAGTCCCAAACTGAAATCAATTATTGGTTTCCGGTTTGAAAATTATCAGGTCTTTTATACTGGTGAAAACAGTCAATTGGGACAAGTGTTCAACGACGAACAAATCATTAGTGAAAATAATTTGTTCCCCTCTACTAATTTTATTTACAGTTTAACCGACAATAAAAATCTGCGTTTCGCCTATTCTTTGACCACCGCCAGACCGAGTTTTAAAGAGGCTTCTATTGCTGAGATCTACGACCCACTATCCAATTTGTTCTTCATCGGTAACATCAATATTAAACCTACCTACATTGATAACTTTGACCTTCGCTATGAAGCTTTTGGAGAAGACGCACAACTTTTTGCAATGAGTTTGTTTTATAAAAATCTTACTGATCCGATTGAGATCGGATTTGTAGCTGCTTCTACTTCAAATTATAAACCCCTCAACCTTGAAAATGCAAATGTTTTTGGTATTGAATTAGAAGTAAGACAAAAATTGAGCAATTGGATTGCTGGATTGAGAAATTTCAATCTGAACTTTAATGGGTCCTATATCATTTCTGATGAAAAGTACAGTGAAGACGAACTAAAGCTACGAACTCTAGGATTGAGAGATGGTGAAACCCTTGGTACTTCCAGACCACTTCAGGGGCAGTCTCCCTACTTGATCAACGCTGGACTGGATTACAACAATACAGACAAAGGAATTCGAGGAGGATTCTACTATAACGTACAAGGGAAAACATTGGAAGTAGTGGGTGACGGATTTTACCCAGATGTGTTCACGATGCCTTTTCACAGTTTAAATTTTAATTTTACAAAACAATTTAAAAATAATACCAGCTTGACTTTAAGAGTTCGAAATCTTCTAGATGACGAAAGAGAAAGTTTATTTGAAGGATATGGCGGAACCACTGAATATTTTAGATTAAGGCATATTGGGAGATCTTTTTCTTTAGGCTACTCTATTAAATTTTAATAACTTCATCAACTGAATGGACAACGCATATTTATTTATAGTTATCCTGCTCGGTCTTTTGGCAGTTGGTGACTTAATCGTAGGGGTTAGTAATGACGCGGTCAACTTTCTAAACTCCGCCATTGGGTCCAAAGTTTTTTCGTTTCGAAACATCATGATCTTTGCCAGTATTGGGATCCTTTTTGGGGCAATTTCCTCTAGCGGTATGATGGAGGTGGCTAGAAAAGGAATATTTAATCCTAGCGCTTTTTATTTTGATGAAATCATCTTCATTTTTATGGCGGTGATGATGACCGATATACTGTTATTGGACTTTTTTAATACGATTGGACTCCCTACCTCTACTACGGTTTCCATTGTTTTTGAATTGTTAGGAGCCGCTGTGGTCATGGCAGTTATTAAAATTGTAGAATCCGATCAGTTGCTTTCTGAATTGAATACGTATATCAATACAGAAAAAGCGACTCAAATCATCTTGGGAATCTTGCTTTCCGTTTTTATTGCGTTTTCTATTGGCGCCTTGGTTCAATGGATTTCACGGGTACTGTTTACTTTTAACTTTGAAAAAAAAGCAACTTGGTTAAACAGCCTCTTTGGAGGACTTGCCTTAGCTGCCATCTTTAATTTTATCTTGATTAAAGGAATTAAAGGAACACCCTTTTCCAATATGGAATTGGAAATGCTAAACAACCAAACAATAAACGGTTTTATAGAATACAACCTGTTCGCTGTTCAACTCTTTGGTTTTGTTTTTTGGTATTTGTTTTCTACCGTAGTAATCTATTTATTCAAATGGGACATTTACAAAATCATTATCGGGGTTGGAACCTTTGCTTTGGCTCTAGCTTTTGCAGGAAACGATTTGGTGAATTTCATTGGGGTTCCTATTGCCGCCTTTCAATCGTATGAAGCTTGGGTCAACTCGGGTATTGCTGCGGAGAGCTACAGCATGGCGCAACTGAATCAACGGGTAGCCACCCCCACTCTGTTTCTATTTGTCTCTGGAATTGTGATGATTTTAACCCTTTGGTTTTCTTCCAAGGCTAAAAAAGTGGTTAAAACCTCTTTGGATTTATCCAATCAGTACAGTACCCACGAACGTTTTAAACCCAATTTTCTATCGAGAAGCCTGGTGCGTTTTTTTATTTTTTGTAACGATCAAATTAAAACGATACTTCCAAAAAAATCCATCCTTGCCTTGGATCGGTCCTTTGAACAAATCCCACTAAAAAATAATCAAAACAGAGGCAGTATGCCTGAATTTGACAAACTCAGAGCCAGTATCAATCTGGTAGTTGCTGCTGTCTTGATTTCTTTAGCTACCTCACTAAAACTTCCCCTTTCTACCACCTATGTTACTTTCATGGTTGCCATGGGTACCTCCCTGGCAGACCGAGCCTGGAGTTCAGAAAGTGCGGTGTATCGTGTAGCGGGGGTCCTCAATGTAATTGGAGGATGGTTTCTGACCGCTTTTTGTGCTTCTTCTGTAGGAGGTATTATCGTTTACCTACTTTATATTGGAGGAATTCAAGTAGTGGCTGTAATTATGTTTATCATTTTACTGATAATTGGAAAAAATTACATCTCCCACAGAAAAGAAAATAAGGCAATTTTGGAGGAAGATCGTGCCTTAATTGTGGAAAGCAACTCCTACCAGGGGGTGATTGACGAAACGGGTTCTACGATAGAACTTGTCTTGAAAAAAAGTTTTAAAGTCTATCAATTACTGATTTCTGGACTGTCCACAAATGAGATCAAACCTTTACAAAAAGGAAGACGCAATGCAGGAATGCTTCAAGAGGAGATCGAAGATATGAAAGGAGGGCTGTTCTACTTTATTAGAAATCTAGAAGAGAGCTCCGTCTCTGCAAGTACTTTTTACATCGAATTGTTAGGCTGCCTTCACGACCTCTCCGAAGATTTGACCTATCTAGCTAAAATCAGTCACGACCATGTGAACAACAACCACAGAAAATTGACTTTTACACAAATCAAAGAACTACTTCTGATTGAAGAATCGATCACTAAAATTTTCAAAGAGGGAAAAGAAGCATTTCATTCAGGGCAAGACCAAGTGGAATTCGAAGAAGTACTTTTAGAAAAAACTAGTGCTTTTGAACTTATTGAGTCTAAAATCAATACACAAATTGAACGGACTCGTGGGGAAGAAACCAGTCCAAAAAACACAACCTTGTATTTTAACTTTTTAATCCGAACCAAGGATCTAATCACACATAAGTTTGAGTTGGTAGAAAAATATTATGGGGTTGTAAAGAAGTTATAGGGGAAACTATTCGTCTTTGGATGCAAGCAATTCTGCATTCCTCCATTTGATGGCACTTTGAACTACATTGTCTTTGTAATCTACTTCAAGTAAAACGCCTTCGTTCCAAAAAAACCAACGATCTACTTTTTTCCCTTTAGAAAAAACTCCTTTAGAACGCTTTACTCCTTGGCGATCAAAACTCACCCAAACTCCATGATTCTTCCCTTCTAAGAAATAACCCGTTTGAGAAAGTTCACCATTATCATGGTACTCGTTGAAATGAATCAAATCTCCTTCTTGAACAAAGGTTCTTTTAGGTTCTGTTTCCTGGGCTACTAACGACCCAAAAGCAAACAAAGTGATGTAAATGAGCTGTTTCATAATTCTTGTGTTTCGTTCTCGTTAATACAAAGATAACAATTAATTTATTTTTGTGTAACATTTACGTAACATTAAATTAACATTAAAAACTAATTCACTGACTTATAGGCAAATAAAAAGCCCTTAAAAGGGCTTTTAAAACTAATTTCAATTGGATTTTAGGAACCACACATCAAACAGTCATCATCTTCGCTTTCTTTTGCCTGTGAAAGCATTTGCTTTAGCTCCTGAGGAGTTAAGGGTTCTACTGGAACTGGTGCAGCTCCCTCCGCCTGTGAATTTGCAGCAGTAGAGACGGAAGCTACCGTAGCTTCTACTTCGGCTACCTTCTCTTTTGTTTTATTGTCCAATGTGAACTTGATGGCATCTACCGCAGACTTGGTGCGCAGATAGTACATCCCCGTCTTAAGGCCAGATTTCCATCCGTAAAAGTGCATGGAAGTTAGTTTTGCCATGGTGGCGCCTTCCATAAATAAATTTAAAGATTGAGATTGATCTATAAAATACCCACGGTGTCGCGACATATCGATGATGTCTTTCATGCTCATTTCCCAAACAGTACGGTACAACTCTTTGATGTCATCTGGAATCCCTTCAATGTTTTGAATGGATCCGTTATTACGCATCAGCTCTTGCTTCATTTCCTCGTTCCACAATCCGCGTTCTACTAAGTCTTCTAGAAGGTGCTTGTTTACAACAATAAATTCTCCTGAAAGTACACGGCGGGTGTAAATATTTGAAGTATAAGGTTCAAAGCATTCGTTGTTTCCTAAAATTTGGGAGGTACTTGCCGTGGGCATCGGAGCTACCAACAAAGAGTTTCGGACACCTTGCTTTTTTACTGTTTTTCTCAAACCTGCCCAGTCCCAACGTCCACTGAGTTCTTCGTCTTTAATCCCCCATAGGTTGTGCTGAAATTCTCCTTTAGAAATTGGAGAACCTTTATAGGATTCATAAGGCCCGTCGTTTTTAGCCTCCTCTGCTGAAGCTGTAACAGCAGCAAAATAGAGGGTTTCAAATATTTCTTGATTGAGCTCTTTTGCTTTTTCCGAAGTAAAGGGTAAACGCAATAGGATAAAGGTATCTGCTAAGCCTTGAACTCCTAGACCCACTGGTCTGTGTCTAAAGTTCGAGTTTTCCGCCTCCTTCACTGGGTAATAATTCCGGTCAATAACCCGATTTAGGTTTTTCGTTACCCGTACAGTAACATCAAAAAGTGCTTGGTGGTCAAAGGCACCGTCCTTTACGAACATAGGCAGCGCAATGGAAGCCAAGTTACAGACCGCTACTTCATCCGGGGAGGTGTATTCTAATATTTCCGTACACAAGTTTGAAGAACGAATGGTTCCCAAGTTCTTTTGATTCGACTTGCGGTTTGCAGAATCCTTGTAAAGCATATAGGGTGTACCCGTCTCAATTTGGGATTCTAAGATTTTTTCCCAAAGGTCTCTTGCCTTGATGGTTTTTCTTCCCCGTCCTTCGGATTCGTATTTGAGATACAATTTATCAAACTCCTCTCCATGAACGTTGTACAAGTTAGGACACTCGTTGGGACACATCAAAGTCCATTCTGCATCATTCTCTACACGTTTCATAAACAGATCTGGGGTCCACATGGCGTAGAACAAATCCCGAGCGCGCATTTCTTCCTTACCGTGGTTCTTTTTTAACTCCAAAAAGTCAAAGATATCCGCATGCCATGGCTCAACATATATTGCAAAGGATCCCTTACGCTTTCCTCCTCCTTGGTCAACATAACGAGCAGTATCGTTAAAGACTCGTAACATGGGAACTATCCCGTTTGAAGTACCATTGGTCCCTGCGATGTAGGAACCTGTGGCTCTAACATTGTGAATTGATAATCCAATCCCTCCTGCAGACTGCGAAATTTTTGCAGTTTGCTTTAGGGTGTCATAAATCCCATCAATACTGTCATCTTTCATGGCTAAAAGGAAACAGGAGGACATTTGTGGTTTGGGAGTTCCCGAGTTAAAAAGTGTGGGAGTGGCATGGGTAAAATACCGCTTGGACATCAGCTCATAAGTCTCTAGTGCAGCATCGATATCGTTTAGGTGGATTCCAATGGAAACCCGCATGAGCATGTGCTGCGGACGTTCTACAATTTTCGCGTTGAGCTTTAACAGATAGGAACGCTCCAAAGTTTTAAAACCGAAAAAGTCATAGCTAAAATCACGGTTGTAAATGATGCTGGAGTCCAGTTTATCCGCATTTTTTTTGATGATCTTGTAGACTTCATCAGAAAGCAAAGGGGCTTTTTTACCCGTACGAGGATTGACATACTTGTATAAATCCTCCATCGTTTCTGAAAAGGATTTTTTGGTGTTCTTGTGCAAGTTGGATACAGAAATACGGGCAGCCAACTTTGCATAATCCGGGTGAGTAGTGGTCATTGTAGCAGCAATCTCGGCAGCAAGATTGTCCAGTTCAGAGGTGGTCACACCATCGTAAAGTCCTTCAATCACACGCATGGCAACACGAACTGGATCCACCAAAGGATT
>DBBQ01000023.1:105597-147785 GCA_002292265.1 Flavobacteriaceae bacterium UBA980 | reverse complement strand
ATAAATTCATTCTCTTAAGTTTATGCAATAGCATAGATTAAGGTAGTCCATGCCCTCGCTGGTTATTTAATACTTGGAATTGGAATGAATTTTATTTGAATACTCAAAGATACTCAATAAAAAAACAGCTAAATTTGAAGAGTGAAAATCAGTGGTGTCAGAAATAGAAAAGGCAACTCTGCAGGCAACTGAAAAAAAGAAGTCCCGAAAACACTGGGTTTTCAGGACTATACAGCGGAGAGACAGGGATTCGAACCCTGGCAACGCTTACACGTTGACAGATTAGCAATCTGCTCCATTACCACTCTGGCACCTCTCCAAAAAGGGAACACAAAAGTAATAGTTCCCCACAAAGTAAACAATCTTTTTTTTGATATTATTCAGGATACTCAATCCGAAGTTGGTATACGTTGATGAGTTTCTTAAAAAGAACTTTTTTTACCGTTTCAATTTCAGCAAAGGTAATGTCGGAAGAATTAAATTGTAGTTCTGACATTTTCCCGTCAATGATCTTATCGACAAACAGCTGCAGTTCATTTACATTTGGTGCTTTTAAGCTTTTGGAGGCAGCTTCTACAGCGTCTGCCATCATCAAAATCGCGGTTTCCTTCGAAAAAGGTTTAGGTCCTGGATAGCGAAAGTTCTCTGGATTTACAGCATCGGGTGTAAGCTCTTCTTGCTTTTTGTAAAAATAATAGACCATTGAAGTTCCGTGATGCGTTCGTATAAAATCGATGATTCGATCGGGAATCTTGTTTTTTTGGGCGATTGCAATGCCGTCCAGAACATGATTTATAATGACTTCTGCGCTTTGTTTGGGAGTAAGTTCTTCATGAGGTGAAAGGATTCCCGTTTGATTTTCTGAAAAATACATGGGAGCTTTGAGTTTTCCAATGTCATGGTACAAGGCCCCTACCCGTACCAAAAGGGTATTGGCTCCGATCTCGTTTGCCGCAGCTTCAGCCAGATTAGCGACTTGTAAAGAATGGTGAAATGTACCTGGAGCTTTATCGGAAAGTTCTTTGAGCAAATTGGAATTGGTATCTGACAATTCTAATAAGGAAACATCAGAAATCAAACCAAACAGTCGTTCATAAATATAAATAAGGGGCTGTACGAAGAGCATGAGCAGGCCATTGAGCATAAACAGACCCAGTGGTGCAAGATTGAGCTGAAACAGCGTCCCTTCCTGAATTGTGGTAAAAGCAATATAGCTTGTGAGATAGACCAAAACAATTTGACCCACAGAAATAAATAAATTAGCTCTTCGGTACAGTTGTGAAACCGATTGGATGGTGATGATTCCTGCGGTGATTTGCAAAAAAACAAATTCAAAACTATTGGGTACGATAAAACCTAAAAGCAAAACAGTCAATACATGGGTAAACAGGCCTAAACGTGCGTCAAAAAAAGCTTTAATGATCAAGGGTAAGATACAAATCGGAACTGCAAAAACATAGGCTGTGTTGTAATTTAGAGTTAAGGTGACGGCACCAATAATTACGAGAATATTAAAAAAGATAAAGGTCAGTTTCCGATTGTTTTCATAAATAGCAAATCGATAATTATAAAGAAACAACAACAAAAGTGTGAAAGTCAAAAGAATTAGAATGCTGTATCCAATGATAATCCAAAACGAACTCTGCCCTTCTTGTTGTAAGGTGAATTCATTTCGAAGCGAGTTGAGTATCACAAAGGTATCTTCGTCCACAAGAGCACCTTCTGCGATAATTAAAGTACCCCCAGGAATAAATCCTCGAGACTTGGAAATATTTTGCAGTACTTGTTCCTTGGCTGTTTCATAAAAGTTTTTATCCAAAGAAACATTGGGAACGAGAAGTTCAAAAAAAAGATCTTTAAAGCGGTCTTGATAGGGTAGATAGGAAGAATTGATTAAACGGTTATTGACAAAATCAAAAAGTGCTTCCGACCTAAACAACGTATCTATGGAGATCGGGATTTCGGTTTGTTTTTGTATCAGCAGAATTTCAGTATTTCCCTGATGGATGTAGTTGGGCGGTAAGACACCGTAACGATATGCCTCATCCAAAAGTTCTTTACCAAAGTCATACAGACTGTCCAAGGTCATCGGGTTCTGTTGATCTTGAAAAAAACCTATGAATGCTTCGGAATATTTTAAAAAGACTTGTTTTTTTAGTGTTTCGTCTGCACGTAAATACGGTTTTAGATTTTTTAAAGCGGCTGCTTCATCTTTTGCAATTTCGTCTTCAGATTTTAAAATAGAAAAGTCAAAGGGAGAATAAAAATCGGGATATTGCCAAACCTTGCCTTTTTGAAATTCGTATTTGAATTGCCCTCCCAGGGGAAAAAGATAAAGGATCAATACCGAACTAGACAAAATTAATAAAGACTTGTAGAATAGTCCTTGCTGGGCGACAATGTACTTCCAAAACGATTTCAAAAGTCTTCTTTTAAATCAAAGCTACATAAACTTATGCGGATAACCGCTATTTTCTTTTCAGTTCAGCGGTTGTGGATTTAAAATCCCTATTTTTGTTTTTAGCGATTGAAACAAATTTATTTGAATATTAAATTTTGGACTACGGCATTTGTCATTTAAGCATCGTCCCGATGCGAAGTGAACCTTCTCATCAAAGTGAGTTAGTTTCGCAGCTTCTTTACGGAGATTGTTTTAAAATCACTTCAAAGAAAAAAGGGTGGTTACAAATCACAGCACTCGCCGACCAATACAGCGGTTGGATAGACGGAAAGCAAGCAACATCCATTTCAAAGTCAGATGCAGAAGAAGTTACTATAAAGACTCCGCTTTACAGCACCCGATTGGTAGATTATATTGAAACCCCAGATCGCGAATTGACTGCACTAGTTTTGGGCAGTAATATCGGAGCCTGTAAGTGGTTGGGACATCAATACGACGGTCCTACCCAACCCAAAAAAATGGACAAGTCCAATCTCCTTAAAACCGCATCGTTGTATCTAAACGCGCCTTATTTATGGGGAGGAAAAACTCCTATGGGTATTGACTGTTCAGGACTTACACAAATGACCTATCGAATCAATGGGCTGTCCATTCCTAGAGATGCGTCACTTCAAGCCCAACTGGGAGAACCCCTTAGTTTTATTGACGAGAGTGAAGCGGGTGATTTGGCCTTTTTTGACGACGCCGAGTGCAAAATCATTCACGTAGGTTTACTTCTTGAAAACCATTACATTTTGCATGCCCATGGAAAAGTTCGTATCGACCGAATTGATCAAACGGGAATCTACAATACCGAAACCCAACAGCATTCTCACAAATTGAGAATCATCAAAAAATTGGTATAAAAAAACCCTCTACATAGAGGGTTTTTTTGTTGCTAAAAGCCATTGGATTATTCTACCATTGCCTTCATTCGCTTAAAACCGTCATTGTCGCCCAATGTTCCATAGATATTCATCAAGGTATTTACAGCCTCTGGGTTTTTGTTGAGTTCCACCAGCTTCTCTAAAATAGGGACACACTCTTTATAAAGATCTTCTCTCTTGGTTTTTAGTTCATCGTATCGTACATTATCGGCTCTGGAAGTTCCAAGACCATTCATTTCTTCTACGATTGCACTTTCCCCTTCCAAAATCAGCGAAACCAGGTTGAGATAACCCGACTCAAAAGTAGGGTCCAATTCGATTGTTTTTTCATAATACCCTCTTGCTTCCTCTGCATTTCCGCTTTGTGAGTTTACCACTCCCAGATTGAAATAAAGGGTTGCATTGTTGGGATCTTGTGCAATCGCTTCTTTCATTAATTCTTCAAAACGGTCATTTTCTTCCAATTGAATATACAAATTGGCTTCTGTCAAAATCAGGTTTAAATCTTTAGGGTCCTCTTTTCGAGCCAATTTAACAGCTTCCATTGCCTTTTCATTATCACCAGTTTGGGCGTAGATTAAAGCAATGTTTTTGATGATTTCAGGATATCTTGATTCTGATTTTTCTTCTCTAAAATCACTGTAATCTTTTGTCTTTTGATACAGTTCGTATTCCGACTCTGAAAGCTCAATCTCTTCTCCAGATTCCGCAGACTTTGCAAAAAATGTAGTGACAATCCCCTCGTATTTAATCTCCTTTAAGATGTTGTAGTACTTCAAGGCTTTTTCATAATCTGATCCATTCACTTCGCTAGAAGCAGCATAAAACAGATAGTCTTTGTTCGTCTCAGTATCGATAGTGTAGGCCAAATACAGCTTTGAAGCCGCTTCTGGATAACGTTTTTCGGCATTGTCTTCAATGGCGCTTTTTACAATATCAGAAGTGAGTTTAAGCAACTCATTACTGTATTCAGGATCAGAACCTCCCGCGGCTGCATACGCTTGGTATTTTTCGTATGAAGATTGAAATTTTTTGTTGACTTGGTCAATCTTAGCTTCCAAATATGTTTTTTGAAGGGTAACCTTAGCGTCGGCTCCTTCAAATAAGGCTGCATTGGTTTCAAGGATATCAGTTGCACCTTGCACGTCTCCTGCATTAAAAGCTTTTATGGCTTTCTTGACCTCTTTCTTTTGTCCAACCGCAACAGAAAGAGTTAAAATAAAAATTAGGGTAACTAGTTTTTTCATTGTATTTGTTTCTTTTAATTTATTCAATAATAGTGCCATCGTTTACTTCAAGATCGTTGACATCTTCAATGGGATCATCGTCTTTCATCACTTTGGCTACTGCGGCTATTGTGTCATCGCCTTTCAAGTTGATCAATCTCACTCCTTGAGTAGCGCGACCCATTACACGCAATGCACTGATTTCCATGCGTATGGCAATTCCAGATTTATTTATAATCATCAAATCATCTTGATCATTAACGCTTTTAATCGCGACTAACTTTCCTGTTTTTTCTGTTATGGAAATGGTTTTCACCCCTTTTCCACCACGATTGGTCACCCGATAATCTTCCACACTAGAGCGTTTTCCATATCCGTTTTCAGAGACCACAAGTATGTTGGCGTCCATGTCATTTACAGCAATCATCCCCACGACTTCATCGTTTGCATCATTCAGTGTAATCCCTCGAACTCCAGAGGCACCTCGTCCCATAGGTCGGGTTTTACTCTCCTCGAATCGAATGGCTTTCCCTGATGCTACTGCCAACATGACATGGCTGTTGCCTGTGGTCAATTTGGCTTCTAACAATTCATCGTCTTCACGAATACTAATGGCATTGATTCCGTTGGTTCGCGGACGAGAATATTGCTCTAAAGAAGTCTTTTTTACCTGTCCTTTTCGAGTTGCCATGATCACATAATGACTGTTCACATAGTCTTCGTCCTTTAAATCTTGAGTACAGATAAAAGCTTTGACCTTGTCGTCTTGTTCAATGTTAATCAAGTTTTGAATAGCTCTTCCTTTTGAGGCTTTTGATCCTTCAGGAATTTCATATACCCGCATCCAAAAACACTTGCCTTTTTGTGTAAAAAACAGCATGTATTGATGGTTGGTTCCTACAAAAAGGTCAGAGAGAAAATCTTCGTCTCGTGTGGTAGAAGCCTTCTGCCCTACACCTCCTCTGTTTTGGGTTTTGTATTCAATCAGAGGAGTTCTTTTGATATAACCTGCATGGGATATCGTAATAACCACTTTCTCATTGGGAATCATGTCCTCCATACTAAAGTCTCCCCCTGCATATTCGATATTGGAACGGCGTTCGTCTCCGTATTTCTCTTTTATCTCGAGAAGTTCTTCCTTAATGATATTCATACGACGCTCTTTCTTATCCAAGATATCTTTAAGGTCTGCGATTGTTTTAAGCAGTTCGTCGTATTCTGTTCTCAGTTTGTCTTGTTCTAGACCGGTCAACTGTCTCAAACGCATTTCAACAATTGCCTTCGCTTGTATTTCAGAAAGTTCAAATCGTTTGATCAGATTTTCTCTTGCAGCGTCGGCATTTTGTGAACCTCGAATAATGGCAATGACTTCATCAATATTATCTGAAGCGATAATCAGTCCCTCTAAAATGTGGGCGCGTTCCTCTGCCTTGCGCAGTTCGTATTTAGTTCTTCTTACGACCACGTCATGGCGGTGTTCCACAAAATAGTGAATCATATCTTTGAGATTCAACATTTGTGGTCTTCCTTTGACTAAAGCAATATTATTCACGCTAAAGGAAGACTGAAGAGAGGTGTATTTATAAAGCTTATTGAGTACTATATTGGGAACAGCATCTCGTTTTAAAACGTATACGATGCGCATCCCGTTGCGATCCGATTCGTCGCGAATCGTGCTAATTCCTTCTATTTTTTTATCATTTACCAGTTCTGCGGTTTTTCGAATCATTTCCGCTTTGTTGACTTGGTAAGGTATTTCATTTACAATAATACACTCCCTGCCATTTACTTCCTCAATATTAGCTTTGGCTCGAATAACAATTCGCCCACGACCTGTCAAAAAAGCTTCTTTGACACCCTCATAACCATATATGGTACCCCCAGTAGGAAAATCAGGCGCCTTGATGGTTTGAATGAGTTCCTCTATAGTGATCTCATTGTTGTCTATGTATTGTATGGTTCCCTCTACTACTTCGGTGAGGTTATGCGGCGGCATGTTGGTCGCCATACCTACCGCAATACCAGAAGCTCCATTGATCAAAAGGTTCGGTACTCGTGTGGGGAGTACGGTGGGTTCTTTTAGTGTATCGTCAAAGTTGAGTTGCAGATCGACCGTTTCTTTATCGATATCCGCCATCAAATCTTCTGACATTTTTTGCATTCGCGCTTCCGTATATCGCATCGCAGCTGGGCTGTCGCCGTCTACAGAGCCGAAGTTACCCTGACCATCCACTAACAAATAGCGCAAACTCCACTCCTGGGCCATACGCACCATAGTATCATATACAGAACTGTCTCCATGGGGATGGTATTTACCGAGAACTTCTCCTACTATACGTGCTGATTTTTTGTAGGCAGTGTTCGAACGTATTCCCAATTCATGCATTCCGAATAGCACGCGACGGTGAACGGGCTTTAATCCGTCCCGAACATCGGGAAGTGCGCGTGACACAATGACAGACATTGAATAATCAATGTATGCCGATTTCATTTCATCTTCTATCTTTATAGGAATGAGCTTGTCTCCTTCGTTCATGTCATTTGTTTAGATAGTAGCTAAAATAGGTATTAAGCACACAATTTTAGATTAAAATACAGTCTTATTTATTAAAATTATTAACAGAATTCAGCCCCTTTTTGGTGGTAAATTATCTCACTCCTTTTTTTGAATTCTTAATATTTTTTTGTCTCTTAGCAAGGGATATGACTTTGGTCTATTATTTGCCCAATAAGATTTTAAAACAGAAGCTATGGATGATAATTTTTCACCACGCGTTAAAGATGTAATCGCTTTCAGTAAAGAAGAGGCCTTGAGATTGGGTCATAACTTTATTGGTACGGAACATCTTATGCTGGGGATTTTGCGAGATGGAGGAGGAAAAGCAATTGCAATCTTAAACGCAATCGAGGTGAACCTGAAAGAATTGCGACGAAAAGTCGAAATTCTAAACCCTGCAGCGGTAGAAGACACCCCCTTATTAAAAGACAAAAAAAATCTACACCTCACAAGACAAGCAGAACGTGCACTAAAGACCACTTTTTTAGAAGCTAAATTGTTTCAAAGTGAATTGATCAATACAGTGCATTTGCTTTTGTGTATTCTCCGAAATGAAAATGACCCAACTACCAAACTTCTCGTTCAGCTTAATGTAGATTACGACATTGTCAAAGAACAATTCAAACTCATGTTAGCAAACGACACAGATTCTTCTTACGAAGACTTGCCTTCTGGTGCCTCTTTTCCAGAAGAAAAGGACAATGAAGGTGAGAGTAAAGAAAACCCGTTTATTCCCACTTCTGAATCCAAAACTTCTAAAAAGTCAAAAACTCCAGTACTTGACAACTTTGGCCGAGACATTACTGCACTGGCAGAACAAGAAAAATTGGATCCTGTAGTAGGAAGAGAAAAAGAAATTGAGCGTGTCTCACAAATCCTCAGCAGAAGAAAGAAAAACAACCCTTTGCTAATCGGTGAACCTGGGGTAGGTAAATCCGCCATCGCAGAGGGCCTAGCGTTGCGGATCATTCAAAAACGCGTTTCACGGATATTATATAACAAACGTGTGGTCAGTTTGGATCTAGCTAGTTTAGTTGCTGGAACAAAATATAGAGGACAGTTTGAAGAGCGGATGAAAGCGCTGATGAACGAATTGGAAAAAAATGACGACATCATCCTCTTTATTGACGAAATTCACACCATTGTAGGTGCTGGGGGAGCCACAGGAAGTTTAGATGCTTCAAATATGTTTAAACCTGCGCTGGCCCGTGGAGAAATTCAATGTATCGGAGCGACTACACTGGACGAATACAGACAAAATATTGAAAAAGACGGTGCCTTGGAACGTCGTTTTCAAAAGATACTCGTGGAGCAAACCAGCAACGAGGAAACCCTAGAGATCTTAAAAAACATCAAAGAGCGTTATGAGAACCACCACAATGTAAACTACACAGACAAGGCTCTGAGTGCTTGCGTTGATTTGACAGACCGCTACATGTCAGATCGATTTCTTCCAGACAAAGCAATTGATGCTTTAGACGAAGCAGGGTCAAGAGTCCATATCAACAATATGAGCGTACCTCAGGAGATCATTGATTTGGAAAGCCAACTCGATCAAGTTCGAGAATTGAAAAACTCTGTAGTAAAAAAGCAAAAGTACGAGGAAGCTGCCAAACTAAGAGATGACGAAAAACGGGTAGAACGTTTATTGGTTGATGCCCAAGATCGCTGGCAAGAAGAATCAAAGCAAAATCGAGTTACTGTTACTGACAACGATATCGCTGACGTCGTCTCGATGATGACCAATATTCCGGTAAATAAAATTGTTAAATCAGAGAAAAATAAACTTTCTAAACTGACTAAAATAATTGGTTCTAAACTTATTGGTCAGCAAGATGCTGTAGAAAAAGTAGTCAAAGCCATTCAACGAAATCGAGCGGGACTCAAAGCTCCCGACAAACCCATTGGTTCTTTTATTTTCCTTGGGCAAACAGGAGTGGGTAAAACCCAACTGGCAAAAATTCTTGCCTCTGAAATCTTTGAATCTGAAGAAAATCTCATACGGGTTGACATGAGTGAGTATATGGAAAAATTTGCCATCTCTCGTTTGATTGGTTCTCCTCCAGGCTATGTGGGTTATGAAGAAGGAGGACAGTTGACCGAAAAGGTCCGAAGACGTCCCTACTCTGTCATCTTATTGGACGAAGTGGAAAAAGCGCACCCCGATATTTTCAATATGTTGCTGCAGGTACTAGACGATGGATTTTTAACCGATAGCCTAGGAAGAAAAATCAATTTCCAAAATACCATTATCATCATGACTTCCAACGTTGGAGCACGTCAAGTAAAAGATTTTGGAAGAGGATTAGGATTTGAAACAGCTTCGCAAAAAGCTCAATCACAAGAAATCGAAAAAGGGGTGATTGAAAAAGAATTGAAAAAAACTTTTTCGCCAGAATTTCTCAATCGTATTGATGACATTGTAGTTTTCAATCCACTAGAGCAAAAAGACATTCGCAAAATTGTGGATATTGAATTGGTAAAACTCATCCAGCGTATCGACCAGCTTGGCTATAAGATTGTCGTTTCAGACCCAGCGAAAGATTTTATCACAGAAAAAGGCTATGACAGCAAATACGGTGCAAGACCATTGAACCGCGCGATTCAAAAATATGTAGAAGATCTTTTAGCAGAACATGTAGTGAATAACGCTATAAAAGAAGGTGATAAAATTTTGGTTGACCAGAACAAAGAAGGTGACAATCTCCAATTAAAAATCAATCAAGGAGTAGAAACTTCGTAAAAAAAAGACCTTTTCATTTCATACTCCATAAAAGATTTTGCCTTTAAAACCTTTTTATTCATAAATGGTCTTAATCCTAGCAATAAATAGTATTTTTGCGCTTGTTTTATTGACCCGATCTGTCCTAGAAAAGGTTGACTTTAAAATTGTATATGAAGGTTTTAAAATTTGGTGGTACTTCTGTAGCTAATCCTCAGAGTCTCACACATGTTATAGACATTGTAAAAAGCACTAGCGAAACTCAAATTGTCGTAGTCTCTGCGCTAGGAGGAATAACGAATCTCCTCGTGGAGATGGCAGAAAATGCGAGTTCTGGTGTTCCAAACTACAAAGAGCATCTTTCAACTATAGAAACCAAGCATTTAAATCAAATTGAATATTTTATTCCTGTAACTCAACAAAGTGAGAGCATCAGTTTTTTGAAGTCACAACTCAATGAACTTGAAGAGCTACTCGAGTCCATCTATAACCTTAATGAACTTACTAAAAAAAGTCTTTCTAAGATTTCTAGCTATGGAGAGATTTTATCCAGTACGCTCATTTTTAATATTCTAAAACATCAAGATTGCAACGTAACTCGTAAAGATGCAACAGAGCTATTGTTCACCCATACTGTCAACGATCGGGAAGTTGTTAACCATGAATTAAGTGCTGAGAAAACAACCGCTTTCCTAGAAGAAACTAAAAATGACATCCTACTCGTTCCTGGGTTTGTAGCGCAAGACGAAGAAGGTAACACAACAACTCTAGGTCGAGGTGGATCTGATTATACAGCCTCACTTCTGGCCAACTATGTCCACGCTCCGGTATTGGAAATTTGGACCGATGTAAGCGGAATGTTTACTGCAAACCCCAAGTTGGTGAGCCAAGCTCAACCTGTTGAAAAGTTATCCTATCACGAGGCTATGGAACTTTCTCATTTCGGAGCGAAGGTCATTTATCCCCCTACCCTACAACCCTTGATTGAAAAAAAGATTCCGGTCGTCATCAAAAATACGTTTAATGCTTCTGCAAAAGGAACTCGTATAGACCAAGATGGAGCCATACAAAAGGAAGGCGCTACCGTAAAAGGCGTCAGTCATATTGAAGATGTTGCATTAATCAGTTTGGAAGGAAGCGGAATGATTGGAATTCCTGGGTTTTCCAAAAGCTTGTTTGAATGTCTTTCCTTAAAACAAATCAACATCATCATGATTACCCAGGCCTCTTCGGAACACTCCATCTGCATTGGGGTTCGTTCAGAAGATGCAGCACTTGCAAAAAAAGCAATCGATGCACATTTTGCCTTTGAAATCAGTCTCAAAAAAGTAGCTCCAGCAAAAATTGAGACAGACATGACTAATATCGCCGTTGTAGGAGATCGTATGAAAGATCACCAAGGGATTAGTGGGAAACTTTTCAGTAGCCTGGGGGCAAATAATATCAATATTCGAGCAATTGCACAAGGAGCTTCAGAGCGAAATATATCCCTTGTTATTGACAAAAAAAATACCCAAAAAGCGTTGAATACGATTCACGAAAGCTTTTTTGAAGAACAAACCAAAGAGCTAAATCTGTTTATTACCGGTGTGGGGAATGTAGGTGGAAAACTCTTGGAACAAATCCAAAGGCAACAAGACTATCTCTTGGAGCATTTGAGATTAAAAATTAGAGTGATTGCACTTTCCAACTCCAGAAAAATGCTTCTCCAGGAAAATCCTATCGAGTTAATCAATTGGAAAGAGCAATTAGATCGAAGTGAGGTTAAAGCGGATCGAGATGGCTTCTTTCATCATATAAAGCAATTGAACCTTCGCAATAGCATCTTTGTGGACAACACAGCCAATGAAGTTATTGCAAACGAATACGGGCGGTATTTAGAACACAATATTGGGGTAGTCACCTGCAATAAAATTGCCTGTGCTAGCTCCTTGTCGAACTACCTCGATTTAAAGAAAACCGCGAGGCGCTTTGGAACTCCCTTTTTATTTGAAACCAATGTAGGTGCTGGGCTTCCCGTAATAGATACCCTGAACAACCTCATCGCATCAGGAGATGAAATTCATAAAATCCAAGCCATTCTCTCTGGGAGTTTAAATTTTGTCTTTAATAATTTTACTTCTAAAACTTCCTTTAAAGAGGTCGTACAGCGTGCACAAGAGGAAGGCTACACAGAACCCGATCCCAAAATAGATCTCAGTGGAGTGGATGTGGCCAGAAAAATTTTAATCCTAGCGCGTGAAAGTGGATTTAGTTTGGAATTGGAAGATATTCAGAACAATCGTTTTTTACCAGAGGAAGTACTGCAGACAGACTCCAACGAGGTGTTTTATTCGGCAATAGAAAAAAATGAAACCCACTTTCAAAATTTATTAAAACGCGCAACTGAAAAAAAGGCGAGATTAAAGTACGTCGCTCAATTGGAAAAGGGTAAGGCCTCGGTAGGACTTCAAGAAATTAATTCCGATCACGATTTTTATAATTTAGAAGGTAGTGACAACATCATTTTGTTTTACACCAACCGATACAAAGAACAACCCCTTATTGTAAAAGGGGCGGGGGCGGGAGCCGAAGTAACTGCTGGAGGAATTTTTGGAGACATCATTCGAATTGGAAAACGATAATATGGAAGAAATTAAGATTTTTGCACCAGCAAGTGTAGCCAATGTTTCCTGTGGATTTGATGTACTGGGGTTTTGTTTAGACCCCGTAGGAGACGTGATGCACGTCAGTAAAACCAAAACACCCGGAGTGCAGATTGGGACAGTTACTGGACAAGAATTACCCAAAGATCCTTTAAAAAATGTTGCCAGTGTAGCCGTTTCCGCTTTTCTGGAGGCCCATCCTTCAAAAGAAGGCTTTCGGATCGATATCGATAAAAGAATCAAACCGGGGAGTGGCATTGGAAGTAGTGCGGCCAGTGCAGCAGGAGCTGTATTCGCTGTAAATGAATTATTGGGAGCACCCTATACCCGAGCTGAATTGGTTCAGTTTGCCATGGCGGGTGAAGCCCTGGCAAGTGGTGCAGCGCACGCGGATAATTTAGCACCTGTACTCTTGGGAGGGTTTACTTTAGTCCGATGCAATGCTACTTTAGACATCATCAAACTTCCTACTCCTCCGGATTTAGTGGCTACAGTTATTCATCCTAAAATAGAACTTAAAACCATTCATTCCAGAGCCATTTTAAAAAGTGATATTCCGCTTCAAAAAGGGGTAGCCCAATGGGGTAATCTCGGTGCCTTTATCAGTGCCCTTTACACTGAGAACTATGAACTTCTTTCCAGAAGTATGCAAGACGAAGTGATTGAGCCCTTGCGTGCAATGCTAATACCAAAATTCAATGAGGTAAAACAAGCCGCCCTAGATTCAGGTGCTTTAGGCAGTGGCATCTCAGGTTCTGGACCTTCTATTTTTGCTTTGTCCAGAGGAAGAGAAACTGCCAAAAAAGTAGGCGATGCAATGAAAACGTTTTATGATCAGATTGGACTAGACTACGATGTACATCTTTCCCCAATCAACCAGCAGGGAATCAAAATTTTATAATCAGTGAAATACTACAGTTTAAATCACAATGCGAAAGATGTAGGTTTTCTAGAAGCCGTTCAAAAAGGCCTTGCCCCGGATCGTGGATTGTATTTTCCAAAAGAAATTCCTACTCTCAATGCGGATTTTATAGAAAACATAAATCAGTATTCAGACCACGAAATCGCCTATAGGGTCATCCAACCTTTTGTTGGGAATGACATTCCCAAAGAGCAGTTAAAAAAGATTGTAAAAGACACATTAAGCTTTGATTTTCCCATCGTCCAAATCACTGAAAACATTGCAACATTAGAGCTTTTTCAAGGACCTACTCTCGCGTTCAAAGATGTGGGTGCACGGTTAATGGCACGTTGTCTTGCCCATGCCAATCAACTTGATAAAAAGAAAAAAATTACTGTATTGGTTGCAACCTCAGGAGATACTGGAGGTGCTGTGGCAGACGGATTTTATAAAGTTAAAGGAATCGAAGTTGTGATTCTTTATCCCAAAGGAAAAGTCAGTGAAATACAAGAACGTCAATTGACAACCTTGGGGAAAAATATTACCGCCTTAGAAGTCGAGGGTACTTTTGATGATTGTCAAGATATGGTCAAATCTGCCTTTATTGATCCTGAATTGATTCAAAACGTCAACTTAACTTCTGCCAATTCGATTAATATTGCGCGTTGGTTGGCGCAAATGTTTTATTATTTCATTGCCTATAAAAACAGGCCAAATCCTGAAAAAAAATTAATCGTTTCTGTTCCTAGCGGAAATTTTGGTAATCTGTGTGCTGGATTAATTGCACAACAGATGGGACTTCCCATCTCTCATTTTATCGCAAGTACCAATGTAAACAATACCGTTCCTGAATACTTAGAGTCCGGGGAATACACTCCAAAAAAATCCATCCAAACCATTTCCAATGCCATGGATGTAGGAGCCCCAAGTAACTTTATCAGAATCCAAAAAATCTTCAACAATGATTTTTTCAAATTAAAAAAAATCTTGAGCGGGTTTAGTTACACAGACAAGGAAACAGAAAAGGCAATCAAAGAAATTTATGAGCAAGAAGGGTATGTTGCGGACCCACATGGTGCCGTTGGTTTTCTAGGCCTAAAAGCTTATATCGAATCACAGAAAGAACCCAGCTCGTATCAAGGGCTTTTTCTCGAAACCGCCCACCCCATTAAATTTGCGGATGCGGTTGAAAAAATTCTTAAAACACAAATTCAGATCCCTGAACGTTTAAAAGGAGTGCTTCAAAAAGAAAAGTTCTGTTTCCCAATCGGGGACTATCAAGAATTGAAATATTTTTTACTCTCCCGCTAGTTTACTTTCAACGGGGGTAAGGTAAAATCGTCCAAAGCGCTTTTTTCTTTCATTAAAGCCTCGATATCCTCCCATGCTCTTGGTGCATCAGCGGAGAGGTTGATCGGACCCGCATCAGTAATCAAAATATCATCTTCTATTCGGATCCCTATGTTCCACCATTTCGGATCGCAGGGACTGTCCTCTGGAATATAAATCCCGGGTTCCACGGTGATGACCATATTTGTTTCTAAATTTTCATAAAGACCCGGATCGTGAACATCTAACCCGATATGGTGAGCCACTCCATGTGGTAAATATTTTCGAAACTCCTCTGAGGACTCTATAATTCCAAGTTCAAGAAGTCCTTCTTGAACTACTGCAAAAGAGGCTTGTGTGATTTCACGAAAGCTTGCCCCCTTTTGCGAGGCATTGATTCCTGCAGTTTGAGAATCGTAAACAATCTGATACAAAGCACGCTGCTCAGGAGTGAATTTTCCAGAAACGGGAATGGTTCGTGTGACATCCGCAGTATATCCGTTGTACTCTGCGCCAAGGTCCATTAAAATCAATTGATTTTTGATATCTGTCTTGTTATTGGTAATGTAATGAAGTACACATGCGTTATTTCCTGCTCCTACAATTGAAGGATAGCCCTCGTGTGCTGCGCCGTATTTTTTATAAACCAATTGATGGATTCCTTGCACTTCACGCTCAGTCATATCCGGTTTAATTGCTTTCATCACTTCACGCTGTCCTTGAGCTGAAATCTGAACTGCTTTTTTTAACAAAGTGAGCTCCTCAGATGTTTTAATTTCACGTAAACTGGCCATAAATGTTCCCAACTGATCCACATCAAAATTATAATCTCGAACCAAGAAAGCAGTCCTAGTCTTTAAATCGGTTAAGGTTATTTCATCTTCTGCTTGAGTAATAAAATCTTGAATTACAGGATCTTCCATCAAGCTAGGATCAGATTTTGCGTAGTATTCGATCATTCTTTTAATGGTGGGGACCTCTGAAACTTTTGCTTGGCGAATACGCTGATACAATCGATAACGCTCTGGGTCAAAATTTTCAGGAAAGTTGATTGCTTGTTTAAAATTCTTTTGAAGATCAAAAAGATCACTCGAATCACTTCTATCTCGTACATCGTTTTTAAAATCAAACATAAAAACGGTATCAAAACGATTGAAATCGTGTTTGTCTGTTAAAAACAATTCCTTTAATGCTACTCGGTCAAAACCCATAGTTAACGCTCCAGCCACACCTAGACGCCTCCCATTCCACATTTCGTTTCGCGCATCGCGTTCGCGTACATACAGTTTTTCAAAATACGAACCGAGTTCGTCTATTTGTGGCGTACTGAACAACAAAAGCACAGCGTGGGGCTCGTTCCATCCGGTCAAGTAATAAAAGTTAGGATCGGGATGGTATTCAAAATCTACATCATTCGCTCGATTTCGAACTGGAGAAGAGAAAAAAACTGCTACCGAATTGTTCGGAAGTTTTTCTCTTAATTGTTGTCGTCGTTCGCTATGAAAATCCGATGAAAGTTCCGACTTTTGTCCATTGACCGCTTGTGGGCTTAAAAAGTTTAAAAAGCTAAAAACAGAAAGTAATAGAATAACATTCTTCATTTTGATAGGTATAAATTTTGGAGTGAACTTATGAAAAAAACAACACTTTACCATACGCATTTGGCGTTGAATGCAAAAATGACACCTTTTGGTGGTTTTGAAATGCCTGTGCAGTACAGCGGTGTAAAAATAGAACATCTCACGGTTCGAGAAAGCCTGGGGGTTTTTGATGTTTCTCATATGGGGGAATTTTATGTCTCGGGACCCAATGCCTTGGATTTACTCCAATATGTTTGCAGCAACGATATTTCTAAACTAATTGTGGGAAAAGCTCAATACAACTATTTTCCCAATGAGCAAGGAGGTGTCGTAGACGATTTAATCGTGTATCGTTTGGCGGAAGAACGCTATCTATTAGTCATCAATGCTTCCAACATCGAAAAGGATTGGAATTGGATTCAAAAACACAATCAAAACTTCAATGCGCTAGTAGAAGATCATTCCGACGCTACTGCCCTACTCGCCATACAAGGACCTAAAGCTATTGAAGCCATGCAGCTGCTTACTGACTTTCCTTTAGAAAGTCTCCCGTTTTATGCACACACCACGACCTCTTTTGCAGGTTGTGAACAGGTAATTATTGCTACAACGGGTTATACTGGAGCAGGCGGTATTGAGATCTATTTCCCGGCAAGGGAGGCAGAAAAAGTGTGGAACGCTGTACTCCAAGCAGGAGCTCCTTATGGAATTATTCCTGCGGGACTTGCGGCTCGAGATACACTCAGAACCGAAATGGGCTATTGTCTTTACGGTAATGAAATCAACGATACAACTTCACCCATCGCTGCAGGATTGGGCTGGGTAACACGTCCTGAAACCGGATTTATCAATTCCGAAAACATTGCACAGCAAAAAGCCGATGGAACTTTCCAAAAGCTGATTGGTTTTACAATGGAAGCTCGTGCAATTCCAAGAAGTGGATATACGTTGGTGGATGTGGAAAACAATCCAATTGGAACCGTCACCTCAGGAACCCAATCTCCAGTTTTATCTCAAGGAATTGGACTGGGCTATATCGATTCTAATTTTGCAAAACCTGGCACCTCAATCGGTGTTCTGATTCGTGAAAAATTTTGTCCTGCTCAAGTCATAAAACCCCCTTTTATTAAATCTTAAATCTTGAAACCCATACTGATTTTAGGGGCTAGTGGATTTATTGGAAATACCCTTTACAAAGAACTCGGACCCTACTACAAAACCTATGGAACCTACCACAGTGCTGAGGGCTACGAAAAAAACGCACTCTTTTTTTCCTACAGCCTCGAAAAAGGAGGGTTGAAACAACTCCTTAAAGAATTAAAACCCAAGCTGATTATCTCTGCCTTACGAGGTGATTTTACTGCACAAGTAGAAGCACATCGCTATCTTGCAGAGCACGTTAGAACACACAATTGCAGAATCATGTTTCTCTCTTCAGCTAATGTTTTCGATTCCTTTCGGCATTACCCCTCCTACGAATACGACAAAACTCTTTCCGAGAGTGTTTATGGTCATTTTAAAATAAAAATTGAAAATCAACTCCTCCATTTGCCCGTAGGGAAATATGTCGTGATCCGTTTACCCATGATTTTTGGGATCAATGCACCTAGGACACTAGAAATTGACACAGCAATAAAAAAAGACGTTTCAATTGAAGTCTTTCCCAACACCATTATCAATGTCAATAGCGACGTTCGTCTCAGTCAACAAATTCACTATCTGATCAATCACAAAAAGACAGGGGTTTACCATTTGGGAAGCACAGATTTGATTTCCCATTTTGACTTTATCCGTACGTTAATTGAACGAAGACACAATAAGTCTGGCATATACAAACAGGTCTACACTTCAAACACCATGCGGTATCTCGCTACTCTGCCCAAAGAAAACAAACTCCCCCACCACCTTCAACCCTCCTATACCGATATTCTAGACGATTTGAGTCTGCGGTAGGTTCGTTTAAGCTTGCTTAGCGTTTAACAACTTCTCAAAGTTTTTTATCTTTGGAGGTCTTTAAAAAAATCCAGTATGGGAAGAGCCTTTGAATTTAGAAAAGCACGGAAAATGAAGCGTTGGTCTGCCATGGCCAAAATCTTTACACGTATCGGTAAAGACATTGTAATGGCAGTCAAAGAAGGAGGCCCGGACCCAGACAACAATTCTCGTCTCCGCGCCGTAATTCAAAACGCCAAGGCAGCTAATATGCCTAAAGACAATGTAGAACGTGCAATTAAAAAAGCCTCCGACAAAGACACCGGGGATTTTAAAGAAGTACTCTTTGAAGGCTATGCACCGCATGGTATCGCGATTTTAGTTGAAACTGCTACAGACAACAACAACCGAACCGTAGCCAACATACGTTCTTATTTTAACAAAGCCAGCGGCAACCTCGGAACAGCAGGCTCAGTGGAATTTATGTTTGACCATTCCTGTAACTTTAGAATCAATCCTACAGAACTGGATGTAGAAGAAATTGAATTAGAATTTATTGATTTCGGAGTGGAAGAAGTCTTTGTGGACGACGATGGTATTCTGCTCTATGCCCCCTTTGAAAGCTTTGGTATGATTCAAAAAGAATTGGAAAAACGCAATTTGGAAATTCTATCTTCCGGTTTTGAAAGGATCCCTCAGGTGTTGAAATCATTAGATTCCCAAGCGCAAGAAGAAGTTTTACAACTCATCGAAAAAATCGAAGAAGATGACGACGTTCAAAACGTGTATCACACTTTAGAAATAAAGGAATAATTAAAAACTATTTTCTTTCGAATACCCCCCTACTCCCTTAAACAAATTTTCCAAAGCTTTCAAATCTCGGGTTTCATTGTCCGTAGTGTAAAAGTTGGTATGAACCACAACTTTTTTGTTTGTATAATCAAAGGCTACAGGAACAATGGGAATTTGCAATCGCTTGGCAATGTGATAATATCCCGTACGAAGTTTTTTTACTTTCTTTCGCGTACCCTCAGGTGCAAGGGCAATCCGAAACTTTTGGTACGCATCAAACACTTCAGCGAGAGACTCTACCGATCCCTTGTTTCCCGACCGATCGATAGGTGCGCCTCCAAGGCTTCTAAAAAACCAACCTGTCAAAGGAGTAAACAACTCCTTTTTCCCAACAAAATTGATGGATTCTCCCGAGATGCTGCGAACCAATAAACCCAAAAAGAAATCTACCCAACTGGTGTGTGGAACCACTGCGACAATATACTTGGGAAGGGTTGGAAAATGACCCTGCATCTCCCACTTTAGAAGCTTGAAAAAAATACCTTTGGAAAGCAAACGAAACATCAAACTAAGGTAGGGATTTAAAATCTTCATTCGGAAAACCAATGAGATACAAATTCTTTTTTGCCCGAGTGATGGCCGTGTATAGCCAACGCAAGTAATCTTTGTCCGGTCCTTCGGGTAAGTACGGTTTTTCAACAAATACGTGTTCCCACTGTCCTCCTTGGGATTTGTGACAGGTAATGGCGTAGGAATACTTTACCTGCAGGGCGTTAAAAAAAGGGTTTTTTTTCACATTGAGAAACTTTTTGTACTTCGACCGTTCCGAGGCATAATCTTCCAGAACCTTTTGGTACAATCGGTTTCCTTCTTCATAAGACAAGGAGGGGGTTTCGGTTTTCAAAGTGTCCAGTAAAAGAACTGTTTCAAAGGGTGCTTCATCTGGATAATCCACCAGACGCACGCGCACTTCAGCAAAAGAAAAGTCGTAAAGTGTTTTCCGAGCCTGGATCGAAAGAATTTCCACAACATCCCCATTGGCAATAAAACCCGGTTTAGAATCGGGTGCCAACCAAAAATAATTGTTTTTAACAACCATCAACTGGTCTCCAACACACAATTCATCTTCCCATCCCAAAATACGCTTGCGGATGTGTTCGTTGAACAAATTTGCCCGTTTGTTAGATCGCACAATAAATACCGACTGATCAACTCCCCCTTCGTCAAAAGCAGTTTCTATTGCTTCAAAGAGGTCCATACCGCTATTGGTAAAGGAAATATCCGAACCCTCCGAAACATCAAACTGAAATTGATCATACACCTCTGCTGTAAGTTGTGCTCTAAGCTGGGTGGCATTGGTCAATATTCCCGAATTTTTGGCTTGGCGTACTACTGTACTCAATTCGACACCATAAACTTTATCAAAATGAAAATGTTCTAACTCCTTTTGATCTAAAGCTGGGCTTAAATTGAGATGTACCGGGGGCAATTGGGCAGGATCACCCACAAAAATTAGTTTACACCGATCACCCCGACTCACATACTGAACCAGATCATGTAAAAGAGATCCATTCTCAAAAAGCTTCGCCTGCTTTCGATCATCTCCAATCATTGAGGCTTCATCTACAATAAAAATCGTGTTCCGGTACTTATTGGTTTTTAGCTGAAAAACCATTTTACCCGATTGTTCGGGTTTGGGATAATAAATTTGTTTGTGAATGGTATAGGCGGGAAAACGAGAATAGGTGGACATAACTTTTGCTGCCCTTCCAGTAGGAGCCATCAGCACCGCCTTATATCCACTGGTCTTTAATTGTCGAACCAAAGCGCCAATTAGAGTGGTTTTTCCTGTACCTGCATAACCTCTGAGAAGAAAGGCAGTGTTTTGATTTTTTGAAAGAATAAAGGTTGCGATTTCTTTAAACCACGTTCGCTGAGAATCAGTAGGCTCAAAGGGAAATTTTTCTTCTAGTTCTAAACGAAATTTTTCTGGTGTCATCAAAACCTTGTATGGCTTAAAGATAAATCATTTTAAAAACTTTTGTGATTCAAAAAAAATTGTAGTTTTGTTTTTATCAAATAAAAAAACAATGAAATTAGGTCTTCAAGTCGTTTTATGGATCGCTTCAATCTTTTTCGCCTACAAAATTTACGATTCCATCAGCGGTCCCATTAGATTCAACCAGGTCAAAAACGAGCGTTATGCCGAAGTAATCGATCGGATGAAAGACATTCGAACTGCACAAATTGCGCACAAAGATGTTAAAGGAGTATATGCAAATAATTTTGACAGTTTAGTGAAATTTATAGATGAGGGTATTTTTACACTCATTGAAAAAAGAGATTCTTCTTATTTGGAATACGACCGAACTTATCGTATTGACATGTTACGTGAGGTAATTGTTACGGATACATTAGGATTTGTTCCGGTTAAAGATTCGCTTTTTAAAAATACAAACCGATATGAAAAAATGGCCTACATCCCTATAGAGGGGGTAGAAGACAGCACTTTTCAAATCAAATCGCAAGTAATCAACAAGAACGGTTACAATGTTCCGGTTTTTGAAGTGAAAATTTCAAAGAATACCATTCTCTATGACCAGGATGAAGATTTTGTAAAGCAAGAAAACGAAACGATTTCTGTAGATGGAGTAAATGGACCAGAGATTGTTTTAGGATCACTTACCAATGTGAGTACCAACGGAAACTGGCCAACCATTTTCGATGCCCCACGACAATAAAATTATTCAACCTAAAGAACTATCCATTCACTTGTTTGCGAATGGATTTTCTTTTTGTACCCATTCCAAAATTGATTTTGTTACCACTCCAAACGGTGTGGAAGACTTTCAACAAGCCTTTAACGACTATTTAGCGTATTATCCTGAGGGGAGTTTTAACTCAGCAAGTGCTATTTTCTTTCAAAACCCATCATGCTTTGTTCCGCTCTCTTTGTTTGATAAAAGTCATGCAGAACAATATGTATCACTCCACCACAAACCAAAGGATAGTGAGACACTGGCCTTTGATATCCTTCAAGAAGAAGCACAAGTAAATCTCTACTTTCATTCGGAGCCAATCAAAAAAATTCTAACGGAATCCAAGATAGAATTTCAGTGTCTTCATTACAATTCAATATTGTACAAACAGATTTTGAACTTGAGTACATTTTCTCTAGTACCGTATCAACTTTTTCTTCATTTTCATTCCGATGCGGTAGATGTTTTTTTGGTGAATAAAAACACCTTGCAGTTTAACAATCGGTTTAGTATAACTAATGAAGACGAATTTTTGTATTACATTTTCTTTGTGGTTGAGCAGTTTAAGCTAAAAGCAGATGAAATGGAGGTGATTTTTTTAGGGAAAATAAAAAGTTTTGAAGCCTATTACGACGCATTAAAGCAATACCATTCGCAGATTATATTTGAGGATCTACAGTCCCCTTTTCAAATAGATTTAACGGAACATCAAGCGCCCTTTTTAGCTCCTTTCTTTAGCTGATGCGAATCATTTCAGGGTACCATAAAGGAAGAAAAATACGCGCACCAAAAAACCTACCCGTTCGCCCTACTACAGACCGTGCGAAAGAAGGTCTTTTTAACATCTTACAACACTGCTTTGACCTACACCAGGTTCAAATACTCGACCTTTTCGCGGGGACGGGAAACATCAGCTATGAATTTGCTTCTCGTGGTGCAACGCAAGTAACGGCAATAGATCAAAACAGACACTGCATTCAGTTCATACAAAAAACAGCTCTGGAACTAGAAATGAATATTTCAGCGATTCAAGCTGAAACGCTTCCCTTTTTATCGCAACAAAAAACTTCGTATGACCTCATTTTTGCCGATCCGCCTTATGATTTTGAACTCGATGTTTATACCAAAATGACAGAACAGACCGCAGCCTTACTAAACCCAGACGGTATACTTATAATAGAGCATGATAAACACATTGACCTTAGCCAGATCAAAGGATTTTCTGAAAAACGAAGCTACGGGAACAATGTATTCTCCTTTTTTAGTTTTTAAAGAAAAAAAAGCAGGCCGATAAGCCGGATTCTGTCGTGTCTTATCATTTATCTGGATGCAACATTACTGCCGCATTCTAGCCGCCTACCCTTCTACATCGAACGAGCCGCTCTAAAATTGTAGAACTACTTGGCGTTGCACCGCATAGAGTTTACCTGATTTCACTACAGCCGAACTGTACTTGCTTTCTGTTGCACTAGTCCGCTCCGTCGAAACGGAGGACGGGTGTTACCCGCTATGCTGCTCTGTGGTGTCCGGACTTTCCTCTCCCCGCCAAAGGCGAAGAGCGATAAGATGGCCTGCGGTTCAAAGTTAGCCATTTGTTGATAAATCTAAGCGAATATCTAATCGGGAAATCACAAAAGCTTGTTCTGATTTATATCTTTGTAACAATGGACGCTTTTGTAGTATCGGCCTTAAAATACAGACCCACCGCTTTCTCTGAAGTGGTAGGCCAAGAAAGCATTACCCAAACCTTAGAAAACAGCTTGAAAACCAATCAACTCGCCCAGGCGCTTCTGTTTTGTGGACCCCGCGGGGTTGGAAAAACTTCCTGTGCTCGGATATTGGCCAAACAAATCAACAGCAGTGACGCTTCCTCCACAGAGGATTTTGCCTTTAATATTTTTGAGTTAGACGCAGCCTCCAACAACTCGGTGGAAGACATACGGAAAATAAATGAGCAAGTGCGTATTCCTCCCCAAGTGGGAAGTCATAAAATCTATATTATTGACGAAGCGCATATGTTGTCCAATGCAGCCTTTAATGCATTTTTAAAAACCTTGGAGGAGCCGCCAAAGCATGCCATATTTATTCTAGCTACCACAGAAAAGAACAGAATCATCCCCACTGTACTTTCGCGCTGTCAGGTCTATGACTTCAAACGTATTTCGGTACAAGAAATTCAAGCCTACTTGGCAAAAATTGCCTCCAAACGCGAACTTCAGTTTGAAGAAAACGCCCTGTACCTCATTGCTCAAAAAGCCGAAGGTGCCTTGCGGGACGCCCTTTCTATATTTGACCGCATGGTTAGTTTTACTCAAGGGAATCTTTCCGCTACAGCTGTGGCGGATAATCTAAATTTATTGGATCACCAGACCTATGCTGCACTGGGAAAACTCATCTTCCATAACGATATCCCTCAATTGTTGACGAGTTATGACGACTTGGTCAAACGCGGTATTGACAGTATGCAGTTCATCAATGGGCTGGGGGATCACTTTAGAAACTTAATGTTGGCAAAAGATCCCAAAACAGTTGCCCTAATGGAAGCGGGTGAATCGATTAAAGAAGCGTATCAAAAGGATACAGAAACACTTACGTCAGACTACTTACTCGATGCAATTGCTTTGATCAACACCTGTGAAACACATTTTAAGAGTGTAAAAAACAGAAGGGTACACATCGAACTCACACTGATGCAACTCGCTTCGCTCCATTTTAATGGAGAAAAAAAAAAGGGTACATAATTCCAGCGTCTGAACTCAGTCGCAAAACAACCCCACAGTCGCTCCAAAACACTGCTTCCCCCCTCTTAGAAACTACAGCGAAAGATGAGGCAGAACAAATTGAGGCCGAACCCCAAAAAATTGAAGAAAAAGAAAAGGCATTGCCCCAGGTGGTAGAATCTTCTCCAGAGACCTCGAACACTGTGGTACAGGAAAGCGATCCAAAACCCTATCAGACCCCAAACACCATAGCTCCTGTTTCTAATTTTTCGTTATCCAGTGTTGCTTTAAAAAAGGCAGCCAGCAAAGTCGTACAAAAAAAGATTCCAGAGGAAGCAAAACCCAAAGATCCATTTGAACTTGAAGATCTCAAAGCACTTTGGACAGAATATATAGATCAGCTAAAAAAAGAGAAAAAATTAAATATTGCCTCCATACTCAGTATGAATAATCTTGAAGTTGAAAATTCAAATCAAATTTTATTTACTGTAACCAATGAAATGAATAAGGCGGAAGTGAATCAAGAAATGGAGCACCTACTTCCGTTTCTCAGAAAACGATTAAACAATTACGAAATTCAAATAAAATTAATCGTGTTGGAAATCACCAAGGAAGAAACTGTGTCTTCCCCAACCGAAAAGTATCAATATCTTCTAAATCTCAATCCCGCTTTGGAAGACCTCAAAAACAAATTTGATCTTGATTTTTAAATAGTCCGTACATGTTAGGTTTAAAACTCCCCACCGATCCACGCTGGATAAATGTAGCAAAACAAAATCTTGAAGAAATTTTAACGGATCATGCCTATTGTGAGCAAAAAGCTGCGAGTACTGCTATTTCACTCATTATTAGATTTCCTAGAAATTCAGAATTGGTTTCCGCAATGACCGATCTCGCGCAAGAAGAAATGAGTCATTTTAAGATGGTTCATGACTTAATTTTGGAAAGAGGCTATACCCTAGGTATAGAACGGAAAGATGAATATGTCCTTCAGTTGCTCACGTTTTTCCCAAAAGGAGGTTCTAGAGAAGCTCAGTTAACGCACCGGCTACTTTGTGCTGCGCTAATCGAAGCCCGGAGTTGTGAGAGGTTCCGTATCCTTTCAGAAGAGTTAGAGGATCGGAAATTGCGTTCTTTTTATCGAAAATTGATGATCAGTGAAGCTAATCACTATACGCTGTTTTTAAAATTAGCACGGAAATACGGCCCTTCAAAAGAAACGGTTGATCAGAAATGGCAGTCACTGCTGGATTTTGAGGCAATAGTAATTAGAAAATTAGGGGACAAAGAGTCCATCCACGGCTAAAACTACTCTTTACTGGTATTGTATAACTCTCGAATCATTCCGTCAGAAAGCCCCACTTTGGGGACATAAATCACTTTAGCACCACTCCACTGTAGGGTTTTTAAAAAGAGTTCTGTGGCGGGGATGATCACATCAGATCGGTCGGGGTTAAGTCCTAATTTTACGATACGTTCCTCATAAGTCAAAACCTTAAGCTTGTTGTAAATGGCATTTAGTGTTAAATAGGTGATGGGTCTGTCGTCTTTGGCATTTGCCATTTTATGAAGCTTATTGATGTTTCCCCCCGTTCCCAAAAGATAAATCTTTGCATACGGAGCGGTTCGCTTTTTAACCCAAGCAGCTGCGGTAACCCATGTATTTTGATCTACCCCGTCATTCAATAGACGTACCGTCCCAATTTTAAACGATGTAGAATGAATCCGCTGACCTTTTCTTAGAATACTAAATTCCGTACTCCCTCCCCCAACGTCGATGTATAAAAAGGTTTTTTCAAGATCGATCTGTTCAAAAACATTGGTATTTGAAATGATTCGCGCCTCTTCTTTTCCGTCAATGATATCAATTTTGATCCCTGTCTTTTTTAAAACTTTTTCTTTGACCAATACGCCATTCTCTGCATCGCGAAGCGCCGAAGTGGCACAGGCTAAATAATCTTTTACCCCATGTACTTTCATCAGCATTTGAAAAGCTTTCATCGATTTTACCATTCTCTTGATGTTTTTATCAGAGATCTTATTGATCGTAAAAGCATCTTGTCCCAGTCGAATGGGTACACGAACAAGCGAATTTTTAAAAAAATGTGTACTGCCCTCGTATTCAATAACATTAGAAATCAGTAAACGTACCGCATTGGAACCTATATCAATTGCGGCATATTTCCTTATTTTCATGTGTTTCTTCTTAAGGTCAGATTCATTTTATTTCTCGACTTCTTTTTTGTAATAATCAAAAATTTCAAATTGAGAGCGTATGGGTGCGGAATCGTTCTTGATAAAGGCATTTTGAATCGGACCGTTTAACCGCCTTGCTTTGACGTTATCGTTCCAGATAATGTCAAAGACCTCGGTAATTTGCCGTTGCAGGTCCTTATCGTTTATGGGTGCGGCTACCTCTACCCTGTTCTCAATGTTTCGCGTCATAAAATCTGCAGATGAAATATAGATTTTTGGAGTTCCCCCGTTGGTAAAATGATACACCCTAGGGTGCTCTAAATATCGATCTACCACACTGATGACTTCAATATTTTCACTCATCCCTTTTACCCCTGGGATCAAACAGCAAATGCCTCGAACAATCATTTGGATGGGGACACCCGCAGTACTGGCTTCATACAACTTTTCAATCATGGAAAAATTGGTAATGGCATTCAGCTTCAATCGAATTCCGCTAGGCAGACCCGCTTTGTGGTTTTCAATTTCTTGGTTGATCATTTTTACCAAAGCGTTTTTCGTGTAATGAGGAGAAACGATTAGGTGTTTGTACTTTTTTAATTTGTAATGGACTTGAAGGAAATTGAAAACTTTATTGACCTCTTTTAGGATTTTTTGATTGGAAGTAAACAAGGTGTAGTCGGTGTAAATTTTGGCAGTATCCTCGTTAAAGTTTCCAGTACTGATAAACCCATAGCGTTTTTTCTTTCCTTGGGTTTTTTTCTCAATAACGCAAATCTTAGAGTGCACCTTTAATCCGGGAATACCAAAAATAAGTTCAACTCCCGCAGCTTGCATTTGCTCGGCATAGGTGATGTTGTTCGTTTCGTCAAATCGGGCTTGCAATTCAATTTGAACCAAAACTTTTTTTCCATTTTTAGCAGCATTGATTAAAGAACGTGCAACATTGGAAATTTTTGATAAACGATAGATGGTGATTTTTATCGTAGTAACTTCAGGGTCCAATGCGGCCTCACGTAAAAATTTGATAACAAACGAAAAACTATGATAGGGAGTGTAGAGCAAGTAATCTTTAGACTCCAACACCTTAAAAATACTTTTCTCTAAAGAAAGTCCCTCGATGGGCAGGGGATCTTTCCGCTCGTACTGGAGATCCCTGCGATGGAGCTGTGGAAAATTCATATAATCCCTGCGGTGGTGGTAACGACCGCCGGGAATCAAACTGTCATTGGTACCCACACCCAACAGGTTTTTTACAATCTCTAGGGTGTCCGGTGCAATTTCATTATCGTATACCAAACGGACTGGCTCAGCTAAAATGCGCTCTCGTACACTTTCAACGATTTTATTAATATAGCTTTTAGAAACATCCCCTTCCATGTCCAACTCGGCATCTCTTGTGACCTTGATCATATGAGATTCGATATGCGTGAATTCAAAAAAATTGAATATCAAATGGAAATGATAACGGATTAGATCATCGAGAAACATTACATACTGCTTTTCACCTAGATTGGGCAATACAACAAATCGATCTAAATCTGTGGGCAATTCTATAAGCGCGTATTGCGTTTTTTCAGTATCGTTTTCTTGAAAACGCAGTTTTACTGCCAAAAACGCCAAGTGGTCAGAGAAATCTTGATTTTCATCTTCTGATACTACTATGGTCATCAATGCGGGACTCACTTTTTGAATAAAATATTCTTTTAAAAAAGCCTCATGTTCTGCTAAAACTTGATTTTCATTAATCAGATATATTTGTTCCTTCTCAAGTTCTTTTTCAATAGAGGTAAGGATCTGAGAACTTTCTTTTTGCTGTTCAATCACTTTTTTAGTAATCGATTTCAAAAGGTCGGAAGCGCTTTGTCCACCAAAAATTTTCTTCCCAGTCATTTCAGACTGTGCAATACGTTGAACCGTGGCAAAGCGCACTTGAAAAAATTCATCCAAGTTGTTTGAAAAAATACCAATAAAGCGAAGTCGTTCCAGCAGGGGGACATCTTTGTGTGCTGCCTCCTGCAGCACTCTAGCGTTAAAGTCCAACCAACTCAACTCCCGATTTATATAGCGTTGCTTTTGTTCCATACTACTGCACTATTTTTTTTGGCATACCAAGTGAAAGGGTGCCGTTTGAAATGTCTTTCCAATTGTTTTGAGTGAATTTCAGTTTTGCCCAAGCTGCAGTTGGTAGATGATCGAATTGAGAACCACTAAGGTACTCCACGGCCTGTGTAAAAGCAGGGTTATGACCTACACAAACAACGCGTTGATAAGTGTCCAAAATGGTTTGAATAAAATAGAGAAGCTTGGAGGCTTCAAAAGTGTATAACTCTTCTGCTAAAACGACTTTTTCAAAAGGCAGATTCAAACTGTGCACCATTATGGAAGCTGTATGACAGGCACGATTAGCTGGGCTGGTATAAATGATTTCTGCATCCGAAAACACCTCTGGTTTCGCCAATACCATCTTTTGGATTCGTTGCATCCCTTTCTCTGTAAGAGGACGATGACGATCCGCCACATTGAGTTCCCAAGAGGATTTTGCGTGCCGTAAAAGAACTAACTCTTTCATACTAAGGGGCTAAGCGTTGAAGGTTCCAAAATCCAGATTGCAATTGACAACGTACCCGATCGTGCAGTCGATTGGGTCTTCCTTGCCAAAACTCAATGCAACTTGGGTTGACTAAATAGCCTCCCCAATGATCCGGCCTTTTTGGCATTTCATGTTCGTATTCGATCTCTAGCGCTTCTAATTTGGCTTCTATGATGGATCGATCCGAAATGACTTTGCTTTGATCTGATACGATTGCACCCAGCTGACTACCTTTAGGACGTGAGATAAAATAACGATCGGAGTCTTCTGGTGGTAATTTTTCTGCTTCCCCCTTAATAATTACTTGACGCTCTAGAGCAGGCCAAAAGAAAGAAAGCCCAACTTTACTGTGGTGTTCAATAGCCATTCCTTTTTCGCTTTGATAGTTCGTGTAAAACACAAAACCTTCTGCTGTAAAAGCTTTGAGCAACACTACCCGTGCTTTAGGAAAATCATCCAATCCTAGAGTCGCTAAAGACATAGCATTGGCTTCTTCAATGGCAGGATGGCTAACGGCCTCCTCTAGCCAAAGTTTAAAGAATCCCATAGGATCGTTGTTGAGATCTTTACTATCCAGCGCGTTTTTTTCGTACGACTTTCGCAGATGTCCTAAATCTTCTTTTTCCATTGATTTTGCAAGTTACAATCCATTTTAATTAAATCGAAAAGGTTTTGAGGTCTTCAGATAAAAAAACAGCATCAAAAACAGGGGCTGCTTCTTTTATAAACTCTTCCTTATCTGTATATCGATTAGAATAATGTCCTAAAAGTAAACGTTTTACTTCAGCAGCTTTGGCAACTTTTGCTGCTTGCAGTGCGGTGCTGTGTTTGGTTTTCTCTGCTAAATCAGCATGTTTTTCTAAAAAAGTAGACTCGTGATACAGTACATCTACACCTTGAACTAATGGAATCAAAGACTCAAGGTATGCTGTATCACTACAAAACGCATATTTTTTTGCAGGTTCTGGGGCTAAGGTTAATGTGGTATTTTCAAAAGAACGGCCATCGGCTAGTGTAATCGGGAGGCCTTGTTGAAGTTGACGGTAGTGGTAGTGTTCCAAATCTAAATCGGCGACTGCGGCGGTATTAATTTTACGTTTTGTCGTTTTTGAAGTAAACAAAAATCCATTGGTGTATACCCGATGATCTAGCGGAAGCGTAGCTACGGAAACCACTTCGTCTTCAAAAAGAATTTCACTTTTTGAGGAAGAGAGCTCATGAAAATGAAGCGAATAATCCGTCCAAGATTTTGCCAATTTGAGTTGTAGTGTAATAATTTCTTTGATCCCTTTCGGTCCGTAAACATGCAAGGGAGCGGAACGGCCTAATAATCGAAAACTACTGATTAATCCGACAAGGCCATAAAAATGATCGCCGTGTAAATGGGAGATGAAAATATGTTGGATTCTAGAAAACTTCGCTTTGCATTTTCGCAATTGCATTTGGGTTCCTTCTCCACAATCTATGAGAAAAAGATTCCCTTGAACTTCGAGGAGTTGTGAGGTAGTGTGTTTATTCGCTCTGGGTGTAGCGGAGTGGCATCCTAAAATAGTGAGTTCCATCATATCAAAAGCCTAAATCGCGTTGCATTTGCTCAAAGGTGACAAAGTCTAAAGCTTCGGTTTTGGTGGGAACACAATTCCAATCTTCAGGATACTGACCTTGCTGCTCAACAGGAAGAATTACAACAAAACATTTATTGATTTTGTCTTGGTGGACTTTTAAAGAGTTTAAAACCTCTGAACTTAAGACGAGTGAGGAACAATCTACAATCAAGTCAACCGTTAGTTGCTGCAATTTGGAAAACAGCTGATTTTCGTTTTTGCCAACTGCTGCTGCTTCTAAATACCCTATATCTGGGCTTTCCAGCTCTATCATGTTGTTACCCTATTGAGTTGCGAACCTAGAAGGTAGATAATTGCCATCCTTATAGCAACCCCGTTTTCTACTTGGTCTAAAATAATTGCCTGCTCGGAATCAGCAACTTCACTGGTTACCTCTACCCCCCTATTGATCGGACCTGGATGTAAAACTACAATCTCTTTTCTGAGTTGTTTTAAACGTGCTCCATTCAGCCCAAAGTTTTGACTGTACTCCCGCGTACTAGGAAAATAACTGAGTTCCATCCGTTCTTTTTGTACACGAAGCATGTTGACCGCATCACACCAGTTCAACACACTCATTAAATCAGAAGAAGTAGTTACTCCAAGCGATTCAATATTCTTAGGCAAAAGAGATTTAGGCGCACAAAGTTTCACTTCTGCACCGAGCATTTTTAAGGCATAAATATTGGAAAGTGCCACACGAGAATGGAGAATATCTCCCACAATTGCAATGCGCCTCCCCTTTAAATCGCCTAACTTTTCTTGTAACGAGTAGGCATCCAACAAGGCTTGCGAGGGATGCTCATGAGTACCGTCACCTGCATTGACAATACAAGAATCTACTTGTTTTGACAAGAAGTGAGCTGCGCCTGGATTGGGATGGCGCATCACGATCAGATCCACTTTCATGGCTAAGATATTATTGACCGTATCGACTAGGGTCTCTCCCTTGGAAACGGAGGACTGGCTGGCAGAAAAATTAATCACATCGGCAGACAGACGCTTTTCCGCAAGTTCAAAAGAAAGCTTTGTTCTTGTACTGTTTTCAAAAAATAAATTAGCGATGGTAATGTCTCTTAGGCTGGGAACTTTTTTAATCGGCCTGTTGATAACCTCTTTAAAGTGTGTTGCCGTTTCAAAAATCAAGTGTAAATCTTCAAGTTGAAGATATTTAATTCCTAGTAAATGAGAAACACTTAATTTTTTCATTCGCTGTGTTTTTCTAAATAAATGATACTTTCCTCTTGCTCTTCGGACCAAACCACCTTTACCTTATCCCCTTGTAATGCATCTACCTGAGCACCCAGATAATCTGGCTGTATCGGTAAATGACGACTGAATCTTCGATCTACCAAGACCAATAACTCGATGGACTTTGGCCTGCCGTAACTATCGATTGCCGTAAGTGCAGAACGGATACTTCTACCTGTAAATAAAACATCGTCAATCAAAACCACCTCTTTTCCCTCCACCATTACATTCATTTCCGTAGTTTTCGCATTGAGCGTTTTTTCACTTCTCCTAAAATCATCTCTAAAAAATGTGGTGTCCAGTATTCCCGATTGAATGACTCCAAAACCTTCTTTTTTTAGCAATTCCAGTAAACGCTCCAACAAAAGGGTACCACGGGGCTGAAGACCTACCAAAACGGTGTTTGAAAAATCTCCATGGCGCTCCATCAATTGATGACACAATCGATTCAAGATGATGCTGACTTTTTGTTTGCTGAGAAGTACCTTAGATGCCATTCGAAGAATATATCACAAAAGTATTGTTTTCTAGAGTATAAAAAAAACCCTCCATAGGGAGGGTTTTTAACATTTTAAAACAAGTAGAATGGTTTTTATTCATCCTTTTCCATCTTGTCTTTTAAATTAGCCAAAGCATCTAAATCTCCAAGAGTAGCTTTTTCCGAATTAGAAGCGGCAACTTTTGCAGACGCACGCCTGACATTCTTCATTTCTTGCTCTTTAAAGAGTACTGTATGCGAGGCGACAACACGTTTGAATTCTTTGTTGAACTCAATGATCTTAAAGGTGGCTGCTTCTCCTTTTGAGAGTTTTGAACCGTCTTCTTTTTCCATATGGCGTGAAGGCACAAATGCTACAATATCTTCATTAAAATGAATCGTAGCACCTTTATCCACAACTTCCGTGATGGAAGCCTCGTGTTCCGTATCTAAAGCAAACTCCTTTTCGTACTTGTCCCAAGGGTTGTCTTTGGTATGTTTGTGTCCTAAACTCAATTTTCGACCTTCCACATCCAGTTCAAGAACAATAACGTCTATCTTGTCCCCTAAAGTCAATACCTCAGAAGGGTGTTTGACTTTTTTAGTCCAAGAGAGATCCGATATGTAAACTAAACCATCGATTCCTTCTTCAAGCTCGATAAACACTCCAAAGTTGGTGAAGTTTCTCACCAAACCGTTGTGTTTTGAACCAATCGGATATTTGGAAGTGATGTCCGTCCAAGGATCGGGAGTAATTTGTTTTATACCGAGAGACATTTTACGAGACTCACGGTCTAAAGTTAAAATTACAGCTTCTACTTCATCTCCTACTTTTACAAAGTCTTGTGCTGAACGCAAATGGGTGGACCATGACATTTCTGAAACGTGTACCAACCCTTCTACGCCTTCTTCGATTTCAACAAAGGCACCGTAATCTGCAATAACAACCACTTTTCCTTTGACGCGATCTCCTTCTTTCAATTCGTCAGACAACTGATCCCACGGATGGGCACTCAATTGTTTCAGACCCAATTGAATTCTAGATTTGTTGTCGTCAAAGTCAAGGATAACTACATTGAGTTTTTGATCCAATTCTAAAATTTCACTAGGGTGATTGATTCTACTCCAGGATAGATCTGTGATGTGAACTAAACCGTCTACACCTCCAAGATCGATAAAGACTCCGTAGGAAGTAATGTTTTTAACAATACCCTCGAGTACTTGGCCTTTTTCTAGTTGACCAATGATTTCTTTCTTTTGTTCTTCGATGTCTGCCTCAATCAGTGCTTTATGAGATACAACCACATTTTTAAACTCGTGGTTGATTTTGACCACTTTAAATTCCATGGTCTTGTCCACATACTGATCATAATCTCGGATGGGTTTTACATCAATTTGAGAACCGGGTAAAAAGGCTTCGATGCCGAATACGTCGACGATCATCCCCCCTTTGGTTCTACATTTAATAAAACCACTTACGATTTCTGAATTATCATGCGCATTATTGACACGGTCCCATGCCTTAATCACACGTGCTTTACGGTGAGAAAGTACTAGCTGACCTGTTCTGTCTTCGCGCATGTCTACAATGACTTCTACCTTGTCCCCAACTTTTAGGTCAGGATTGTAGCGGAATTCATTAAGCGAAATCACACCTTCGGATTTTGCATTGATGTCAATAATCGCTTCACGTTCGGTCATATAAACCACCGTACCTTCGATCACATCTTCATCCGCAGTATCTACAAAGTTTTCTTTAACCAACTTTTCAAATTCATCGAGTTGTTTCTCATCGATCACATCGATTCCTTCTTGGTAGTTGTGCCAGTTGAAGTTATCTAAAAACTCAGCTTGCGCTTTCTGGGTGTCTTCTATCTTTTCTTTTTGATCTTCAACCACAGCCACATCTTCCGTTGTTTCAGCTACAGGAGTTTCCACTTCTTCCACTGCTGCTGTCACTTCTGGAGTTTCAACTTGTTCTTCCTTTTTAGGAGCTGCTTTTTTAGTAGTAGCTTTTTTGGTTGTTGCTTTTGCAGCAGTTTTTTTCGCAGGAGTTTTAGCCGTTGCTTTTTTTTCTGCGGTTTTCTTAGGCGCTTCTTTTTCTTCAGCGGCCTTTTCGGTTGGTTCTTTAGCCATTTCCGAGGGGGGTTTTGTATTCTGCCGTTGGGAAAACCTTCATTGCAAAGGCAGAAGAAGTTGTGTTAAATTAAGCGCTTTCGGTATTTTCCTATCAATTAAAAGCGTGCAAATATAATGGTAATGACTTGATATACAAACTATAATCGCACTTTTTTATAGTGCTATAAAGTTGTCGTTTTTTTTAAAATATGCGCCATTAAACGTTCATACACTTCGTCGATTGTTAGCTCACTCACATCGAGTTCTATGGCATCGGCTGCTTTTTTTAAGGGAGCGGTTGCTCGGGAGCTGTCCATCCGGTCTCGCGTCTGAATATTAAATAAGACCGCCTCGTACGATTCTTGGTTGCCACTACTCACTTGTTCTAAATGTCTTCGCTTTGCACGTACTTCTGGAGTAGCGGTAAGAAAAAACTTACACTCTGCATCGGGAAATACTACAGTGCCAATATCTCTCCCATCCATCACTATCCCCTTTTTTTTCCCTAGGGCTCGTTGTTGTTCTACCAGAAATGCACGAACTTCAGGAATGCGAGCCACCTCGCTTACCTTCGAAGTAACATCGGGTTCTCGAATCGCTTGGCTGATATCTTTTTGATTTAAAAACGTTTGTTGACCCAAGTCTGTGTTTTTAATATTGATTTGAAGGGTGTCTAAGGCAGCTACAAGCAACTCGAGATTCAAAGTGCCTTTTGGTTCTTGCTGGAGCGCAAAAAAAGTAATCGCGCGGTACATGGCTCCCGTGTCGATATAGGTATAACCAAGAGTTTTGGCTAGGCGCTTGGCTTGAGAACTCTTTCCTGTAGCTGCATATCCGTCTATGGCGACTATAATTTTTTGCATACACAAAGGTACAACTATCTCCTAGGATGGTTTTGTCGAGGAAAAACTTTTTGCATTCACCACCTTTTGGTTTGTTATGGCCAAATCGATCACTTCCTTCATTTCTTTGACATAATGAAAGGTCAATCCTTTGAGATAACTAGCATTGATTTCTTCAATGTCTTTTCTGTTTTGCTCACAAAGGATAATTTCTTTGATTTTTGAACGCTTGGCAGCCAAAATTTTCTCTTTGATCCCACCCACAGGAAGCACTTTCCCGCGTAAGGTGATTTCTCCCGTCATCGCTAAATTCTTCTTGACTCGTTTTTGAGTAAAAAGCGAAACCAGAGAAGTCAACATCGTGATTCCAGCACTAGGGCCGTCTTTGGGAGTTGCTCCTTCAGGAACGTGAATGTGAATGTTGTGTTTGTCAAAATCAAAATAAGAAAGTTGGAGAAGTTCCTCGTTGGCCTTGAGGTATTCCATGGCTATAGTCGCCGACTCTTTCATGATTTTTCCCAGATTTCCAGTGATCGTAAGGCTTCCCTTACCTGGAGAAATCGCCGATTCGATAAATAAGATGTCTCCCCCAACAGCGGTCCAGGCCAAGCCGGTAACCACGCCTGCCACATGATTATTTTCATACAGATCTCGGTGTACTTTTGCAGGACCTAAAATGGTGACCAAATCGGCTGTATCTGGATTGATGGTGTAGTCTTCCTCCATGGCCAGAGATTTTGCAGCATAACGCACCGCTTTAGCCACTTGCTTTTCCAAGCCTCGTACTCCAGACTCACGGGTATAGCCTTCAACTATTTTTTCTAAAACCGCTTTTTTAAGTTTCAAATGCTTTCTTTCCATACCGTGTTCTTTCAGCTGTTTGGGCAAAAGAAATTTTTGTGCGATGGCCGTCTTTTCTTCTGTGGTATAACCACTCACATTGATCATTTCCATTCGGTCGCGTAGCGCCCTGTGAATAGGAGATAGACTGTTTGCAGTCGCTATAAATAGTACCTTGGATAGGTCGTAGCCCAGTTCCAAGAAATTATCGTAAAACGATTGGTTTTGCTCAAGGTCCAATACTTCTAACAAGGCAGAGGCAGGGTCTCCCTGAAAACTGGAAGAAAGCTTGTCTATTTCATCTAAAACAAAAACAGGGTTTGAGGTTCCTGCCTTTTTTAAACTTTGAATAATTCTCCCTGGAAGTGCACCAATATAGGTCTTTCTGTGCCCGCGTATTTCAGCTTCATCACGCATACCACCCAAGGAAATACGCACATACTCTCTACCCAAAGCCTCAGCAACCGACTTTCCCAAAGAAGTTTTTCCAACCCCGGGAGGGCCATAAAGACACAAAATGGGAGATTTCATATCGTTTCTGAGCTTGAGAACAGCTAGGTACTCAATGACTCGTTTTTTGACTTCTTCCAAACCGAAATGATCGCGATCCAGGATTTTTTGTGCGCGTTTTAAATCAAAATTATCTTTCGAAAAAGAATCCCATGGTAGGTCTAAAAATAAATCGAGGTAATTTCTTTGAATAGAGTACTCTGCCACTTGAGGATTCATGCGTTGCATTTTCATCAATTCTTTGTCAAAATGCTTGGCAACTTCTTCACTCCACTTTTTCTCCTGAGAACGCAGTCGCATTTCTTCGACTTCCTCCTCATAGGAAACACCCCCTAGCTCCTCCTGGATGGTTTTCATCTGCTGGTGTAAGTAATATTCCCGTTGCTGCGAATCCATTTCGGATCGGACACGAGACTGAATGTCGTTTTTTAAAGCGAGTTTTTGATATTCCTCATTCATGTGCTTTAAACACATGAGCGCTCTTTGGTGCAAACTCAATTCGGAAAGGATTTTTTGTTTCTCCCCTACTTTGACATTCATGTTTGAAGCCACAAAATTAATTAGGAAAGAAGGGGTCTGAATATTCTTGATTGCGAAAGAAGCTTCGGAAGGAATATTGGGGTTTTCGTCAATAATTTGTAAGGCCAAATCCTTTATGGAATCTATAGTGGCTGTAAACTCTTTGCTGCTCTTTTTTTGAAATTGGTCTTCTACTGGCTCTACAGCCGCTTTCATATAGGGTTTTTCCTCTACTATACTTTTTACTTTAAAGCGTTTTTTTCCCTGGATGATAATAGTCGTATTCCCATCGGGCATTTTCAGCACTCTCAAAATTTGAGCTACAGTTCCTAGGGGATAAATATCTTGGGGACCTGGATTTTCTACTCCTTCATTTTGCTGAGCCACGACTCCAATAATTTTATCAGAAGCATTGGCATCTTTAATGAGTTTGATGGATTTGTCTCGTCCAGCCGTTATCGGAATCACGACACCGGGAAACAAAACAGTATTTCGCAACGGTAAAATAGGTACTACCTCAGGAAGCGATTCGCTTTCTAAGGCTTCTTCATCTTCGGTAGTCATTAAAGGAATTAAATCCGCTTCGGATTCGATATCTTGCAGTGACAAATTGTCAATTGCGCTAAAAAAGGATCGAGCCATTTGTTTTATTTAGGTCATTATGTCATTTTCGTAAAGGGATGCTGATTGCTTTTTATGCTTTGCTTTATAGCATAGCCACCTCGTAGAAACTTACTCTTATTAGGACAATAGTTGTGCCATAGCAATTTCATCTTTTAAAACTGTAACAAAAACTTTAATTTACACTCATAGTAAGGAACGTCGCAAATTGAATTTTAAAGAACAACATATTGATGAACTCCTCCATGCTTGTAAAAAGCAGGATCAAAAAGCACAAATGGAATTGTATCAACGCTATCACAAAAACACCTATCACGCGGCTTACGGCATACTGAAAAACAGAGATGATGCTATGGTCGCCATGCAAGAAGCATTCATCACCGCCTTTCAACATTTAGATCAATACAGCGGAGTGGGTAGCTTTGGAGGGTGGTTGCGCAAGATTGTTGTAAGGAAGAGTATCGAGACCTACCATCAAAACAAAAAACTTATTCACAATGACCAATTGGAAAACAAACTCGATTTTAGTGAAACGCAAAAAGAATTCGAAACTTCCTTTCCAGAACTTCATCCCGCTACCTTAGAAAACGCGCTAAATCAAATCCATGAACGCTATCAACTCGTTTTAAAACTCTACTAGTTAGAGGGATACGACCACGACGAAATTGGTGAAATCATGAATTGGAGTCCTTCCAATTGTCGGACTACTTTATCTCGTGCAAGAGCACAACTCAAAAAACAACTAAATGACTAAAAAACTACCTTATAAAGCTTTTGAAAAATGGGCAGAATCCCTAGAAGTACCTCCACTACCCGAGAGCCACGAAAACCTATTTCTAAAGCGTCTGGTTCAAAAAAAGCGTTACCAAAAGCGACGTTCGGCAATGCAATGGGCCATGTGGCTCTCTTGTTTTTAATTCTAGGCAGTGGGGTATTCCATTCACAGCCTGAATTGGAACCTCAAATAGTACAATTTCAACGTGCCGAAAGTTATCTGACCCAAATGATTCAAGAACAAGTTGTTCAAATCGAAAAAGTTAAACTCCCGGGTTCCAAAAAACTAATTGAAAATTCTAAACGCAAACTGGTACAACTTCAAAACGATTATCAGGAACTCTATCAAGACTGGGACGAAAACGAAAACCAACCCCTATTTATCAATGCGTTGATTCTCAATCTGAGAACTCAATTACAACTCCTGGAGGATATTCAAGGACAATTTATGCTAATACAACAAAAAGACTATGATCAAATTTAAATCTATACTGCTTGTCGTAGGACTAGGACTTTTCTCCTCTGCCTTAGCCCAACAAAACGTTCAAAAAGAATTTCACAAAGAAGTGGAGGTACATGCTGACGCACTAATCGAAATTCAAAATCAATTCGGAGATTTGAAAATCACCAGTTGGATTGAAAATAGGGTGGTCATCGATGTGCTGATTACCGTAAAAGGCTCCAATTCTAAGCGAATACAGGAAAAACTTGATGAAATCGAGGTGTATTTTGACTTAAATACCGATCATGTCAGCGCTAGAACAGAGATTGAAGAAAGCTGGAGTACCAAACTCTTTAACCTTTCTCGACTTAGCTTTAGAATCGACTATACAGTCAAACTACCTCGCTCCAGCCAAGTGGATCTGACCAATGACTACGGGAGCATTGTGCTCAACGCCCTAGATGGCGCAGCAAAAATAAATTGTGACTTTGGAAAACTTCTTATCGGTGAACTCAACTCCGAAAACAACAAGCTTTTCTTTGATTATACTAACAATTCCTCTTTTGACTTTATTCGAGCAGCAAAAATATACGCTGATTTCTCCAGTTTCGATGTGGAGGAAGCGGGCCGTATTGAATTGGAGGCTGATTATACATCTTCTGAATTCAACACCCTCCAAGAACTTGAATTTAAAAACGACTTTGGAAAATTGATTATCGCTCGGATCAACTCCCTCCGAGGTCGCGGGGATTACCTTACCCTAAAAGTAGGAACTCTGTTCCACAGTGCAGAACTTGATAATGAGTTTGGTTTAATCCGAATAAACGAAGTCATGCCCGCAACCCAAAGCATTAAAATTAATTCTGAATACACAGGAGTCCAACTTGGAATTTCGTCAGAATGGGAATTCCTACACGAAATTGATTTGGAATTTGCCAGTCTTAAAAGCAACCTAGACTTGGATTATAAGATCCAAAGAACAGAATCAACCAAAAAATACTACCAAGGTTTTCATCTGAATGAAAACACCACCAATAGTCTTCACATCACTTCTGAATTTGGAAGTGTCAAATTGACCTCTAATCCTTAACATCATGAAAAAAATCATCAGTACTGCCCTTTTTGTATCCGTTTTACTTTTTACAGCACAAAACGTTGATGCCCAATCCTAAACTCGCGAAGTTGGTCCCTTCGACGGTGTTCATATCGCCGGACCCTACGAGGTAACCCTTACTTCTGGTAAAGAAGGAACGATAAGCCTCTCGGGAGACGACGAGGACTTAGAAAACATTGAATCCTATATCAAAAAAGGAAAATTGATTATTAAGAAAAAAAATAAATCCTGGCTCAACGATTGGACTTCAGGAAAGGTTACTATTCGTATTCCAATTGAAGAAATATCTTCGGTCATTTTGAGTGGATCAGGGAAAATCAAATCTCAAAAAACAATCACAGCAAACCGATTTAAGACTGTTATTTCTGGTTCTGGAGATATTGATCTGGAAGTAGAAGCAACCTCTGTAGAAGGAACGCTAAAGGGTTCTGGAGATCTCCGCCTGAGAGGTAAAACAGAGCGTGTGGAATTTCAAATAACCGGTTCAGGAGATATTACTGCCCAGGATTTAAAAGCGCAAACCGGGCAGGCTCAAATCACGGGTTCAGGATACATTGAAATGCACGCTACCGAGACCCTAAATGGAAGCATCACAGTATCTGGAGATTTGCTTTGTTATGGAAGTCCAGAACGTCAAGTTACTAAAGTTACTGGCTCTGGGGATATTACGATTCGGGACTAGCCTCTTTGAGTTTTGGAATACGAAGTAACATCAAAACCCCAAAGACAAAAAAGAGAATGAAAAATAAGATTCCGTTGCGCATGCTCCCCGAAATGTGATCGATTAAACCAAAGCACACCATCCCAATGACGATACCAATCTTTTCAGTTACATCGTAAAAACTGAAAAAGGAGGTGGTGTCTAAGGTCTCCGGGATCATTTTGGAATAAGTAGATCTGGAAAGCGACTGAAGTCCGCCCATCACCAGGCCTACAAAACCTGCCACTGAATAAAATTGAAGAGGGGTACGGGTGTAATAAGCAATGACACACAAGACCACCCAGATCAAATTTATAGCAACAAGCACAGGTATGTTTCCAAAGCGTTCCGAAGCACGTGCTGTAAGGATTGCCCCAAAAATAGCGACGATTTGAATTAAGAGGATACTGACAATTAATCCTACCGTTTTTTCACTGGAATTGGCCCAAGAAATTTCTTCTTCACCAAAATAAGCGGCAACCAACATCACCGTTTGCAAAGCCATACTGTAGAGGAAAAAGGCGGGAAGGAAGCGTTTCAATTGGGTGATTTGCTTTAGTTGATTCCAAACGGACCGCAATTCTTTGTAGCCGTTCCAAAAAACATCTTTAGTGACCTTTACCTCGTGATTGCTTTTGGGTAAAAAATAAAAAGAATATTGGCTGAACAAAGCCCACCAGATTCCCACAGAAATAAAGGAATATTTCATTGCGGTTATGGAGGCTTCATTTGCACTCCCCTGAATACCAAACAAATCGGGTTTCATGACCATGGCCAAATTGACCAACAAGAGCAAAACACTCCCGATATAACCATAAGAAAAGCCACGCGCGCTGGCTCGGTCTTGCTGTTTGGGATACGCAATATCGGGCAAATAGGAGTTGTAAAACACCAAGCTGGACCAAAATCCTATTAGGGCTAAAAAATAAAAAAACAAGCTCAGGTAGATCGTATCCAATTCGAACCAATACAAGCCCACACAAGATAGGGAACCCATATACACAAAGATTTTCATGAACTTTTTCTTGTTCCCAATATAATCCGCTATTCCCGAAAGTAAAGGAGACATCAAAGCCACAATGACAAAAGCAGAAGC
>DBBQ01000023.1:42655-105514 GCA_002292265.1 Flavobacteriaceae bacterium UBA980 | reverse complement strand
GAATACACCGAATTTGCCCAGTCGTAGAACGCCCATGCGTTGATCAGTTTTTTACTCCCTTTTTCCAAAGGAGTTTTTAATGTTAGCATTGTAACAATTTAGTACTCGAATGTAACAAAATCCTGTCGATAAAACTTATTCCCTACTTTGGATTTCGGCTGCTTTTTTTTGGGCCTCTGGAATCCAGCGTTTTAGGTTGTCGATTCGTCTTTGACTGGAGGGATGGGTACTTAGGAGTTCGGGTGGTGCTTTCCCTCCGGAAGCGGCTTTCATACGTTCCCAAAGCAGAGGAGCCTCCTGGGGATTGTAACCCGCTAGAATTATCAACTCCAATCCAATTTTATCGGCTTCCGATTCGTGTTTACGACTAAAGGGAAGCACCGCCCCAACAGTACTCCCAAGTCCATAGGCTGTTAAAATGGCTTTGCGTTTTTTCTCGGGTTGTTTTTCAGTTGCTTTTAGTGCTACCAGATTCAAACCTTGTTGTGCCAAGCTGAGAGACATCCGCTGTCCTCCGTGATCCAAAAGAGAATGGGCTACCTCATGCCCCATGATGGCCGCAATGCCATCCGAGTTTGCCGCTACGGGTAGAATACCGGAATAAAACACAATTTTACCCCCCGGCATACACCAGGCATTGCATTGGTCGTTTTGTACCAAATTGTACTCCCAGGCGTACTCCTTTAAATAATTCGGTGCGCCTTTGTATTCAAAATAAAGCTGTGCCGCTTTGGCGATACGCCCACCAATGTCTTTGATGTTTTGGCTTTCAGAGGTATTGCGAATCACGGGGTGTTCCTTTAAAAAACTTTCGTATTGCGAAAATGCCATGGGGAAGAGCTGTTTGTTCGAAAAGATATTAAACGTCTTTTTACCTGTAAGTTGGTTGACTTTACAACTACTTAAAACACTGAGAACAACGAGGAAGATATATTTTTTCATGATTTGGGTTTGGAGTATAGTTACTAAACTGCAACCAACTAGATACAATTGCCGTTATAGTTTTGTTGGAAATGCAATGATTTTTTGACACACAAAAAGAATGCTTATTTTTGAAATAAAAACTTATGAAGTCGATCGCACCTCTACTTATGTTGTTTTTGTTGGTCAGTTGCAACGGAATCTCCCAAGAGCAACAACAAAAACCCAAAAAAGAATACACCGTAGTCAAAACCGATGCGGAATGGAAAGCCGAACTGCAACAAATGGCCTATTATGTCCTTCGAAAAGCGGGTACTGAACGGGCTTTTTCAGGTCACTTAAATTACAACAAAGAAAAAGGAACTTATGTCTGCGCAGGCTGTCAAACTCCCTTGTACGAATCAAAACACAAATTCGAATCGGGTTCGGGTTGGCCCTCTTTTGATCGGGGAATTGAAAACAACTTAGAGTACGACGTCGATTACAAAATTGGCTATCCCCGTTCCGAACTCAAATGCAATACCTGTGGCGGTCATCTGGGTCATGTGTTTAACGATGGTCCTAAAAAAACAACAGGCAAAAGGCATTGCATCAATTCTGCTGCATTAAATTTTATTCCCACCGATGAGCAACCCTAAATCCTATCCGCTCACCAAATCGGAGGCCGAATGGCGTAAAGAACTCGATGCCGAGTCGTACCGCATCTTAAGAGAAAAAGGAACCGAATATCCATTTACGGGAAAGTACAACGATCATTTTGAGTCCGGTACTTACAATTGCAAAGGCTGCAACACCCCCTTGTACCGTTCCGAAAATAAATTTGACAGTTCCTGTGGCTGGCCCAGTTACGACAAAGCCCTCCCAGGAGCGTTGGAATACATCAAAGATACTACTCATGGGATGCTGCGCACCGAAATCGTATGTGCCCACTGTGGAGGACATCAAGGACATGTTTTTAACGATGGTCCCACTCCTACGGGGGTGCGTTATTGCGTTAATTCTACCAGTGTCACCTTCGATCCTGAAGCAAAATAAAGCATACAAATTCCCCTCTTATTTCTTACCTTTGTATCGAATTTAAATGATAGTACATGACGGCATACGATATTATAGTTTTAGGAAGTGGTCCAGGAGGATATGTTACTGCAATTCGCGCATCTCAACTGGGATTTAAGACCGCAATTGTAGAAAAAGAAAGCCTGGGAGGCGTTTGTCTGAACTGGGGGTGTATTCCCACCAAAGCCCTGCTTAAATCCGCTCAAGTTTTTGAATACCTCAAGCATGCTGGGGACTATGGATTGACCATCAAAGAATACGACAAGGACTTCGACGCCGTGGTGAACCGAAGTCGTAATGTAGCTGACGGAATGAGTAAAGGCGTGCAGTTTTTAATGAAAAAAAATAAGATTGACGTACTGGAAGGCCATGGAAAAATCATGCCCGGAAAAAAAGTAAGCGTCACCCAAGGCGACAAAACCGAAGAATACGAAGCGAAAAATATCATTATCGCTACTGGTGCGCGTTCTCGAGAACTCCCTAGTCTTCCCCAAGACGGAAAAAAAGTGATTGGCTATCGCAAAGCGATGAGCTTGGAAAAACAACCTAAAAAATTAATAGTCGTCGGTTCTGGAGCCATCGGAATTGAATTTGCCTATTTCTACAACGCGATGGGCACCGAGGTAACTATCGTGGAATACCTAGACCGTATCGTTCCCGTGGAAGACGAAGAAGTCTCCAAACAACTGGAACGCTCCTTTAAAAAGAGTGGGATAAAAATCCTAACCAATGCAGAAGTCACGGGCGTGGACACCAAAGGAAAAGGAGTTAAAGCCACCGTAAAAACCACAAAAGGAGAAGAGGTGCTCGATGCCGACGTTGTCCTTTCTGCCGTGGGAATTAAAACAAATATTGAAAACATCGGTCTGGAAGAAGTGGGCATTGCTGTGGATCGGGATAAAATCCTTGTCAACGACTTTTACCAAACCAACCTGCCCGGCTATTACTCCATTGGAGATGTGACCCAAGGGCAAGCCCTGGCACACGTGGCTTCTGCAGAAGGCATCTTGTGTGTTGAAAAAATTGCAGGACACACTGTGGAACCTTTGGATTATGGAAATGTTCCCGGCTGTACTTACTGTTCCCCCGAAGTCGCTTCCGTAGGGCTTACCGAAGCACAAGCCAAAGAAAAAGGCTACGACATTAAAGTGGGGAAATTTCCCTTTTCTGCTTCTGGAAAAGCCCAAGCTGGGGGTACTCCCGATGGCTTTGTCAAAGTTATCTTTGACGCCAAATACGGCGAATGGCTGGGATGCCATATGATCGGTACAGGTGTTACGGACATGATAGCCGAAGCGGTACTGGGCAGAAAGCTGGAAACCACAGGACATGAGGTCTTAAAAGCCGTTCACCCCCACCCTACTATGAGTGAGGCCGTTATGGAAGCTGTGGCCGATGCCTACGACGAGGTGATTCATCTCTAAGCTCCTACCACCGAAAAATGTTAAAGCCTTTTTTTAAAAGGGCTTTTTTGATATCTTTATTTGCTATGAATTCCCAAATCTAGACTTGCCCTTGAAAACCTATCGTTTCTTTCGTAACATTTTCAGCAACTAGTACGTTCTAAAGCAGGGTTTGGCTTTGGGGAATTTACGTGTTTTTGGTTTTAAAAAATATCAAAATAAGAACAGACTGTTGTTTAACCAACCGAAGAAGAGTGCTATACAAAACTTAGGAAGTAGTTAAAAAGGAAATTTAGCGCATATGTGGTTTATGCAATAGTTAGCAATAATTTAAAACAAACAATATGAAAATAAATTTACTAATGATTTTATTAGCTATTTTTTCAATAACAGCAAGTGGACAAAATAAAAAAACAAAAAAAATGTTGGCTGAAATTGAAGGTCAATGGAATTTTAGATGACAATGGAAATGTAACCTATACAAGGATTGTCGAAGCACATAAATTTTCTAAAGAGGAAATATATAATAGAGCACTAAATTATTTTGTCTATAACTATGGTAGTGGAAAATCTGTAATTCAAACTCAAGACAAGGAATTAGGTCGAATTGTAGGTAAAGGATTATATGATGATGTACACGTTGGAATATCAATTATCACAACTTATGTTGACTGTTGGCACATCGCAAGGGTTGATGTTAAAGAAGGTAGAGCAAGAATTATATTTACTTTGACAACTTATGATAAGAAAATTGTTGGTGGAGATGGACCACCTTCTGAAATTTCTTTAAGAGTGGAACAATCATTTCCAATTAATCCAAAAGGAAATCAAAAAACCGTTATGGGAAAAGTTTTTTATAAATCACATTTGAGTGCTATTTTATCATTAGACGCAATTGAAAAAGCAATAAAGGACGGAAATACATCAAAATCCTTGGAAAAAGACGATTGGTAAAAAAACTATTGCCAACAATGTGTAACCGCAAATTAACGCATATTAACCCGTAACTTACGGTTACACGAAACCATTACTCTAATCACAAATCCAAAACCAGATTCTTTTAAAATATTTATCTTCGCTTTTTAAAAAAAAGTAACGATGGAACTAGTAAAATTGGCAACAGAGTGGGCAAAAGCGGAAGTATTTTCAACCCGTTTTTTTATCTTGTTTGCGCTCTTATTTTTAATTGCCAGTATTGGCTTTTGGCAGTTGGGAAAAACAGATTTAGCGAGGGCGTATATCATTCCGACTCTAGTTGCGGGACTACTTCTAATGATCATTGGCGTAGGATTAGTTTATACGAACACAAACCGAGTTACCGAGTTTGAAACAGCCTACCAACAAGACGCAACAGCTTTTATCGCTTCGGAATTTGATCGTATTGAAGCTACGTTAAAAGAATACAACACGGTTGTTTTTAAAGCGATCCCAATCCTTATGATTCTCGCTTCTTTAGTGCTTGTTTTTGTTGACAAGCCCCTGTGGCGTGCGATTAGCATAACCACCATCGCTATGCTGATCGTGATCTTATTGATAGATGGGACGGCGCACGCGCGAATACAAGTCTTCAAAGCGCAATTGGAAGAAGTGTCCAAAAAAGAAAAACTATGACAACGCACTCTCCACGCCAAGGCGATACGAATCCAGCCCAAAACCAATAATCAGGCCTTTGGCTACAGGAGTGATGTAGGAGGTATGTCTAAAATCCTCTCGGGCAAAGGTGTTGGAAATATGAATTTCAATTACGGAGGTATCGATGCTTTTTATAGCGTCGCCAATGGCCACTGAGGTATGGGTATAGGCGCCTGCATTGAGAAGAATAAGATCAGAACTGAAACCAACCTCCTGCAGGCGGTTGATTAATTCCCCTTCTACGTTGGACTGAAAATAGTCAAAGGTCACTTGAGGAAACTGGTTTTGCAACTCGGCGTAGTAGTCTTCAAAAGTTTGCTTGCCATAGACGATAGGCTCTCGAGTACCCAGGAGATTTAAATTTGGTCCGTTGATGATGCTGATCTTCATTTTTGTTATTTTAGTAAAAGTATAGAAATTAGAAGTATTCCCCTAAAAACAAATGGTGTGAATTGGCAACAAGCAGTGGCAGATTTTCGAATGTACCTCAAAATAGAACGGGGGCTTTCTGAAAACTCAATCGAAAATTACAGCTTGGACATTCAGGCCTTTCAAAATTTCTTGGACAAAAAAAACAGCAAAGAAACTCCCCTGGATTGCGATCAAGAAACCGTAAAGCAATTTATCTACGAAACCGCAAAAGTCCTGAGTCCCCATACCCAGGCGCGGCGGATTGCAGGGCTACGCAGTTTTTTTGATTACCTCATTTTTGAAAAATACCGAACCACCAACCCTACTGACCTTATAGAGGCACCCAAACTGGGAAGGAAGCTTCCCGACGTACTTTCCCTTAAAGAAATCGAACGCTTGATGGACCATTTGGACCTGGGTCATCCTCAGGGACATCGCAATCGCGCACTACTGGAAACCCTTTATGGTAGTGGGCTACGCGTGTCTGAGTTGATCAATTTAAGCCTGTCCAACCTCTTTTTTAAGGAGTGCCTGATTCGGGTGACGGGCAAAGGAAACAAACAACGCCTGATTCCTATGGGTAGGGTGGCTAAAAAGTTTTTAGAGATCTATATCCACCAAATTCGCGTCTTACAAAAAATTCATCCCGAACATCTAGACGTGGTGTTTTTAAACCGAAACGGAAAGACGCTGACGCGCCAAATGATTTTTACACTCATTCGCTCTTTGGCCTTAAAAGCCAATATCCAAAAGAAAATAGGTCCGCATACTTTTCGGCATTCTTTTGCGACACACCTACTAGAAAACGGAGCAGACTTGCGTACTATTCAAATTTTAATGGGTCACGAAAGCATCACCACAACAGAGATATATACCCATCTGGATACGCAACATTTGCGTTCCGTAGTGGAACAATTCCATCCCAGAGGGGGACTTTAGTCGGCAATAACCAGTCGAAAACCTTCTCCGTGTATGTTTAGGATTTGTACTTTTTCGTCCAAACTAAGGTACTTGCGAAGTTTAGCGATATAAACGTCCATACTTCTGGAAGTAAAGTAATTGTCGTCTCTCCAAATTTTGTTTAGCGCCACCTCCCGCAGTAGCAAATCGTTTAGATGCAAGACCAAAAGGCGCAACAATTGATTTTCTTTGGGTGAGAGCTTGGTGGACTGTCCATTTTTGTGAGTCAAAAATCGCAGTTTCGAATTGAATTCAAAATTGCTGAAGCTAAACTCAAACGTGTCATTTTCAGGAACTACAGGTGCCGTCTTCCGATTTAGGATGGCTTTAATTTTGGCTAGGAGTACATCCGAATCAAAGGGCTTCGTCATGTAGTCGTCTGCCCCGATCTTAAATCCTTTTAAAACATCTTCTTTCAGGTGCTTTGCGGTCAGGAAAAAGATAGGTACTACCTCGTTTTTCTCTCGGATTTCTCGGGCTAAAGTAAACCCGTCTTTATAGGGCATCATCACGTCGAGGATACAAAGATCAAAATGGTCTTTTCGGAATTTTTCAAATCCTTCAATCCCATTTTTTGCTAAGGTAATATCATAGTCGTTTAGGGTTAAGTATTCCTTTAAAATACTTCCGAAATTTGGGTCGTCTTCTACCAGTAGAATTTTTTTGTTGTCGTTTTTCATTTTATTATAGAGTGAGGCTTGGTTAAATTAATTTTCATTGGGGATTTTAAGAGTAAAGGTGGTTCCAATATCGTTTTTGCTTTCCAAATAGATTTGCCCTTTGTGCAGATCTACTATTTTTTTGACATAGGCCAGTCCTAGACCGTGTCCTTTGACGTTGTGAATATCGCCGGAAGCGGCGCGGTAAAACTTGTCAAAAACCTTTTTTTGAACCGCAGGAGTCATACCGATTCCATTGTCTTTGACCTTAAGAATAAATTCATTGTCTTCATTCAGCGTTTCGATCTCAACCTTGGGGCTTTTGTCACTGTACTTTACCGCGTTATCCAAGAGGTTTACAACAATATTGGTTAAATGATTTTTGTTACCGAGCACCGTACAGTTTTCAGCATTTAAACGGGTATTAAGCACTCCCGATTTGTCTTTCAAAATCAATTGGATATGACTGATGGCACCTTGAATTACCTGATGGATGTCGAGCGTGGTTTTTTGAAGAGGTTCCTTACTGCGCTCCAATTGTGATATGCGCAATACGTTTTCTACCTGTGCTAGCATTCTGATGTTCTCCTCGCGAATCATTTTGACATACTGGGTTATTTTGGTCGGAGTTTCCATCACTTTAGGATTTGAAATCGCATCTAGTGCTAAATTTATCGTGGCGATAGGCGTTTTAAACTCGTGGGACATGTTGTTGATAAAATCCGTTTTAATTTCAGAGATCTTTTTTTGCTGAATGATCTGGTACAACGCACTACTCGAAACCAAAACGATAAATAAGGTCAAGAATAAGGTCAGCCCACCTAAACTGAGGATGGAAGAAAAAACGTACTGATCTTTTTCGGGAAAAGAAACAATCAACTCATAATTGCGCAACCCCTTTTCATCCTGAAAAATCGGGATTGAATACCGATAGCCTTCTTGAGCTTCGGTGTAGTTATTGGACTTAATTTTAGTTGCCAATCCGTTGTCATAAATCCCAAATTCATAAGGAGTAACGATCATCTTTGCATCAAACTCACGTTTGAGCACATAATCCAGTTCTTGTAAATTAAGACGTTTGTGGATGGGAGTATTGGCCGTATAATCTTTAAAGGTAGATCGGATGCGCTGGTTTGCAACATTCATACGCTCTATGGTCTTGATTTTTTCTACCGAAGTGGCAATATTGTTTTCTCGGTTAAACACGTCGTTTTTATTGATGATGGTAGTGTTTTTAACCTGTTTTACGTCCGTAAGGGTTTCTAGGGTATCTCCCAATTTCGGGTCCAAATAGGGCGTGATTTTGTAGTCTTCTTCTAAAATACCGTAGGCGTAGTAGGAAATTAAATTGTTGGTCTTGTCTTCATCCAAGAACAAAAAGACATTGGCAAAGCTAGCATTGTCTGGAGTTTCTAACGAATCGACCAACTTTTCATAGGCACTGATGTAATCGGACAACTCGCGTTCTTGAATTTCTTCTGCAACCATCATCAAAGATTGCTGTACGGCCAGAGAAAACTCCTCTTCTTTATCATTCCATGCTGAAAAAATCCAATACCCCTGCAGTACGATAATCCCCAAGATGGAGATGATCATAAAACTAACGAGAGAGATAAATAAATTTTTCTTCATATTTGACTTACTAAATTAAAACGCATCGCATTTCAACTTATTATCCGGTGCAAATTTCATTTATTTTAAACAAATAAAATACTAATACTATGTTAATCCGATGAGATGCTTACTCCCTAAGCTTATTTAAGACTTTAGCAGCTTGTTCATAGGTGTTTTCAAGATCGGTATTACGAATGACAAAATCTGCATACTGTTCTTTTTTTTCGTCGCTCCACTGCTGCTTCATACGTGCTAGCACTTCTTCTTCGGTTACCCCATCTCTAGAAATAATTCGCTGCATCCGTTCTTTCATCGGTGCTTTAACTAAAATTGTTAGATCGCATTTTTTATAGCCTCCTGTTTCAAACAGAATTGCAGCTTCGTTGATCACAAAGGGGGCCTTGTCGTGTTGATTCTTAAAAGTCTCAAAAGCCGTTGATACAGCGGGATGAACCAGCTTGTTCAGGTCGTCTAGAGCTGTTGTATCGTTAAATACAAGGGCTGCCAAAGCAGCTCGATCTAGGCGTCCGTCCGACCCGTATAACAAAGAACCAAAACGGTTGCTCACCTCTTCGCGTAACGTACTGTCTAACAAAACTCGACCCGCTACATCGGATTCAAAACAAGGAACGCCTTGCGCTTGAAACCACTTTAAAAGTGTAGATTTCCCACTACCGATTCCTCCTGTAAGACCAATGGCTTTCATTTTCGTATCAGATAATTTACCTCCTCAGGTTCCCAGATGAGTTGTTTTAAGCCAGGAGGCTGTTTCAACAGGTTCAACTTCAGCGACTTACTTTCTTGATCCTGTAAGTTTTCACAATCCACTACCAAGCGGAAATCAGATTCCTTAACTGTATTTAGAAGTGCCATGGGTAGTGTAGCTCTCAACTTTGCTGTGGGTGGAAATAACTTTACTCGGACTCCTAAAGGTAAGTTGATTACCTCCACTTGAAGCACAAACTCTTTTTCAGAATAGCGAGAAACGGGCAAAAGGAGTTGGACGTTCTCTTGTGCAAATTGCAACTCCGGGATGGATTTTAAACCCACTTCTTGCGAAATCCCTTCATACACATCTGTTGTTTCAAAAAACATAGTGGATACTCCTTTAAGGGTATCCAGAATGGATTTTGGTCCTCGAACCAAAATACTGTCGGGTTTACTTTGTATGGGAATATCACTTAAATATCCTGCGCGAAGCTGAATCTGAGTTTGAGGAACTACTGCTATCCTTTTTTCATCCAAACGGCTGTAAACAATATTCAAGTTTTCAGGGTAGATTTGGTTGAGTCTTGTATTGTCAAAAAGTTGCTGTTCGATTGAAAACTGCTGATTTCTAAGTGATACGCGTCCTAAAGTAGAACTAAAATCGGCTTCTTGTAGTGAAATGGTAACGGATTTGTCAAACAACCGATACAGTAAAATCTCAAACCCACTTGCTGTAACGGAGGCTTTGATTTTTCGGGAAGTGTCGGAGGGAATAATTCCCTCGGGTACCTCTTTTAAAAGCAAAGTAAAGGACTGCTCTAGGGTATAAATGTTTGAAAGTTTGGTGCTCAACCAAAAAGTAAACGATACGAAAACAAACAATAGAAAAAAACGGAAGCGCCCTTGGGAAGGTAGTTTTTTGATTAAGGAATCTAATCCTACTCTCTTATTTGCCATTTCCCTGAGCTATTCCAATCTATTCTGCATCGCTAATCGCATCAATGATATCTTGACTCACGCCTACATTGGAAAACCCTCCGTCGTTAAAGAGGTTTTGTAAGGTAACTTTCCGAGTGTAATCAGAAAACAAAGAAACTGTATAGTCTGCACAATCTTTAGCCGAAGCATTCCCAAGGGGAGACATTTTTTCAGCGTACTTCAAGAAACCATCTAGACCCGCTACTCCTTTCCCAGCCGTGGTTAGTGTGGGCGATTGAGAGATCGTGTTGACTCGTACTTTTTTGTCTTTTCCAAAGAAATAGCCAAAGCTTCGAGCGATTGATTCCAGATACGCTTTGTTGTCCGCCATATCATTATAATTTGGAAAAGTTCGTTGTGCAGCTACATAAGAAAGTGCTACAATACTTCCCCATTCGTTCATTGCATCTTTTTGATACAAACACTGCATCAGTTTGTGAAAGGAAACCGCAGAAACATCCCATCCTTTTGCCATCCAATCGTGGTTTAAATCGGTATAGTGCTTTCCTTTTCTGACGTTGACAGACATTCCGATGGAGTGGAGAACAAAATCAATTTTCCCTCCTAAAATTTCTTGGGACTGCTCGATCAGCGCTTCTAGATCTTCCTTTTTTGTCGCATCGGCTGCAATCACTTGAGAACCCGTTTTTTCGGCAAGGGCATTGATGGTCCCCATACGCATTGCGACTGGGGCGTTTGTCAAAACAAAAATACCTCCTGCATCTGCCACAGATTCTGCTGTTTTCCAAGCGATGGACTGATCGTCCAACGCACCAAAAATAATTCCTTTTTTTCCTTCTAAAATTTGATGTGCCATGCGTTTTATTTTACTGGGTAAAGATACATTTAATTCATTAATTGCTTCGCGTGTGCAATTGCGGTTTCAGTCACCTGATTGCCGGAAAGCATCTTCGCAATTTCCGCTACACGCGCTTCTTGATTTAGGGCGGAGAGATGGGTTCTTGTTTTCTCGCCTTCTACTGTTTTTTCTACTCGAAAGTGATGGTTGCCCTTCGCGGCGACTTGGGGTAAATGTGTAATGGCTAAAACTTGAAGTTTTTGGGCCATAGTGGACATGACTTCAGCAATGCTATCCGATATTTTCCCCGACACCCCCGTATCGATTTCATCAAATACCAGGGTAGGTAATTTTTTGTACTGCGACAAGACTGTTTTGATGGCCAGCATAATTCGCGATAATTCTCCTCCTGAAGCTACTTTTTTTAGTGCTTTAAAATCACTGCCTTTGTTTGCGCTAAATTGAAACGATAAAACATCTGTACCATTAGACCGAAATTCAGAGCTTGGAGTTAGTTCTATTTTAAATTGAGCCTCTTGCATTCCCATTTTGGAAACAAGCCCTCTGAGTTCTTCTTCCAGAACGGCAATAGCTTCATTCCGCCTTTTAGAAAGTTGATCCGCTAGACGCTTTAATTCTGCTGCTTGTTCCTCTTGTTTTTGGGCTAAGGCATTCAGTTTATCGTCAAGGTTTAAGGTGTCTTGAAGTGTTTGCTCCAACTCCTGCTGAATGGAAATCAACTCCTCTACGGTTTGCACCCGATGCTTTTGATAAAGGACATTCAAATGATCCATTTGGGCTTGTAACTCTTCGAGTTTTTGAGGATTGGCTTCTAACAATTCAAATTCATGCTTAAATTCTTCTAGGAGATCCTCCATTTCTATGACGATCCCCTGAACGCGTTCCTGAAGTTTCTCGTACCGACTCGAGGTAGAACTCATCCCTTGACTGTGCCGGTTTAATTCATTTAACTGATCTCCAATTCCTAGAGATTCTGCTTCCATTAGCTGGACGGCAGCCCCAAATGTAGTCTGTAAGTATTCGATATGACTCAAGGTGTGGAGTTGTGTTTGGATCTGCTCTTCCATCCCCGCTTCCAAGTTTGACGCCTGAAGCTCCTCAAACAAAAACTGTTTTAAATCAAACTCTTCTTTAGAAGCGGCTTGCTTTTCACTCCAATAGTGATATTCTTTTTGAGTGCTTTGATAGGCTGCCAATGTAGCTTGATAAGCAGCAAGTGGCTCCTGATTATCGGCTAAAGCATCCAATACTTGGAACTGATATTCGTTTTGAAGCAAGGCCTGACTGTCGTGCTGTGAGTGAATGTCAATAAGGTGCACACTAATTTCCGCAAGGACATTTAAATTTACAGGCGTGTCATTGATAAACGCTCTGGACTTTCCCTGAGGTAAAAGTTCGCGTCGCAAAACGGTTTCTTCTTCATAATCCAAGTCATGGGTTTCAAACAAGGATTGTAAAGCATAGGGTTTGATTTTGAAAATAGCTTCTACGATGCATTTCCGTGTAGGATCAAAAAGACTGGATAAGTCTGCCCGCTTTCCTAAAACCAAAGATAAACCGCCTAATACAATAGATTTCCCAGCACCAGTTTCCCCTGTGATTGAAGTCATTCCATCTGAAAAATGGACTTCTAAATCATCAATGAGCGCAAAGTTTTTTATTTTAAGTTGGGTCAGCAAGGCGGTTCCGAATTTTAAACCTTAAATATAGGAATATTAAAAAAATTAAGCTTTGATTTGTTTCCATCTTGCGCCAAAAAAAGGCGCAATTTTTTTGAGTACCGCTTCGGTTTTTTTAAAATCTACTTTGGGGCCTTCTTGAAAAAGATTGACAATTTCCTCCACCTTGGCATCAAAAAAGAGTTGAAGTAAAAAGGCATTGGGCCTTCTCTGGTACAAAGGCTCTAGCTGCTGGATGGCATCCATCAAGGCTATTTTGCCTGCTTCAGAATCTGTGGTCATTTGGTCTAAGCCTTCACGGTGATACGTATGTAACGCCTGTCGATATTCTCTAAAGGTATTGGACCGCAAGGCATCGATCAGCCAAAAACGATTGCGAACGCCATCGGAAGGTTTCCAACCCTTACGCGACGTATTCTGAGCTAGATTTACGGTTTGTCGAGCAGCCTCAAAATAGACATCTCCCCCGTTGTGTGAAAAACTATCTGCATCCAAACCTAAGATGACATAGGCGTAAAAACTGATGAGTGAAACCAGATTGGACTCAAAACTGGATTCATTGTAGAAAAGAGGTTGAAATTCTTGGTAGGAAAAAACGATGTCTTTGTCTAAAAAGTTTAGGATGGGGCTGTCGTAATTGGTGTTGAAGACAGGACGCTGGGATTGGACTTGCAACGTGGCTTCAAACTGATCGTTACTATAACCAGAAAGATTAAAAACAAAAGAACAGGTAATTTTTTCTTGACTTAAAAATTCTTGATTTGTCCAAACTTGGGTATTGATGAATTCATTGAGTGAACGTTCTAAAGTCTTAAAAATCTGTTGATTTGTTTGGTTGACCAAGTCCGAATTTACAATGACTTGAGCGTTCAATTCTTGAGCGTTAAGTTGCCGACTAGAAAGGACAAGAGTTAGAAATAAAAAAAAGCGATTCATAGGGACAGTATTTGTTCAAAAATTCGATGCGCACATTCCAATTTACTCTGAAGGGGAAAGGTTTGAATGGAATGATCGGAATGAATAAAGGTAATTTTATTGGTAGAAACGGAAAATCCAGCTCCAGGGTCTTGTAGTGAATTTAAAACAATCCCGTCTAAATTCTTTTGCTTCAGTTTAATTTTCGCATTTTCCAATTCATTTTCTGTCTCTAATGCAAAACCAATAAGGCGGTGTTTCTTTTTGTTTTTGCCCATATATGCTAGTATGTCTTCTGTGGGAATTAAGGAAAGGGATAAATTTGACTTTCCTTTTTTTAATTTTTGGGGAGCTACGGATTGGGGTGTGAAATCTGCTACAGCAGCCGCTGCAATGGCAATATCCGAACGTTTGTATTCTTTTTTTACCGCTAGAAACATCTCCTTCGCACTAACTACAGCTTGAACAGCTACCGAAGGATGGTTGATTTTTTCGTGGGTAGGTCCTGTGATTAATTGTACTTCCGCACCCAAACTCGCGGCAACTTCTGCCAGTACAAAACCCATTTTTCCCGAAGCGTGATTTCCTATAAAACGCACAGGATCAATAGCCTCATAGGTAGGCCCTGTTGTAATCAGTACCCGTTTTCCCTTTAGTGGCAGGTCTGGATTAAAATAAGAAATGAGACGAGCTACAATTTCATCGGGTTCCAGCATTCTTCCTTTACCTTCCAAGCCACTTGCCAAAGCCCCTTCGCCTACGGGTAAAACCTGATTTCCAAAAGAAGTTAAAGTTTCCATATTCTTTTGATTGGACGGGTGTGCAAACATATCCAAATCCATTGCTGGAGCTACAAATACAGGGCATTTTGCAGAGAGGTAAACCGCTAATAAGAGGTTATTACATCGACCCTGTGCCATTGCAGAGAGTGTATTGGAGGTAGCCGGAGCAACTAAAAAGGCATCGGCCCACAAACCTAATTCTACATGATCATTCCAAACGGGGTTGTCTAGATCAGTAGCCGTAAAGGTGGACAAAACAGGATGTTTAGAAAGTGTTGCCAGTGTCAGTGGGGTGACAAAGTCTTTCGCACTAGGGGTCATTACCACACGAACCTCAGCACCTTGCTTGAGAAGCTCACGAACAAGAAAAGGAGTTTTATAAGCGGCAATTCCTCCGGAAATTCCGAGTAAGATCTTTTTACCGCTTAATAAAGGCATTGTTTACGATTTGGGTTCTTCGGTATGGCGTGAGTAGATTTTATTTTTCAACCACTCTTCTACAGCCATTGCATGAGGTTTTGGTAAACGCTCATAAAAACGCGAAACTTCGATTTGCTCCTTGTTCTCGAAAATTTCTTCTAAACTGTCATTGTGCGTTGCAAATTCTTCGAGCTTTTCATGCAACTCCTTCTTGATATCAAGATTTATTTGCTGCGAACGCTTGGCAATAATGGAGAGTGCCTCGTAAATATTTTCTGTTGGAGCTTCGATCTCGTTTCGATTGTAGGTCTTTGAAGTTAATTCCGCTTTTGATTCTCTGTACTTCGTCATAGTTTTATTTTGAAAGTGTAGTGGTGGTGTTAAATTGTTCTAGTTCTTTATTTACTTTTTCCATTTTACCGTTCAAATCCTCCATAAATAAGGTTTCAGGATAATAACGTAAAATGAGCGCGTATTGTTGTTGCAATTCTTTTAAACGTGCTTCTTTTTTTGAAAGTATACTATTGGTTGCGATTTCGTAAAGCGCTAAAAATTTGACATACAGTGCTTCTTCTCGGAACTTGGTTCCGGGGAAGCCCGCTACAAAGTTATCATTGGCTTTGATCGCAGATTTGTAATCGCGTATGGTGAAGTACTGCTTGGCAATTTCAAAATCTTTTTTCTCTAATTTTTCTTGTAGCTCAGCAATCATCTGATTGGCCTCCGCCGCATATTCAGAACTGGGATACAGGTTGATGAATACTTGGAGTTTCTCAATGGCTTCGTAGGTTTCCTCCTGATCTAGACTGTAGGTAGGAGATTGGAAATAGTAGCTTTTTGCTGCCTTAAAGGTAGCCTCTTGAATACGATCGCTCTTGGGGTAGCTTTTTACGAAATTTTCATACTGGTAGGCTGCTAAGCTGTAGCTTTTGGTCTGAAAATACGAATCCGCAAAAAAGAAAATAATTCGCTGAGCTTGGGGTTTCCCCCGATATTTAGGAACAATTTGCTCGAAAAGCCGATTGGCCTTTCGGTATTCCCCATTGTTGTAAAACACTTCCGCTTGTTTGTATTTTTCTGAGGTATCGTCACTGTTCAGCAATTTTTGATAATCGCTACAAGAAACAGAAACGAGTAACACACACGAAACAAGTAAAGAAATCTTTTTAAATTTCATCCTGCAAAAATACTAATTATCCACGACAATGGAAATTTAAATTACAAAGGGGATGTTAAAGTTTAAACGGCATAAATGGAATGCTCCAAAACCTTTTCTATACGGGCATTTAAACTAGAGGTAGCACTTACTAAAGGCAAGCGCACTTGACTTGAACAAATTTTTAAAATTTCCATCAGCGCTTTGATCCCCGTTGGATTTCCTTCTTCAAAGAGAAGTTGAATCATATCCAATAGTTCATAGTGAAGCTGGTAGGCTTTATTGAGGTTTCCGGCTTCTACATATTCAAACATTTTGGTGAGTGGAATAGGCATTGCGTTCCCCAAAACCGAAATGGTTCCTACCGCACCTGCTAAAAGCATGGGCAAGGTTAGTGCATCGTCTCCAGAAATGACTTGAATGTGTGAAGGGGCTTCTTTAATAATTTCTTGCGCTTGTAGCATGCTTCCACTTGCCTCTTTAATTGCGATTATATTTTCAAAATCTTGAGCAAGTCGTATAAAAGTGGATGCCTCTACTGAACTTCCAGTCCTAGAGGGCACATTGTACACAATGATGGGCAGTGTGCTAGCTTTAGCGAGTTCTGCAAAATGATGGTAAATCCCTTCCTGAGTGGGTTTGTTATAATACGGAGAAACCGAAAGAAGGGCTCCAAAGGCACTCAAATCTGTCGCTTGAATTTCAGCAACTAGCTGAGCCGTATTGTTCCCGCCAATTCCAATAACCAAAGGGAGTCTGTTTTGATTGGCAGATACAATTGCCTGAACTACTTGTCTTTTTTCTTTAGCGGATAAACAGGCTACTTCTGCGGTCGTGCCTAACACCACAAGATAATCTGCCTGTCCCGAAACGATGTGTTCTACCACTCTTGGAATAGATTCAAAATCAATAGTTCCATCATGGTGAAACGGAGTAACCATTGCAACTCCTAAGCCTTTTAAATTCATCTTTTTTTCCCTATTTTAAAAACGCTTTCAAATAGTTTGTGGACTCGCTAAGAAAAAGATCAGTTTCCAAAGGATCAATATCAAGGATCACATCGTTAATTTGATGATTTGCTTGAGAAAAACCCAACCTCAACGAAGCAGAACAATTCATGCTTATTAATTCTGGGAAGATTGCCTTGACAGAAAAGTAATTGACTACTAAATCGAACTTTGTATTAAAAAAATCTCGCATTTCACTAGTGAACCTTCCAGAAAGACTAATGTCTTTTCTAGAACAAGAAATACGGTTTCTTTCGTCTGTTGTCCTCTCTTCCAATTTTTTCTTACTGAATTCCACAAAAGTTATCTTACTACTGGTGAGGTTTAAAGATTCTGCAAGTACTTCAAAAACCGCTCTGTCCACTTCGAGATCCTCTGGGAGAATTACTGCCATGGTCTTAAACGCACGAACACTCTTTTTGGGTTGAAGATCAAAACTTTTAAGTTTTTTTCTCAATTGATAGCCCAATACAACATCCGATAAAAACTCCACCATTTAGTTGATAAATTTAGATAAACTATTAGGGCCAGCATAAAAATCAAACATTTCGTGTGATTTTATTTTTATTTGTTATAAATATAACATTTTTCACTCCCTATTTTCTTTAAATGCAATAAAATCAGGCTCTGACAAGATAGAAACATTCAATGTTTCAGCTTTGGTTTTCTTAGCAGGTCCCATTCCAACTCCTGCGACAAGATAGTCTGTTTTTGAAGACACCGAGCTGACAATAATCCCTCCTAGTTGCTCAATTTCATTTTTAATTCCTTCTCGGCTGTACCGCTCAAAAACTCCTGAAACAACAAACCGTTTGCCTTTAAATGCTGGAGGAGATTGTCCCGCTGTTTGCACTTCTACCATTTGAAGACCGAATGCATGTAACGCTTCCAAAAGACGCTGGTTTGATGGTTCAGCAAAGTAATCTACAAGACTTTGGGCGATGCGTTCTCCAATTTCTTCAGTCGCTGTCAAGGTTTCCACACTAGCCGACTGGAGTGCGTCCAAAGACCCAAATGCTTTGGCTAGTCGTTTTGCAACAGTTTCACCGACATAACGTATCCCCAATCCAAACAATACTTTAGAAAACGGCTTTCCCTTTGATTTTTCAATTCCTTCTAACAGATTGTTCACTGATTTTTCTGCCATCCGCTCAAGTGGTAAAACTTGTTCTTTTTGCAAACGGTATAGATCGGCTACTGTAGCTAGTAAGCCTTCGTGAAAAAGTAAACTGACCGTTTCCCCTCCCAGTCCTTCAATATCCATGGCCTTTCGGCTGATAAAATGTTGAATTTTACCGATCTGTTGAGGAGGACAGACCATTTCATTTTTACAGTAATGCTGTGCTTCTCCAGCTTCCCGCTCCAACTCAGATCCACATTCGGGACAACAGGCGATAAAGTTAACTGCATCTTCCTGAGCTCCGCGTTCATCTGTTTTTACCGCAGTGATTTTGGGAATAATTTCTCCTCCTTTTTCTACAAAAACAGTATCTCCTATTCGCAAGGCCAATTTTTCAATTTGATCTGCATTGTGTAGGGAGGCACGTTTGACTATGGTTCCTGAGATCAATACGGGCTTGAGTTGCGCCACAGGCGTTACAGCACCCGTTCTTCCCACCTGATAGTGTACTCCCTCTAAAACTGTAGTCGCTTGCTCTGCCTGATATTTGTATGCCATTGCCCAACGGGGGGCTTTGGCCGTAAATCCTAACTCCTCCTGTTGAGACAAGCTATTTACTTTGATGACAATGCCATCAATTTCATAAGGCAAATCCTTTCGCTTTACATCCCATTCGGTAATAAAATCAAAAACAGCATCGATGGAATGAACCAATCGTGCAGAATCGGGAACTTTAAAGCCCCACGCTCTCGCCTTTTGCAATGCCTCGAATTGAGAATCTATAGAGAGCTCATCCCCAGCAAGGCCGTACAAAAAACAAGTTAAGGGTCGTTCCGCAACCAAACGGCTGTCTTGAAGCTTTAAGCTTCCTGAAGCGGTATTTCGGGGATTGCTATACAGAGGTTCTCCTGAGGCTTCTCTTTCTTTATTCATCTTATGAAAACCCTCCCAAGGCAAAATAATTTCTCCTCGGATTTCAAAAAATGGAGGATAGTCCCCATTCAATTTTAAAGGAATGGTCTTGATCGTTTTGATGTTGGTCGTTATCGCATCACCTTGGATGCCATCCCCACGAGTAAGTGCCTGCGTCAAGGCTCCATCAACGTATGTAAGACTTATGGAAGCCCCATCAAATTTTAATTCACAGGTGTAGGAAATCACTGCTTCTGATCCCAAAATCTTGCGAATGCGTTCCTCCCACTGGAAGAGCTCTTCTTTGGAATAGGTATTGGACAACGAATACATGGGATAGCGATGCGAAACTGTGTCAAAAGACTTCGTTACTTCTCCTCCAACGCGCTGCGTGGGAGAATTGGGATCTTGAAATTGAGGGTATTGTGTTTCTAGCTCTTGTAGCTCGCGTAGCATTTGATCAAAAGCAAAATCGCTGATAATTGGAGCGTCCTCTATATAATACTTATGGTTGTGCTGATGTAGTTCCTCCCTAAGCTTTAGGATTTTCTCTTGAATTTCTTCCATGTTACTTTTTTTTCAAACGAAGCATTCTCACTTTTCCAAAGATATCCATTCGCTCAGAAATAGTATAATCAAATTGTTGAATTAGGGATCTCAGTTCATCGATCAATAAGGGATTGATTTCAAAATAAATAATTCCCTCAGAGTTTAAATGTAAACTTGCAAATTTTAAAATTGCGCGATAAAACACAAGCGGATCTTCATCGGGAACAAATAGTGCTTGATGCGGTTCATGATCTAGGACATTCGGCTGCATCTGTTCTTGCTCTTTCCTCATAACATAGGGAGGATTAGATACAAGGATATCAAAAGACTGTTTTAAGGAGTCTAATTGAAGTAAATCTTGCTGAAAAAAATGAATTTGAACTCCATTATTTAATGCATTTTCCTGTGCCAAGTCTAAAATAGGTTGCTCTTGATCCAAAGCCGATACAGTAAATTGAGTGTTTTCTTTTGCCAAGGCAATAGCAATACAGCCAGATCCTGTTCCCATATCTAGTATATCTTTAGTGTCGTCTGTGCGTTTTCCGAAATCTTCCACTATCCAGTCTACCAATTCTTCAGTCTCTGGTCTTGGGATTAGAACACGCGGGTCTACCTTTAGCTTTAGGGTTCTGAAATGGACCGTACCCGTGATGTATTGCAACGGATAGTCCTTCAAAAGTTTTGTTGCAGCCTCTTGAATAAAGAGAACCTCGAGAGGCTCCAATTCACTCTCTGGCTCAAGGGCAAGTTGGGTGGGTTCCCTTTGAAAAGATTCCGTCATCAGGCTCTTGAAATAGAAATCAATCTCCCCGTTAGAGAACTTCGTTTGTAAGGTCTCTCGATATAAATCTCTAGCCTCAAGTAGCGTCATATAAGGGATTTTGTTAACCATACGGGACAAGAATTATGTCCTGTGTTTCCCATAGCGTGGTCAATATATTGAAATCCTACCTTTTTATACAAGGCTTGCGCATCCAACATATTGGGCATAGTTTCGATATAACAAAGTTGAAAATCATTTGCTTTTGCAAAATCTAGACACAAATCAATCATTTGTTTTCCCAATCCTTTCCCCCTTGCCTCGGGTAAAAAATACATTTTATGTAATTCACAAACAGAAGGATCCCCCTCTTTTAAGGGTGCTATACCAGCACCACCCAAAATTGTTTCCTGATCTTCTACTACGTAGTATTGAAAACGAGGCTTCGCATACGCCTGAAACATCGCGTCTAATTCTTTGTCTTCGTAGGCTGTTCCCACTTTTGGGACTCCCATTTCAACAAGCACCTTACGCAGAGCTACCGCAAGAGCCTCATTGTCTTTTAATTCCACCGGACGGATCTTCATACGTCTATTTTTATGCTAAATTTACACGCTATTCTATTTCTATTGTCTAAGGTTAGCAAATTTATATACACCGAGATTTGAACAATAATACCGACACCCTTTTTATGCAACGCTGCCTAGATCTAGCGCAGCACGCACTGGGCGCTACCTATCCCAATCCACTGGTGGGTGCTGTACTTGTCCACCAAGGTAAAATCATTGGTGAGGGGTGGCACCGAAAGGCTGGTGAACCCCATGCGGAAGTAAATGCGATAGCCAGTGTAGCAGACAAAACACAGTTATTAAAAAGTACTCTTTATGTGAATTTAGAACCTTGCGCGCACTTTGGAAAAACACCACCCTGTGTTTATATAATCAAGGAGTATAAAATTCCTCGAGTGGTTATTGGATCCCTAGACCCCAATCCAAAAGTAGCAGGCAAAGGGATTCAAGCTTTGAAAAAATGGGGGTGCGAGGTTACCCATGGAGTATTAAAAAAAGAATCCGATTTTCTCAACCGTCGGTTTTTTACCTTCCACAAACAAAAACGTCCCTACCTGATTTTAAAGTGGGGCCAAACTGCAGATCACTTTATTGCACCTGATCCGAGTGACAAAAACGATGCCTCTATTTTTTGGATCACCAACCTACAATCCCGTCAAAGAGTTCACCAGTGGAGAAGCCAGGAATCAGCAATCCTCGTTGGAGTTCAAACATTAGTGGATGACAACCCCCAACTGACTACAAGAGACTGGAAAGGAGCTGATCCCTTACGACTGGTATTGGATCCGAATCTTAGAACTCCTAAAAATACTACCTTATATAAAGACAATACAGCTACTTATTTCTTTCATAAGCAGCCCAAGGCGCCCTCCGATTCAATAAATCGCTATATTTTTTTGAATCCCTATAATCTAAGGGAGTTTTTGGGTTTTTGCTATACCGAGGAAATTCAATCCGTCATTGTAGAAGGAGGACAAAAAACACTTCAAGGTTTTATCGATCAAAATCTTTGGGACGAGGCAAGAGTATTTCAAAGTGAAAAAAAAATAAAAAAAGGAATCCCAGCCCCTGTTTTTAATAAAGAAGCTACAACCACTGAATTTATTAACGGCGACCAACTCAATTCGTACTTCAATTGAATTTTTCTGCCAAAAAATCAGGACAGCGCATCGGACGTTGGGACTGTGGGGATAAGAATGCTAATTTGATATGTCCCGTGCAAATTAATTCATCGTTTTGATTTACAATTAGATACTCAAAATCTAGGGTCGCTTTGGGCAGTTGTTTCAAGGTAACCTTAACACAAAAAGTATCCCCAAAATACAGTGGTTTTTTGTAATTTACTCCAACACTTACCACAGGCATTAGAATTCCTTCACGTTCCATTTTGGCATATGAAATTCCTAAATCAGATAACCACTCAAGCCTAGCCAATTCAAAGTATTTCAGGTAATTACTGTGATGTACAAAGTGCATTTGATCGGTTTCTGAATAGCGAACTGTAATCGCTTTTGTAGTATACTCCATACTCTAATATATATTAAACAAATTGTAGGAATCTATTTATTTTGACTACATATTTGCTTTGCCAGAATATCATAAAAAAAAACTTAAAATTCAATAGTAAATTCATTTTTTTTTTTGGTTTTTTTAGTCAATATTTGTTCATGTGCTTTTAAACAGCGCAATAAACCATAAAAACAACACAAACAACGTCAAATAAATGAACAAAAGTGCTTCATCGGTATGGGATAATTGTCTAGCTTTTATAAAAGACAACATCCAACCCCAAGCGTACAAAACTTGGTTCCTACCTATAAAACCAGTGAAGCTAAATGATCAAGTCTTAAGTATCGAAGTTCCCAGTAAATTTTTCTACGAATGGTTGGAAGAACATTATGTCAAGTTATTAAAGACAGCATTGCAAAAAGAATTAGGGAACCAAGCGCGTTTGGTCTACTCCATTCGAATGGAAAATACGTTTGGAAATAAAACCGCATTTACTGAAAATATTCCCAGTAATAACCGTGCTGGAATGCAACCTCAAGAGGTCGATGCACCACTCAACTCAAACGCATCGGAGCTAAAAAATCCCTTTGTAATTCCGGGAATTAAAAACCTTCAGATCGAATCTCAACTCAATCCCAACTACAATTTTGAAAACTTCTTGGAAGGAGATTCCAACCGTCTCGCCAGATCTGCGGCACTTGCTGTGGCTGCGAAACCAGGAGGTACCTCGTTCAATCCCTTATTGATTTTTGGAGGAGTGGGTCTTGGAAAAACTCACCTAGCCCACGCAATTGGGGTTGAAATTAAAGAAAAATATCAAGATAAAACAGTTCTGTACATCGCTGCAGAAAAATTCACTCAACAATACATTGAGGCGGTAAAGAAAAATACGAGAAACGATTTTATTCATTTTTATCAACTTCTGGACGTTCTCATCATAGATGACGTTCAATTCCTTTCCGGTAAAACGGGTACACAAGATGTCTTCTTCCATATTTTCAATCATTTACATCAAAACGGGAAACAGGTTATCCTTACTTCGGACAAAGCACCTGTAGACATGCAAGACATTGAACAACGACTGCTCTCGCGTTTTAAATGGGGGCTTTCAGCAGAATTGCAACTTCCCAACTACGAAACGCGAATTTCTATTCTAAAAAACAAGCTCTATCGAGATGGAGTCAATATCAATGATGACATCATAGAATACGTTGCCAAAAACATCAAAACCAATGTGCGTGAACTCGAAGGTGCGATCATCTCTCTCATTGCCCAATCATCCTTTAACAAGGTAGAAATCACCCAAGAACTCGCCCAAGATGTGGTCATGAAGTTTGTAAAAAATACCAAACGAGAAGTGTCCATTGACTACATTCAAAAAGTAGTCTCAGACTATTTCCAAATGGATGTTGAAACACTTCAATCCAAAACAAGAAGGAGACATATCGTTCAAGCCAGACAACTCGCAATGTATTTTGCTAAAAAGTTTACAAAAGCGTCCCTAGCGAGTATTGGAAACCAAATTGGAAAACGCGACCATGCAACAGTATTACACGCTTGCAAAACAGTGGATAATCTAACTTTTACGGACAAACACTTCCGCAAGTATGTAGAAGACCTAAGTCAAAAGCTAACCCTCTAAACACAACTCTAAATGGAACCTACAAAAATACTCATGGTCTGCCTGGGTAATATTTGTAGATCCCCACTGGCACAAGGGATATTAGAATCTAAAATCACCTCCAACACTTTTATTGACTCCGCTGGAACATCGGCTTACCATGTGGGAAATCCGCCTGACCCAAGAAGCATCGCTGTGGCAAAACAAAACGGAATACCGATCAGTCAGTTCCGCGCCAGAAAATTTACAAGAGAAGATTTCAAAAATTTTAATCATATTTATGTGATGGATCAATCCAATTATAAGGATGTAATTGGATTGGCCGAAACCCATGCAGAACAAGAAAAAGTAAGTCTACTGCTTCCTGATAAAAAAGAAGTTCCCGACCCCTATTACGGAGGGCCCGAAGGTTTTGAATCTTGCTATTCCTTGTTGGATGATGCGTGTACCCAAATCGTTAAAAAACTAAACCTATGAACTCAGAAATTTCTCCTAAAGGAGTACTTCACCTCATACCTACACCGCTTGGAGAAAGTGCTCCTTTAGAAGTATTGCCGCTTTCCATAAAAAAAGTGGTGGAAGACTTAACCCATTTTATTGTTGAAAATGAAAAAATGGCACGGCGTTTTATAAAAAAAATTAGTCCCAATAAAAACCAAGATGAATTGGTACTCTTTCCCTTAAATAAATTTACCTCGCAAGAAGAAATCAACTCGTATTTAGATCCGTGTTTGGAAGGAACTTCAATGGGCCTACTTTCTGATGCTGGCTGTCCTGGAATTGCCGACCCGGGGGCGGTTATTGTTTCCATGGCCCACCGAAATGATATTTTAGTAAAACCACAAATTGGTCCTTCCTCTATTGTCTTGGCAATGATGAGTTCGGGTATGAATGGACAAAATTTTGCTTTTAATGGATATCTTCCTATTGACAAAAAACAACGCTCCCAATCCTTACTTAAATACCAACGTATTGCTGTCAAAGAAAATCAAGCTCAAATTTTTATTGAAACCCCTTACCGAAGCGATGCACTATTTGCAGAACTTCTCAAGGTCTTAGATCCCAATACGAAATTGTGCATTGCCTGTGACCTCAGTCTGGATTCTCAATACATCAAGACCTATTCCGTTTTGAAATGGAAAAAAAACAAACCTCAACTCCAAAAGTGTCCTTGCATCTTTATTTTTGAAGGCTCTTTTTAACGATATATTTTTTGCTTATTCAGCCAGTTGGTATATACTTTTTTATTTCTGTTGTGTGCTGCTAGATCCTTTGCAAACAAGTGATAACCGGGCTTTTCTGGAGAGGCTACAAAATACAAGTAGGCGTGCTGTTCCGCGTTCAATACAGCATCGATGGCAGAAAGATCGGGCATGACAATAGGACCTGGAGGCAAGCCGCGATAACGGTACGTATTGTAAGGCGATTTCAACCGTAAATCCTTGTAAAGTACTCGTTTAATAACACGATCGAACTCTCCTGAGGCATTTTTTAATCCGAAAATTACAGTAGGATCCGCCTGAAGTTTCATCCCCTTACCCAACCGGTTGAGATATACCCCTGCAATGCGATTTTGCTCTTCTTTTTGATTTGCTTCTTTTTGTACGATAGAAGCTAAAACAGACACTTCAATCGGTGTCAACTTCAAGGCTTCTGCTTTTGCCCGTCGTGTTTCATTCCAAAACCTGGTGTAGTAATCCAACATCCGTTTTCTAAACTCTTTTGGACTTACATCCCAAAACATATCGAATGTATTGGGGAGGAATAGCGTTAAAGCATTTTCTTTTGTAAAACCCTCTTCGGATAAAAAAACGGGGTCGAGAAAAGCGGCGAGCAATTCCAAACTATCCGCTTCGATCTGCTGTGCCAACCGCCCTGCCAAATCTTCCAGTCGCTCCTGATTGTTGAATACCACCTTTGAAGTTAGTTTTTGGGAACGAAGACTATTGATGATATCGTTGTTTCCCATCTCTTTGCGAATACTGTATTTCCCAGATCGTATCCGCTGAGCGTATCCTTTTTTTTCGGCAGCGGTTAGAAATCGCTCGGTGGACTTAAGTAAAGGAGTTAATTGAAATGCAAGAGAATCGATCGTGTCATCTCGATCGATGAATATAATGGAAGAATCGTTTTCAAATTGTGTATTGCTCCAAAAAAAGAGTTGATAAAATTTAAAAACAAAAAAGAACCCTACCCCAGCTCCTAAAAGACTGAGTAAAATTAGCAGTTTCCTTCGATACATCAATGAAATAATTTTTGATAAAGATATTCATCGTGAAATTGATCTTCGTAAAAATTCCACGCTTTTTTTATACCTACTTGTTGATAACCACACGCCTCAAAAACTCGAATACTCGGTTTATTTTCTAAGGCGATATTCGCGTAGAGACAATGTATATGTAAATGCTTTTGTGCATAAGTTGCGAGAAGGTTTAAGGCAGTTTTTCCAAAACCATTCCCCTGTTTTCCCTCTTTAATAAGTATCCCTACGCCCGCCCTGCGGTGTATGGGTTCAAAATCAAACAAATCGACAAAACCCAAAGTTTCCTTTGAGGAAGAGGCGAGTACAAACCGTTTTTGTTTGACTTCAAAAATATCTTGGCTTTGCTGCGCTATATAGTTTTCTAATAGCGCTTTTGAAAAGGGTTCTGTTCGGTTGGAGTACTTCCAGTAGAGCGAGTTGTTTTCTAGTTGAAATAAAATCTCGATATCTGAGGGTTCTAGGGCACGTAAAAAAACAGAATCTGATTTCATAGGGTTATCGTACCAGAAAAAACAAAAGTAGCAGGTCCTTGCAAGTGAACATTCTGGTAGGTTTGCTGATTTAATTCAAAGTCCACATTCAAAACCCCACCGGGTGCTTGTAATTCCACCTGGGTGGCTCCTCCTGTTTCACCGAGAAAATGAAGGACTAAGGCCGCAGCTACAGCTCCCGTTCCACAGGCCAGGGTTTCATTTTCTACACCGCGTTCGTAGGTGCGAATCACAAAGTGTTGTTCAGTTTTTTTCTCTACAAAATTGACATTTATTCCCTCGGGAGCAAAGGCCTCCGAATACCGAATAGCGGCTCCCTCTTTTTGAACATCAATTGTTGCAGCTTCTTTCACCAATTGCACATAATGAGGTGAACCCGTGTCTATTACAACCGCCGCGTCGTAGGATGTAAAGCTATGTACCTCTTGCATCTCTAGGCGAACTAGGTCGGAAAATACGATTTGTGCCCTGTGGATCCCATCAATAGCCATGAATCGTGTTTCTTCTCCAATCATCTTTTTATGATGAGCAAATGCCACAGCACACCGACCTCCATTTCCACAGAGTGTGCTCAGATTACCGTCAGAATTGAAGTACCTCATTTCAAAATCAGCTTCGGTAGAGTTTACTATTAAAATCAAACCATCCGCACCAATACCCATATTGCGATTGCAGAGAGATTTTCGCTGTTCCATCGTCAAATTGGTATAGTTACCTTCCCGATTATCCAGTAGGATAAAATCATTGCCAGCTCCCTGATATTTGTCGAAATGAATTTCCATAAAGGGCAAAGATAACTAAATTTAAAGGGTGTTAAAGACGCGTTAAACCAAATTCATTTTTATTTAATTTCTTTAATTTTGATAAAAAATTTAGAAAAATGAAATCATTTATTAAAACCTTTTCGATTGCACTTTTAAGTGCTGGATTTAGTCTTTTTGTTTATGATCAATACCGCACATTTCCTGAACCCGAGGAACAGGTATTGCAAAACCCAACCTTAATTCCTGCGAATTACACGGTAAATACCGCTAGTGTAGCAGCAGAGCGTACCGACTTTACCTCGGCTGCTGCAAAAACCATTGATGCTGTAGTACATGTTAAAAACACAGCGTCTTCCGGTTCAAACTTACCCTCTTTTTATCGGTACTTTTACGAAGAGGAGGATCTTCCAGAACGCATTGGGACAGGTTCAGGGGTCATCGTCTCCCCAGATGGCTATATCATTACCAACAATCACGTGATTGAAGACAACAACCAAATTGAAATCACTACGAACGACAACAAAACCTACGAAGCAAAAGTCATCGGTACAGATCCCGAAACGGATATTGCGGTACTCAAAATAAATGCGAAGAAGAAACTTCCCTATGTGTTTTTCGGAAATTCTGATGCGACACGCATAGGAGAATGGGTCTTAGCTGTAGGAAATCCCTTTAATTTAAATTCAACAGTTACCGCGGGAATAATAAGTGCCAAATCCCGTGACCTCAACAAAAGAGATGGGGTAAACGAATCCTATATCCAAACCGATGCTGCTGTAAATCGTGGTAATAGCGGAGGTGCATTAGTCAATACAAGTGGGGAATTGATTGGAATCAATACCGCCATTACTTCTGTTTCTGGCGGTTTTGTAGGCTATTCTTTTGCCGTACCGAGCAACGTAGCGCGAAAAGTATTTGAAGACCTCATCGAATACGGCGATGTCCAACGTGGGCTTCTCGGGGTAATGGGACAAGCTTTAGATGCCCAATTTGCCGAGCGTTTCGAGGTAGAGGAGACCGAAGGTTTTTACATTACCGATCTTGAAGAAGGTTTGGGGGCAGACCTAGCTGGACTTAAACCTGGAGATATCATTAAAAGTGTAGATGGAATTGTCATCAATAAGTTTGCAGATCTATCCGGCTACCTGTCAAGTAAACGCCCTGGAGAAAAGGTTAGCGTAGTTTATAAACGTGATGGAGAGGAAAATAAAGTGGATGTACGTTTAGAAAAAATCAATCGTGCTGTTTTCTTCTTTATGGAAATTCGAGAACTTACCCCAGAACAAGAAGAAGAATACAATACCGAAGAAGGATTGTACATTTCCAATATGAACAATCGAAGACTCTATCAAAGCGGGATTGATAATGGCTATATCATACTTGAAGTCAACGGACAAAAAGTAAGTAAACTGTCCGATGTTAAAGGATACGGGATGGGTGATTTAGAAAGTATCCTTTTCCTCAATCCTGCAGGAGAAAAAGAAAAAGTTATTTTACAGTATTAAACTTCTGAAGGTTTTTAAAGAAAGTCGCAGTCCTACTGCGACTTTTTTTATTTTTGTTCCATTCTTGTAGAAAGTCATGCGCATCGATATCATTACCTTATTTCCAGAACTTCTTAAAAGTCCTTTTGAGGCTTCCATTCTCAAACGGGCTCTTTATTCAGGAAAGGCAGAAGTAGTATTTCACGACTTGAGGGACTACAGTACCAACAAACAGAAAAAGGTAGACGACTATCCTTTTGGAGGGGGGGCAGGAATGGTGATGCAGATTGAACCTATAGATCGATGCATTCAGGCCTTAAAAGAAAAACGAACTTATGATGCGGTGATTTACCTCACTCCAGACGGAACCACCCTGAATCAAAAACAAGCCAATCACTTTTCTACTCTGGAAAACATCATCTTGCTTTGTGGCCACTACAAAGGAGTAGACCAGCGCGTACGCGACCACCTGATCACCCATGAAATTTCCATTGGGGATTTTGTGCTTTCTGGAGGAGAACTCGCTGCTGCTGTGTTGTGTGACAGCATTATCCGTCTTATTCCCGGGGTTCTTGGAGACGAATCTTCTGCCCTCACAGATAGTTTTCAGGACGGGATCTTAGCGCCACCCATTTACACGAGACCTGCAGACTATAAAGGCTTGAAAGTCCCTGAAATCCTAACTTCTGGAAATACGCCAAAGGTAGAGGAATGGCGTGATCAAAAAGCTTTGGAACGCACCCAAAAACGCCGTCCCGATCTTCTGAAATAACTTTTTTTCACTTTTACAGAATATTTATAACCCTCTATTGTTTAGATCAAAATAAAGTTTAATTTTGCAGGGCGAAAAGATCAACCGCTGACGAGGTTCGTGAATGTTGACTTTTTAAATCTTAAAAGATCCAAATTATGGAAGACTTAGTAAGTTACGTACAAAACGAATTCATCACCAAAAAAGAATTTCCCGAGTTTAGTGCAGGGGACACCCTTACTGTTTACTACCAAATCCGAGAAGGAGAAAAAGTTCGTACTCAGTTTTTTAAAGGCGTAGTAATTCAAATTAAAGGTCAAGGTTTAGCAAAAACCTTTACCATACGTAAAATGTCGGGTACTGTAGGTGTGGAACGTATATTCCCAATCAACCTCCCTACCCTAGAAAAAATTGAAGTCAACAAAAAAGGTAAAGTACGCCAATCCCGTATTTACTACTTTAAAAACTTACGCGGTAAAAAAGCGCGAATTAAAGAAGCATAAGACGAATCTAAAACCGCCCAGTGGCGGTTTTTTTTTGCTAAATCTTTTTTATAGCGAACTCTGACGTATATTTGCAAACCGAAACCTAAACTTAAACACATGTCGAAGATAAAAGTCATAAACCCCATAGTGGAGATGGATGGAGACGAAATGACTCGTATCATTTGGAAATTCATCAAAGATCAACTGATCCTTCCTTACTTAGATTTACAAATAGAATACTACGACCTTTCCGTCACTTCTCGGGATGCTACGGAAGACAAAATTACCATACAAGCGGCACACGCAGTGAAGAAACACAATGTCGGAATCAAGTGTGCTACTATTACCCCAGATGAGGGTCGTGTCAAAGAATTCAATTTGTCAAATATGTGGCGTTCTCCAAATGGTACCATTCGAAATATCGTAGGTGGAACCGTTTTTAGAGAGCCGATCATCATGAAAAATGTCCCGCGTTATGTTCAGGGATGGACCAAACCCATCTGTATTGGAAGACATGCTTTTGGAGATCAGTACAAAGCAGCAGACACGGTAACTACCGGGAAAGGAAAACTCACCATGACCTTTACGCCCGATGACGGCGGAACACCTAAAACTTGGGAAGTCTATCACTTCCAAGAAAATGGAGTGGCCATGAGTATGTACAACATTGATTCTTCCATTTACGGCTTTGCCCGTTCCTGTATGAACCGAGCATTAGACAAAGGTTGGCCGTTGTACTTATCAACAAAAAACACCATCCTAAAAGCCTATGACGGCCGTTTTAAAGATATCTTTCAAGAGGTTTTTGACAACGAGTTTAAAGACCGTTTTAAAACCGCAGGCATCACTTACGAACACCGACTCATTGACGATATGGTAGCCGCAGCAATGAAATGGAACGGTGGCTTTGTTTGGGCGTGTAAAAACTATGACGGAGACGTTCAGTCCGATACCGTAGCACAAGGTTTTGGTTCTTTGGGACTGATGACCTCTACCCTAGTAACCCCAGATGGAAACACTATGGAAGCGGAAGCAGCCCACGGTACCGTCACCCGTCACTACCGTCAATACCAACAAGGAAAAGAAACCTCTACCAATCCTATCGCTTCCATTTTTGCATGGACTCGTGGTTTGGCTCACAGAGGAAAACTAGATGACAATCAAGAGTTGATCGACTTCTGTACAACACTAGAAAACGTATGTATCGAAACTGTAGAAAGTGGGAAAATGACCAAAGATCTCGCCGTTCTAATCCACGGCAAAGACATGGATAGTTCACACTACCTCACAACTCAGCAATTCCTTTCTACGCTCAAGGAAAACCTAGAAGCGAAGATCGGATAAGACTTTTGATTCTTAATTTATAAAACCCTGGCCTAACAGTTGGGGTTTTTATTTTGACATAAATTTACTTCAGAGCAGCTAACTAAATTCCTACTTCTTACTTTAAAATTCTCAATTGGTTCTTATCTTTACGTCATGACATTTGAAAAAATTACGGAAGCAGACTCCTACCACAACGACCTAGAAAAAAAGAGCATCTCCGAACTCCTAGACGGCATGCACCAAGAAGATCAAAACGCCATAGCTGCCGTAGGTGCGGTCAGAGATCAAACTGCTGCCTTAATCGCTCGTGTAGTGGAACAACTTGGTAATGGAGGACGCTTGTTTTACATTGGTGCGGGGACTAGCGGTCGACTAGGTGTTTTGGACGCCTCGGAATGTCCTCCTACCTTTGGAACAGCCCCCGAAAAAGTGATTGGATTAATTGCAGGTGGCGATCTCGCGTTGCGAAAATCCATTGAAAAGGCAGAAGACGACACCCAACAGGCGTGGAAAGATTTACAAGAATATCAAATCAATACGAAAGATATCCTAGTAGGTATTGCAGCCTCGGGAACAACCCCGTATGTAGTGGGCGGTCTTGCAGAAGCTCAAAAACAAGGTATCCCTACTGGTTGCATTGCTTGTAATGTAAACAGTCCCCTTGAAGCAGTAAGTGACTTTCCTATAGAGGTGGTAGTGGGTCCCGAGTTCCTTACAGGTAGCTCCCGAATGAAAGCAGGTACTGCACAAAAATTAATCCTAAACAGCATTACAACCGCTACCATGATCCAACTGGGACATGTCAAAGGCAACAAAATGGTGGACATGCAGCTTTCCAACGACAAACTCCAAGACCGTGCGGAACGGATGGTTATGGAAGCCACAGGTGTAGAACGTTCTATTGTTAAAAAACTACTTCAAGAACACGGCAGTGTCCGACAGGCGATTGCGGAATTAAAGAAATAGCAACCCATTACCCCTATCACAACGCCCTTTTATCATCCAACCTCCCTATCTTTGCACAAATTGTTTAGATGAATAAAATCTTATTACAAAAAGGGCTAAAACAGATGGCGGTATGTCTTTTCTGTTGCTTTTTGGGTCCTGTGGTGGTGCATCAGGCGTTCAAAAATCAGGAGCATCCCTTCTATTACCCGGTTTTGGTAGTGGGTTTGAGTGTCTTGGCAATCGCCATGTTCTATGGCTTTTTGGGCATTAAAACCCTTGTCACAGCTCTTTTGGGCGAACGAAAAAAAAGGAATCTTTAGTTGGGCGTTGTATCCCTGCCCAAGACCCCCTATCTTTGCACCGTTTTTAATTTAGATTATGATCGAAATTCGTTTTCCTGACCAAACGGTTCGCACCTATGAAAAAGGAACAACTCCCTTTGAAGTTGCCCAAAGCATTAGCGAAGGATTGGCGCGCAATTTATTGTCTGCAGCCTTTAACGGAAACACGGTAGAAGCCAGTACTCCTTTGGAAGAGGACGGTAGTATACAATTGTTCACCTGGAACGACCCAGCGGGAAAAACTGCCTTTTGGCATTCTTCAGCACACATACTGGCACAGAGTATTTTGGCCCTGTATCCCGAGGCAAAACTGACCATAGGTCCAGCCATAGAAAACGGTTTTTATTACGATGTAGATTTTGGTGGAGCCTTTTTTTCCGAAAAAGACCTCCCCGCCTTGGAAAAACAATTTTTGACTTTCGCTCGAGAAAAGTTTGAATTTAAAATGCGGATGTGCTCCAAAGCGGAAGCCTTGGATTTTTATCAAAAAGAAAGCAACCCGTTTAAGGTGGAGCTTATCGAAAATTTAGAAGACGGCACCATCAGTTTTTGTGATCATGCAGACTTTACAGACCTCTGTCGTGGGGGACACATACCCCATACGGGATTCGTCAAAGCGGTCAAGCTCCTCAGTGTAGCTGGAGCCTACTGGCGTGGAGACGAAACCCAGCCGCAACTGACTCGGATTTACGGGGTTTCTTTTCCCAAACAAAAAGAACTTACCGAGTATCTCGCTCTTTTAGAAGAAGCCAAAAAGCGAGACCATAGAAAACTCGGAAAAGAATTAGAACTCTTTACCTTTTCTCAAAAAGTAGGACAAGGACTCCCCCTTTGGTTGCCTAAGGGCGCTGCCCTTCGTGAACGATTGGAAAACTTCTTAAAAACCGCACAAGCAAAAGCGGGATATGAACAGGTTATTTCTCCCCATATCGGGAATAAGGAACTCTACATGACCTCGGGACATTACGAAAAATACGGAGCAGACAGCTTCCAACCCATACAAACCCCTGCAGACGGAGAAGAGTTTTTACTTAAACCGATGAACTGTCCCCACCACTGTGAAATCTACAAGACTAAACCCTGGAGTTACCGCGACCTTCCCAAGCGCTATGCAGAATTTGGAACAGTCTATCGCTACGAACAGAGCGGAGAGTTGCACGGACTTACTCGAGTGCGAGGCTTTACCCAAGATGATGCTCACATTTTTTGTATGCCCGAACAGTTGGACGAAGAATTTAAAAAAGTAATTGATTTGGTACTGTATGTTTTCAGTTCCCTCGGTTTTGAAAACTTTACAGCTCAGGTATCCCTCCGCGATCCTGAAAAACCAGAAAAATACATTGGAGATACCCAAAATTGGGAACTTGCAGAACAAGCCATCATCAATGCAACTCAAGAAAAAAACTTAGATTACGTTATCGAGACGGGAGAAGCCGCCTTCTATGGTCCTAAATTGGATTTTATGGTCAAAGATGCGTTGGGACGAAAATGGCAATTGGGAACCATACAGGTAGATTACAACCTTCCCGAACGCTTTGATTTAACCTACAAAGGCAGTGACAACGAACTTCATCGACCCGTGATGATTCACCGTGCACCCTTCGGAAGTATGGAGCGTTTTGTCGCTATTCTTTTGGAACATACCGGTGGAAATTTTCCATTGTGGTTAATGCCAAAACAGGTTAATATCTTATGCGTTAGTGAAAAACACAAAAATTACGCTGAAAAAGTTTTAAATTTCTTGGAAAATCACGAAATTCGCGCCCTCTTAGATGATCGAAATGAGACGATTGGAAAAAAAATTCGAGAGTCGGAACTGTCAAAAGTCCCGTACATGATCATTCTAGGAGAAAAAGAAGCAGAAACACAAACCGTTTCCTTGCGCAAACATCAAGAGGGAGATGTGGGCAGTTTTGCTTTAGAGACCGTTGTAAAACAACTAAAGAAAGAAATAAAGGAGAGTCAAGCTACCTTTGAAGTTTAATTAAAAAGTAAGTGACATAGCAATACGAAGAAGAAGATCGAACAGCCCAGGAAGGGTTTTCAAGCAAGATCCCCATCGGATCAATGAGAAAATTACAGCCCACGAAGTGCGTCTGGTTGGAGATAATGTGGAAGTCGGAGTGTATCCACTAAACAAAGCGTTATCCATAGCAAAAGACCTGGAATTAGATCTCGTAGAAATTTCGCCGAAAGCTTCACCTCCAGTTTGTAAAATATTAGAGTATAAAAAGTTCTTATACGACCAAAAAAAACGTGATAAGGCGCTCAAAGCAAAATCGACTAAAATTATAGTCAAAGAGATTCGCTTTGGACCCAACACCGATGAGCACGACTACGAGTTTAAAAAGAAACACGCGGAAAAGTTCCTCAAAGAAGGAGCTAAGTTAAAAGCCTTTGTTTTTTTTAAGGGTCGTTCCATCGTTTTTAAAGAAAAAGGTCAAATCTTGTTATTGCGTTTGGCGCAAGATTTAGAGGAGATCGGGAAAGTAGAACAAATGCCTTTATTGGAGGGAAAAAAGATGATTATGTTCATCACTCCCAGAAAAAAATAAAAAAGAGACGTCATGCCAAAAATGAAAACAAAATCAAGTGCTAAAAAACGCTTCAAACTTACTGGAAGTGGTAAAATCAAAAGAAAGCACGCATTCAAGAGTCACATCTTGACGAAAAAATCAAAAAAACGCAAGTTGAAATTGACCCATTCTGGACTGGTGCACGAAAGTGATGCGCAGAACATTAAGGAGCAATTGCGTCTAGTGTAAAAATGCCCCTGGTTTAATTTAATTTTTTCAACCCGAAGTAAGGCTCTCAAAGCGTAGTAATACCGCCTCCTTCAAAAAACAACAAATAATGCCAAGATCAGTAAATTCAGTAGCTTCAAGAGCAAGAAGAAAAAAAATTCTCAAGCAAGCCAAAGGCTATTTCGGACGCCGTAAAAACGTCTGGACTATCGCTAAGAATGCGGTGGAGAAAGCCATGCAATACTCTTACCGCGACCGCAGAGTCAAAAAACGTAACTTTAGAGCGTTGTGGATTGCCCGGATCAATGCCGGTGCACGACTCAATGGAATGTCGTACAGTCAGTTTATGGGTAAAGTCAAAGAAAACCACATCGACTTAAACCGAAAGGTGCTCGCTGACTTAGCGATGAATCATCCCGATGCTTTTAAAGCCATTGTAGACAAAATCAAATAATTATCAAACTACCTTCGGGTAGTTTTTTTTTACTTTTTATTGTGTTAAAAATCTATCACAACCCCCGTTGTCGAAAATCTAGAGAAGCACTTCACCTGCTGCAAGAAGAAAAAGTGGAACACGAAGTGATCTTGTATTTAGAAAATCCTCTAACTAAAGGTGCATTGCAGGAACTTTTAGAAAAAATAAAACTCCAGCCAAGTGCCCTTGTCCGCAAAAACGAAAAGGAATGGAAGGCCATTCCCGACCGTAAAACCATATCGGAAAGTCAAATTCTTGATGCCTTAGTCTCTTTTCCTAAACTCATCGAACGTCCCATAGTAGAGGGGAAAACAAGTGGAGTACTTGCAAGACCCATCGAAAATTTAATCGAATTTTTAAAAGTGGATTAAACCCTTAATCCTATTAAATGTCAAAAAGCTTTATAAAAGCTATGAAGAACTACTTTATCCTTATTTTAGGACTACTTACCACTGTTGTTTTTGGACAACAACCCCAAACCAGCGGGCGTCCCAATTTTAAAAAAATAAAACTGACAGGTACAGTCATTGATCAAGAAACTCAAGAGGCTTTGGAATATGCCACGATATCCTTAGTCAACAAACGCTTTCCCGACCGAATTCAAGGAGGGATATCAGACAGCAAGGGGAAATTTAATTTAGACGTTTTTCCTGGAAAATACAATGTAACCATAGAATACATTGGTTTTGACAAAATTCAATATGATGAAAAAGTGCTTCGTGCTGATGAAAACTTGGGCACCATTGCCCTGCAGATTGCTGCGGAGTCCTTGGATGAAATAGAACTTGTAGGAGAACGTACAGAGGTCGAAATTCGATTGGATAAACGCATCTACAACGTAGGAAAAGACATTACTGTCCGCGGAGGTTCCGTAGCCGATGTGTTGGACAATGTCCCTTCCGTCTCAGTGGATGTAGAGGGAAATATTGCTCTGCGGGGAAATCAAAACGTCCGTATTTTAATCAATGGTAAACCCTCTGGCCTCGTCGGGTTGTCTGGACCACAAGGATTGCGCTCTTTACCTGCGGAATCGATAGAAAAAGTAGAAGTTGTAACTTCTCCTTCGGCACGCTACGAAGCTTCTGGGACCGCTGGAATTCTAAATATCATTCTTAAAAAAGAAGAACTCGAAGGATTTAATGGGTCTTTTGTAGTGAATGGTGGTCTTCCCACCACTTTCGGAGGAAATGCTTCACTGAACTGGCGCACCAAAAAAGTAAATTTTTTCAGTACCACTTCGCTTCGTGATTCGGAATCACGCGGGGGAGGTATTTTTGAAAGCGAAAATTTTGACCCCCTTCGTTTTGTAAATGAAGAAAGAGAATACATTCGAAATCGAAAAAGTGTTTTTTTCAATTTAGGAGCTGAATACAACTTTGACGAAAAAACATCACTTACTGTTAGCGGCTTTGTACGACGAAGCGATAATGAGAGTAACAACAGCACAGAAATTGAAAATCTCAATGCAAGTGGATTGACAATCGACCAATTTGGCCGTTATCAATTTGAAGAGGAACTGGATAATTCTCAACAATTTACTGCCAATTTTACTAGAAAATTTGATGACAAAGGGCATGAACTTGTCATCGAATTTCAAACAGAATCCAGTTCAGAAGATGAAAACGATCTCGCAGAAAATACAAGTACCTTCAACCAGGAGTCCGAAAGTCTAGAAGACCAAAAAAGAACTTTAATTCAAATGGACTACGTTTGGCCCATAGATGAGAACACCCAATTCGAGTTGGGATATCGAGGAGATTTTAGCTTTCAAGAAACCGCCTACAATGTTTTTGATTTATTGGACAGTGGAAGAAGCCCTAACGTTCAACTGACTAACTTTTTGGGCTTTACTCAAAATGTAAATGCTGCCTACACTCAGTTTGGACAAAAGGTGAATAAATTTTCTTACCTGATGGGGCTGCGAATGGAAAAGACCCATATTGAGATCGATCAAAAAACCATCGGTGTGTTTAAAGAAAAAGAGTATACAGATTGGTTTCCCACCCTAAACCTATCTTACGAGTTTACTGAAAAAGAAAATGTAACCTTGGGCTACAGTCGGCGAATCAGACGTCCGCGTTCGTGGTCCTTAAACCCTTTTAGGTCCCTTACAAGTTTGACCTTTTTTAGACAAGGAAACCCTGATTTGGATCCATCGTATTCCAATTTATTCGATTTGGGATACCTCAAAAGATGGGAGAAATTTACGTTTAATGGTTCAGTTTATTTCCAACGAGCTTCCCAAGTAATCGAACGCATAACCGAAGCCACAGGAGCTTTGGTCGTTGTAAGTGAAAATCCACTTGTTGAGCTTCCTGAGTTTCGTTCCACCTCCATAAATCTATCTGAAAATTCGAGAACAGGTACAGAGTTTACTCTTACCTACTCCCCCAAACGAAGAGTTCGAATCAGTGGAAACTTCAATATCTTCAACTCTATGACTGAAGGGAGCTACAAGGGAATCGTATTGGATCGCGAGATCGTGAGTTGGTTTGCCCGAGTGAATAGCAGCTTTCCACTTCCTTTGGGAATTAATGCCCAACTGAGAGGATTTTATTTTGGTCCTAGGGCTAATGCACAAACTGAATCAAAGGGAATAGTAACCTTCTCTGGAGCTTTAAATAAATCCTTATTCAAAAAGAAAGGAGAACTTTCATTTCGAGTGAGCGATATCCTCAACTCCTCTAGACGAAAAAGTACTACTGAAACACCTGACTTTAGAAATTATACAGAATTTCAGTGGAGACAACCCACTTATGTCTTTACGCTAACCTACCGCATTAACGAACGCAAAATGGACCGAAAAAGAAATCGCAATGGTGGTTTTGGAGGTGATGGGGGTGATGGACCTGATTTTTGAGGATAAAAAAAAGAGCTTTAAGCTCCTTTTGTTATTTCTTTTTTTCGATTGTCTCTTTGTTTCTTCCGTATTTTAAATACTCAATCAACGCACCTACAAGCCAGTAAGGAATAACGAAAGTGAGCAAAAAGATCATCAGCCAAAAACCGATGGTCAAAATTGTAAGGAAAGAAAGAAATCCGAGATATTGATCAAATTCAAACATACTTTTGTTTTACGAGAACAAAAATAGGTATTTTTTCTATTCTATATTTCCTCAAGGAACAATTTTAATTACAGTTTTCAACAAAATAATTCCTTGGAGTCCATTGATTTTTCTGAAACCTAGTATTTTTACATAAAATTTAAAGTATGGAGTATCGTATTGAAAAAGACACTATAGGGGAAGTAAAAGTGCCCAAAGAGGTGTATTGGGGAGCACAAACCGAACGTTCACGTACCAATTTTAAAATTGGAGCTCCCGCGTCCATGCCTTTAGAAATCGTATATGGCTTTGCGTATCTCAAAAAAGCAGCTGCCTATACCAACTGTGACTCCGGTGTTTTGTCATCAGAAAAACGCGATCGTATTGCTCAAGTTTGTGATGAAATTTTAGCAGGAAAACTGGACGATCAATTTCCTTTGGTGATTTGGCAAACTGGATCGGGAACCCAAAGCAATATGAATGTCAATGAAGTCATTGCCAATCGAGCTCACGTTTTGGCCGGCAAGAACTTGGGTGAGGGTGAAAAAACCTTAGCTCCCAATGACGATGTGAACAAATCTCAATCTTCCAACGACACCTTCCCTACTGGGATGCATATTGCCGTTTATAAAAAAATAGCAGAAATAACGCTACCCGGTGTGCGGCAGTTACGAACTGCATTACAAAAAAAAGCAGTGGCTTTTAAAGACGTTGTGAAAATTGGGAGAACCCACTTAATGGACGCCACTCCCCTAACTTTGGGACAAGAGTTCTCGGGCTATGTTTCTCAATTGGAGCACGGTGTAAAGGCCCTAGAAAACACTTTAGAACACCTCTCAGAATTAGCCTTGGGAGGAACTGCCGTTGGAACTGGAATCAACACACCCGAAGGGTATTCCGAAAAAGTAGCGGACTATATTGCTCAATTTACAAAGCTTCCTTTTGTCACAGCACAAAATAAATTTGAGGCGCTTGCCGCACATGATGCCATAGTAGAAACCCATGGTGCTTTAAAGCAATTAGCTGTTTCTTTAAATAAAATTGCCAATGACATCCGTCTGCTGTCCTCCGGACCCCGTTCAGGGATCGGAGAGCTTATTATTCCAGCCAATGAACCCGGAAGTTCAATCATGCCAGGAAAAATCAACCCTACGCAATCTGAAGCACTGACCATGGTTTGTGCTCAAGTGATGGGCAACGATGTGGCGGTAAGTGTAGGAGGCGCACAAGGCCATTACGAACTGAATGTATTCAAACCCCTGATGGCTGCCAATACCATCCAATCGGCACAATTGCTAGGAGATGCGTGTGTGAGTTTTGCTGTGAACTGTGTGGATGGGATTGAACCAAATCACAATCGCATTGAGGAATTAGTACAAAATTCCCTGATGTTGGTTACTGCACTCAATACTAAAATTGGTTACTACAAAGCAGCTGAAATTGCCAACAAAGCTCATCAAGAAGGAACAACACTAAAGGAGGCCAGTTTGGCATTGGGATACCTTACCGAAGAAGAATTTGATCAATGGGTTCGACCAGAAGATATGACAGGTAATGGCTGAAATTCAGTTTCGAAAATATACTGCTGAAGATGCTTCAACTTTCAAAACCTTGAATGTAGAATGGTTGGAAATGTACTTTGAAGTTGAACCGATAGACGAAAGGGTCTTAAGCAATCCTCAAACTGAAATCCTAGATCCTGGAGGATTTATCGTAATGGCAGAATTAGAGGGAAAAACCTTTGGCACGTTTGCCTACATAAAAAAGGGAGAACGTCTCTATGAATTTAGTAAAATGGCAATAGATCCAAACTATCGTGGCAAAGGCCATGGAAATACCATGATGCAATTCGCCATTACTTTTGCTGAAAAACGCAACTGGAATAAAATCATACTGTACTCCAGTACAATTCTAAAAAACTCCATCCATCTCTACCGCAAATACGGCTTTGTTGAAGTCCCTATGGAACCTGAAGTTCTTTATTCCCGAGGGAATATTAAAATGGAAATGAATTTTTAAGTTTTTCTCGTTTCAGTTCAATTCAGATAAATCAAACCCTAACAAGTCTTTTGAAAGCGTATTCAAGGAAGAAAAGTCACCTTCAAAATGATAGGTGCTGTGCCAATGCTCCATAGATTCACCAGGTCCTAATTCTTTGGAATCAGAGGAAGATTCCAATTCATAAAACGGTCCTAGTTGAACCCCATCTTCCAAAGGACCATCATTATAGGAATTTACCACATCGCCTTGGTAAGGGAACTCCTGCTGTTCCCATAAAGAATTCACATAAGTTGATTCGCCTGAAAATTGAAAACGGACAATTGTCAAGATTCTATTTTTCTTGTCATAGCTTCCAAACAGCGGTGTTTTAATATTTTGTGGCGGTAACCCTATTTTAGATCGGTAGGTCCCGTCGCCTTTAAATAAGACGGCATGGTCACTTACAGTTAATTGTTCTGGACCAATAGAACCAAAATACTCCGTATTCAGCTCTAAAATTCCTTGATACGGAATAATCACTGTAGTCTCTGGCGAAGGATTAAACATTCCTAAAATCCATATCGACAGTAATCCCGATTCTTTTTTCCATGGCTGACTCCCTGTATTTGTTATTTTATTTTCGGATTGAAACCCTACAAAAGAAATTTGAGAGTCGATTGCGATTTCTAGTTGATCTTCAATGGTCGATTTGTCAAAAATTGATACTTTTCGTTCAACATCGAGATCAAAAACAAAGTCGCTGTAATTTTTAACTCGGATTTGTTGCGAAAAATGCACAGAATTCTTTTCCTTCTTTTTTACAATAAAAGGATCTGTATCGATTGCCTTTGGAGTAAACCAATTGTCAATTGTAAAATCGGTTTCAGGTGCAAAAAATATAGAATACTGACCCCCTTCCGGACCTAACCAAAAACGATCTTCTCCTCCAAAAACATTGATGTTCTCCTCTAACTGATTCGAAGCGATCAGGTCGTAATTGATCCACCCGTAACTTGTACCTTCTGACCCCTGTGACGTACTGGTCATAATCCGACCTTGATAGGCAGGCGCCAGCGCTACCTGACATTCTCCGTTCTGACTTTCCAAAACAAGCGTTTCTGTATGAGATTTTAGAAACGCAACATCATATCCAAACGTCCCGAGCTCAGGTGCTGATGAACACCCCAAAAACATAAGAAATCCCATCAGCAATGAAGCGATGTTTAATTTTTTTGAATTCATTTTAATAGAATATTAATTTACTCCTGAATAGTAAATGGCTTGTTTGAATGGTATTAGTCTCTTGTCAACTTTCGGTATTGAATCCTTTTAGGTAGCAAGTCTTCACCTAAACGTTTTTTCTTGTTTTCCTCATAACCGGAATAGGATCCTTCGAAGAAATATACCTGAGAATCTCCTTCAAAGGCGAGTATGTGCGTACAAATCCGATCCAAGAACCAGCGGTCATGGGAAATGACCACAGCACAACCTGCAAAGTTTTCCAAACCTTCCTCAAGAGCACGCAAAGTGTTGACGTCTAGGTCATTGGTAGGCTCATCGAGAAGTAATACATTTCCTTCCTCTTTTAAGGTCATTGCCAAATGCAAGCGGTTGCGCTCTCCCCCTGAGAGTGCGGCTACCTTTTTATTCTGTTCACTTCCGCTAAAATTAAAACGACTTAAAAATGCGCGAGAATTGATCTGTCTCCCACCGAGCATAATCAAATCTTGTTCATCGCTAAAATTTTGCCAGATGGTTTTTTCAGGATCAATATTTGTGTGTGACTGATCTACATAGGCAAGTTGTACCGTTTCTCCTACAGAAAAGTTTCCCCCATCGGGTGATTCTTCTCCCATAATCATTCGGAAAACGGTGGATTTTCCCGCTCCGTTGGGTCCAATCACTCCCACAATCCCTGCTTGTGGTAAGCTAAAGTTTAGATCGTCATACAACAATTTTTCTCCAAAGGCTTTAGAAACCTGAGAAGCTTCAATCACATTGGTACCCAATCGGGGACCATTGGGAATAAAGATTTCCAACTTTTCATCGACCTGCTTTTGATCCTGACTCATCAACTTGTCGTAATTCGCCAAACGTGCTTTTTGTTTGGATTGCCTTCCCTTTGGGGCCATACGCACCCATTCCAATTCACGTTCCAAGGTTTTTTGCCGTTTGGAAGACTGCTTTTGTTCTTGAGCCAAACGTTTGGATTTTTGATCCAACCAAGAGGAGTAATTCCCTTTCCACGGTATCCCTTCTCCCCGATCCAATTCCAGTATCCAACCCGCCACATTGTCCAAGAAATAACGGTCGTGGGTCACAGCTATTACTGTTCCCTGGTATCGTGCCAAGTGGTGTTCCAGCCAGTGGACCGATTCCGCATCAAGGTGGTTCGTTGGTTCATCCAATAGGAGAACGTCTGGTTTTTGCAACAATAAGCGACACAACGCCACTCTTCTTCGTTCTCCACCGGAAAGGACACCGATTTTCTGATCTCCTGCAGCCGTGCGTAAGGCATCCATGGCGATTTCCAGTTGGGTGTCCAGTTCCCAAGCATTCACGGCATCAATTTGATCCTGTAATACCGCCTGTCGATCCATGAGCTGTTGCATTTTGTCTGTATTTTCATAGACTTCAGGCAATCCAAATTGATCGTTGATTTGGTTATATTCCTCCAGAACGGCAACCGTTTCGGCTACGCCTTCTTTGACAACTTCCAAAACTGTTTTTTCTTCATCCAACTGAGGTTCCTGTTCCAAATAACCTACTTTGTATTCTTTAGAAAAAACAACATCTCCTTGAAAGTTTTTGTCCAAACCAGCAATAATCTTTAACAAGGTGGACTTTCCCGAACCGTTGAGACCTAGGATTCCTATTTTTGCTCCGTAAAAGAAACTTAAATAAATATTTTTTAAAACGGGCTGATGCGCACTAGGGTAGGTTTTGGAAACCCCATTCATCGAAAAAATAATCTTTTTATCTTCAGACATATTAAATTCTACCTCTTAACGCATTAAACGCCCATGCAATGGCGTAAAAACCAACTCCTGCAATTGAAAACCCAATGGCATATTCAGGGTATTTAAGTACACCTATTAAAATCAATGCACTCCCAATAACCGCCATGATTAGTGCGGTATACCCTACAATCTTGTTTTTGTTTAAACTCATTTTGATTTTGTGATGGAAACAAATATCGAACATTTATTTAAAATGACACCTATAGAAATTAGTACTTTAGCAATGTCATTCCAATCAGATGAATTTAGAACACGAAAAAAATAAAGATGCCATAAAAATGGCATGGGCAAAACTTCAAGAGCATGCCCGAACCAATAAACTAGGGGGAGGCAAAGCCCGTTTAAAAAAGCTCAAAGAACAAGGAAAGCTGTCCGCAAGAGAACGCATCAACCACTTGGTGGATGATCCCAATGCCGTACATGAAATTGGTATTCTCGCAGCTGAAAATATGTATCCAGAATACGGAGGGTGTCCCTCGGCAGGAGTGGTCGTGGTTCTTGGAGTGGTTTCTGGAAAGCGATGTGTTATAGTTGCCAACGATGCCACGGTCAAAGCTGGGGCTTGGTTTCCCATGACAGCAAAAAAGAACCTACGCGCACAGGAAATCGCAATGGAAAACCGAATCCCAATCATCTACTTGGTAGATAGTGCTGGGATTTTTCTCCCTTTGCAAGACGAAATCTTTGCCGATAAAGAAAATTTTGGTAGAATTTTCAGAAATAACGCCAAAATGAGTAGTAGGGGTATTGTACAAATTGCTGCAGTAATGGGAAGTTGTGTGGCCGGTGGCGCCTACCTCCCCATCATGTCTGACGAGGCGCTAATTGTTGAAAAAACAGGAAGTATCTTTTTGGCTGGTAGCTATTTGGTGAAAGCCGCCATTGGAGAAGAAGTAGATAACGAATTCTTAGGGGGAGCAGACACCCACAGCGGTATTAGCGGAGTAACCGATTACAAAGTAAAAAACGATCGAGAAGCCTTAGATAAAATCCGCAGTTTAGTTGAAAAAATAGGTATTCCCAATAGTGCAGGTTTTCAACGTACGCTTGCAAAAAATCCAATTGGAGACCCCGACTCAATTTATACCGTAATCCCTAAAAAAAGTAACCAACCTTACGATTCCTATGAATTGATCGACCGCTTGGTCGATGCTGATTCTATGGATGAATACAAAAAGGAATACGGCCAAACTTTAATCACCACCTATGCAAAAATTGACGGTTGGTCGGTTGGGATAGTGGCAAACCAACGAAAAGTAGTTAAAAGCAAAACAGGTGAAATGCAATTTGGCGGGGTGATCTATGGGGATGCCGCAGATAAAGCAACACGTTTTATCGCCAATTGCAATCAACGGAACATCCCCTTGGTATTTTTACAAGACGTCACGGGTTTTATGGTAGGCAGCAAAGCAGAACACGGAGGCATCATCAAAGATGGAGCAAAGATGGTCAATGCAGTTGCCAATTCGGTAGTCCCCAAATTTACAGTAGTGGTAGGGAATTCTTTTGGAGCAGGAAATTATGCCATGTGCGGAAAAGCCTTTGACCCCTGTTTGATGTTGGCGTGGCCCACAGCAAAAATGGCTGTAATGGGAGGGAATCAGGCCGCTGACGTATTATTACAAATCGAAAAGTCCGCTGCAAAAAAAGAAGGGGTCAAAGTAGATGCAAAAAAAGAAGCTGCACTGAAAGAAAAAATTCAAAAAGAATACCAAGAAAAGACCGATATACTGTATGCTGCTTCCCACCTCTGGGTAGATGCGGTAATAGACCCTGTAGAAACCCGTTCTTGGATCAGTATGGGCATTGACATAGCAAATCAGGCTCCCGCTTCTGAAAAGTTTAATATGGGCGTCCTACAAGTCTAAAACACGATGGGGCTTTTGCGCCATGGTTGCTGCACGTTTTATTTTTCCGCTGTAGGTCTGAATAAATTCTTTAAAGCAAACGATCGCTTTGGGGGTTTCGTAATTCGTTAGGTTTGTACATTTATCGATCTGTTTGTACAACTTTTCAAGACGGATTTCGGGATCATCTTTGACCACCAAAACTACTTTTTCTCCTAAAACAGGATCAGAAATACGGTCGATAAAAAAGTGAAACGCCAAGTGTTCTGAGAGTTTTCTTTCAATCTGTTCCGGATGCAATTTAACCCCTCCAGAATTGATCACGTGATCCACACGTCCAATCAAACGAAAATGTGTGGGACTAAAAAGTTCTACCTCGTCATTGGTTACCAAATTGTGTACGTCCAACTTAGGAGCGTCAACAATCAGACAGTTGCGCTCATCTTGACGCACCGTAACACTGGGCAAACATTTAAATTCGGAAGCAGGATCTTCCAAAGTCCGTACAGCTATATGTGACAAGGTTTCCATCATTCCGTATGTTTCATAAGCATTTACTTGAGCTTTAAGTAATGCGTTTTGAAGGGCCGAGGAAACATAGGCGCCCCCAATAATCAGTTTTTTGATACGCCCTAATTCAGATAAGGAACGAAAGGCCTGCATGGGAGTCATAGCAACAAAATCATACGACTTTTCATTTTTGTGAAAAGGGGTTTTGGAAGGGGAAATCAAATCGATCTCCAAGCCTAAAATCATGGCGCGAATCAACATCATTTTCCCAGCAATAAAATTGACAGGCAGACAATGTAACGCGCGATCGCCTACACTGACTCCAAAAAAATCACCCGTAGCAATGGCGCTATGGACTAAAGATTGCTTTTTAAACAATAACTTTTTAGGCTGTGCTGTTGTCCCAGAACTCTCCAAATAAATAGAATCCGACTGATCCAGCCAATCCAACAGAAAATCTCCAAAAAAATGTTCGTATTGATCCCCTTCTTTTATGAAATTATAGGCGACTTTTTTTAAAGTGGTCTGATCGTAATAGCATCCATTGAGTAAAAATTGGTTGTGAATTTTAGTGTAGTGCGGAGTTTGCATATTAAAGTTGAAAAATAAGTTTTTCTTTCCATGCTGTCCAATGGTACTTTTTGGACATAATCCATAGAAATAGTGGATAAAAAATAAACAATGAAATGATCAATTCCGCTCCTAGGGAAGGGGTTGAGATATCAATCAACAGAGATTCTGTTTGAAATGCTGTCCAAGAAGAGGTTACCAATAGCGCTGTAAATAAATTATTCGCAGCATGGAATCCTAAGGCCAGCTCAATCCCTTGGTCCATCAACGTTAAAATCCCTAAAAAGAGTCCCGTTCCTATATAATAAACAAGGATCCCATAACCCAATTTCTCTACCTCGGGATTAAAAACATGTAAGATTCCAAAGATTAGAGAAGTCATTAGCAAAGCGACCCATCGGCTTTTGGAATATGAGGCAAAACCCTGCATCAAATACCCTCTGAAAATATATTCTTCTAAGCTTGTTTGAATTGGAATTAAGGCTACTGCAATAAGAAAAAGCAGTGCAAAAGATGTAGGCTCAAAATTCCATTGATGGTCTTCAGGGTGTAAGAAATAGTCTGCAAACACCAGCATAACAGTAACACCACCCCACAAGACAAAAGCAAACAACACCCGTTTCCAGTCGATGCGTTCTCGTGCCGTTGAAATACTTTTTAAAGTGCGTTCGTGCAATTTTTTGACAACCAAAATCAAACCTAAAAATCCAACCACAAAGGGAATTAGCAGCAAAAGGAGCTGTAAATTTTTATCTAAATTTCTCAAAGCAACCATCGGGTCTCCACTTGCGGTGGCAAGACTTTCTCCAGTCATAAAAAACATGATGGGAAACTGACCAATCACTGTAAAAACAATGACGACAAAAGAACCGAGCAAATACATCCAAAAAGGGTTTTTAATATACAAAGCCTGGTTCAAAAACATATCAGTTTATTTGACTCCAAGGTATTAAATTATCAACCCACAAACAACCCTTTTTTATTACCAAAGGACTGTCAATGTTGTTGGTAAAAAGGGATCCCGTCCCCAACCCTTGATGTCCTAAATACTTTTGGGTGTAAGTCCATTGTGCAATGGCGTTAAGCCCTACATTACTTTCTAAGGCACTGGTTACCCACCAACCAATTTTTTGACTTTCTGCCCACTTAATCCATTGTTCAGAAGCTTGAAAACCTCCGAGCAGACTAGGTTTTAAAATGATATAGGCAGGTTGAATCGTCTGTAATAAAGTTAAACACTCCTTTTCAGTAAACCGCCCAATTAATTCTTCATCGAGAGCAATTGGAAGTGGACTTTTTTCACAGAGGTCATTCAGGGCTTCCCATTGGTTTACAGCAAGTGGCTGTTCAATGGAGTGCAACTCATAATCGTTAAGACGTTTTAACTGTTCCAAGGCGTTTACAGGAGAAAAAGCACCGTTGGCATCTACCCGGATGATAACTTCTGAGGCGTTAAACTCTTTTCGTATTTGAGCCAGCAGTTTTAGTTCTTCTTCAAAATGAATCGCTCCGATTTTGAGCTTGATGCAATCAAACCCTTTTTCAAGAAGCGTTTTGATTTGCTGACTCATATCGTCAAAAGAACCCATCCACACCAAACCGTTGATGGGGACGGAATCTGAACCACTAGTAAAAACGGAAGGAAATAATTCAAAAGGACGATCTGCTGCTAAATCAAGTAAGGCCGTCTCATAACCCATTCGTAGGGCGGGCCACTGCTGAAGATCTGGAAGAGAAACCTGTTCGTTGAGGGCAGTACACAAGGCTGCTAATTGCTTTTCAAAATCGGGAGTATCGTCATGACTGAGACCCGACAACAGACTACATTCCCCTACGCCCCGTTTTCCGTCCTGGGATAATATAAGGAACCAACTGTCTTTGGTCGTCAGAATACCTCGAGAGGTTCCACTGGGACGTTTGAATTGAAGTGAATGTTTAAAATAGCGTGCTTCCATCAGCCCAAGCATAAGGTAATAAAAATGAGTAAAGACAGTAAAAAAGTGGTCCCCGCTAACTTTTTCAATTCCGGATCTAAGTCTGTAGATATTTTATTTTTTAAAACCACTCTAAGGTGAATCATCAAAGGAAAGGCTACTAATAAGGGTAACCAATAAAATCTGAATTGGGTATAAAAAAACACTCCAAAAAGTACGGCTAATGCTCCACCGATTAGAAATAGATGGTACGCCTTTGCTTTATCTCCCAAAAGTACCGCAAGTGTTCGTTTACCTACTGCAGCGTCATTTATTTGATCGCGCATATTATTTAGGTTGAGTACTCCTACCGATAAAAGACCAATCACTAAGGCCAATAGGAACGACATGGTATTTATCGTTTTGAGTTGGACAAAATAAGATCCCATTACACTCAAGCCTCCAAAAAAGAGCAATACAAAAAAATCACCCCAACCTCTATACCCGTAAGCTCCTTCTCCTACAGTGTAGGTTATGGCTGCCCAAACACTCAACACACTCAAGCCCAAAAAAATCAAAACGTATATCCAAGAAGTAGTCCCAAAGGCATAAAAGATCGCTCCCAATGCTAGAACTAAAGCCACCGTGGCGCTCACGACAATTCCTTTTTTTAATGCTCTCCTGCTCAGAAGCCCTGCCTGAAAAACCCGTTCGGGCCCAACCCGTTGCTCGTTATCCGTCCCTTTGACACCATCTCCATAATCGTTTGCGAGGTTCGAAATAATCTGAAAACTTATCGCAGTGAGTAGCAACAAGACAAAAAGAATCCAAGAAAAATTCAAGTCAGACAAGCAAAGTGCATTTCCTACAATAATTCCAGAAACCGAGAGCGGTAGTGTACGTAGGCGAGCGGCGCGAATCCATACCTGGGTTTGATTCAGCATAGATTACGGGAACTTTGGATATTTTTTAAAATTAGGAGGGCGTTTTTCTAAAAAGGCTTTTTTCCCCTCCTGGGCTTCCTCCATTAAATAATACATCAAGGTAGCGTCTCCTGCCAGTTGCATCAACCCGTGCTGGCCGTCTAGCTCGGCATTTAAAGAACGTTTGATCATTCGTAGTGCCAGCGGACTGCGTTGCTGCATGATGCTGCACCATTCCATAACCGTGTGTTCCAACTGGTTCAAGGGAACTACTTTATTAATCAATCCCATTTCCAGTGCTTCTTGGGCACTATACTGCTGACAGAGAAACCAAATCTCACGGGCTTTCTTTTGACCCACATGACGCGCTAAATAGGAAGAACCAAAGCCTCCGTCAAAACTTCCTACTTTAGGACCCGTTTGACCAAAAATGGCATTGTCACTGGCTATTGTCAAATCGCAAACCACGTGAAGGACATGGCCCCCACCTATGGCATACCCGTTGACCATCGCTATGACGGGTTTAGGCAGTTCTCGGATACGCTTGTGCAAATCCAAAACGTTGAGTCGAGGTATTCCGTCTTCTCCAACATATCCGCCTACCCCTTTTACATTTTGATCACCTCCACTACAAAAGGCCTTATCGCCAATACCCGTAAAAACCACCACATCGATATCGTTGCGTTCACGACATACTTCCATCGCCTCCAACATTTGAATGTTGGTTTCTGGTCGGAAAGCATTGTAAACTTCAGGTCGATTGATCGTAATTTTGGCAACTCCTTCGCATAACTCAAATAGGATGTCGCTGTAGTCTCCTAAAGATTCCCATGTTCTCATATATTGCTTTTTTTTACGAAAATATAGATTTTGAAGCCATTGTTTTAAAATAATCCAGTAAAACCGTATCATTTAGTTTTCGTGGGGTTTGGATTTCTAAAATTTGTGGGGCCGTATTTGACTTAAAAAAGCGCGGCAACTTTATTTTTAAAGCGCCCAAGGAAGTCGCTTTTCTATATTTACATCCAAATGCCTTGGCCACATACCGAGCATCGCGTTGGTGTATGGTCTCAAAATAGGTGTCGTATTTCGCGCTGTCTTTTTCACCAGGTAAGATTCTAAAGATGCCTCCTCCCCCATTATTGATGAGTATAATTTTAAAGTTTTTCGGAATGTAATTGTTCCATAATCCGTTGATGTCGTAGAAGAAACTCAAATCACCAGTAATCAGCACCGTAGGCTTTTCGCTAAGCTGTGCAGCGCCCACTGCGGTAGCGGTGCTTCCATCTATTCCACTAGTCCCCCGATTACAAAAAACAGGAGTTCCTGAAGGCCATGAAAAGAGTTGCGCATACCGAATCGAGGAACTGTTTGCCAATTGCAACGGGTAACCCGATGGCCACTTAGCAGCTAGAAGCTCAAAGACTTTGAGGTCTGAAAAATCTACTTTTTTGAGGTATTCTTCTCCAGAACCCTGAAACTGAGTATAGGGTTTGCGAACGAAAGTTTGAAAATCACTCACACTCTTTTTTTGTCCCGAATACAACGTTTTAATAAAGTGTTGAGGCGTCGTTTTAAGGTGTTCTGTTAGGCAGTAGTAAGTATTGTACGCCTTTTTCACATCCACATGCCAATGCTGCTGGGGGCGATATTTTCTCAAAAAAGCTTTGATCTTTTTGGAAACTACCATCCCGCCGAAGGTCAAAAGGATTTCAGGCTGGAGTGCAGCCCGCCATTTTTCATCCACTTGCTCTAGCGGAGCCATAAGTGTATCGATGGAGTAGATTGCATTGGGATGGCTCAGATTGGAGGTGGTTTCCGTAAAAACAACAACAGAAGGGTCCTCACACAAAGCCTCCACCCACTTTTGTTCGATACTGTGTGGAGACAAGACCCCAACAATAACCCATTTTTTAGCACACCTCTGCCAACGTTCGGAGTGAGGCCCTAATTTAGATTCCTCAATTTGGGGTATTGCTTTGTCCGTTTTCACTCCCGGCAGAGGAATTTTTTCAGAAGTCGTGTCATAAAGCGGTTCTTCCAGTGGAAGGTTTATATGTCCCGGACCACTCTGCTGAAGAGCAGTTTCCAATACGCGTACAATCTCTTTTTCGTTGTGCTTTTGATGCTCCTTTTGAATTTCTTTTACCACTTTTGGAGTTGCCAGAGGAGGTAGGAGTGTTTGCATGGGATTCTCCAGTAGGGTTTCCGTGGCGTGAATTACGTCGGGTTTTAACACCGCTGTCGTTTCGAGATGCGGTTCAAAAACTCCGGTTTGGCGGATGGTTTGTCCATCGCCAATGTCAATACGGTGGGGCATACGATCTGCAGAGAGAATGACCAGTGGAAGATCACTGTAATAGGCTTCGGCTACGGCAGGATAAAAATTGAGTAACGCAGAACCGGAAGTGCAAACCAGAGCTACAGGCTTTTGAAGTTGTTGCGCCATGCCTAGTGCAAAAAAAGCGGCAGCACGTTCATCGACAATACTGTAGGTTTTAAAAAAAGGCAAGGAAACAAAGCCGTTTGTAAGAGGAGCATTTCGGGAACCTGCGCAAATCACAATCCGTTCGATACCAGCAGCTTCGCACAGGCGAACAACCGTTTGGGCAAGGGGAATCGTGGGATATGTACTCATGCTTCAAGAATCAACTTCCAAGGTCCAAAAGTACAAAACCCAAAGGCATAAACGAAAGACTTTATAAGACTTTTGCGATGGTTAGTGCTTTTCGTTGGGTTTCCTCCCATTCCTTTTCAGGCTGGCTTTCTACGGTAATTCCAGCCCCTACATACAAACAAAATATTCCCGCTTCGTAGGAGGCACAACGCAAATTGACAAAAAGATGTGCTTCGTTTTTACTCACAGGACCAAAATATCCTGTGTAAAAAGAACGGTCGTAACCTTCCTCTTTTTTAATAAATTCTACGGCTTTTACCTTTGGAATCCCTCCTACAGCTGGTGTAGGATGTAATGCCTTTGCCAAAAGGTACAACGGCTGCTGAGATGTGGGCAATTCAAACAAACTACTCCTGTGGACTAGATTTCCCGCTCGAATAGTGCGCGGGGAATGTTCTTTTATTTCCCCCCTAGTAAAAAAGGGCTCCAGATCCTCGCGTATTTGTTCCACTACGAGTTGCTGCTCCTCGATTTCTTTTTGTTTCCAAACCACCGCTTCAGTGGACTGATGTTGTTGGGTTCCCGCCAAAGCTTCGGTTTGTACTCCTTTCCCAGTCTTCTTTAAAAACTTTTCGGGACTCGCACCCAGCCAACAGCCACCCCTCGGATGGCTCCACAAATAGACCATGGCCTCATTATAAGCTCCGAGTAAATCCATAAATACGACGACAGGACTTTTGCTCGTTCGGTGTTCTATTTTACGAGAAACGACCAGTTTTTTAAAGCTTCCTGAAGAAATGGTATGCACTGCCTTTTGGACCAATTGAACAAAAGCCGTTTTTTCCTGTTGGGTTTCTTCGAGTGGGATTTCTGAAGGAAACTGCTGTTGCGCTTTAGGGATTGGAAAACTCTTTTGGAGCGTATTGGGAATAAAAAAAGTGGAGGTTTCGGGATCAAATGGTGCCAGGGCAAAACCCGAGTCATTTAACCTCATTGAGGTATGTAAGGTGTTGTCCTCTTGAAAGTAAAGTTGTACTTCGGTTGAGTGAGGTGGACAAAAGGCTACAAAAGGTTTTTGCTCTAGCCAAAGTTGTTCCAATTGGGTTTGGAGCGCAAGCGGTGGTTCCATTTACGATTTTTTACGGCTGTAGGTGGTAAGCTTGCAAAGCGAAATCAGATTTCCCGCTTCGTCTTCTACACGGATTTCCCACAATTGAATACTTTTTCCTTGGTGTTGTGGACGGGCAGTAGCATAGACAAAGCCCGCTGCGATACTTTTTAGATGATTGGCGGTGATTTCGATTCCACGAACTTGGGCATTGGGATCTTTGTTTAAAACAAAAACAGCAGCGCTTCCCACACTTTCTGCCAAGGCTGCAGTGGCCCCTCCGTGCAATACTCCATCGGGTTGATGGACCTTCGGAGTTACGGGCATCCTAGCTTGTAAAAAATCTTCACCCACATCCGTATATTCGATCTCCAAGGTCTCCATTAAGGTGTTTTTACAAATCCCATTGGTCAGTGCTAAAACCTGCTCCTTTTCCATGTCTCTTTTTTTTGCTAAAATAAGAAAAGCTGTTGTGAAGATCATCCTTTGTTGTGACAGACCTACTTCTTTTTTTAACACTGATTTCCTGAAGGTCATTGAACCAAGTCGAAATGACCGTGGACAATTCCTTATTCTTTTATAGAGGAAGGACACTTCGACGGGCTCAGTGGCCAAAGTTCAGTGTCGCTTCTGGAGCGTCGGGCCGGGTTAGCGAAGCCCCACTAGTAGCACTTTCCCAATCACGTACCACTAGTCTTTTTCAGTGGCATCTATTGAAATTTCTTCATTTAAATACTGTACTTCATTGCGATCCAAATTGTAAATCATCAATCCTAACGGAGCGGTTTGTTTGTCAATACCATTTCGTTGAATGGTCGTCAAACGAGGGGGTAAAAATCCCTTATCTGTACTTTCCATTTCAAAAACGGTAAAGGGTGAGATTTGGGTGGGGTTGTCACCCACTTTGACTTGACTCCAACTGAACTGGGAAATCAAAAGGGAAAAAAATAAAACGAGAGGTAGGTAAAATTGTTTCATGAAGTGTATTGTTTAATTGGGGGTTAAATGGGTTTATTGAGCATTTCTCCAAAGAGAACTACCCCATGGAGGTTTTGTAAAGTTTACTTCAGTAAAAGGAAAAGGATTTAAAACGCCCTTTTTTTTTAGGGGCCTTCAAAACACCGAAAGGTGGCGTGTAGGTCGTATGCATGGTTTGTAGATTTGGTTAATTGTGTGGAAAGTTAGAAAAAACCTAAGTTTAGGGCTTAGAATCTTTAATTATACTTTTAAACACTGAAAATGAGTACATTAGAAATTATTCAAATACGAAAAGAACAAATTTACTTTGTAGGAATTTTACTACAAAACAGGAAGTTGTAAACCTGTTTTAAAAAAAAAGCCCTCTGGAAACCAGAGGGCTTTTTTATATCAAAAGAAATAAAGGGTTATTCTTTTACTTCTTCAAAGTCCACATCTTGTACATCGTCACCCTCTTTCGCTTGGGCGTCAGGTTGGGGTGGAGCCTCTCCTGCAGCGGCTCCTCCGGCTTCGGCTTGGGCTTTGTACATTTCTTCGGAGGCATTTTTCCATGCTTCGTTGATCGTTTCTAGCGCTTTGTCAATTGCTTCTAAATTTTTGGACTCATGTGCTTTTTTCAATTCTGCTAAAGCCGTTTCAATCGGTGCTTTTTTCTCCTCAGAAAGTTTTTCTCCGAATTCCTTCAGTTGTTTTTCGGTTTGGAAAATCATCTGATCCGCACTGTTTAGCTTTTCCGCTTCTTCTTTGACTTTTTTATCTGCATCCGCATTTGCTTCTGCTTCCTTTTTCATTTTCTCAATTTCTTCCTCGGTCAGTCCAGAAGAGGCTTCAATACGAATGTCTTGCGATTTGTTGGTCGCTTTGTCCAAAGCACTTACTTTGATGATTCCGTTGGCATCGATATCAAAAGTCACTTCGATTTGTGGCGTACCCCGTTGCGCTGGTGGAATGCCATCTAGGTGAAAACGTCCAATGGTTTTGTTGTCTGTCGCCATAGAACGCTCGCCTTGAAGTACGTGAATCTCCACCGAAGGCTGGTTATCTGCCGCGGTAGAAAAGACCTGAGACTTTTTGGTTGGGATCGTCGTGTTGGACTCGATCAGTTTAGTCATCACTCCTCCCATAGTTTCAATACCCAGGGAAAGTGGGGTAACATCTAAGAGTAAAACATCTTTTACATCTCCTGTTAAAACTCCTCCTTGGATCGCCGCACCAACGGCCACTACCTCATCTGGGTTTACTCCTTTGGATGGCTTTTTGCCAAAAAACTTTTCTACTTCTTCTTGGATGACTGGAATCCGAGTGGATCCTCCTACGAGAATCACCTCATCGATTTCATTTGTTGAAAGTCCTGCATCGTCCAATGCTTTTTTGACAGGCGTCATGGAACGTTTGACTAAATCATCAGCTAATTTTACAAAATTGGCTCGAGTTAGACTGGTTACCAAGTGTTTGGGACCAGAATCTGTTGCGGTGACGTAAGGCAAATTAATCTCCGTTTGGGTAGAGGAGGACAATTCTATTTTGGCTTTTTCAGCGGCTTCTTTGAGTCGTTGTAAGGCCATGGGATCTTTACGCAAATCAATCGACTCCTGTTTTTGGAAGGTTTCAGCCAAAAAGTCAATAATCACTTGGTCAAAATCATCTCCTCCTAGGTGGGTATCTCCGTTGGTGGATAGTACTTCAAAAACACCATCGCCCAACTCGAGAATCGAAATGTCAAAAGTTCCTCCTCCTAAGTCGTAAACTGCAATTTTTTTATCGGAACCACCTTTGTCTAAACCATAAGCCAGGGCAGCAGCAGTAGGTTCGTTAATAATTCGTTGTACTTTCAATCCAGCAATTTCTCCCGCTTCTTTCGTCGCTTGACGTTGGGAGTCGTTAAAATAGGCAGGAACCGTAATTACCGCTTCGGTCACATCTTGACCCAAATAGTCTTCCGCCGTTTTTTTCATTTTTTGTAAAGTCATGGCAGAAAGTTCTTGGGGACTGTACAAACGCCCATCAATATCTACACGGGGCGTATCGTTATCGCCTTTGACTACTTTATAAGCCACGGTTTTTACATCGTTACTGGACTCGGAAAACTTGTTTCCCATAAAACGCTTGATCGAAGCGATGGTTTTGGTCGGGTTCGTAACGGCTTGACGCTTGGCAGGGTCCCCTACTTTTATCTCTCCACCTTCTACAAAGGCGATGACAGAAGGGGTGGTTCGTTTTCCTTCGGCATTTGGAATAACAACGGGTTCATTACCCTCCATTACAGAGACGCATGAATTTGTAGTTCCTAAATCGATTCCAATTATTTTACTCATGATTTCAATTTAAATTTCCCTATAATTGACAAGCATTATGCCATATTGGTAAAACTGACAGCATGACAGTTTGTTTAAAAAACCAGATTTTTAATCTTCGTACCAAGGCATTTAGCAAAACAATAGTATTTTTACCCAATACAAAAATTATGGCAGCAGCTACGTACAGTCGTGTCACGACTAGGTCTTTACAAGAAATGAAATCCAATGGGGAAAAGATTGCCATGCTTACCGCGTATGACTACACCTTTGCTGGACTAGTAGATGCGGCGGGAATCGACCTGATCTTAGTGGGTGATTCTGCCTCCAATGTTATGGCGGGACATGAAACCACACTTCCCATTACTTTGGATCAAATGATTTACCACGCCAGTAGTGTCGTGCGGGCGGCCAACCGAGCTCTTATCGTCGTAGATTTACCTTTTGGGACGTATCAGTCGGATTCCAAAGAAGCGCTTCGCTCTGCGATACGAATTATGAAAGAATCTGGGGCACACGCTGTAAAGCTCGAAGGGGGAGCACAAGCCAAAGAATCGATTGAACGAATTATTCAAGCAGGAATTCCTGTTTTGGGTCATTTGGGACTTACCCCGCAATCCATTTATAAATTTGGAACCTACACTGTTCGGGCTAAAGAAGAGCAGGAAGCCGAACAGCTTCTAGAGGATACCAAAATGCTTGAAAAGCTGGGCTGCTTTGGAATTGTATTAGAAAAAATTCCCGCTACTCTCGCAAAACAAGCCACGGAGTCTGTCAGTATTCCCATCATCGGAATTGGTGCCGGGGGCTCGGTGGACGGGCAAGTTCTGGTTCTGCACGATATGTTGGGGATGAACAAAGAATTCAGTCCCCGTTTTTTACGACGGTATGCCGATCTAGACAAAGTCATACACAAGGCTATCGCTCAATATACTGAGGACGTCAAGTCGCAAGATTTCCCAAACGAAAAAGAACAATACTAACTCTTGGAAGTAAAGGAGCGCATCCTTTTTGAGGACAACCACCTGCTTGTCATTCACAAGAGTGCTGGAGAACTGGTTCAGGGGGATCGAACAGGAGACCCTACCCTAGCCGATTTTGTCAAAACTTATCTTAAAAAAAAATACCTAAAACCTGGAGCGGTATTTTTGGGGGTAGTACATCGCTTGGACCGACCTACCAGTGGGGTGCTCGTTTTTGCAAAAACCTCAAAAGCCTTACGTCGCTTGAACCAACAGTTTCAATCCCGAATTCCCAAAAAAACCTATTTGGCTTTAGTCGATAAACAATTTCCCGAGACCAGTGGCACTTTAACCCACTGGATGACACGAAACACCCAACAAAATAAGTCCAAAGCCCATAAAAACAAAGTACCCAATAGCAAAGAAGCCCGTCTTCACTTCAAACGGATTCGCGATTTTGATCGGTACTGTTTGTTGGAAATCGAATTGGAAACTGGACGTCACCATCAAATCCGTGCACAACTAGCCAGCTTGGGTTTTCCCATTCAGGGCGACCTGAAGTACGGAGCGCCACGGAGCAATAAGGACGGAACGATTAGCCTACATGCGCGCACACTTACCCTTCAGCATCCTGTGACTAAAGAAACGCTTTTGTTCACTTCAGATCCGGAGAAAGTGGGACTATGGAAGAGCGTTCTTTCCGATTCAGAGTAGCGGCTTTATCGCGAATTACCTTAGCAATAGGCACATTTTTTATTTTGCTTTCCAACCACGAAAGAATGTCCAAATACAAAAAAGAACGACGTTCATAGGGATCGTTTTCGTATTGCTGTAGTTCTTTGTAGAGAGCCTCAAAGGCTGTTTTGAGTTCATGCGGGTAAATGTCGCCCAGCCCGCGAACAAAACGAATCATGGCTTTTTGTACCTCATGAAGGTCATTCATTTTGATCAAAAACTTATAGGTCTCGCGAAGGTGGGACTCCAGATGGTAATCAAAGCCCGCCTCATAATGAGCAAAAATATTCAGCACCCTTGAAAAACAAAGCAGATCTTCTCGCATTTTTAGGCTTTTGTTGCTGATGATTTTATCGAGAAAAACAATACAGTTTTCATAATCTTCAGCCCCAAAATAGATACAAGCCATTTTGTAGTAGAACATCATGATGTGATGTGGGTCAATTTGATTGCTGTAGTCTCTTATTCCCTTTTTTATTTCCGGAATTAAAATCAATCCTTCTTCAAAACTCCCTTCCAAAAAATGGACATTCAGTTGGTTGCTGTAATAAAACTGAAAACGCAAAGCTTTGAGGTTGTCGTTTTTGGGAAAACTTGCATGTTGGGTCCAGTAGCCCAACTGCTTCAGTGTCTCTTTAAATTTTGAAGGATATTTAATCAAGGCCAAACTTTCCATTAGGTAGTTATTCCCTTTGAGGTAAAAAACGGGATGAATACTGATCATGGCAGGAGACTCTTCGAACATTTCTACCCATTTGGATGCATAGCGGTAGGTGGACAAAAAGTCTTGGGTCAAAAAGCTATACCAAACATGGGCTTTGTAGTACCACAACTTTTCTCTAAAACCGAGACCATCGTAATCGATTTTAGGTAATTTTTCATAAAAGAATTGGGTGATTTCACGAAACTCCTGATCGCTCTTGGCATAGCCTGCTTTGATCAAACGTTCGTACAATTGCAAAGACAGGTTAGAGAGTTGAGTTGCCAAATTGTTTTGATTTCGCAAAGCTTCAGCTTCGGTGATCAAGGTGTCTGTTCGGTTGCTCAAACTTCGAGTAATGTATTGGGATTCAATGACTTTTTCCAGTTCTACAATGTCATAAGCCACGTACTTTTCCTCGTGTTTTAAGGCCAATAACTTTACTTTTTCCAACACTTTTAAACTCTGTTTGTACAAGCCTTTTTGGTATAGAATGGTGGCAAAATCTAGTTGTTCTCGAATCTGAATTCGGATATTTTTATGCATGGGATTCATGCGCAGGCTGATTAAAATCTGCTTGTATAAATGTGCTTTGAGGTTGGACAACTGTTGTTTGGTAACGATGCCTTTTTTCAAAATGATTTTTTCGTCGTAGCGTTTCATTTTGTCCAAAAGCTGAAACAGGCTTAAAAACTTTGAATTTTCATTGGAATCCATCCGTCCGACATAGAGCGTAAATTGTCTTTTTTCTGATTTTGTCAGCGACTTAATCAGGACAAATAAATTATCTTTCTGCTCATTTGTCATTGTAATCCTTTTTGATGCAAATTACTAATAATTAGTAGGTTAGATATCAGTTATTCCTTTCGAATGTTGTAATACAAAAATAGCTATTTTTATTTTAGTAAATCCAAAAACATACTTTAGTATCTTGAATAGCTATTCACACTGACTTAGAAGTTTATGGAATACGTTGAAATATTTGACACCACCTTACGTGATGGAGAACAAGTTCCAGGTTGTAAATTAGACGCTGTGACAAAGTTAACCATTGCAGAGCAGTTAGACCAACTGGGGGTGGATGTTTTAGAAGCAGGTTTCCCGATTTCTAGTCCAGGAGATTTTAAAGCTGTTGAAGATATTTCCAAGCTCGTGAAAAATGCCCGAGTGTGTGGCTTGACTCGAGCCGTTAAAAAAGACATTGAGGTAGCCGCTGAGGCCTTAAAAACAGCAAAAAGAGCGCGTATTCATACGGGGATTGGAACTTCGGAAAGTCATATGCGTTTTAAATTTAACGCTACCCCAGAGCAAATTCTAGAACGTGCAATCGCTGCTGTAACCTATGCCAAGAGCTTTGTGGAAGATGTGGAGTTCTACGCAGAAGATGCAGGTAGAACAGACAATGAATTCCTTTCTAAAGTTTGTGAAGCTGTCATCAAAGCGGGGGCTACCGTCCTAAATATTCCAGATACCACAGGTTATTGCCTTCCCTATGAATACGGTGCGAAAATGAAGTATCTAAAAGAAAATGTGACAGGTATTCACAAAGCTACCCTTTCCTGTCATTGTCATAATGACTTGGGTCTCGCTACTGCAAATTCTATCGCTGGGGTGCAACACGGCGCACGTCAAATTGAGTGTACCATTAATGGAATTGGAGAACGAGCCGGAAATACTTCCTTGGAAGAAGTAGTTATGATTTTACGTCAACACCCCACCCTAAACCTTGATACCCGAATTCAGTCCCAACAATTGTTCGGCATTAGCCAATTGGTTTCTGAAAGTATGGCGATGCCTGTCCAGCCGAATAAAGCTATTGTAGGAGCCAATGCCTTTGCGCATTCTTCAGGCATTCATCAAGACGGAGTGATCAAAAAGCGAGAAACCTACGAAATTATCAACCCCACTGATGTCGGTGTAACCGAATCTTCCATCATCCTTACCGCACGAAGCGGAAGAGCCGCACTGGCCTATCGTGCTAAAAACATAGGGTATGAATTGGATAAATTACAACTAGACAAGGTATACCAACAGTTTTTGGTCGTTGCCGATCAACAAAAAGAGATTGGAGATGAAGATCTCCCAAAAATAATTGAAGCCAGTAAAATTTAATTTAAACGCGCATTGAAATGAAAAAAACCCTATTTGACAAAGTATGGGATTCACATGTGGTAAGAAGCATTAAAGAAGGACCTGACGTTCTTTTCATCGACCGTCATATGATTCACGAGGTAACAAGCCCCGTGGCTTTTCTCGGATTAAAAAACAGAAAACTTCCGGTACTTCACCCAGAAAAAAACTTTGCTACGGCAGACCACAACACTCCTACCCTGAATCAGCATCTTCCTGTAGCGGATCCCCTATCGCGGAATCAATTGAAAGCACTGGAAGAAAATGCTGCAGCACACGGAATCTCGTATTGGGGATTGGGGCATAAAAAAAACGGAATTGTACATGTGGTCGGCCCGGAATATGGGATTACCCAGCCGGGAGCAACCATCGTTTGTGGTGACTCCCACACTTCAACCCACGGGGCTTTTGGAGCTATTGCCTTTGGTATTGGAACCTCGGAAGTGGAAATGGTCCTTGCAACGCAATGCATCATGCAACCCAAACCCAAGAAAATGAGAATTACCATTGATGGTAAACTCAATCACGGTGTAACGCCCAAAGATGTGGCGCTGTTTATTATCTCCCAATTGACCACTTCGGGAGCTACAGGATATTTTGTAGAATATGCAGGCGAAGTCTTTCGCGAATTGAGTATGGAAGGTCGGATGACTGTTTGTAACTTAAGTATCGAAATGGGTGCACGTGGGGGTATGATCGCACCCGACGAAAAAACCTTTACCTACATCAAAGACCGCGAGTTTACACCTAAAGACGCAGCTTGGGACAAAGCCATGGAGTATTGGACCACTCTCCATACCGATGAAGGTGCTGCTTTTGATAAAGAATTTACTTTTGACGGTTCTGAAATTGATCCGATGATTACTTTTGGTACCAACCCTGGAATGGGAATGAGCATTACCAAAGCCATCCCAAAAGCGAAAGAAATACAGGGAAGTGCAACTACCTATTCTAAGTCGCTTGACTACATGGGTTACCGAGAAGGAGATAGCATGATCGGTAAGCCGATTGACTATGTTTTTATAGGAAGTTGTACCAACGGTCGAATCGAAGATTTTAGAGCTTTTGCTCAAATTGTGAAAGGTCACAAACGCGCTGCCAATGTTACAGCGTGGCTGGTACCTGGATCGCATAACGTGCTAAAGGCAATCAAAGAAGAAGGTCTCCTAGAGATTTTTGAAGCCGCCGAATTTGAACTCCGTGAGCCAGGCTGTTCTGCTTGTTTGGCGATGAACGACGACAAAATTCCCGCTGGGAAATATGCGGTGAGTACCTCAAACAGAAACTTTGAAGGA